>NZ_CP016756.1:3422500-4022500 GCF_001700965.1 Stenotrophomonas nitritireducens
CCGGAGGTCGCGGGTTCGAGTCCCGTCCGCTCCGCCATTTAATCAAGTCGCTTTTCGGAGCGCGCGCCCCGGGTAACCGGTGGTGGTCGAGTCAAATGTGGAGCGGTAGTTCAGTTGGTTAGAATGCTGGCCTGTCACGCCGGAGGTCGCGGGTTCGAGTCCCGTCCGCTCCGCCAGTTGTCTCAAAGCCCTCGGCGCAAGCCGGGGGCTTTTTTTTGGTTCATTGTTGGCAGCGGCTGAGTTGGGCGCGGGGCAGGAAGCGGGTTAAACTGCCCGGCTCGCCACTCAGGCCTCGATTTTCCCATGCTGCAGAAACTTCGCGACAAGACCTCAGGCTGGATCGTTACGGTGATCATGGGCCTGTTGATGATCCCGTTCCTGTTTGTGATCGACAACAGCTACCTCGGTGGCGTCGGCGCACAGAACGTTGCCAAGGTGTCGGCACCGCCGTCGTGGTGGACCTCGGCACCGTCGTGGTGGCCGATGTCCTTCCTGTGGAAGCACCACGAGGTCAGCGTCGAGGACTTCCGTGCGCGCTTCGAGCAGGCACGCCTGCAAGCGCGCGAGCAGCAGGGCGACAACTTCGACCCGCGCGAATTTGAAACCGCCGAGAACAAGCGCGCCGTGCTCGATCAGCTGATCGACGAGCAGGTTGTGCGCCTGGCTGCGGAAGACGCGCATATCGTCATCGGCGACAAGGCCGTGCGCGATTACATCGCCGCGATCCCGGCATTCCAGAAGGATGGCAAGTTCGATCCGGACCAGTACCGCCTGGCGCTGGCGCAGAGCATGCCGCCGCGCACGCCGGCCATGTTCGAGCAGCTGGTGCGCAGCAGCCTGCAGCAGTCGATCATTCCGTCCGCACTGGCCGAGTCGGGCTTCGTGACCAAGGGTGAAAGCGAGCGTCTGCTGAAGCTGCTGGGCGAAACCCGCGACGTTGAATTCGCGCTGTTGCCGGCGGTTGCCGCCGACACCGCAGCGGTCAGCGATGCCGAGATCGACCAGTGGTACAAGGCGCACCCGAAGGATTTCCGCCAGCCGGAAAGCGCCACAATTGAATACGTCGAAATCAACGCCGCCAACATGCCGGCGGTGGCTGCGGCCGACGAGGCCACCCTGCGCCAGCGCTACGAAGACGAGAAGATGCGTTTTGTCAGCGCCGACCAACGCCTGGCCTCGCACATTTTGATTCCCACCGGCAGCGACGAAAAAGCCGCCGAGGCCAAGGCCAACAAGCTGGCGGCCGAAGCCAAGCAGCCGGGCGCGGATTTCGCCGCATTGGCCAAGGCCAACTCGGAAGATCCCGGTTCCAAGGATGCCGGTGGCGACCTGGGTTGGGTTGAGCGCGGCGTGATGGTCAAGCCGTTCGAAGATGCGCTGTTCGCGATGAAGGCAGGTGAGGTGGTTGGCCCGGTCAAGACCGAGTTCGGCTACCACGTGCTGAAGCTGCGCGAGATCAAGGGTGGCGAAGGCCGTCCGTTCGAGGAAGTACGTGACCAGCTGGCCGCCGAGCAGTTGCAGGCCGACAGCGAAAAAGCGTTCAACGAGCTGAGCGGCCGTCTGGTTGACCTGGTCTACAAGAACCCGACCGAGCTGGGTTCGGCCGCCAAGGAAGTGGGCCTGCCGGTGCAGACCCTGGGTCCGTTCAACCGTGGCACTGCCAGCGGTATCGCGGCCAACCCGGCGGTGCTGAAGGCCGTGTTCTCCGATGCACTGAAGGAAGACGGCACGGTCAGCGACCCGATCGAGCTGGGCACGAACCACAACGTGATGATCCGCGTCACCGAGCACACTCCGGAGCAGGCGATCCCGCTGGCACAGGCGCGTGAGCAGGTGATTGCCGCGGTGCGCGCACACCGTACCGAAGAGGCCTCGAAGAAGGCCGCCGATGCGTTGCTGGCCAAGCTGGCCGCTGGCCAGACGCTGCGGGCCCTGGCTGCGTCCGAGCAGCTGCAGTTGCTGCCGATGCCGGGCCTGCCGCGCAACGCACCGATGCCGACCGCTGAAGCGAACCGTGTGGTGTTCACCGCGGCCGCCCCGGCAGGCGACAAGCCCAGCTATGGCAAGGTCGAGATGGAGCCGGGCCGTTATGCGGTGTTCGCGGTGACCAAGGTGACCCCGGGCAACCCGGCTGAAGTACCGGAGCAGCAGCAGACCATGCTGAAGCAGCAGCTGAGCCAGATTGACGGTGCAGCGGCTGCCAAGGCCTACGTCGATGGCATGCGCAAGCGCTACAAGGTGCAGGTCGAAGAATCGCAGCTCTGATCAACGCGCTGCAGTAAACGCAAAAAGCCCGGCATCGCCGGGCTTTTTGTTTGTTGTAGTGCCGAGCCATGCTCGGCAGGGGCGTTCCCGGCGCGCTCGACCGATAGCTGTGGGAGCGCCGTGAGCCGCGAAGCTCAAGATCCACCCGATTGCGGGCATGCAGGCAATTTCACTACTCCCAGCTTCGCGGCTCACACCGCTCCCACAAACGCAGCCCTGTAGTGCCGAGCCATGCTCGGCAGGGGCATTCCCGGTGCGCTCGACCGATAGCTGTGGGAGCGGCGTGAGCCGCGAGGCTCAAGATCCACCCTATTGCGGACATGCCAGCAATTTCATTACTCCCAGCTTCGCGGCTGACGCCACTCCTACAAGCACAGCCTGTAGTGCCGAGCCATGCTCGGCAGGGGCATTCCCGGTGCGCTCGACCGATAGGTGTGGGAGCGGCGTGAGCCGCGAAGCTAACGATCCATCCGACTGCGGGCATTCCGCCAGTTTCATTGCCGCCAGCTTCGCGGCTTACGCCGCTCCTACAAACGCGTGCCGGGCCATGGCTCGGCAGGGGCCGTACCGGTGCACCCAACCGATAGCTGTGGGAGCGGCGTAAGCCGCGAAGCTCAAGTTCCACCCGATAGCGGACATGCCAGCAATTTCATTACTCCCAGCTTCGCGGCTGATACCGCTCCCACAAACGCGTGTCGGGCCATGCTCGGCACTACATGACAGGCTCGGCACTACATGAAACGCAGAAGCCCGGCCAATGGCCGGGCTTCTGGTTTGCATGCGGTAACGGTATTGGCTGGGAAATCATCCATCTGATTGCGCAGATTGCGGCAATTCGATTGCCCCCAGCTTCGCGGCTTACGCCGCTCCTACAGTCGCTTCCGGGCTCAGCGCACTTCCTCGTAACGCAGCACCATGCCGGGCTTCAGCACGGCGCTGGCATCGAGGTTGTTGGATGACAGCAGGGTCTTGACCGAAATGCCGTAGCGGCGGGCGATGGTCCAGGCCGATTCGCCGCTGCGCACGGTATGGCGGCGGCCATTGCTGCTGGCCGATGCCACGCTGCGTGCAGCCGCTGTCGGGCGACTGCTGGCCGAGGCCACTGTGGCTGCCGGAGCCGCTGCAGGCGCGGCGTCGCGGGTGGCCACCAGCACGCTGTCGCGGTTGTCTGTCTCAACGCTGCCAATGGCGGCGGCCGGTGCCAGTACGCGGGTGCCGGAGCGCGAACTGGTCAGGGCCGGATTGAGCCGGGCGATGCGAGCCGGGTCCAAGGCGTTCTGTGCCGACCAGGCGGCCAGCGTGGTGTTGGCCGGCAGCGTATGGCCCTTCAGGATCGGCACCTGCCGGTCCAGCGAGGCCATCAGGTCAGGCTCGTGCTCGGCCTGCTCAAGCACGCAGGCCAGTGCATGCAGCTTCTCGACATAGGCGTAGGTGATCGGCGACAGCCCCGGCAGCTCGGCAGCGTTGGCGTTCTGGGCATTCATGCCACCACGACGCAGTGACTGCAGGATGCGGTACTCACCGGCGTTGTAAGCCATCACCGCCAGTTGCCAGTCGCCGGCAAACATGCCGTGCAGGGTTTTCAGGTAGCGCACTGCCGCGCGGGTGGAATCCACCGCCGACAGGCGGCCGTCATAGCCCTTTTCCATCGGTACGCGGTGGTTGCGCGCGGTGGTGGCGATGAACTGCCACAGCCCGGCCGGGCCGCTGGCGTTGCGGGCGCCGGGGCGGTAGCCGCTTTCGACGAACGGGATCAGCGCGAATTCGGTTGGCAGGTTGGCCGCGCGCAGTTCATCGACCACATAGCCGAACAGCGGCAGCGCATCATCCTCGACATTGCCCAGCCGTGACGGGGCGTGCGAGAACTGCTTGCGCCAGCGTGCGCTGGTGGCTTCGGCGTCGCACTGTGGTGCAGCCAGGCCCTCACGGAAGTTGGCGAAGATCTCGCGTCCGTTACGGGTGGTCGGGGCCGGCAGCAATGCCGGGTCCAGCGGTAGTGCGGTGAGCGCGGCGACGTTCTGGGTCATGCCGGCGCTGACCGGGAGGGCTTGGGCGGTGGTGTTTCCGACCGCGCTCAGCAACATCCCCAGCGCCAACGGCAGACAGAGCCGCCTCATGCGGTAAAACCGTCTTTCCACCGCCGCAATTCGGCGAAAACTTCCACTTCATCAGTGGGCGCGCGACCAAGCCGCGCCGCGATCGCTGCGATGATGGCGGTATCGGTGGTACGCAGAAAGGGATTGCATTGGAGTTCACCGGCCAATACGGCGGGAACGGTAGGACGAGAACTGCTGCGCATGTCCGAGGCTTCCTGTTGGCGGCGTTGCAATGCCGCGTTGGTGGGGTCGACATGCCGCGCAAACACGGCATTGGCCAGCGTGTATTCGTGCCCGCAGCAGACCAGTGTCTGTGGGGGCAGGGCGGCCATTCGCCGTAGCGAGGCCAACATCTGGGCCGGCGTACCTTCAAACATGCGTCCACAGCCCAAGCTGAACAACATGTCGCCACAGAACAAATGGTCGTGGCCGTAGTAGGCAATGTGGCTTCGGGTGTGACCGGGGACTTCCATCACGGTGAAACCGAAGCCGGACAATTCTACCCTGTCGCCCTCGCTGACTCGTTCACAATCCAAGGCGATGCGTTCATCTTTCGGCGCGATCACCCGCAGCCGCGGCCAGCGCTGGCGCAGCTCCGCCACCCCGCCGATATGGTCGTCGTGGTGGTGGGTGAGCAGGACGGCAGCGGGCTGCATGCCTTGCGCGGCGGCTTCCAATACCGGCCCGGCCTGGCCTGGGTCGACGAAAATCGTGCGCTCATCGGGCGTTTGCAACGCCCAGATGTAGTTGTCCTGGAATGCGGGCAGGGCGATCAGTCGCATAGAATTGGAAAATGCCTGCCGCCCCGCCCCCCCGTCAAGCTGCAGTCTCGCCCTGGTTTGAGAAAGCCGGGGCGCAGGCGATGCGGGAATGGGAGCAACGGCTGCTGTCTGAACAGATGCGCGGATTTCCCGCGCCGCCGTGGCTGTGGCTGGCCCCCAGCGTTGCCTGGCTGCCGGAGCAGTTGCCGCAGG
The DNA here is from genome assembly GCF_001700965.1 of Stenotrophomonas nitritireducens. Taxonomy (NCBI): domain Bacteria; kingdom Pseudomonadati; phylum Pseudomonadota; class Gammaproteobacteria; order Lysobacterales; family Lysobacteraceae; genus Stenotrophomonas; species Stenotrophomonas nitritireducens. The sequence continues at coordinate 3,427,836 of NZ_CP016756.1, forward strand.
GGCGTGGCCTGCGCCTGCACCGCAACCCGCAGGCACCCGGCTGGGCAGGGGATATGCGCTGTGCCTTGCCGTTGCCGCTGCCCAGCGAGTCGGTCAAGGCCATCGTCATTGAACATGCCGCAGCTGAGGAACTGGAGCCCTTGTTGTCCGAATGCGCGCGGGTGTTGATGCCCGGCGGGCGGATCTGGATGACCGTACTCAACCGCTGCAGTCCGTACCGCGCGCATTGGCAATGGCAGGGCGCGCGGCCACCAGCGGTGGGGCGATGCAGGGCACTTTTGCAGCGGCAAGGCATACGATGTCGCTCGCTGCGGCACTATGGCCCGCTGTGGACGCAGTCGGGCAACACTCCGGGCACGGCTCTGCCGGCCCTGCGCGCGTTGTGCGTGCTGGAAGCTGAAAAACGCACCGAGGCTTTCATCGGCCCGATCAAGGCCAGTCGCGTCAGTTGGCGCGGCCCGGTGGCGACCTGAATTCAACGGAACACTATGAAGTCAATTGAAGTACATACCGATGGCGCCTGCCTCGGCAATCCCGGGCCTGGCGGCTGGGGCGCCTTGCTGCGCTACAAAGGCCATGAGCGCGAACTGTCCGGCGGCGAAGGCCATACCACCAACAACCGGATGGAGTTGATGGCCGCGATCATGGGCCTGGAAACGCTGAGCGAGCCCTGCAACATCATCCTGTTCACCGATTCGCAGTACGTGCGCCAGGGCATCACCGAGTGGATGCCGGGCTGGGTGCGGCGCAACTGGAAAACCGCCGGCGGCGACCCGGTCAAGAACCGCGACCTGTGGGAGCGCCTGCACGAGGCCACCCAGCGGCACCAGATCGACTGGCGCTGGGTCAAGGGCCACTCCGGTGACCCGGACAACGAACGCGTGGACCAGCTGGCCCGCGATGCTGCAATCCGCGTGCGCGCTGGCGCCGCGAGCAACTGAGGTAAGCGATGCGCCAGATTGTCCTTGATACCGAAACCACCGGCCTGGAATGGAAGAAGGGTAACCGCGTGGTCGAAATCGGCTGCGTGGAGCTGCTTGAGCGGCGCCCCAGCGGCAACAACTTCCACCGTTACCTGAAGCCGGATTGCGACTTTGAATCCGGCGCGGCGGAAGTCACCGGCTTGTCGCTGGATTTCCTTGCCGACAAGCCGCGCTTCGAGGAAGTGGTGGATGAGTTCCTGGCCTATGTGGATGGTGCGGAGCTGATCATCCACAACGCCTCGTTCGACATGGGCTTCCTCGAAAACGAGATGAGCCTGGCCGGCAAGGGCCGCCTGGCCAGCCGGGTGACGGTGACCGATACCCTGGCCATGGCGCGCGAGCGTTACCCGGGGCAGCGCAATTCGCTGGATGCGCTGTGCCGGCGCCTGGGCGTGGACAACGCCCACCGCACCCTGCATGGCGGCCTGCTCGATGCGCAGATCCTGGCCGACGTCTACATCGCGCTGACCTCGGGCCAGGAAGAGATCGGCTTTGGTCAGCCGGAAGCCGAGTCGGGCAATGCAGGCGGCGTCGCCCAGGCATTCGATGCCTCGGTGCTGCTGCCACGGCCGCGCGTGCTGGTTACCGCGTCCGAGCATGAAGCACATGAGGCGCGCCTGGCCCGGCTGCGCAAGAAGGCCGGCCACGCCTGGTGGGATGGCGAGCCGGTACCGGCAGCCAGCGAAACGGCTTGAATCACGCCGGTCTACGCGGGCCTGCCTGAAAGCCGGGCCGGCCCGTCGCCTTAGTGGCAGCGGACCAGGATGGCGGTGACGTTGTCCGAGCCGCCGCCATCCAGCGCGGCGGCGATCAGTGCGTCCACGCATTCCTGCGCGCTGCAGTCGCCGTGGGCCAACGCCTGGCTGAGGCCGGCATCGTCCACTTCCTCGGTGAGGCCGTCACTGCAGATCAGCAGCTGCATGCCCGGGCGCAGTTCGCCGGTCATGGTGGCGACGTTGAGGTGGGCCGGGTCGGTCACGCCCAGCGCCTGGGTCACCACATTGCGGTGCGGGTGGGCGCGGGCCTGCTCGGCGGTTAGCGTGCCCTGCGCGATCAGCTCCTGCACATAGCTGTGGTCCTGGCTGAGCTGGGCCAGCTTGCCGTCGCGCCACAGATAGGCACGGCTGTCGCCCACCCAAGCCACTTCAAAACGGTTGCCCTGCACGCGCGCGGCCACCACGGTGGTGCCCATGGGCAGGCTGTCAATGCGACGGCGCGAGGTGCGGATGATTTCTTCGTCGGCAGTGCGGATGGCTTGAACCAGGGCAGCACCGCTGCGGACTTCGCGGACGATGGTTTCGCGCGCCAACGCGCTGGCAACCTCGCCGCAGGCGTGGCCGCCCATGCCATCGGCTATCAGCCACAGCCCCAGCTCGCCGTCACCGTAGTAGGTGTCTTCATTGAGCTGGCGGCGCAGGCCGACATGGCTGAGGTGTCCAAATTCGATCATGAGTGCCCGAGCGGGCTATGTTTCAACGATGAAGGTCGCTGCATCATCGCGTTCATGGAGGTGTACGGCAAGCGCTCGCGGACGCCGGTTTATCGTGCCGAATGCAGCGGGTGGATGGCGCGCGGTGATTTTTTGTTAAAAACCGCTTGTCCGCGCAGCCGATGCCCTTTATTATTCGCAGCCCGGTTCGCCGGGGACCATCTGGAGAGGTGGCAGAGCGGTTGAATGTACCTGACTCGAAATCAGGCAGGCGTTAATAGCGCCTCGGGGGTTCGAATCCCCCCCTCTCCGCCAGATAATTGAACTAAGCCCTTGAATTTCAAGGGCTTTTTTCATTTTCGGCTTGGCTGGTATGCCATCTGGTATGCCACGGAAGATTGGCTGCTGCTGGACCATTCTGGACATCGTGGCGCCTGCAAGTGGCGCGCATCGGCTTTGCTGGTCGGGCTGCAGGCAGGGGCTGCTATGTGTTCCCGTCGATACGGAGTGGCCGTGATCCGATGAGCGAGAACACGGTGAACGCCGCGCTTCGGCGCCTTGGCTATGGCACGGACGATATGACCGGTCATGGCTTCCGAAGTATGGCTTCCACCCTGCTGCATGAGATGGGCTGGACCTCTGATGCCATCGAGCGGCAGTTGGCACACTCCGAGAGGAATCCCATCAAAGCGGCATACAACCGTGCAGAGCACCTGCCAGAGCGTCGGAAGATGATGCAGGCATGGGCTGATTACCTGGACCGCTTGCGTGAAAAACAGCCCAGAGCTACCCAGCTCTGCGCTAAGCGCGCCTGACCCCCTCCTGCCGCTACTCACTTGAGTAGCGGCAGGAGGGGGTGGGGGTGATCGCATCAATCGAGTTGATGCAAAAAAGCTTGCATTGGCGTTGATGTCGTGCGAGAGTTTGCATCATGAACATTGATGCAGAAAATTTCATGGTTGGAGAGTTGGTCTCCATTCAAGCGGGCTACCCCTTTCGCGGCTCCATTGAGGAGTCGGCCGATGGTGAAGTTCTGGCGGTGCAGATGAGGGATGTTGACCTTGACCATGGGGTCAAATGGTCTGACGTCACGCGCACCACGCTTGCAGGCCGCAAACCACCTGACTGGCTCAAGGCTGGGGACATACTGTTCGTCGCTAAAGGTGCTCGGTTCTATGCCGTATGCATTGATGAGCCGCCGAGCCCTGCTGTGTGCAGCCCTCACTTCTTTCTGCTCCGAGTGGCCTCCCAAGGTCTATTGCTGCCTGCTTTCCTGGCGTGGCAAATAAACCAACCGCCATTTCAGCGTCAGCTTCAGCAAGCCGCTGAAGGCAGCAGCCAGTTGAGTATCCGCCGCCCCGTACTGGAATCGCTCACGCTGTGCGTGCCCTCGCTGGCGGACCAGCAACGCATCGTTGCCCTGGCTGACCTTGCCCGTCAGGAGCGCCACACGCTCAATCAACTCATTCAAAACCGCGAGCAGCAACTTCAAGCGCTCGCAGAGAGTCTTGCGCATGCTGCGCAGGCCGGTCACTGAACAACGCAGGAGCTCAAACATCATGAACAGTACAAACACCAAAATCGTCTCTGTAAGCCAGGACGAGATCAACGCCGCCGTCTGGGCCGCCTGCGACACCTTCCGCGGCACCGTGGACCCGAGCATCTACAAGGACTTCGTCCTGACCATGCTGTTCCTCAAGTACGTGTCGGATGTCTGGCAGGACCACTACGACGCCTACAAGAAGCAGTACGGTGATCATCCTGAGCTGATTAAGGAAATGCTCAAAAACGAGCGTTTCGTGCTGCCCGCCAGTGCCAGCTTCTATGCCTTGCACGCCCTACGGCACAGCCCCGGCAACGGCGAGCGCATCGACAAGGCGCTGCACGCCATCGAAGAGGCCAACATCACCAAGCTGCGCGATGTGTTCCAGGACATCAGCTTCAACTCAAACAAGCTGGGCGACGAGCAGCAGAAGAACGACATCCTGCGCCACCTGCTGGAAGACTTCGCCAAGCCCGAGCTGGACTTGCGCCCCAGCCGTGTCGGCCAGCTCGATGTGATCGGCAATGCCTACGAATTCCTCATCAAGAACTTTGCCTCCACCAGCGGCAAAAAGGCGGGCGAGTTCTATACCCCGCCCGAAGTCTCCGCTCTCATGGCTCGCCTGATGGCGCCGCAAGAGGGAGACGAAATCTGTGACCCCACCTGCGGTTCCGGGTCGCTGTTGATGAAGTGCGGCCGCCTGATTCGTGAGAACACCGGCTCTCGCAAGTACGCGCTCTATGGGCAGGAAGCCATCGGCAGCACCTGGGCGCTGGCCAAGATGAACATGTTCCTGCATGGCGAGGACAACCACCGCATCGAATGGGGTGACACCATCCGCAACCCCAAGCTGCTGGATGGAGACGCTGCCCTCAAACACTTCGACATCGTGGTGGCCAACCCGCCGTTCAGCCTTGAAAAGTGGGGGCATGAGGGTGCCGATGCCGACAAGTTCAGCCGCTTCCGGCGGGGCGTGCCGCCACGTACTAAGGGTGATTACGCCTTCATCCTGCACATGATCGAGACCATGAAGCCAGGCACCGGCCGGATGGCGGTGGTTGTTCCGCATGGCGTGCTGTTCCGTGGCGCTGCCGAGGGGCGCATTCGCCAGAAGTTGATCGAAGAGAACCTGCTCGACGTGGTGATTGGCCTGCCCGAAAAACTGTTCTACGGCACCGGCATCCCCGCCGCGGTGCTGGTGTTCCGCAAGAACAAGGCCGACGACAAGGTGTTGTTCATCGACGCTAGCCGTGACTTCGAGGCCGGCAAGAACCAGAACCTGCTGCGCGAAGCTGACCTGCAGCGCATCCTGGATACCGTCGCCACACGGCAAAGCGTGGACAAGTACGCCTACCTCGCCACGCCTGCCGAGATTGCCGAGAACGACTTCAACCTCAACATCCCGCGCTATGTGGACACCTTTGAGGAAGAAGCCGAAATCGACCTGGTGGCCGTGCGCAAGGAGCGCGAGCAGCTCAAGGCCGAGCTGGCCAGCCTGGAAGCTCAGATGGCCGTCTACCTGAAGGAGCTGGGCTATGAGTAAAACACCAAAACCCAGCAAGCCGACCAAGGCGATGGCTGCATCGGTGGAGTTGCAGGCATCAGCCAGCGCCGAAAGCCAGGGCGAATTCGTTCTCTACACCACTGACGACGGCCTCACCCGTGTTGAAATGCGGGCCGATGGCGGCTCGCTTTGGCTCAGCCAGGCAGAAATTGCCACGCTGTTCCAGACCACGCCACAGAACGTCACCCAGCATGTGAAAGCCATTTACGCCGAGGGGGAGGCAGACCCCGAGGCAACTTGTAAGTCCAGCTTACAAGTTCGCCAGGAGGGTGGCCGGCTCGTCCGCCGCAATGTGCGCTTCTATAGCCTGGAGGTCATCTTGGCCGTGGGCTACCGGGCGCGCTCGGCACGCGGCACTCAGTTCCGCCAATGGGCCACGGCCAACTTGAGCGAATACCTCCTCAAGGGCTTCGTGCTCGACGACGTGCGCCTGAAGAACCCGCCTGTGGGTGACTCTGTACTACCAGACCGCTTCGGCGAGTTGTTGGAGCGCATCCGCGACATCCGCGCCAGCGAGCGTCGCATGTACCTGAGGGTGCGCGAAATCTTCGCCCTGGCGGCTGATTACGCACCCACGCTGCCCGAGACCACCGCCTTTTTCCGCATCATCCAGAACAAGCTGCACTACGCCGTATCGGGCCAGACCGCCGCCGAGATCATCCGCACCCGCGCCGACCACACCCAGCCCAACATGGGCCTGACCACCACCCGCAAGGCCCACGTGCAGAAGGCCGACGTGGGAGTGGCCAAGAACTACCTGAACGAGCAGGAAATCACCGAGCTGAACCGCATCGTCACCATGTGGCTGGACTTTGCTGAAGACCAAGCCACGCGCCGCAAAGAGGTGTTCCTGAAAGATTGGGCCGAAAAGCTCGATGCCTTCCTCAGCTTCAATGACCGCCAGGTGCTGGTGGGTGCCGGCAAGGTGTCGCACAAGCAGGCGGTGGCTCATGCGCAGAGTGAGTACGAGCAGTTTGCAGAGCAGCGACGTGTGGCGCTGGAGGCTGAGGGGGAAACATTTGCTGTTCGCATGCTGGGTGCGGCATCGGCAGATGATGGCGCCTTGGAGGAGTTGGGCAAGGTCGCAAAGCGGCTGACAAAAAAGAAGGGAAGCCGTGATGCTGCCTAAGTCATGGCGCCGTTCAACGCTGGGCGAAATTGCCCGTGTCACTTCGGGCGGAACCCCTGATCGAAGCCGACCTGACTACTGGGGCGGCGATGTGCCCTGGGTCACGACCGGCGAGATTCAATTCAACACAATCACTGACACCGTCGAAAAGATCACCGCAGCGGGTTTGCAGAATTCCTCAGCCAAGCTCTTTCCACCGGGCACGCTGTTGATGGCCATGTATGGGCAGGGTAAGACGCGGGGGCAGGTTGCGAAACTGAGCATTGACGCCGCGACTAATCAAGCTTGTGCAGCGATCCAACTACGGGACAAGCACGACGTTGACTTCTACTTTCAGTACCTGACCTCTCAATACGAGGAGCTGCGCGAACTGGGCAATGCCGGGACACAAAAAAACCTGAACGGAGGAATCATCAAGGGTTTGGGTGTTCCAGTGCCCCCTTACTGCGAGCAGCGCCGCATCGCCGAAATCCTTTCGACCTGGGATCAAGCCATCGCCACTGCGGAGCGGCTGCTGGCGAACAGCCAGCGGTGCACCCGTGACCTGATGGTGTCGATGTTGTCAGGCCGCCGCCGTTTTCCTGGGTTCACGGGTAAGTGGCGTTACGTGGATTTCGATGCCGTCTTTGAAAGGGTTACGCGCAAAAACAACACGCAGAACACCAATGTGTTGACGATCTCGGCGGAGCATGGGCTCATCAGTCAACGCGACTACTTCAACAAGTCCGTCGCCAGTGCCAACCTCAGTGGCTACACGCTGCTGTATCGGTATGACTTCGCTTACAACAAGAGCTATTCGACAGGCTACCCGATGGGGGCCATCAAGCCACTTCTGGACTATGACGCGGGTGTTGTGTCGAGCCTGTACCTCTGCTTCAAATTGCGCGACGACGTGGACGCCGACTTCGACTTCTTCCGTCATTACTTTGAAGCGGGCCTGCTGAATCAGGAGATTGAAGGCGTCGCACAAGAAGGTGCGCGAAACCACGGCCTGCTGAACGTGAGCGTGACAGACTTCTTCAAACTGCAGCTCCACATTCCCAACGCGCCAGAGCAGCGGCGCATTGCCGAGGTCATCAATGTCGCCAGGGCTGAGGAGGCGCGGCTGCAGGCTCAAGTGCAGGCCTTGCGACAAGAAAAATCCGCCCTGATGTCCCAGCTCCTGACTGGCAAACGCCGCGTCAAGCTGCCCGAAGCCGAAACCGAGGCGCAGGCATGAACACCACGCCCAACTCCCGAGAGCAGTACAGCGCCCACCTGCCCGCGCTGCACCTGCTGTGCAACCTGGGCTGGAACTTTCTGACCACGGCGCAGGCGCTGACTCTGCGCGGCAGCACGCGCGAGGTGCTGTTCAAGCCCCGGCTGATCGAGGTGCTGCAAACCCGGCGCTACGAATACAAGGGCCAGTGGTACCCGTTGTCGCCCAGCGGCATCGACCAGATCGTGCGGGAGTTGTCGGCGCTCAGTCTGGCTGAAGGGCTGATGCCCGCCAATGAGCGGCTGTATGGCAAGCTGGCGCTGGGCATCACGGTGACGGAGTTCATGCCCGATGGCAAAAAGCACCAGCCGACCATAGCGGTCATCGATTGGACTGACGCCACGGCCAACCTTTGGGATGTGACCGAAGAGCTGGAGGTGCTGGCCGCGCAGGGCACGCACCACCGAACGCCCGATGTGGTGGCGTACGTGAACGGCATCCCGCTGGTCGTCATTGAGGCCAAGCGGCCGGAGTCGGGCGGCGGCAGCCACCCCGCCAAGGCGATGGTGACGGAGGGCATCAGCCAGCACCTGCGCAACCAGCGGCCTGATGAGATTCCCAACCTATTTGCCTATGCACAGCTGCTGCTGTCCATCAGCCAGACCGAGGGGCGCTACGGCACCACCCACACGGCGGCCAAGTTCTGGGCCAAGTGGCGTGAAGAGGAGTTTGACGAGGCCCACCTGCAGGCGCTCAAAAACCAGGCGTTGAAGCCGGATGTGCGCACTGCGCTGTTCGACGGCAAGCCTGCCGAGCTGGCCGCGTACTTCGACACGCTGTGGAGCGCCGCCATGCAGGCTACCGAGCAGGACCGCTTGCTGGTGAGCTTGTTGAACCCGGCACGGCTGCTCGAATTCCTGCGCGGCTATGTCCTGTTCGACCGCAAGGTGGGCAAGATCGTGGCCCGCTACCAGCAGTTCTTTGGCATCCGTGCGCTGCTGGCACGCATCAGCCAGAAGAAGCCCGAATCACAAGGCGGTGGCCGCGAGGGTGGCGTGGTGTGGCACACCACGGGGTCGGGCAAAAGCTTCACTATGGTGTTCCTGACCAAGGCGCTACTGCTGGTGGATGCCTTGAAGGAATGCCGCATAGTGGTGGTGACCGACCGCATTGACCTGGAAACCCAGCTTGCCCGTAACTTCATGACCGGTGGCGCCTTTGGCTCCAGTATCGCCACGCAAAAAGAGGGTGAAAAAAGCCGCATTCTTTCTGGGCGCGACTTGGCTAAGCGTATTGGTACTGGCACGGAGCGCATCACCTTCACGCTGGTACACAAGTTCAATTCGGCATCCAAACTGCCGGAGTGCCGCAACGACTCGGCCGACATGATTGTGCTGGTGGACGAAGGCCACCGCAGCCATGGCGGTGAAACGCATGAGCGCATGAAGAAGGCGCTGCCCAAGGCGGCCTACATCGCCTTCACCGGCACCCCGTTGCTCAAGGACGAAAAGACGGCCAACAAGTTCGGCCCCATCGTGCATGCCTACACCATGCAGCGCGCGGTGGAGGACGAAACCGTGGCCCCGCTGCTGTACGAAGAGCGTGTACCCGAGTTGGACATCAACGAAGAGGCGGTGAACCGCTGGTTCGAGAAGATCACCAGCAACCTCAGCGATGCCCAGCGCACCGACCTGAAAAAGAAGTTCGCCAAGAAGGGCGCCATCTACGGTGCAGCCAACCGCATTGAGTTGATTGCCTGGGACATCGCCACCCACTTCAACGAGAACATCAAAAAGCTGGGTCTTGGCCTGAAGGGACAGGTTGCCACCGACAGCAAGCTCGACGCCATTCGCTACAAGAAGGCGCTGGACGACACCGGCTTGGTGACCAGTGCGGTGGTGATCTCGGCCCCGGACACGCGTGAAGGCAATTCCGATGTGGACGAGGACACGCTGCCCGAGGTGCAAAAGTGGTGGAAGCAAGCCATGGCCACCTGCGGCAACGATGCCGAGACCTATGAGAAGCAGGTGGTCAGTGACTTTGGTACGGACGGTGCCCCTGACTTGCTGATCGTTGTAGACAAGCTGCTGACGGGCTTTGATGAGCCCCGCAACACGGTGCTGTACATCGACAAGCCCCTGAAAGGACACAATCTGATTCAGGCCGTGGCACGCGTCAACCGCCTGCATGACGCCAAGCGTTACGGCGTACTGGTGGACTATCGAGGGATCTTGAAGGAACTCGACACTGCCATCCGCTCCTACCAGGACTTGGAAGCTCGCACGCAAGGCGGCTTTGACATCAGCGACCTGGAGGGCCTGTGCCGACAGTTCAACACGGAGTACAAGCGCCTGCCTGCTTTGCACGATGCACTGTGGTCGTTCTTCAAGTCGGTAACCAACAAGCTCGACAGCGAGCAGTACCGGCAGGTACTGGCACCGAAATTTGTGAAGGGTAGCGATGGCGAGGAGTATGACGAGCGGCAGAAGCTGCGAGACGACTTCTACGAGGCACTGACAGCATTTGGCCTGTGCTTGCAGACAGCGCTTTCATCCCGCAGCTTCTTCGAGGACAAGAGCTTTTCTGAAGCGCAGATCGCCCGGTACAAGGCTGATCTCCGCTTCTTCACCGAGCTGCGCCAGACCGCTCGTCGTGATGCGATGGAGACGGTGGATTACAGCGTCTTTGAAGAGCAAATCCGAAAGCTGGTGGACAAACAGGTCATCGGAACGGAAGTGCGAGACCCTGATGGCGTCTATCTGGTGCACCAATTGGGGCAGGCGGAAGACCCGAAGGACTGGTCGGAAGAGAAAACGCGCAACGAGACGGACATGATCCGTACCCGGCTGCGCAAAACCATCGAGCAGGAGCTGGCGGCCGACCCCTATGCACAGAAAGTGTTTGGCGAGCTGCTGCGTCAGGCCATCGCTGAAGCGGAGGCCATGTTCGACCATCCATTGAAGCAGTACGCCCTGTTCAAGTCCTTTGAAGAAAAGCTGGACGCCCGTTCCGCCCCGGATCTGCCGGATGCTTTGGCAGACAAGCCAAATGCCAAGGTCTACTTTGGCGCAATGCGTCTCGTGCTGGGGGACGAGACCTTTGCAGGGTTGAATGGGGATTTGAAGGACAAGCTGGTGCAACAAGCGATTGCCATGGACACCGTGGTGCGCGACGCAGTGGCAGAGAACTCACTTAACCCACAGAACATTGAGGCTGCCATTCGCAAGGGTCTGTTGCCCCTGTTGTTTGGCACGCTGGGCTTGGACAACGCCAAGTTGGTGGTCGAGCAAGTGATCCAGATCACGCGTATCGGTTTGATCAGGTCTTGAGCATGCCGATGTGTGAACAACTATCCCAGCACCGCATCGCTTATGGCGATGAAGTCATTGCGTTTCATCTGCGCCGTCAGCCATCACGGTCAGTGACGCGTGTCGCCATTCATGTGGAGCCGGACGCACGCGTGCTGGTGGATGCCTCCGATACGGCACCATTGGCAGAGGTTTTGGCTGCGGTGAAAAAACGTGCGCGTTGGATCAGTCAGCATGTCAGTGCTGCCAAGGTGCGATTGGCCCATGTGCTGCCTAGAGAGTACGTGAGTGGTGAATCATTGCACTACCTGGGCCGGCGTTATCGCCTGAAGGTTGTTATCGACGCAGGATCAAAGGCCCAAGCTAGGATGCGGGGTGCTTTCATCGTCGTGACGACACCAGAGCAAGCGCCAGCCAAGATCAAAAAAGCGTTGGATGTCTGGTATCGCCAGCGAGCGCGGGAGGTGTTTGCTGACCGGCTTGCGGTAGTTTCAGTTCCCCTCCGGTGGATCAAGCAGCTTCCATCAACACGCCTGCAGTTCATGACTGTGCAATGGGGAAGTTGCTCACCCTTGGGCCGCATCACACTGAACCCGTTGCTGGTGAAGGCCCCACGTGAGTGCATCGACTACGTGCTGCTTCATGAGTTGTGTCACCTTCTTCACCACAATCACAGTCCAAAGTTCTATCGGACACTTGATCGACACATGCCTAACTGGAGAGCTGTCAAGGAGAAGCTCGACAATATGGCTGAGGAAGTATTTCGAATCTAGTGTGATGGTAGCTGGGGTTTCAGTTATTCAAAATAATTTCAAACACATATTACCTAGTTGATGCCGGTGGTTGCTGGCTTCGCGTGTCGATGCTCCGCAATGAAGCATCTTCCTTGGGTATGGCTGTATGAAAGAAAGATCCGATTGTCTGTACTGTGTTTTGGTTGTCGCAGCCTCCATCATCGCTGCGGTTGCTCGGTGTGCTCTGTCTTCGGGCAGTGAAGACATCGAACCCTTTAATTGATACTGCATTGGCATACGCACAAGGCCCGGCATCGTCCGGGCCTTGTGCGTTTGTGCCATAAGAAGCGAGGAAAATACGATGCATCTGGTTGAAACGATGGCTTATGCGGGTGCTAAGCCGTGGCATGGTCTGGGCAATAAGCTTGAACAGCACCAGCCCATTGAGGTCTGGAAGCGTCAGGCAGGCATGGATTGGCAGATCGAGGACTCCGAGGTCCGCTTCATCACCGGTAGCAATGCCATCGGTGCCATCCACTCCTTCCCGGAGCAGAAGGTGCTCTATCGCTCCGATACCAGGGAGCCGCTGGCTGTCGTCTCCAAGCGGTTCAAGGTTGTCCAGCCGGGAGAGATCCTGGAGTTCTACCGTGACCTGACGCATCACAGTGGCTTTGAACTGGAGACGGCGGGGGTGCTCAAGGGTGGCAAGAAGTTCTGGGCCATGGCTCGGACGGGCCAGAGCACTTCGCTGAAGGGGCGTGACCGGGTGGATGGCTATCTTTTGCTTGCTACTGCCTGTGACGGTACGTTGGCCACGACGGCGCAGTTCACCTCGGTGCGCGTGGTGTGCAACAACACCCTGCAGATCGCTCTGGGAGACAGCAGCGGAGCCATCAAGGTCCCGCATCGTAGTCAATTCGATCCGGATGCTGTGAAGCGCCAGTTGGGGATCACCGTCTCGACCTGGGACAACTTCGTGTCTCGCATGAAAGCCCTCTGTGACCGTCCAGTTGACCCCGATACGGTCGATGGTCTGTTGCGACGGGTGCTTACCTACCAAGGCCAGGGCACCACCGCTGAAGTCGTCAACGAACAGGCGCTGGCCAGTGTCCGTGCCCTGTTTGAGGGCGGCGGTCGTGGCGCGTTGTTGCCTTCCAGCCGTGCAACGGCCTGGGGCGTACTCAACAGCGTCACGGAGTACGTTGACCACCACCGACGAGCTCGTAGCGATGATCACCGCCGTGATGCGGCATGGTTCGGTGCTGGAGCTCAGCTCAAGCAGCGCGCGTGGGATGAAGTGATGAAGTTGGTGGCCTGATGGAAGCGCAGGCCTATCACATGACCACATTAGGGGCCGGATCCAATGAGGAGGAGAGCAGGATCCGGGTACGTGAGGACAGGACGATTGCGAGGGCGCTGCAGATCCTGCAGAAACGGGCATCGTTGCCAGGGGAGGTGCTGGGAGGAGCAACCCAGGGTGCATTGTTCTTCCGGCTACGTCTGGGAGGCGAAGACCGCGAGCATTTCGAGGTTGCCTTTCTCAACACGCAGTTCCAGCTCATCGCAGTTGAGCGGTTTTTCTCAGGGACGATTGATGCAGCCGAGGTCCATCCTCGGATCGTGGTTCAGAGGGCACTTGCCCACAATGCATCGGCGGTACTCATGGCTCACAACCATCCAAGCGGTAGCCTGCAGCCCTCTGCGTCAGATCGGGCAGTCACGGCGCGGCTGAAGGCTGCCTTGGACACCGTGGACGTGAGGTTGTTGGACCATTTCGTTGTCACCAGCCATGAGGTGGTTTCGATGGCCTCTCAAGGCATGGTCTGACAGACCTGCAGCGAGCAGTGCTGTCGGTTTGCCCATCCATCTTGCTCACATCGATAGCTTGAAATGAAAGACCTGACCAAGGCCGCCCATCAAGGCGGCCTTTTCTATTCCGGAGATTGCCAATGAGCAAGCACACCGCGTTGCGTTTGGTTGATACGCGTTCACTGGATCGCCAGCAGTGGCTGGAGGTCCGCAATGGCGGCATCGGTAGTTCGGATGCCGCCACCGCCGTCGGGTTGAACCCCTACAAGAGCCAGCTGGAGCTGTGGCAGGAGAAGACGGGGCGCAAGCCGATGGAAGAGATCCCCCCTGGACAAGACGATCCCCGCTACTGGGGAACCCTGCTCGAACCCATGGTGGCCACGGCTTACCAGGAGCGCACGGGCAACCGGGTACGCCGGGTCAATGCCGTTCTGCAGCACCCGACCTTCCCGCACATGCTGGCCAATCTCGATCGTGAGGTGGTCGGTTCGCCAGAGGTCCAGATTCTCGAGTGTAAGACGGCAGGGGAATTCGGCTCCCGGCTCTGGAAGGACGGGGTGCCTGAGTACGTACAACTGCAGGTACAGCACCAGTTGGCAGTGACGGGGAAGCAGGCAGCAGATGTGGCGGTGCTGTTGTGCGGTCAGGCTCTGCAGATCCACCGCATTGAACGAGACGAAGAGGTCATCAGTCGCTTGGTGGTACTGGAAGCCCGGTTCTGGGATCACGTTATCAACGACATCGAGCCACCAGCTGATGGTTCGGAGTCGGCGGCCAGAGCGCTTCGGAGCCTGTATCCGGGCAAAGACACGGTTGTCGACTTCAGCCAGGACGAGGTGCTGGTCGAGACGTTCTCTAACCTGGTGTCTCTCAACGAGGCAGTAGCAGAGCAAGAACAGCAGGCAGAGCTGCTGAAACAAACGCTGCAGCAAGCCATGGGCGATGCATCCGTTGCCAGGTTTGGCTCGTTGGGAGAGGTGATCTACCGCCGTAGCAAGGATGGCACGTCACTGGATACCAAGCGGCTCGCAGCCGAGCACCCGGAGATCGCCGCGGCCTACACGGTAGTCCGTCCGGGGTCGCGGCGATTCCGAATCAACACCACGATCAAAGAGGTCACATCATGCTGAAGGGACTGGCCATAACGCCGCCCGTGATTGGGCGTATTTCAATCGGCCGGGTAGTAGAGCGCAATGGCAAGCGGCTGCCAGAAAAGGACGATCAGTTCACCCTCACTAGCCAGGTACAGAACCGTGAGGGCTGGGTGCTGCACCCGCTGGATGAAGAGCTGCGTAAGGCATCGGAGGGTAACAAGCTGCGATCCATCCCGGTGCGCCTGCTCTTCGACGATCCAACCCTGAACCTCCGGGCTGACTACTCGCTGTTCAATCGCGAGAACGGAAGACCGCTGTGTGTAGGCAATGGAGACACCTGCCGGCGAGCTGGCCCTGAAGGCATGGTGAATCGCCCAGGATTTCGTAGACACCTCGCAGCCATAAACTATGGCTTAGGCGGAGGTGGTTATGAGCACGAAGCGTTACACGGATGAGTTCAAGATCGAGGCGGTTCGACAGATTGTCGAGTACGGCCGACCGGTAGCTGAGGTGGCTGAGCGACTAGGTGTGTCGGTCCATAGCTTGTATGGGTGGAGACGTCAGCACGGCCAGGGAGAGGTGGGGCGTCGCGTTGAGCAGGACCAGAACGCTGAGGTTCGTCGACTTAAGGCTGAGTTGCGTCGCGTCACTGAAGAGCGAGACATCCTAAAAAAAGCCGCCGCGTACTTTGCCAAGGGGTAAGAGCAAAGTACGCCTTCATGAAGTGCCATGTGGATCAGTTCGGGTTGGCAGCCATGTGCCGGGTACTGAGTGTCCATCGCAGCGGTTACTACGCCTGGCTTCGAGGCCCGATAAGCCCCCGCGAACGGGATGACCAACGACTGCTTGGACTGATCAAGCACAGCTGGCTTGAGAGTGGCTCGGTCTACGGACATCGCAAGATCACTTCGGATCTTCGCGAGCTAGGGGAGACGTGTAGCAGGCATCGCGTAGCGCGATTGATGAAGAACGAAGGGCTTCGGGCGATGGTTGGCTATGGCCGTAGACCGCGCCCATTGAGTGGGCCCGTGGGCTCAGTGGCAAAGAACGTCTTGGCGCGCGGTTTCAAAGTAAGTGAACCGAATCGCGCATGGGTAACGGACATCACCTACATCCGAACCTACGACGGCTTCATGTACTTAGCCGTTGTGCTCGATCTGTTCTCACGCCAGGTGGTGGGTTGGGCGACGCGCCCCACGCAGCACACCGACTTGGTTCTGCAAGCGCTGCTCGCTGCGGTTTGGAGGCGCAAACCCGCTCCAGGTTTGCTTCTGCACTCTGACCAAGGAACGCAGTTCACCAGCGAAGACTGGCAGTGCTTCCTGCGTAAGCACGACATCGTATGCAGCATGAGCCGACGAGGAAATTGCCACGACAACGCAGCAATGGAGAGCTTCTTCCAGCTGTTGAAACGCGAACGGATTAAGCGGCGGATCTACAGCAATCACGACGAGGCACGCGCCGATGTCTTCCAGTACATCGAGATGTTTTACAACCCGACACGGCGACACGGTTCCAATGGCGGCCTGTCCCCGATAGAGTTTGAACGGCAGTACGCACTAAACGGCTGAAGAGTGTCTACAAAAGCCTGGGCGATTCAGTTGGTACTACGGCCGCTTCGCAGGCGCGCTGTACCAGCGCATCTATTGCCTCCTCATCTGCTTGCTCACAGCAAGCAAATGCTCGGGCTGCAGCTTGACGTACGGCCTCGAGTTTGCTGACGCGGTCGCCAGTCGAGAGGTCTTGCACTTCATTTTCCATGGAGTGGACGAGCTCTTCCAGGAGCTGGAAATGAGGGGAGGAGGCCATCGGCGGTACAGGTATGAAAGACGGTATTTGAAACCTCCGGCCGCCGTCCCGCAAGAGGGGCATGCGACCGGGCGGCTGGCCATGCTTGGCAGAGGGGAGGCGAAAGGCATTTTGCCCCTACTAGAATCGGGGGTCGCTCTTCGACCAGGTGCGGAAGGTGGCCCGCATTTCATTGAGCACGATCTGGCAGCTGCAACGCCGCCGAGTAGCAGCCTGTTCCATAACGTCCTCAAAGGCCATCCAGAACCCATCGCCCGAACCGTAGCGCTCGAGGGCTTGGCGCAGCGCGGTCAGCTCATCGTCCGATAGGCATCCGTCGTTGGAACGGTCTGGCAGGCGCTGATCAGGGGGACGGAACGGCCGGCGCTTCTGGCCGATCAGAGGAACTGAGGGTCCTCCCTAGCCCACTTCCGGAAAGCGTTCCGCATTTCTTCGTTCACGATATTTCGGTCGCACCCAAGCCTGTTGGTGGCTGCATCAAGGATGTCGGTATAAGCGAGCCAGAACCCATCCCCGGTCCCGTAGCGCTCAAACGCGAGCCGCAGCTGGGCAAGCTCGGACAGAGTTAAGCACTGAGTTGAAGTGTGCTCGTTCATGAAAGGTGCCAGGCGGTCGGACCGGAAAATCCTATCACCGGGTCTGGCGCTGTTGCCAGAGGTGAGCGGGCAGCTGAGGCGAAGGTGTCGAGGTAAGTTCTAGACTACCCGCCCCCGCTCTTTGGGCAAAGAATTCCAGCGTAGTCGGGTTGAGATCGATGGTAGGAAAAACCCATGACTGTTTGGACGATGGGGTACTCAACGGGCACGTGGGGCGCTTTTATCGATGTTCTGCAAGCCAACCAAATCGACTCAGTTCCGGGTGTCAGACGGTTTCCTGGCTTCCGAAAGTTTCCTTGGTTCGGCAGCGACGCGATGAGTGCGCAATTGCCTCGGGAAGGCATTGGCTATCATTGGGTTCCCGGCTAGGGGGCGGCGAACAGTGCAGTCAAGGTCGGCGAACGGCGGGTGGAGGAACTCATCGTTTCAGGGCTACGCAGACCACATGGCCAGCGCAGGGTTTGCTGATGGGCTTGAACAAGCCTTGGCTGCTGCCGCGAGAAGTCGGACGGCATTGATGTGTGCAGAGCTACTGTGGTGGCGCTGCCATCGGCGGTTGATTTCGGACCTTCTAGTGCACCGGGGTCACCAAGTGCTGCATATCCAGACCGAACGAGCACCGGACCCGCACAGACTCAATCCCATGGCGCAGCGGGCGGGTGAGGGCCTTATATATCCCCCATTTGCAGCTCGGCTTGCTTTAAGAGCAACCCAGCCGAGCTCCTGGCCGAGGGCGCAGAAATGGTTGACTGAACTGAGGGCGGGGGCCATGATCCGAGGCATCTACTGGGGAGTAGCACCGTGAGCCCGGTACGCCGGGCTCTTTTTCTCTACTGTTATTCAAAAAGCTTCATCGAACGCGCTGTCTGTTCGAGCCAACTCTTTAAACGCACTCTTGACCATGTCTGTCACTTCCTTCCCGGAACAATCGCTTCGTTGAGTAACCGCTTCTGTGATGATATTGAAAGTAATCCAGAAACCGTCACTTGCCCCATAGAGCTTGTAGGCACTCTGGATCATTTCCAACTCGGTTTCTGTGAGGCACGGTTTCATCGTTCTTGGCTTGCTTCGATAACACACTGATAGGCAGGGAGCCATGAAGGATTGTGGTCGAGTGGGGAAGTTGCGTGTGTGAATACCTCACGCTTCACCCTCTGCATTACTCGTTGAATGCTTATGAGGATGGCCGCTTCTTCCCGATGACCTTGGACTCCGTCTGCAATTTTCGCTGCTAAATCAGCCAAGCCCTCGAGCAACGCCTGACGCTCGTTAGACGCCAATGCTGTGCAGGTGGCGACGAGATGGTGGGCTGAACGATCAAAGTCTGATCGAAGAGCAAAGTAGTTAAAAGAACGCGTAACCATGATTTGGCCCCACAAGCGCTCCCCCCCAGCATGGACCAGCGAGGGCGGGGATGCAACTTTGGGTGCTGTAATTTCGCGTAGGGGCTCCCGCAAGACCAGTACCACGTGCCAAAGTTCCAACCCTGCTGGTCACAGGCCGAGGCCTTCATCGGCCAGAAGGGCAGCGCGCTCGCGACGCTGGAACGCGAGGTCTACAGCTTCCTCAAGGAGCGACTCCCCAATCTGAAGCACAAGGGTGCGATCGCCTTCGAGAATGTCCCCGTCGTCCTCAGCAAAGGCTACGTAAAGGCCTTCGGTTCATCGCCTTCCGTCGGCGCCTATGCGCTGGACTTCTGACGCACGGAGACGGGCCTCGATGCTGGTGCTGCCGGTGCAATTTTCTACGTGCTGGTGGCCGACCTCGATGGCGAGGCCGATGCGCGGGAAACCGTAGAGCGGGCCATCGAACACACGAAACGACCCGAGGACAGGCCCACGCTGGAACAGATCGCTCGGGTCGAACCCTTCCTCGCGGACTGCGCCTTCCCGCCAACGCTGGCGGGCGTGCTCGCCTGGGTACGCTTGGTCGAAGGGCGCTCGCTGGCGAGCATCGGGCTGACCGGTCCGGTACGGCTGAAAACCGTCCTGCGCGGACTTGCCGTTGGATTCGGCACAGTCGCGCTGGTCGTAGTCACGATCTGGATGGCAGGCGGCATGCAGGCCGCAGGCTTGGGGCAAGCATGGCGCTCGCCCGTGAGTCTGCTGCTAGTAAGTTTCATGTTCCAAGCGACCGTGGAGGAAGTCATCTTCCGCGGTTGGATGCTGTCGGTGGTGCCGCGCAAGACTAATGTCGCCGTGACAGTGCTGCTTGTGTCGCTCGTTTTCTGCTTCCTGCATTTCAGTCCGCACCAGCCGCCCCTGATCATCCTCAGCACGTCCCTGTTCTCGCTGTTCGCCTGCGCCTGGGCACTGTGGACTGGCAGTATCTGGGGCGTGATGGGCTGGCACGCGGGGTGGAACTGGTTGCTCGCAACCGGCTTCGAACTGCCCGTCGCCGGTATGCATGCGCATTTGCCGGCACTCCTGGTGGCGCTGCGCCCGCAAGGCCTCGACACCTTCACCGGTGGCGCACAAGGGCCGGAAGGCAGTTACCTGTGCAGCGTTTTCTTCGTCGCCGCGATCGCGTGGATCCAGTGGCGAAGGACGCGTGGAGCTCACAATTTCTCGCCGACCAGCAGGTAACGCCACTACTGGGGCGGCATCTCCCCGTCCCGGCTCTTGCCGATCGGATGCTGGTTCGCGCCGTACCGGCGACGACCAAGCGATTGAGCGTCTGCTAGCGGTCGTCGGGCCGATCTCATGGGGCTTGAGCAAACCTCCGGGTTTTCGGCAGCGCGCAGGACATAAGTGCAGGCTCATCCGGAAGCAGCGGGTGCTCGCTCTGCAATCTGCTGCTTGTACGGATTCCGCTCGAGGTATTTAGCGATCTAGAGGCAGCTTAGGTTCGTGATGCCAGTCCCAGTACCGACTGGAACCGAGACTGCCTTTGCTGAAGTGTCAACGGAGAGTGATGTGGCTTCCTCGATAGAGTTCGACCAGGCCACCTTCGGTTTACGTCTCGCAACGAGTGCATCGGGCCGCAGGGCGTGCGACCCGAAGCGGACAGCGACAACTTAGGCAATCCCTGCGAGCACGCAGGTCACAAGTCCCGGAGCCACGCCCTGTGGAATCGCGTTGGGCGAAGTCCCGCTCCACAGGACGCTGGAATCGTCGAGGCCTCTGGCGTCGGCCTTGGCCCTCGGCGAAGCCAACGATTGAGAGGCTAGGGAAATGCAGGAGGCATCGTAGACATCGGACGCGGGTCGCGCATAAGTCGATACACAAGCCCGTGTGCGGTGCGACCGTCTAAGAGACCAGTGATTTCCGAGGCACGGCTTGGTTGCTGCAGAGCCGTGGGATGGATTTCGAACGTAGGGACGGGGAGGGCATGGCAATGACTTGGTTGGGCAAACAACGAAGCCGCCCGAAGGCGTCTCCGAGTGGCGGCTTGCCCCACTTGCCTAGCTGGGTAGCTTTGCCGCGAGCACGTCGACTTTCTCGATGGTCGGCGGCTCGGAGAACATTTCCCCGGCCTTGGCCATCAAGGCCGCTGCAACCTTGCCGGCGAGATGGGCCTCCCGGCCCGCATCGTCGGGAAAGGCATCGAAAATGCCGAAGGTTGTTGGCCCGAGGCGAATTCCGAACCAGACGGTCGTGGCGGGCTCGTCCATAACTAGTGGCAGACCACTCAGGAGAAAGCTTTCAACTTCTTTCTCCTTGCCGATTTTCGCTTCGAAGCGAACGAATAGCGCAACCTTGACCATGAGCTGTCTCCTGTTGGTCTGACGGAGTAACGACGTCCCCTCCCTTACTTGGAAGCCTAGGACTTGTTTGAGCCAAGAAATCAACGGATCGGCGCGCCTAGCCAGTTGGACGCTATTGCCTGACAAACTAGTCGCTTCCGTGGAGCGATGTGTTGCGACGGTGTGAGGATGGCTCGACGCCCCCTTCACGCGGACGGCGAGCGCAGATTTACCATAGTCACGAATCTGCAGGAGTGCGAACCCATGCCACACCAGTCCCCGTCGCCGGTCGGGTTCGACGCCTTCGTGCACGTGCGAGGCGCGCGTGAGCACAACCTCAAGGATGTCGATGTCGACCTCCCGAGGGATGCAATCGTCGTGTTCTCCGGCATCTCGGGATCGGGCAAATCTTCGCTGGCGTTTGGCACGCTCTATGCCGAGGCGCAGCGGCGCTACCTGGAATCGCTGTCGCCCTATGCGCGGCGCCTGATCGACCAGGTTGGCGTCCCCGACATTGACGCCATCGACGGTATGCCGCCGGCAGTCGCGCTGCAGCAGCAGCGCGGTACGCCGAACGTCCGCTCCACTGTGGGCAGCATCACCACGCTGTCGAGCCTGCTACGCATTCTGTATTCGCGCGCCGGCGCCTATCCGCCCCGGCAACCCATGCTGTATGCGGAAGATTTCTCGCCCAACACGCCGCAGGGTGCTTGCCCTACCTGCCACGGGCTGGGCTACGTTTACACAGTCAAGGACGAGGCCATGGTTCCCGACCCGTCGCTGTCGATCCGCGACCGGGCGATCGCAGCGTGGCCACCGGCGTGGCATGGGCAAAACCTGCGCGACATCCTGGTGACGTTGGGGTATGACATCGACAAACCCTGGCGCGAGCTCCCGAAGAAGGACCGCGACTGGATCCTGCACACCGACGAGCAGCCAGTGGTTCCGGTGTACGCGGGTTTCACACCTGCTGAAACGCGCGCGGCGCTGCGCCGCAAAACCGAGCCCAGCTACATGGGCACCTTTACCGGCGCGCGCCGCTACGTGCTAGACACCTTCGCCAACACGCAGAGCGCGCTGATGAAGAAGCGTGTCGCGCGCTTCATGTCCGGTACCACGTGCGCGACGTGCGACGGTCGCCGCCTCAAGCGCGAAGCGCTGTCGGTCACATTCGCCGGGTTGGATATCGGCACCTTGTCGCGTTTGCCGCTCGCTGATATCGCCGAACTCCTGGCGCCCGCGGCGAAGCACCGGTTCGACACACCAGTTGCCACCGCCACGCGCAGCCGCGCCGCTGGACGCAAGGACATCGCCCGTCGCGTGGCCGCCGGCGGATCGCCGCATACCGGCGGCACGGACGTGCGGCGCACCGCGAACCTGTCCGAGGAGAAGCGGATCGCAGCACAACGCATCACTCGCGACCTGATCGAGCGGATTGAGGCGTTGCAGGGGCTGGGTCTCGGTTACCTCGCGCTGGACCGTTCTACGCCCACGCTCTCCTCGGGCGAGCTACAGCGGCTGCGCCTGGCGACGCAGGCGCGCTCCAATTTGTTCGGCGTGGTCTACGTGCTGGACGAGCCGTCGGCAGGGCTGCATCCCGCCGATGCGGAAGCCCTGCACGCGGTGCTGGGCCAGCTCAAGGCGGCCGGCAACACCCTGTTCGTCGTCGAGCACGACCTGGATACGCTGCGCCGCGCCGACTGGCTTGTCGATGTCGGGCCGGATGCAGGCCAGCATGGTGGCCGCGTGCTCTACAGCGGGCCGCCGTTGGGGTTGCGCGACATCGAGGCGTCGCACACGCGGCGCTATCTGTTCGACTCCGTGCCCACGCGTCGGCGCACGCCTCGGCGCCCGTCAGGCTGGCTCGAGCTCCTCGGCATCCAACGCAACAACCTGCATGGTCTCGATGTGCGGATCCCACTGGGGGTCTTCACTGCGGTCACTGGCGTGTCCGGTTCGGGCAAGTCTAGCCTGGTCAGCCAGGCGCTGGTGGAACTCGTGAGCGAGCACCTCGGCCACGAGCCGGCGGTGGAGGAAAGCAGCGACGACATGCCGCTGCCCGACGCAATAACGCGTACTGCGGGCCGGCTGGGTGCGGGCGTGGGTGCCATCCGCCGCCTGGTCAACGTCGACCAGAAGCCCATCGGCCGCACGCCGCGGTCCAACCTGGCGACCTACACCGGCCTGTTCGACCATGTGCGCAAGCTGTTCGCAGCCACGCGCGCTGCGAAGGCGCGCCGCTATGGCGTGGGTCGCTTCTCCTTCAACGTGGCGCAGGGACGTTGCCCCACTTGCGAGGGCGAAGGCTTCGTCAGCATCGAACTGCTCTTCATGCCGAGCGTCTACGCGCCATGCCCTACCTGCCACGGCAAGCGTTACAACGAAAAGACCCTCGAAATCGAGTGGAACGGGCGCAACATCGCCCAAGTGCTGGGGATGACGGTGGACGAGGCGCTGTCGTTCTTTGCCGACGAAGTGCCCGTGCACCGTGCACTGGCATTGCTCCACGGCATTGGCTTGGGTTACCTGCGGCTCGGGCAGCCTGCGACGGAACTGTCCGGCGGCGAGGCCCAGCGCATCAAGCTGGCCACCGAGCTGCAGCGCAGTCAGCATGGCGACTCGCTATACGTGCTCGACGAGCCGACCACTGGACTGCACCCTTTCGACGTGGACAAGCTGATGGTGCAATTGCACGAACTGGTTGACGCAGGCAACACCGTGGTCGTCGTCGAACATGACATGCGGGTCGTCGCCGACAGCGACTGGATGATCGACGTAGGCCCGGGCGCCGGGGAGAAGGGGGGTCGTATCGTCGCCGAGGGCGTGCCGCAGGACGTAGCGAGCCGGGGCGTCGGAGCCACAGCGCCTTACCTGCAGCGCGCGCTGTACTCACGCTGACCGAGGCGCTGCTCGATTTCCCTCTGGCAAACGCGTTTTCCCAGCCTTACGTCCGCTCTTGGCCGAGGCTGTGTAAAAACCCTTTGCGGATGATCTTTCGGGGAGAGCGCATACGACTCACGCAGTTTGGTCAAAACAATCATCCGGAGTTCTCAAGCCGCGATCGCTCTCAGCATGCCTTGCATTCCGAGATCAGCCTGGCGGTTCTGGCTTACAACATGCTTTATCGCTCTGATACCAAGCGACCGTTGGCCGTGGTGTCCAAGCGCTATCAAGTAGTCCAGCCGCGGGAGACCGAACGGGCACGGTTGCAGATCGAGCAGCGCGAGTCCTGACGGTTCTGCACTACAAATGGATCGGCCGCCTAAGCAACGCTGCGCTGGCGGGACACAAGCTCGCAGCCTGCCGCGTCGCCAGCACAGAAGTCGGTGCGCTTGTGCGTTCCACCGGCTTGAAGCCCCCGCGCTCGAAGAACGGCGCCGCCGTCGTGGTCAGTAGCCAGGCGTCACGTCCGCCTTGATCGAAGGCGCGTCGCAGTAGTAACGCCAGCATGGCGCCGCCAATGCCGCGCTGGCGCGCGTGCGGCAGCACCACCAGGGAGCGCACCAGCACATCCCGGCCCATATGCTCGAAGCCACCGTAGCCCACGCGCTCGTCTGTCACCGTGGCATAGGCGAAGAAGCTGCGCCCCGGTTCGGTCAGATCATCCGTGGGAAGTCCGGCCTCCTGCAAAGCCGTGGTGAGGCCCGTGTCGCTTTCCGCGATCGGCGTGTCCACCAGCAGCGGTGTGCCGTCTTCCTTGCGAATCTCGCCCGCCGGTCGCTGCGGCAGCAGCTCAATCACCGTGTCCGAGGGGCGGCACAGGCGCACGCCCAGGGACGAAACCACGATGGGCCGATTGATGAGGATCGGGTGCGCCAGCATTTGGTCGATCAATTCGTCATCGCTCCAATGGGCGGCATCCAGCCCGAGTTCCTTGTACGGCGTGCCCCTGACGCGCAGCACGTCCCGCACGCACATGCCCATCTGTGCGATCAGCGCCTGCAAGGTTTCGCGGTCAGGTGGCGTCTTCAGGTACTCGATGACCGTGGGCGCGATGCCGCTGGCGCGGATCAGCGCCAGCGTGTTGCGCGACGTGCCGCAGTCCGGGTTGTGGTAGATCGTGACAAGGCTCATGCCGGATGCCTTCCTGCGTTGCGCGGAGCCTGTTCGTACCAGCCACGCGAGCGGTTGACCACGCGCACGACCAGCAGCATCACCGGTACCTCGATCAGCACGCCGACCACGGTGGCCAGCGCGGCGCCGGAGTGGAAGCCGAACAGGCTGATGGCTGCCGCCACGGCCAGCTCGAAGAAGTTGCTCGCGCCGATCAGCGCCGAGGGGCCGGCGATGCTGTGCTTCTCGCCTACCTTGCGGTTGAGCCAGTAGGCCAAGCCGGAATTGAAGAACACCTGGATCAAGATCGGCACCGCCAGCATGGCGATCACCAGCGGCTGGCGGATGATGGCCTGGCCCTGGAAGGCGAACAGCAGCACCAGCGTCAGCAGCAGCGCGGCGATCGACAGCGGGCCGATGCGCGCCAGCGCGCGGTCAAACGTCGCCTGGCCCTGGCGCAGCAGCCCGCGGCGCCACACCTGCGCGATGATGACCGGGATGACGATGTAGAGCACCACCGAGGTCAGCAGCGTGTCCCACGGTACGGTGATGGCCGACAACCCGAGCAGCAGGCCGACGAGGGGCGCGAAGGCGAACACCATGATGGTGTCGTTCAAGGCCACTTGCGACAGCGTGAACACCGGATCGCCGCCCGTCAGCCGGCTCCAGACGAACACCATCGCCGTGCAGGGCGCGGCGGCCAGCAGGATCAGGCCGGCCACGTAGCTGTCGAGTTGGTCGGCCGGCAGCCACTCGGCGAAGACCTGGCGAATGAAGATCCACGCCAGCAGCGCCATCGAGAACGGCTTGACCGCCCAATTGACGAACAGCGTGACGCCGATGCCGCGCCAATGCTGTCTGATCTGGCCGAGCGCACCGAAGTCCACCTTGAGCAGCATGGGGATCACCATGATCCAGATCAGCAGGCCCACTGGCAGATTGACCTGGGCCACTTCCATGCGGCCGATGGCCTGGAACACGCCGGGCGCAAGCTGGCCCAAGGCGATGCCCGCGACGATGCACAGCAGCACCCACACGGTCAGGTAACGCTCGAAGAAGCTCATGGCGGGCGCCGCCGGCGCGCGGCCGGCGGTATCGGCTCCTGCGGTCATCGCGCTGGCCTCACTGGCGGCCAATGTCGCGCAGCTCGCGCTGCAAGGACATGGTATCGAGACTTTTCAGGGGCAGCGACAGGAACAGCTCGATGCGCCGGCGCAGCGTGATCGCGGCGTCCGTGAACGCTTTGCGCTGCTGTTCCTCCGTGCCTTCGACGGCCGCTGGGTCGGGCACGCCCCAATGGGCCGATACCGGCTTGCCCGGCCACAGCGGGCACGCCTCACCGGCGGCGTTGTCGCAGACGGTGAAGATGAAATCGAACACCGGCGCATCCGGCGCCACGAACTCGTCCCAGCTCTTGCTGCGGTAGCCGGTCGCCGGCAGATGCAGGCGCTCCAGCGTGGCGAGCGCCAGCGGATGGACTTCGCCCTTGGGATGGCTGCCCGCCGACCAGGCGTGAAACCGGCCCTTGCCCAGCTCGTTGAGGATGCCTTCGGCGAGGATCGAACGCGCCGAATTGCCCGTGCAGATGAACAGCGCGTTGTAGGTGACTTCAGTCGTCATGCGTGCCTCGCGTCAGCAGCAAGATGCAGCGGGCTTCGCGGCGCGGCCATCGCTTGGCGCACAGCACGCCGCAGCGGCGCCGCTTGCGGGCTGGGATGCTTCGTTGAAGACGGGGATGTTGCCCAGCGTGTGGAAATGCTCCCAGGCCACACCTTGCGGGTCGGTGATCCAGTGCTTCTCGCTGCGCGCGTAGCAGCAGGTCGTGGTGCCTTCGTCGAGCAGTGCCATGTCGGCGGCCTGCGCGCGGGCCTTCAGGCCAGCCAGTTCCTCGGCATCGTCGGTCTGGATGCCCAGGTGGTCGATACCCGGCTTGCTGCCGCGCGTCGAGATGGCGAAGTTGACCGGCGGGTCTTCGAGCATCCACTTCGCGTAGTCGCTCTCGGTGCGCGCGGGCTGCGCGGCGAACAGTTGGGAATAGAAGCCGATGCTGCGGTTCAGATCATCGACGTGCAGGTGGACGTGGAAGCGTTTCATGAGAAGTCCTTTCAGCAGGTGGTGCAGATGGCGGAAGACGGGCTGACCTCGCACACGCCGCCCTGGCAGCAGTGCTCGGTCAGGTAGCCGATCAGGCCGTTCATGTGGCTGTACTCGGCGCGGTAGATCAGGTTGCGGCCCTGCTGCTCGATGGTGACGAGGCCGGCGTGCGCCAGCTCCTTCAGATGGAAGGACAGGGTGTTGCGGGCCACGTCGAGCTGGTCGGCCAGGATGCTGGGCGTCAAACCCTCGGGGCCAGCGACGACCAGGGCGCGGAACACGCGCAGGCGCTGGGCATGGGCCAAGGCACTCAGCGCGGAAACAGCTTGGGTCTCGTTCATGATTCGATAATACAACATTTATTGAATCATTGTGCAAGTCATCAGCAGGCAGAACTGCATGGCGTCCCGGCGTCCCGGCGTACCGCCGTCGGGCTCGCGGGCTGCGCCCCGCGCTTCGTGCCGAATCGCGGCCATCCGGCTTTGATCCCTGACGCCTCCGGCCCTTGAGGGCCTGCGCGCTCCGCTTGCCAAAAGCCGACTGTGTGCAGTGGGCGGGGTGTGGGCGGTCTTGCTGTTCCCTTCACCGTACCACGGCGTTCTCGCCGTCAAGGGCGGCGCGCGCCATGCGCGCTTGCGTCCTGGCGGCCGTCTGCGCCCTGCGCACCTACACGCGGCACCTCATGGGCCGCATGGAAGCCGACCTGGGCACAGGCCTCGATTGGGTGGCCGTCAACCACTGGAACACCGACAACCCGCACACGCACATCGTCGTGCGCGGGCGCGACGACACCGGCAAAGACCTCATCATCGCGGGCGACTACATCGCCGATGGCTTCCGCCATCGGGCCGCCGAACTGGCGACCGAATGGCTGGGGCTGCACACCGAACTGGAGATCCAGCAGACCTTGCAGCGCGAGGTGGAACAAGAACGGTGGATGAGCCTCGACCGCACCCTCCAACGCGAGGCCGACGAGGATGGCCGGGTACAGATCGAACGCTTCAACGAACCCCGGCTGCAACGCCAGCGCCTGCTGCTGATGGGTCGCCTGCAAGCCTTGCAGCGCCTGGGCCTGACCGACGAGGTGCAGCCCGGCACCTGGGCCGCCCATGCCGACGCGGAAAAGACGCTGCGTGCCCTGGGCGAGCGTGGCGACATCATCCGAACGATGCAGCGGGCCATGCGCGGCCAGCCGCGCGAGCTGGCGGTGTTCGAGCCGGGCGACGACGGCCGCACCATCGTCGGCCGCGCGTCTGCCAAGGGGCTGGCCGACGAACTGCATGACCGCGGCTATCTGGTCAACGACGGCGTGGACGGCAAGGCCCACTACGTCGCGTTGAACGCCCGCGACAAGCTGGCGAACTATCCCACTGGCGCGGTGGTGGAGGTGCGCGGTTCCGCCGAGGTGCGGGCGGCCGACAAGAACATCGCCGCGCTGGCGAGCGATGGCCTGTACCGCACCGATCATCACCTGGTGATCGAGCAGGGCCGGGCCAAGCCCGGCCGCGACCCGCAGGAAGTCGTCGCGGCCCACGTCCGCCGGCTGGAAGCCCTGCGCCGTGCCGGCATCGTGGAGCGCGTGGCCGAAGGGCTATGGAAGGTGCCGGACGGCCTGCCCGAGCAGGGCCGCCGCTACGACGCGCAGCGCCTGAGCGGTGTGGCCGTGGAGCTGAAATCGCACCTGCCCATCGAGCGGCAGGCCCGCGTCATCGGTGCCACCTGGCTGGACCAGCAGTTGATCGGCGGCGGCTCGGGCCTGGGCGACCTATGCTTTGGTGCTGAGGTCAAACAGGCGATGCAGCAGCGCGCCGACTTTCTGGCCGAACAGGGGCTGGCCGAGCGGCGCGGCCAGCGCGTGATCCTGGCGCGCAATCTATTGGGCACGCTACGCAACCGGGAGCTGGCGCAGGCTACGAAGGACATTGCGGCGAAAACCGGACTGGAGCATCGCCCGGTGGCCGATGGGCAGCGCGTGGCCGGCATCTACCGGCGCTCCGTCATGCTGGCCAGCGGGCGCTACGCGATGCTCGATGACGGCATGGGGTTCAGCCTGGTGCCGTGGAAACCGGTGATCGAGCAGCGAATGGGGCAGCAGCTTGCCGCGACGGTGCGCGGCGGCGCGGTGTCATGGGAGATTGGGCGGCGTCGGGGGTCAACCATTTCTTGAGTCAAGGTAATGCCACAAGCCGGTGGGAAAAATTAGATCCTATTATTGATGGTTGATCAATCCAAAGCATTACCAAAGGTTGGGATGCCAGAATTAAAATTTTCTGTAATTTCGGATACATGGTCACATTCAAAGGCACGCTATCGCGTTTCTGGATTGATGGTTTCAGACCAGCACCGCATGCGCCTTCCGCAGAATGTGGGGAAAATCCACGATGAAGAGAATAATTTGGACGTTCTGGTTTTTTGCGCTGGCATTGAGCGCTCTATGGCTTTTTACCGATACGCTCTGGCCTGCGCAGTCCAACTACTTCGCCCTGCGAACGGTATGGATTCAATACAGCGGCGTACTGGCCATCGGCGCGATGTCCGTGGCGATGGTGCTGGCCACGCGCCCTGCGTGGTTGGAGCCCAGCTTGAACGGACTGGACAAGATGTACCGCCTGCATAAGTGGCTCGGCATCGCCGCTCTGGCCGCTGCGACAGTACACTGGCTGTGGGCGCAGGGTACCAAGTGGGCCGTAGGCTGGGGCTGGCTGACGCGCCCGGCGCGCAAGCCCCGCGCAGCGGCTGATTCAATGGGCTCCATTGAATCGGCGCTGCGTGGCTGGCGCGGACTAGCCGAGGACTTGGGCGAATGGGCCTTCTACGCCGTCGCGGTGCTACTGGTGCTGGCTTTGGTTAAGCGCTTCCCCTACCGGCCGTTCGCCAAGACACACCACTGGATGGCAGCGATCTACCTGGTGCTGGCCTTCCACACCTTGGTGCTTGTGCAGTTCTCCTATTGGGCGCAGCCCGTGGGCTGGGCTTTGGCTATGCTGCTGGCGAGCGGCACGGTATCGGCGGCGTGGGTACTGCTGGGCCGGGTCGGTGCGCAGCGCACCGCGCACGGTGTCATCGAATCGCTGCAGACCTACCCTGCGCTGAACGTGCTGGAAACTACCCTGCGGATGGACCCGGGCTGGCCCGGCCACCGGCCCGGGCAGTTTGCCTTCGCCATGTCCAACCCGAAAGAAGGCCCGCATCCCTACACGCTGGCCTCAGCCTGGGTGCCGGAAAACCGGCGCATCACCTTCATCACCAAGGCGCTGGGCGACCACACCCGCCGGCTACCGGAACGCCTACAAGTTGGCGACCGGGTGACGGTCGAGGGGCCTTACGGCTGCTTCACTTTCGACGACGGACGTGCCCGCCAGATCTGGATCGGCGCCGGCATCGGCATCACCCCATTCATTGCGCGCATGAAGTATCTGGCGCAGCACAAAGGCCAAGACGCACGCCCCGTCGATTTGTTCCATCCGACGAGCGACGCTGATCCGCAGGCCATCGAGAAGCTTCGCGCCGACAGCCAGGCGGCCGGCGTGGCGCTACACCTGTTCATCGACAAGAAAGACGGTCGCCTGACGGGTGAGCGCCTGCGTGCTATGGTGCCAAGTTGGAAAGACGCCAGCGTCTGGTTCTGCGGCCCCACGGCCTTCGGCCGCGCGTTGCGCGCCGACCTGCTGGCCCAGGGGTTGGAGCCGGAAGCGTTCCACCAAGAGCTTTTCGAGATGCGCTGAATGGAAGAAAGCACATGCGCATATTGATCGTGGAAGACTCGCAAACGCTGGCCGAAGCCCTGAGCCAGAGCCTTCAGTCGGAAGGCTATGCCTGCGATACAGCAGCCGATGGCGTGTCCGCGCTGAAGTTTCTTGCCAGCTACCGGTACGACGCCATCATTCTGGACTTGATGCTGCCCCGGCTGGACGGCTTTGGCGTGTTGCGCACATTGAGCCGGGAGGCCCATGCCGCACCGGTGTTGGTGCTCTCCGCGCGCGAACTGCTCGACGACCGGGTGCGGGCCTTGGATGCGGGTGCCGATGACTACCTGACAAAACCCTTCGAGCTGGCCGAGCTGCTGGCTCGCCTGCGGGCGCTGGTGCGGCGTCCGCCGCAACGGGACGTTCCAGTTCTGCGCCACGGCGATCTGGAGGTCGATCCGCGCTCGCGCACCGCGAGATTCAAGTGCATGGATCTTGGGCTCACGCCGAAGGAATATGGACTGCTCGACTTGCTGCTGCGTCGGCGCGGCGCCACGTTATCTCGCCCGCAGATTTTTGAACATTTGTACGACAGCCGCAGCGATGCATCGGACAAGGTGGTGGAGGTGATCGTCAGCACCCTGCGAACCAAGCTCGCCCAGTGCGGCCTGGATGAACTGATCGTGACACGACGTGGCTTCGGCTACATCCTGCCCTGAACGATGGTACGCCCCGATTCCGAAGCCCTTTCTGATGCGAGTCAAGGCGGATCCTGGTCCTTGCAGCGGCGGCTGGCTGCCAGCCTGGTGATCTGCATTGGAGGAACCTTCGCGATCCTGTTTCCCGTTCTCGACTACTGGATCGACCACGAAATCTACCGACGGATGGACACCACCCTGATGCAACGATCGGCGGCGGTGGGGCGCGTGCTGCAGGAGTTGGATGCGAGACAGCTCGAAAGCCTCATGCCGGAATACGAGCCTAGCGGGCATACCGAGTTCTTCACGGTCTTTGATTCGCAGACCCACCGGACCTTGCTGCGTTCGCCCAGCAGTGCTGGGGCCGAGCTTGCACTTGGGCCACTGGAGCAAGGCACCCCGCGCTATTACGACGTGACACTCCCGGATGGCCACGCGGGTCGCGCGCTGGCGACGCGCATATCCGTAGCTGGCGAAAAGTCCCGGCTGCTGGTCGTGGCGACTGAACGCAGGGATTGGGATCAAACCGAGCGGCGCATCCACTTCGCGCTCCTGGGCGGTATCGTCCTGGCGACGCTCTTGGCCACGGGCCTAGCGCTGCTCATGGTTCGGCGCATCGTGGTCATGCTGGAGCGCGTCGGCGTGCAACTGGCCGACCTGCGTACGGATCGGCCGATTGCGCGGATCGGAGCGGACTTTCCCCGCGAACTGCGGCCGTTTGCCGAAGCCTTCAATCAGGGCTTGCATCACCTGTATGCGGCCATTGTCCGCGAGCGCCGCTTCTCCCGCGACGTGGCCCACGAGTTGCGCACGCCCCTGGCGGAAATCCGCATCAGCGCAGAAAGCGCTTTGATCGATGCCGACCCGGCCCGAATCCAGCGCGCCCTGAATGCAACGATCCAGGCCAGTTCACGCATGCAGCGCAGTGTGGACACTCTGCTGTTGTTGGCGCGGCTTGAGTCCGGTCAACACACACTGGTGCTGGATCCTCTGGATCTAACAGCTTTGCTGCAAGAGTTACTGGCGGGACTCAACGTCCAGCAAATGGCACCTAAGTCACCCATCCGCGTGACTTTGCCTGAATCGGCATGGGTGCAAAGCGATCAGGGCGTGATCGAACGCATCGTCTCCAACCTCTTGCGCAATGCCATCGAATACGCGCCCGAAGGCGACGACATTCAATGTCGGCTGGAGCGCGCGGCTTCCGGCTGGATGTTGACCATCGTCAACACAGCTCCCAATTTGCAGGCATCCGATCTGGATCAATTCGGCCTTCGCTTCTGGCGCAAGGATTCCGAAGGTGGCACGGCGCACCACGCCGGGCTGGGACTTGCACTGGCTCTGGCGCTCGCGCATGCCATAGACCTGCCGCTGGCGTTCTCACTGGACAACGGTCGGCTGTCCGCGCGGCTTGGCCCTTGGCCACCGCTGCTCTGACATTGACACAGATCTACACCGCAGTGCCGAACATGGCTCCCACGCCCGCTGTCACCGCCATGGCAAATGTGCCCCAGAACGCGACGCGCAGCGCACTTTTGAAGAGCGGCGTACCACCCACGGCAGCAGCCGCAGCGCCGAGCAGGGCCAGGAAGACAATCGCCGTCGCGACGGTCCAATAGAGCAGGCTCTGCTCCGGCGCCAACAGAACCACGGCCAGCGGCATGGCTGCACCCACGGCGAAGCTTCCAGCGGACGCCATGGCGGCTTGCAGCGGGCGAGCGCTCAAGGTTTCAGAAATGCCCAATTCATCGCGCGCGTGCGCGCCCAGCGCATCATGCGCCATCAATTGCGTGGCGACCTGATCCGCGAGTCGATGATCCAGGCCACGCCGGACATAGATGGCCGTTAGTTCCCGATGCTCTGCTTCCGGACTGTTTTCCAGTTCATCACGTTCCCGCGCTAAATCCGCCTTCTCCGTATCAGCTTGTGAATAGACCGACACGAACTTGCCTGCAGCCATGGACATGGCACCGGCTACCAACCCCGCGATGGCCGTGGTCATGATGCTGGCATGGCTTGCATGGGCAGCAGCCACGCCTGCAACTAGGCTGGCCGTGGAAATGATGCC
The DNA here is from genome assembly GCF_001700965.1 of Stenotrophomonas nitritireducens. Taxonomy (NCBI): domain Bacteria; kingdom Pseudomonadati; phylum Pseudomonadota; class Gammaproteobacteria; order Lysobacterales; family Lysobacteraceae; genus Stenotrophomonas; species Stenotrophomonas nitritireducens. Next base: position 3,461,316 of record NZ_CP016756.1, read on the forward strand.
GTCATTGGCACCCAGAACAGCGGCGCGCAGCCATCCGATATGTTCAGTGCGGTGACTTTCAGGGTGGGCGCGGTGGTGAAATTTTGTCATTGGAAAATCAAATCCATGTGAAGCAGCCCAAGGCCAGCAGTTCAGGGACGATGACCGGGGAGCATGCGAACCAGGGTGGTGTCACGCATGACGTAGTGGTGCAACAGCGCCGCCATCGCATGCAATCCGATCAAGACATAGCCCAATGTCGCCAGCGCCTCATGGACATCCTTGAGTTGGCGCGACAAAGCAACGTCGGTGCCGATCAGAGACGGACTGGGCAAGCCAAACAGAACAATCGGCTTGCCCGCCGCACTCAAGGTGAGCCATCCGAGCAGCGGCATGGCGAGCATGAAGCTGTAGAGCGCATAGTGCATGACATCGGCGAGCGTGGCCTGCCAGCGTGGCATGGGTGGTTGGATCGCGGGCATCGCGCCCGCCTGGCTGCGCACCCAGACACGAATAAGGACGATCACCAGAACGCTGAGGCCCAGCAGGTAGTGCAAGGACTTCATGGCGTCTGTCAAGGCGCCCTTGGGTGCCAGTCCGCGCAGCTCCATGCTCGCATAGACCGCGATGATGAGAAGCACGGTCAGCCAATGCAGTCCTATGACCAAAGGACTGAAACGGTATTCGGAATTCCTGAAATTCATGGTGTATGGATGCGATGTTTGAGGTAGCAAAGGCGCACCGCTGGCATATCAGAGCAAGTTACTGATAAATCAGTTTATCGATTGCTTGCTGCTCAAAGCAGGCGTTTCGCCGAAATACATCGTACTGAGCAAATTTCGCTTTCTCCAAAGCCTTCTCAAAGCTTCATCGAAGAACATGAGCCGATCTTTTACAAGAGATCGACCGCATGTTTCGCCTCATTAACCTCGCGCACCGCTCCATATGCGACGGATTTTCAATCCCCGCTGTGTGCTTTCTACTCTGCTCTACGTCGTTTGGGGCGGCACAAGCATGAGCTTCCCGACCTTGAAAACGGCGGGCACAGCCAGCCGAACTAAGACCTTGGCCTTGTCTGTCGTCAGTGTGGCAGTTCTGGCTGCCGTAGGGTACGGCTGGTGGGCTCGGACAACGCAGCAGACAACCGTAGCCGATAAAGACGCGAGCGAGGCTGTCGCCCAACCGAACGCTGGCGGCGTTCACCTCAACGCCGCTCAGCTTCGCGCGCAGGGTGTAGAAACCGCACTCGTCAAGGATGCCGCAGTGATACCGCTGGATGGCTTACCCGCGCAGACGGTGGCACCACTCTCGGCCAGCGCGCAGGTCGTGGCGCCATATGGCGGTGTGGTGACGCGCGTTCTGGTCGATGAGGGCGCCGCAGTGCGCCAAGGACAGGCGCTGGCGCGCATCCAGAGCAAGGACGTTCTGGCGTCGCAGGCTGATCTGGCGCGTGCCCGAACCGAAGCGGCGGTGGCCGCGGCGCAGGCCCGGCGCGATGCCACGCTCCTGGCCGAGGGCATCATCCCAGCCACGCGCAACGAGCAAACCCAAGCGCGCGCGGCGGCTGCGCAAAGTACGTTGCAAGAGGCCAATGGCGCCCTCGCACGGCTTCGACCCGTTAGCGGCGGGCAGGCCGGCGAGTATGAATTGCTGGCGCCTTTGTCCGGGCGGGTGATGCGCCGTCACCTGAGCCTCGGGCAGGCGGTCGCGCCGCTCGACATCGCCTTTACAGTGGCTCAGCCTGGCCCTCTGGATGTCAGCGTCGCGGTTCCGCTGCGCTGGCGCTCAGATCTCCACCCAGGCTTGGAAGTGCGTCTTCCCGATGGCACGATCGCTCGCGTGACGGCTGTTGGTGGCGACACTGACCTCAGTAGTCAGAGCCTGCGGGTACGTGCCCGCGTCGATGCAGATCAGGCAGGGGCAGACCGCTATGCGGCCGGGCAGCAGATCAGTGTCGCGCTGTTGCTGCCAGCACCGCAGGGCACCTTGAGCGTGCCATCGGCCGCACTGCTGCCAGCGGGCAGCGCCCACGTGCTCTACGTTGCTGAGCCGTCATCGCAAGACAAGCAAGGCGACCTACGCGTCCGCGCTGTTCCGGTGCAACTGCTGGGGCAAGACGAATCAGAGGCGTCAAGCGCCGTGCGTGCCGTTTCGCCAGACACTGCGCCGCTTGCGGCAAGCATGCAGGTCGTTGTGCGCGGTACGGCACTGCTCAAATCCATGATTCCATTGCAATGAGGGGCGACCACGCATGTTGTCCCGTCTGATTGAATTCTCCCTGCGCCAACGTGCGCTGGTACTGCTTGGCGTGCTGGCTTTGGCGGGTGCGGGCCTGGCGGCCTTCCTGCAACTGCCGATCGACGCCTATCCAGATATTTCCCCCACGCAGGTCAAGCTGATTATCAAGGCCCCTGGCATGACGCCCGAGGAGGTGGAGTCGCGCGTGATCACGCCGCTGGAGATGGAGTTGCTCGGCGTGCCGCGGGGCGTGATGCTGCGCTCCACGGCCAAGTACGCCATCGCCGACATCACGCTGGACTTTGCCGAAGGCAGCGACATCTACTGGGCGCGTCAGCAGGTGGCTGAACGCTATGCCGGCGTTTCGGGCAGCCTCCCCGAAGGCGTCAGCGGCGGGCTGGCGCCGATTTCGACACCGCTGTCGGACGTGTTCATGTTCACCATCGAAGGCGGTGGCCTCACGTTGAGCGAGCGCCGCGCCCTGCTGGACTGGACGCTGCGCCCGGCTCTGCGCACGCTGCCCGGTGTTGCTGATGTCAACGTGCTGGGTGGAGAAGCCAAGAGCTTTGCTGTGGTGCCGGATCGCGCACGGCTTTCCGCTGCGGGCCTCAGCTTCTCTGATGTCATCACGGCGATCGGCCGCAACAACCGCAATGACGGTGCGGGCCGCCTGGATGCAGGCGAAGACACGCTGATCGTGCGCGCCGAAGGCGCGATCCACACTTTGGACGATTTATCCCGTCTGATCCTGCGCGCGGGGGCCAATGGTACGGCCCCAGTTCGACTGGGCGACGTGGCCCAGGTGCGCATCGAAGGCGTGACGCGATATGGCGCCGTCACCCGGGACGGCGCGGGCGAAGCGGTGGAAGGCATCGTGGTGGCGCTGCGCGGGGCCGATGCCTCGGCGCTGGTCAAAGCCATTCGAGCCCGGCTGGACGAGGTGACTCCCAGCCTGCCGCCCGGCGTCAAGGTGGTGCCGTTCTATGACCGCAGCACGCTGATCGAGCGCGCCGTGGGCACGGTGGAAAGCGCCTTGCTGGAAGCGACGGTACTGGTCGTTATCCTGCTGCTTCTGTTCCTCGGCGAGCTTCGCGCCGCGCTGGTTGTGGCGGTGATGGTGCCTTTGGCGGCACTGGGCACCTTCTTGCTGATGCGTCTGGTCGGCATGAGCGCTAACCTGATGAGCTTGGGGGGCCTCGCGATCGCCATCGGCATGCTGGTGGACGCTGCCGTAGTGGTGGTGGAAAACGCCGTCAGTCGGCTCGACCCGCACGCGCCCAGTGCGCACCAGCCGCGCCTGCACCGCATATTCGCGGCGGCGCGCGAGGTCGCCGTGCCCGTGGCCTCCGGCATCCTCATCATCTGCCTTACCTTCATGCCCCTGCTCACGCTGCAAGGGTTGGAAGGCAAGCTGTTCGTGCCGGTGGCGCTGACCATCGTGTTCGCCCTGGGCGTCTCGCTGCTGCTGTCGTTCACGCTGGTGCCTGTGCTGGCCTCGCTGCTGCTCAAGGAACACGCGCACACCGAGCCGTGGGTGATGCGCTGGGCTACGCGCCTGTACCAACCGCTGCTGGAGGCTGCGCTTCACCACCCGCTACGCGCATCGGCAGTCGCCATCGCGGCCCTGGCATTGGGTGTGGTGGCCTACCTCGGCACGGGCAAGGCGTTCATGCCGACGATGGACGAAGGCGATATCTTGCTGCAACTGCAAAAACCGCCGTCCATTGGGCTGCAGCGCTCGCTGGAGATTGACTTGGCCGTGCAGAAGGCCATCAGTGCGGCAGTGCCCGAGGTGCGGCACAGCATCGGGCGGGTGGGCTCGGACGAGCTGGGGCTCGACCCGATGGGCCTGAACGAAACCGACCTGTTCATGCAGCTCGCACCGCGCAAGGATTGGCATGCAGCCGACAAGGAGGCCTTGAGTGCCGAGATACGCAAGGTGATGGATGCCTTCCCCGGCCTGGAATTCGGCTTTACCCAGCCCATCGAGATGCGCATCTCAGAAATGCTCACCGGCAGCCGGGGCGACGTGGCCGTCAAGCTGTTCGGCCCTGATCTGCAAACACTGGGCGATCTGGCGCAGCGCATGGCCGCTCGCATCGAGAAAGTGCCCGGTGCGCGCGACGTGCTCACCCAGGCCAGCGACAGCGTGGAATACCTGCAGGTGAAGGTGGATGCGCAGGCGGCGGGGCGCGCCGGGCTGGCCGTAACACAGGTTCAGGACGAGTTGCGCGCGCAACTCGAAGGCGTTCCGGCCGGGCTGGTGATCGAGCCGGACAGGCGCACGCCCATCGTGGTGCGCGGGGATGCCCGGCTGCGCGGATCGGCCGAGCGGTTCAAGGACTTGCAGCTCGCCCGTGGCGATCAGGGCGAAATCCCCCTGGCCTCGCTGGCGCGCATCGCCACCACCGATGGCCCCGTGCTGGTGCGGCGCGAGAACGGCTCGCGCTTCGCACTGATCCAGTCCAGCGTGAGCGGGCGCGATCTGGTCGGCTTCGTGGATGAAGCGCGCGCAGCCGTGGCGCGCGACGTGCCGCTGCCGCCCGGCTATCGCGTCGAATGGGGCGGGCAGTTTGAGAACCAGCAACGTGCAGCGGCCCGCCTTGGCATGGTGGTGCCGGTGGCCCTGGGGCTGATTTTCTTCGTGCTGTTCATGACCTTCGGCTCGGTGCGGCAGGCCGCGCTCATCCTCGGCAACGTGCCGTTTGCCATGGTCGGCGGCGTGGCGGCGCTGTGGCTATCGGGGCAGTACCTGTCGGTGCCTGCTTCGGTCGGCTTCATCGCGCTGCTGGGCATCGCCGTGCTCAACGGATTGGTGCTGGTGACGCACTTCAACCACCTGCACGCGCTGGGCCTGCCCCTGGAACAGGTGGTGCGTGAAGGTTCTCTGCGACGGCTGCGCCCCGTGCTGATGACGGCTTCCATCACCGCTTTTGGTCTGGTGCCCCTGCTGCTGGCCAGTGGCCCTGGCTCTGAGATCCAGCGCCCACTCGCCATCGTGGTGATTGGCGGGCTGGTCAGCTCCACGGCGCTGACCCTGGTCCTGCTGCCGGTGCTGTACCGGCGATTCGGCCAGGCCATCTCCTCACAACAAGGAGTCCATGCATGAACGGATTGAAAGAAGCGCAACTGGTGCGCCTGAATCTGGTATTTCCACCCACGCTCGAAGACGCCGTCACCGATGCCCTGATGGCCGACCCGGTGCTGCCAGGGTTCACCCTGTTGCACGCCGAAGGGCATACCGGCGACTTCGCGCGCGCGTCCATTCGCGAGAAAGTTCGCGGCCGTGTGGATCGGCGCGTCATCTGGGTGTTGATCGAACCCGAACGGCTGGAACAGGTTCTGGCGCATCTGCGCCAGCGCATCGCATCGAGCGATGTGCGCTGGTGGGTGGAGCCGGTGTTGGCAAGTGGAAGACTGGTATGACGAATAAAAACAAAGGATGCAGCCTGGTGCTGCCGACTGGTTCCGTCATGGTGGCTATCGCGGCTTTGACATTTCATCCCGCGCAAGCGCACGCCGATGATCTCTCTTGGCTGCCTCCGCAGGTGCAAGTCGAAGCGGCGATGAAAACCCAGCCGGTCGTGAATGCAGCAGCCGCTCGCTTGGACGCGGCTGCTGCCACGCAAAGCGCCCTTGAAGCCGGTAGCCACGAGTTTGAACTCAGTAGCGGCCTACAACGTCGAAACGTGACCAACGAAGCGCGTCGCTACAACGAATGGGAAATCCAGCTCAGCCGTGCTGTTCGCTTGCCAAACAAGGCACGTATAGATCGGGACATCGGTAGCCGCACCCGCAGAGTGGCCGATATGCGCCTTGAAGATGCCGAGCACCAAATGGCAAGGCGACTGTTGGAAGTCTGGGCCGGATGGCTGCGCAGTTTCGTCGTAGCCGACGAGATGCAAGCGCAGGAAAAGTTGCTTATACGTGAGCAGGAAGCAATGGCCCGCCGCGTGACCCTGGGCGATGCCGCGCAGCGGGACAGCGACGTTCTGCAAGCCGAACGCGCAATGCTTGCTGCCCAGGTTAGCGCTGCGCGCGACGCAGAACGGGCAGCACGACAAACGGTAGTGATCGAGTTCCCCGGCATTGAGATTCCCGCACGGCCATCCACGCTGCCAGATCCCGATCCCTTGCAGGGCGGGGTACAGGAGTGGCTGGCGCGAATTGTGCGACAAAGCGTCGAAATCGGCATTGCCGATGGAGAGGCAGCTCGCCTTGCCAAGGTGGCCGAGCGAGCTCGCGCCAACCGCACGCCCGACCCCACAGTCGGGGTACGCATGATGTCTGAACGCGGCGGGGCGGAACGTGTCATTGGCGTTGTCCTGACGGTGCCATTTGGCACAGACTATCGCAGTGCAATGGCTGCCACGGAAAGCGCCAATGCGGCGGCCGCAGAGGCGGAGGCGCTCGGCGTGCGGCGCGCGGTGGAGCAAAGTGCGTGGGTCGCCGTGCAGGCTGCCGACAGCAAGCGCACACAGTGGCAGTCATTCGCGCAGGCGCTGGCCGCGCAGACCACGGCCAGCAACCGCACGCGGCGGGCTTGGGAATTGGGAGAGGCCTCCTTGGCCGAATACCTCTTGACGTTGCGCAACCTGCGCCAGACACGACTCGCCGAGGCACAGGTTCGCGTCGATGCGTTGCAAGCATCAGCACTGGTGCGTATCGACGCGCATGCGCTGTGGCATTCGAAGGAGGCACATGCCGATGCCCCCCAATGAATTCCGACTACTGGGCAACGCCCCACTATCCAACGCACCATTCGCACCTCGATTCTTAATCACTCATTTAGCGCTACCAGCGGGTGCGGCGCTGATCATCAGCAGTCTATTGATGGATGGCGGTGGGGACTTCTGGGTCGCCGATCATCTCTATCGCTTGCAGGGCAGCCGATGGGCTTTGCGGGATGCCTGGCTAACCAACAACCTGCTGCATCGGGGTTCCTCGTACTTCACCTTGGCCAGCGGCGGATACATCATCAGAATCAAGCCGATCGCGATCGGAATGTTGGTCGACCCTATCGAAAGGCTGTTCAACGCGTTGGGCACGCCCTCGAACAACGCGCCCAGGCCGACGCCGAGCGCCATGGCGGCGAAGATCCAGAGCGTGAGATACCGGTCCAGGAAGGACAGGCGGGAGGTTTCAGTAGTCATGGGAGTTTCCGGGAGGACGGTCAGTTGATCTGCGCAATCTGATCGAGCTGTGCCTTGAGAGCTTTACGGTCATCCCATGCCCCGTCAGGAATCTCCAGGAAGGCCTTCAGGCGGGCCTTGATGATCTGATGTGCCCGATCGAATGCTTCAGCCTTCTGTGCATCCGAGCCTTCTACGCCGGCCGGATCGGACAAGCCCCAGTGCACGCGCACGAAATCGCCAAACACGACCGGGCACGCTTCGGCAGCCGCGCTGTCGCACACGGTGACTATCAGGTCCATGGCAGCAGCATCCGCTTCGGCAAATTCTTCCCAGGACTTGCTACGCAGGCCCTCCACCGGGAAGCCCTCGCGCTGCAACTGAGCAATGGCGAACGGATTGACCCGACCGGCCGGCTGGCTGCCTGCACTGAAGGACCGATAGCGGCCTTCGCCCCACTTTGTCAGGGTCGATTCGGCCAACACGCTGCGCGCGTAATTGCCGGTACAAAGAAAGAGAACACGACGGGTCATTTTGGCGAACTCTGGGATATGGGGTCAGCATCCTGCGGGGCGTTCACAGGCCTGTTCCTCTGCACAGCAGTTTTCAGTCAGGTAGGCCACCAGCTCGTTCATCGCCACGAACTCGGCTCGGTAGCAGATGGTCCGGCCACGTTGCTCGGCGCTGATCAGTCCCGCAGCAAGCAGTTCCTTCAGGTGGAAAGAGAGTGTGGCGCCAGGCAAAGAGAGCGCATGCGCAATATCGCCAGCCAGCTTGCCGACGCTCCCCGCCTGAACCAGGAGGCGGAAGATCGACAGGCGGGTGGCATGACCCAGGGCAGCCAAGGCGTGGGTTGCTTTTTTGTGTTCCATGATTCTAGAATAATCAAATTAAAATGACAGGACAACCCCCTTGCAGCAGATCCCTAACGTGGTCTCGGGTGCCTTGGACATCCCCACGGCCGCCAAGCTCAGCGATCCGGTCGCCCAGCCACACCGACCACGCATCCTGATCCTGTATGGGTCGCTGCGCCCGCAGTCGTTCAGCCGCAAGCTGGCGCTTGAGTCGCAGCGGCTGCTGGAGCAGCTTGGGGCGGAAACCCGCCTCTTTGATCCACATGAGCTACCGATGCTTGACTCGGTGCCGGCCACTCACTCGAAGGTGCAGGAGCTGCGTAGGGCCTCGCTGTGGTCAGAAGGACACGTGTGGATCAGCCCGGAACGCCACGGCACCCTTACTGCAGTATTCAAGAATCAGATCGACTGGCTGCCACTAGAAGAGGGCAGCGTGCGACCCACTCAGGGCCGGACGCTGGCTGTGATGCAGGTCTGCGGCGGTTCTCAGTCGTTCAACGTGGTCAACGCGCTGCGCGTGCTCGGCCGTTGGATGCGCATGGTCACGATCCCGAACCAATCCTCGGTGGCCAAGGCCTGGCAGGAGTTCGATGACGACGGTCGAATGAAGCCTTCGGCGTACTACGATCGCGTCGTGGACGTGATGGAGGAACTGATCAAGTTCACCCTTCTGGTGCGCGGGCGTAGCGACTACCTGGTGGACCGATACAGCGAGCGCAAGGGGGCCGTTGAGGCGACGGCGCTGGCCGCTGCCGCAGGCGTGGTGGAGACCGTTTTGAACAAAGAGGAAAGTGCGTGAACGCTGTCATCTATCACAACCCCAACTGCGGCACTTCGCGCAATACTTTGGCACTGATTCGCTTCGTCGGCATCGAGCCGGAAGTGATCGACTACCTGGCCAACCCACCCAGCCGTGCGCGCCTAGTCGAGCTCATTACGGCGGCGGGGTTGAGCATGCGCGATGCCATCCGGCAGAAGGGGACGCCGTATGAAGCGCTCGGGCTAGGCGACGCAGGACTGAGCGACGACGCGCTGCTTGATGCGATGCTGGCGCACCCGATACTCATCAATCGTCCTCTCGTACAAACCGATAGGGGTACTCGTCTGTGCCGGCCTTCGGAAGTGGTGCTGGAGATCCTGTCGCCGCTGCCCGGGCCGTTCCGAAAGGAAGATGGAGAGCTGGTGACCGGGCACGCCGGAAGCTCCACGCCGTGATCCCAGTGCCTGGCTGGGCTTGCCGCCGCTGAGAACCACAGGAGGTCATGGTCCATGTCGGCGCTCGATCCCACAACAAGCGACAGCGCGTGGCGCGTCTTCCTGGTATTCCTGCGGCTGGGGCTGACGTCGTTCGGCGGTCCGATCGCCCATCTGGGCTACTTCCGCCTCGAGTTCGTCGAACGCCGCCGTTGGCTGACGGACCGTAGCTACTCTGATTTGGTGGCCCTGTGCCAGTTACTGCCAGGCCCGGCCAGCAGCCAGGTTGGGATGGCGTTGGGCTTGCGCCGCGCTGGCTGGTCTGGCCTGTTGGCTGCTTGGGCTGGCTTTACGCTGCCTTCGGCCGTGCTGATGATCCTGTTCGCTTTGGGGGTTGCCAAATACCAGGGCATCGTTGAATCCGGCTGGCTGCATGGCCTGAAGATCGTGGCAGTTGCTGTGGTGGCTCAAGCAGTATGGGGAATGGCCCGATCCCTGTGCCCGGACCGTCTGAGGGCAGGGATGGCGCTTTTTGCCGCTGTGTTGACTTTGTCCATACCCTCGGTCGTCGGCCAGATCGTGGTGATCATCTTCAGCGGACTGCTCGGTCGCTGGATGCTGAAGATCGAACCTGCTTCCGGCCAATCAGACGGCGGCTATCCCGTCTCGCGAAGAACCGGCACAGTGGCACTGGTGCTACTGGTGCTGCCGCTTGTTCTGCTGCCCGTGTGGGCGGTGGTTAGCGGCTCCCCCTTGGCCGTGCTGTTGGAGGGTGTGTACCGCGCTGGCGCCCTGGTCTTCGGCGGCGGCCATGTCGTGCTGCCGTTGCTGCAGACCGCGGTCGTCCAGAGCGGCACCGTGAGCACGGCGGATCTCCTCGCCGGGTACGGTGCGGCGCAGGCGGTGCCGGGCCCTCTCTTCTCCTTTGCAGCGTATCTGGGGGCTATGGCCGAGGGGCCGCTGGGTGGCTGGGCAGGCGGCCTTGCACTGCTGGTGGTCATTTTCCTGCCAGCCCTTCTTGTGCTCGTGGGGGTGCTGCCGTTCTGGGAGTCCCTGCGCCACCGCAAGGATCTCCAAGCTTCGATTGCAGGCGTCAATGCCGGGATAGTCGGCATCCTGCTGGCGGCGTTGTATGACCCGGTGTGGACGAGCGCGATCCATGACCGATGGGATGTCGCGATGGCACTGGTCGCATTCGGGCTACTGGTCGTTGCACGTGCTCCGCCGGTCCTGGTCGTGTTACTGGCTGCCATGGCGGGTTGGGCGATGACGTGGTAACGCCGCCAGTTCGGTGAGGCGCGTTTTGGCAGCGCAACCTAACGTCTGCTTCTGGCCGGGAGTTGCCGTTCGGCGTGTCGAGCTTGAATGTTGTGCCTCATCGAGATGCTGTCTTTGATTGAAACTTATTTCAGACCCTTAGTACCACAGTGAAGCAGGATCCCCCTGCTTTGCGTGTGCGCCGCGCATTGGCGTATCGCTTCGAGTACTAAGCATGAAAGATAAATCCGAGTTCCTCTACTGCGTCTTCATTGTGGCTGCGGCCATCTTGTCGGCCGTAGCCCGTTGTTCGTTCACCCGCCCCGACCAGTTCGGCCGCGATTCCTACGACTAAACCAACCATCCAGATAGACGCACAGGGCCCGGCATTGTTCGGGCCTTGTGCGTTATGCCGTCTATGAAAGGAGACCGAGATGCATCACGTTGAAACGATGGCTTATGCCGGCCAGGTTCCTTGGCATGGCATCGGAAGCCAGTTGGGTCCTGGCCAGTCCGTTGAAGTATGGCGCGAACGCGCCGGCATGGACTGGTCCTTGGAGGAAGCCGAAGTGCGATTCGCCGCCGAGGCTGAAGGTCAGTATCCGGTGCGGGCATTTCCCGGGCAAAAGGTGCTTTATCGCTCTGACACTAAGCGACCTTTGGCGGTGGTGTCCAAGCGCTATCAAGTAGTCCAGCCGCGGGAGATCCTTGAGTTCTACCGCGACCTGACGCGCTACAGCGGTTTCGAGCTGGAAACCGCCGGTGTCCTGCGTGGCGGGCGTAAGTTCTGGGCATTGGCCCGTACTGGGCAGGGTGTGGCTCTGAAGGGTCAAGATCAGGTCAATGGCTACCTTCTTCTGGCTACGGCCTGTGACGGAACGCTGGCTACCACCGCCCAGTTCACCTCAGTTCGCGTGGTGTGTAACAACACCCTGCAGATCGCTGTTGGGGATCGAACCGGAGCCATCAAGGTCCCGCACCGCAGTGCTTTCGATGCTGACAGGGTCAAGAGCCAGTTGGGTATTGCGGTTGAGGGCTGGCAAGGCTTCGTGGAGCGGATGCAAATTCTCTGTGAGACACCTGTAAACCCTGATTCGGTCGATGGGGTGCTGCGGAATTTGCTCACTTATCCGGCTGCTCAGAATGGGAAGGCAGTCGTGAACGAGCAGGCTGTAGCCAAGGTGCGGGCGTTGTACGACGGGCAGGGAAGAGGTTCGGGCCTAAGGACCAGTAAAGGCACGGCCTTTGGCTTGCTCAACAGCATCACCGAGTTCGTGGACCATCATCGGCGGGCACAGAGTACGGAGAACCGCTTGGATGCGGCTTGGTTCGGTCAGGGGGCACTGCTCAAGCAGAAGGCGTGGAAGGAACTGCTAGGGGAAGCCGCATGAACGCCTCGCTGCAGAAGCAACGCTTGGAAGAGCTACCTGGCGGTTTGAACGAACGTGACAGCTCCGTCCTCTCCAAAGCATTGGAAATCCTAGAGAGCAGAGCAATGGTCAGTGGCCTCCTATTGGGACATCCGGATGTTGCCGGCAGGTTCTTCCGCCTGCGTCTAGGGCATGAGATCCGCGAGCACTTCGAGGTGGCGTTCCTCGATGCCCGTAACCGCCTGATCGCCGTAGAACGGCTGTTTTCGGGCTCTATCGATGGCGCTGAGATCCATCCGCGGATAGTTGTCCAACGTGCCTTGGCCCTGAACGCGGCGGCGGTCCTACTGGCTCACAATCACCCTAGCGGGCATTGCGAGCCGTCAGCAGCGGATCGAGCCATCACCAAGCGGTTGAAGGAAGTATTGGCGATGGTGGAGGTGAGGGTCGTCGACCACCTTGTGGTGTCGGCAAGCCAAGGGACCTCGATGGCTCAGCTCGGGCAGATCTAAGGCCCGGATACTAGGAGAACAGCATGAAGGAAACGGAGACGTCCTGGTCATCGGCCAGGGCGGCAATAGCTCGTGCCAAAGCAGCTGATTTAGACCGGCAGGCCCGCGAGGTAGAGCGCTCAGCTACCGACGGAAACTGGCGCATGAAGGCTCGGGCTAGAGAGGCCGCCACCGGGCTTAGATTGCGAGCTGGGAGGTACTTGGTGGAGGCTCAAAGTCACGAAGAGCAGGATCTCCCACTCTTCCCCTAGCCCGCAGGAGGGGACTTGCCTTCTGCGTAGCCCTTGATCAAGTTCAGAACGGCTTGTTGTCTTGATGCTGGAAGACGTGCGACCAGAAGGATGACTTCTGCCAAGACGTCGGATGTGGCGTGGAAGTAAGCAACAGGAACGCCGAGCGCCTTGGCCAATGCTTCAGCGGTCTCGGGATCAGGATCTCGTAACCCCAACTCGTAGCGCGAGATACGTGGTGCGGCGCTATTGGAATCTTCCAAGCCCAAGACGGCCCCCAAGTCAGCTTGACTCAACCCAGCTTCCAGTCGGGCCGCGCGCAGGCGACGACCAAAGACGGATTTTGGAATGGACGGAGCAGGCATGGAAACGGCACGAAGCAAGCGGTGTCCAAGTCTGCCTGTTTCATCATCGCATCACATTTGCCATTATGGCAAATGCTGGGGCGGTGGTCTTGTCCAGCTGATCCCGTAGCAACCAATCAGACCTTTCAAGAGGCGCGTGCGCCTAAGGATTGACAGATATCCAAATGTCACAAGAGGACCACTACGAAGTCCTCGGGGTTCGCCCCGAGGCACCCCTCTGGGAAATTGAGCTGGCCTACAAGGGCCGGCGGAGCCAGTACCACCCTGACCGCTACGCTGCAGGTGACGAGGCGTCCGTCGCATGGGCGACCGCCAAGATGCAGGCCGTCAACAAGGCCTATGCAGTCCTCAAGGACCCGGACCAACGCGAGCGCTTCGACCGTACCCAAGCGTCGGCGAGGCCGGCTGATCCAGGCCCCCGGACGGAGCGGGCCAAGGCCGCAGAGCCTCCACCGCTCCGCTCACTCCGAGAAGCACTAGAAGGGCTGGAGTTCAGTAACGAGCCCTTCGAGCGCGTGTTCGTGGCTCCGCACATCCCAAGGAAAAAGCTCCTGGGCGCTCTGGACAGCTACGGGGAGCGGCTGCGGGCCCAGGACGTTGTCGTGCTCATCGACGACACCGTGTTCGGTGGTGCCAGGGAGGGCGTTCTCATCACCGAAACCCAGATTCGGTGCAAGGCCAAGTTCGAGCAGGCTGAGATCCGGTTACTGGGTTGTCTGACGGAGATTACCGCCCACGGTGCGCACATCCGGATCCAGGGCGAGCCCTTCATCAGCTTGAGCATTCCTAACCCGGATGACCTGCGACGACTGTTCAGAGCCGTCAGCCACTACTTGCAAGAAACCAACTGATCTCAACCAACAGGGGAATGACATGAAGTACCTGATAGGCCTATACGGCGTGACCGTGCTGATCGCGGCCATATGTTTCGATATCTGGGGGCGCTATGCCTACAAGGGGTTCTTCTACAACCTCGGGCAGGGCCTGGTCTGGCCCGTAGTGGTCTTTCCGTCATTCGGAAAGCTGATCGGCGGTGTGGTCTGGATCGTGGTGATCTTCGCCCTGCTTGTCCTGGTGAAGAGGCGATAAACATGACTCTTCGGAAACGAGCACTTCTCCCAATGGTGATCGTCGTGCTGGCACTCAGTGCCTGCAGCAGCGAGTTGGACAAGGTCCGAGGCCAGTTCGTAGACAACTGCATGAGCAGCGGCGCACCGAAGTCCAACTGCAAATGCGCCATCGACAAGCTGCAGGATCACTACGGCGAGCAGGGCCTGGTGGCCATCAACAGACAGGGTTACCCACCGTCCGACTTCGCCGAGCAGCTGTTCGTTGCTGCGGGCCAGTGTCGGAACCCGTGATAGCGCCTGACGTCCTGCCCGCGAAGTAGGCCGTCGACAGTATCGCTCGTTACCTCTGGCGACCGAATGCCGGCCGCCCGAACATACAGACAAGGAATTCCATGAAAAGTATCAACTACGTTGCAGCCATGCTGGCTGCGCTTCTTCTTGGGGGTTGCAGCAAGCCAGTCCTGGACTGGCGCAACGCAGAGCTGAGTAACGGCAAAATCTACGAAGCCGGCTCCAATGAACCCTTTGATGGACGGGTTACCGGTGTGCCGCACAAGCAGCTCGAACCGCTCCTGGGCTCTCTGAGAACCATCCTTCAGAATCTCAACACCAATCAGACCACCAGCATGACCGCACTGCTGGGCAACTTGGACTATGTCTGCGATGTGGAGGTGGAAGAAGGGTTGGTAGGTGGCCAGTACACCTGCCGCTATCCGCAGTCACAGGTCGTCGCCTACGAAGGCAAGCGGACTGACGGCGGTCTGGATGGGGAGACCGTGTTCCATACGAAGACGGGCAGTCCTGGCGTCATCCTGACGATGCAGAACGGTCGTGTGGAAGGGCCAATCAAGATCTACTTCGCCGAGAAACCCGGGCAGCTCTCTTACCAAGCCACGGCTGTGAACAACGGTCTGGAGGGAGAGGCGATCAGCTACTACCTGAATGGTCAGGTCAAAGTAAAAGCCAACTTCAAAGGCAGCGTGCCTGTAGGGCTGTGGGAAGCCTACTGGGAAGAGAATGGAGCAGTCTCGGAGCGGGGCCTGTATGAGGGCGGAAAGCTGGTCTCACAGACCCATTATCTGCAAGACGGCACGGAATACCTGACGGAACCGGAGATGTGGGCGCTCCACCGTTCGATTTCGGGAAGTGATGATTTCACTCTGACGCCCAAGCAGGAAGTTCTGCTTACAGAGGCGGAGAAACGATACAACGAAGTACGCCTGCTGACGCCGGCCCAGCGCGAAGCGAAGTACCAGGCGGAGCAGGAGAGCATCCGAGCCGACAAGATAGCTCGCGGACTGGATCCGGACTGCTGGGTATGTGACGGATCGGACAAAAGGAACTGACGCGGTAAAGAGGATGGATAGCGGGCGTGCCGATGCACGCCCGCTGCGTGCGCGTGCTTTGATTTTTGCCAAAGAATCTCAGGAGAGACGATGAAGAAGGTAGGTATGTTGGTAGGCGTCATGTGGGCCGTACTAGCCCTGGTGGGCTGCGAGAAGGAAGCGACCCTTACCCAGGCAGGTGACATCAATCTTGCTGGATGCGAAGTGCCGGCGGGTTTGACACCCGTGCAGGCAGAAGCGGTTAGCTGCGCACCTGCGCAAGCAGAGTCGCAGACCACTGCAGGGACGTCTACAGCCGCTTCGGATGAGAGCGTCATCAATGAAGCCCTGGCTCGAGATGCTTTCATCTTCAATCAGTCAGAAGAAGTCGTAGAAGCTAGGCGCTTCGCCGAGGGTGACCTCAATGGCGACGGTGTCAGTGACAAGGCCGTGCTGTTCGTACTGCAGGCCACTGATGGTGGTAACGGTTATGCCACGCACCTGGCGGTCTTCCTCAAAGAAGGTAGTGGTTTGACGTATGCAGACTCACTGCCTGTGTCGGGTTATGGGGAGGGAGTTCAGGAGTTCGCAGTGCAGGGCGGGATGGTTGTCATGAAGATACTGGTACAAGGACCGGGTGATGCTACCTGCTGTCCCTCGGTGGAGAAAAATGTGAGCTACGTTCTTCATAACGGGAAGTTGACTGAGGTAGCTGGCAAACACGAATGAGGAGAGCACGTGCGCGATTCAGTCAGCCGTCGCTAGTGTCTGCTGGCTGAACGCGCCCAGTGCCCTGTCGCCTGGGTGAGATGCCGTCTATCTCAGCGCGACAGCAACGGCTTCCAACGATCCGAAGCCATCGGACCTATCCAATGCAATAAGCTGCTCTTCGCTCTTCAGCCCATAGGGCCCATCTACCCCAAACAGGTAGTGATCGCCTTGAAGTGCACCACATGTCTGGCAATGATTGGCCCAGTATGCAAAATCCGCCGTGCGGCTTCTTGTCAAGCGAAGCCAAGGCGCCCGGGCTTGAATGAAGATCTGGGTCTGTAAGTCCAAGGCTTCCACCGACTTCAGTAGTGCCGGCTCGTCAGAGGTCACTACCTCTCCATCTTGTAGGTCAATCTCCTGAAAGGATGGAACCCACAGGGCTGCCGTGGGGGTGGCGTCACGGCAGTAATAGCAAGTTGTTTGGGATAGCAGGAGCGCGTAGCTGGGGGCGAGTAAGGTGGCGATCATCAAACGTGCGTCAGAAAACGGGACATCGCAGCTAAGCATAGCTTCCCAACACACTTTAAAAGCGCAGCGATCAACTGTCGGACGAGGATTGGTACGACAAGAGGCCACCATCGCTTCCAGGCATTGGCGATCCTTGCATGCAAGCGCTTCCATTTGGTCTTTGGCGCTGCTGGGACAGCTGGCACCATGCCAAACCGGCGTTCCAAGTAGCGTGCCAGTATCACCTCTTCATTGAACGGTTCATGTGACATCGCGGAATTCCTTTAGAGGAGCCCCAATGCTGCGTCAGCGGATTAGGTGGGTCAGCCAGGACTTTCCCATTCTTGAAGGACTGGCCCTGCTGCAAAATTTCGGTCCCATTGACACCAAATATGACAGGGTGCAATATCGGTCTCAATAAGACCGTTTTGGGGGGTGTGTGATGGAAGCGACCGTCACAACATCCGTTGCCGCGAAGATTGTGGGCATCGGTTACGAAGGACTTCGCAGCTACTTGAAGCGCGGCTTGCTAGGAAGAAGCGGCATCATGATCCCGCTTGTGGGAAAGGGTGCCTCTGCTCCAAACGTCAGTTCTGTACGGGCGACGTGGAAGCGCTTTGGCTTTACTGACCTCTGCCTTATGCATCTGGCGAAGCAGCTGATCGAGATGGGTCTAACCTTCGATCAAGCCAACTCCATCGTTTCCAGGGAAGACTTGCGCCCGCTGTTCCGTGGAGGAATTCAGCACTTGGATGCACTGGTCATGACTTGGCCACCCTATCAGGACTACATTTTATTTAGGGGCGAAGATCGACGTCATTTATCGGATCGGCTAGCCGAAGCTAACGGAACTGCCATTCTGATTGATCTGCGGTCAATCGCCGAGAACGTCACGTTCAAGTTGCAGGATAAGCATTCTTGTCCTGTCTCTGAATGATGCATCTCTTGGATGCTTCGCTACCCAACGTAAATGCTTTGGATGGGAAATGTACGCGAGCGTCTGTACAGGTAACACTTCATACTAGGCAGAGATCGGTTCAGATGAATGTATAGTGTCGCTGGATTCTCATGGGAGGATCGAGTGAGAAAGTCAGGACGACTTTGCCGGAACCCCGCCGGTCGTAGCGAGCTTGCTCGATCCTTCCTCCTTTCGAATTAGGGTGTTCCCAGTAGGTCTTAGTCGGGGTGTTTTCTGCTTCGTCGTTTGTAGAGATGGTAATCCCCCCGCAGATTAGCTGACGCCAAAAGTGGAATTTTCTCGTACCCTTTTCCGAGGAGAGGTTCCATGAAGACATCCCGTTTCACCGATAGCCAGATCATCACGGTACTCAAGCAGGCCGAGGCCGGCACGCCCGTGCCGGAGCTGTGTCGCGAGCACGGAATCAGTTCTGCGACGTTCTACAAGTGGCGCAGCAAGTTCGGCGGCATGGACGCATCGCTGATGTCCCAGCTCAAAGAGCTGCAGGAGGAGAACCGGCGCCTGAAGAAGATGTATGCCGAATCGCAGATGACCGCCGAAGTACTCCGCGAGGCGATGGCAAAAAAATGGTGAGGCCATCTCAACGCCGGGAGATGGCCAGGTGGGCAGTGGCGAACAGGGCGCTGAGCATCCGGCACGCCTGCCAAGCGTTTGGGGTCAGCCAGACCTGCTACCGCTATCAAGCCAAAGCGAGCGAAGAAAACGTGCGGATTGCCGATTGGCTTGTCCGGCTGACCACGGCCTATCGCGACTGGGGATTTGGCCTGTGCTTCCTGCACCTGCGCAACGTGAAGGGCTTTGGCTGGAACCACAAGCGGGTGTATCGCATCTATCGGGAGCTGGAGTTGAACCTACGGATCAAACCGAAGAAGCGGTTGGTGCGCGAGCGGCCGGAGCCTTTGGAGGTGCCGGAGACGATCAACCAGGTCTGGTCGATGGACTTCATGCACGACCAGCTGGCTGATGGCCGCAGCTTCCGGCTATTCAACGTGCTCGATGACTTCAACCGCGAGGGACTCGGGATTGAGGTCGATCTGTCGCTGCCATCGGCCCGGGTCATCCGGTCACTGGAGCAGATCATCCAATGGCGCGGCAAGCCAAAGGTCATTCGCTGCGACAACGGCCCCGAATACCTCAGTGGTGCGCTACTGACCTGGGCCGAACGCGAAGGCATCCGGATCGAGCACATCCAGCCGGGCAAGCCACAGCAGAATGCTTACGTCGAACGCTACAACCGCACCGTCCGCTATGCCTGGCTGGCCACGACCTTGTTCGACACCATCGAGCAGGTGCAGAACAAGGCCACGCGCTGGCTATGGACGTACAACCACGAGCGCCCCAACATGGCGCTCGGCGGCATCACGCCAGCAATGAAACTGGCGATGGCCGCATAGCTCCACTTTTGGCAGCCGCTAAAAGCGGGGGGATTACCAGATTAGCTGGAAAACGGGTCTGGATCGACCCGCTTTCGTTGCCACATGTAAGTGCGATGAGAAACGCGCCGTAGTCGGGTTTCGCCGTCATTATTGAATTCTTCCACTTCTTTCGTGCTTTTCAGCCATTCCAGCGCAGCGTCAAACTTACTTCTCGGCATGTCGGCTAGCAGAAAAACGTCTTCCAATGAGGCGGTACGATGTATTCGATCCCGGGTTGAGGCGGTATCCAGGCACGTTAATATAAAATCGGAATTTTGCCAGGTTGTCCGCCTTTTAATAGGTTTAGATTTTCTTGTGGTCCAGTCTCTTGCGCGCTTTTTGGCGGCTGCCTCTGCTTTTGCGATTGCCTTATCAGAGTACTTCGCGGGCGCGTCCACAAACACCCAGCGATACTGCGAAAGTGACCATTCCATGATCGCCCAGGCGCGTTTCACCATGTCAAGCGTGACTGGTCCCGGGCGGTCACAAAACACCTGAAGTACTACAGCAATACGCAGCGTGTTCTCCCAGGCCCTGCCAGCGGCCCCGTCGATGTCACGATACTCGGTCCTTTTCCATTCCTTCAGGTAGTGGCCCAAGGCCCCCATATAGGTTAGAGCATTGATATCCAGCCCAATGGGCGTTCGGGTGAAGTCTCCCGAGTCATAACGGGCATTGATCTGAGAGGCCAGCACCGCCATCCGGGCATGATAGTCGTCGGGGCTATAGTGCCCGGAAGGAGTTTGGTAGGACTCATTCTCTGGGAATCTCTCGGGGTCGTAGCAGCCCACAACGGAGCGCGGCCACCAACCCACGGCACATTCTCGGCGGCCGTGCCGAGCCAAATGGTCGTATATCAGGTCTGGCTGGATTCGAAATCCAATGCTCCAACGTGCGTCAGCGGCGACCAAATTGACCCTGTGTACCTGAAGATCCAGCGGCGGATCACCGCTCCATAGCTGCGTCAGAGCGCTGAGGTGCTTCTTGAACAGATCGGTAGCCAAGAGAGTCGCACTGTCTTCGCACTGGAGGGTCATGTTCATGCCGTCTCCATCCAGAACTTCCATTAGCCGACGAAAGCTGATGGTCTGGCTCACCAATGTTTCTACGCGAGGAGTGGGCGGCGTCGTTGAAGCTTCCCCAGTCACTCGCTTTCCCCGGCCCTGACGTGTCAGGGCCTTGTGAGCCCTGATGAAGTGCTTGAAAAACTCACGGTAGGAGCGTCCTTTGCCACACGTGGTTGGCGCGAGCGCGCACGTGTTGATCGTCGCAGGCAGCACCTCCCCGTCCGGTGCTTGGCAATCAAAGCCGCAATGAACGATGGCTCCGGCAGCACCCAAGGCATCGGTCAAGGCCACTGCTGCGGGCACGTCCTTCTTGGTGATGACATACAGCGCGGCAGAGAGCAGAGGTTCTGGCAGTTGATCGATCGGACAGATCGGCTGGTGACGCGGATAGGGGAGAGGTGTCTCAAACAAAGGTGACTCCGTCGGCGGAAATAGCGGACCTCTACAGGCTAGACGTTCAGGCGTAGATGGCAATAGGTCCGCGTTTTGGCCGGATGCGCCGCTGGCGTAATGCATGGTGTTTTGGACGATATTGGATAAGCCGAGTTAACCCCGTAGACGAAAAGCTGAGAAGGCGTCCCGATGCGAAGCTCGGTGGCGACGTGAGTGGCGTCAAGATGTCCCAGGAGATCGATTTTGCGCGGAATGGTCGGAGCGGCAAGGCGCGGGGCACCGCGGGGCAGTGTCCCTTTGCAGGGTGCCGGGAACGGGACGTGCAAATTCTTTGATAAAAGTCCCATGGCAGCAGTTCGATGCACCTGGTTTACTGCACCCGCACCCGGCCGACACCACAGCGCCGGGTGAACATCATGGTCCACTACAGCGAGGTAGCTATGAAAAGTAATGTGTCAGCCCGATATCCGACGCGTCGCCGCAAGGCTGTGTGTGAACACAGTGGCCTGGGTGACAATTCCGAAGCTTGTTCGGAGTATGAGGTAGAAGAGGGTCCCGAGGCGGCGCGCGTAGCGGACGCCGCCTCGGGCGAGCACCATTGTGTGGCGTTGGTTGATCAGCCGAAGGACCCGGTGATGCCTGCCTTCATTGCCCCTGCACCCGATAGCTTTTTGCGCGAGAAACAGGTGCTGGTAACTGTCGGTTTGGGCCGTTCGTCGATCTGGTCCTTTTCCAATCCGCGCTCGCGTTACTATGACCCTTCTTTCCCGAAGCCGGTGAAGCTTGGTGCGCGCGCAGTAGCATGGCGAGCGAGTGAGATCTTTGCCTGGGTCGCCTCGCGTCGTGCTTTCAAGTGAGCGATTCGCTAACTCGGCAGCGTTGAGGTATTGGCCTGAAGCAGGAATTGCGTGTGCCTGGCGGGATTCAGTACGGGAATTTCCAAGGAATTCCCGTGGACTGAATTTCGGATATATAGATTATCTATCTAATCTATCTAATCTATCTAATCTATATATCTGGGTAGTTAATCTGTCTTCGAGGTAATCAAGCTGATCTGTATTTCTGTGTAATCCATCCGTGCAGCTATTAGTCCGTGTAGATATATCCGCAATTAGTTTGCGATCTACTTGTTAGTTACTGTTTCAAGTTTATAAAATTGACCTGCGGTTACTTCATGACTGGCATCGCTGGCAAGGCTTTTTGCCGAGCTGCTGTCAGCGTGAGGTCATTCATTGCGTCAATCTCTTTTACGCTCCCTGTCAACGCTTTCGAGTGACTGCGCCTAATTGCCGCAGGAGCAGGGCGGGGTGCTCCATTCCGGAAATAACATGAAAAATCGTAAGCAGAAGGGAGCCCCGGATTCAGCGTGGGCGATTAAGGTCAAAAAGATTCTTAAGGCAGAAGCGGTTCGCGAACGCCTGGTTGAGACCTGCGTTCGTGTGGTGAGTCAGAACGGTCTGGTGCGAGTCCCTGGTACCGAGCAGTACTACTGCACCGACCAGGAAGCTGTCTGGTTCACGGGTACCGATGACACGGCGTTCAAGGACTTCACCTCGATAACGTTGGCTGAGCTGTACGAGGCTCTCCGGTGCGAGGGGGAGCCCGGCACGCTGGCTTCGCGCCGAAAGGCATTGGATCCGTTGCCCGCTTATATGCTGACCAAGGTGGGGAAGCTGATCGTGAGTGCGTGTGCGCTGTATCGCCAAGAGTGGGCGATAACATACATCAACCACGTGTTCAACCCTGAAACCACTGTCCTGATGCGTGCGATGAAGCGCTACGCACGGTCCATCCGCCACTCCAAGATGGGAGAGGGGCTGCAGTCAGAGGATCTGGCGCTCTTGCTGGATCGGTTCTGCCGGTTTGTGCGTCGTGCGTGCGGCACGTGGCGCTTCATCAACGCAGTACGTGAACAGAACAAGCAAGCGCAGGCGAACTTCAACAGCGCTCGTGAGTACATCTGCTACTTGGCGCAGCGCCACTCAAAGCTGCTGATCATGCGCATTGATCTGTACCACAGTCCGTACTACGACGCGCCAGGCGCATACAAGCACATTGACCGCTTCCTGAACTGGCTGCGCGACAGTGCATGGTGCAGGCGTCACCTGCCGGACTACTTGGGTTTCATCATCAAGTGCGAGAACGGGGTAGTGCGCGGCATGCACTGGCACCTGATGGTGATCTGTGAGGGCAACGAGCAGCAGAATGGCGGTTGGCTGTCTCAGCAGCTCGGTGAGGCGTGGATGGCTCGTGTCGGGGCGACGGCAGGCAGTTACCATAACTGTTGGGGCGATCGAAAGAACTATGAGTATGACGGACTGGGTGTACTCACCCTCAAGGACAGGGAGAAAATGATCGGACTGCGTGCCGCGCTGCACTATCTGACCAAGCAGGACTGCGTGCTCAAGCTGACCAATGATAAGACCCGCAACTTCTGGCGGTCGACGATGAGTAGCAAAGAGCCGAGCAAGCGCGGCCGACCGCGAACGGAGGAGAACAGCGTGCAACTGCTCAAGGAGATGTTGGGCGGGCGTCGTAGCAAGTATCCGCCTGACGTTCGCTGACTGAGGGTGTGATTGCAGCATCTTGTTCGCTGCTGGTTATCTTCGTTACTGCCGAGAACCCGCGGCCCCGAAGGGTGCCGGATTCCACGCAAGGTATTGGTTTGCGATCAGTTCCGCCAAGGAATCGCAGTAGTCGTTTAGGTTCCGGACTGCACCGTCAATGGAGTCAATTGAAGGTGTCCCAAGGCATCTGGCATATGCTTCCAATCGTGCCAGACGGAATCGGTGCCAAGCTTCGTGCTCGTCCAATCTGCCAAGGATGGCTGCATGGATCGCGCAGAACCGGTTGTAAATCACTTGTAACGTGCCATGCGGAATGTAGTCCTCGATGTGGAGCTCTTCAATACTTCGACTTTCATCCAGTTGGCCTAGGATGTAGCTACTGATTTCATCAGAGGTTTGGCCTATCCATGATGGCGTGTACGAGATTTTCTCGGACCGGGTACGTAGTTGGCGAACTGTGCATAGTGCTGCGACGCAGTCGGAGGCCGATAGCCAGATATCGCTGAGTCGCGCTCTGCCACCTTGATGAAAAATGTAGGAGTACAGAGTTTTGGAAGAAGCGCTCTGCTTCTCCAGCAGTTGTGCTGGTTTGGTTGGTATGCCTGTCGCCTTTGCAACAAGTAGCGCGAGCTCGGATCGGTTTTCGCTTGTGAACGCAGGGAATGCTTCCACCGACATAAAGGGCGTTCGAGGTGTTATGGGTACTCCGATGCTCTTCGATAGATTGCTGCAGAACCGCGCAAGGTCTGCGGTGATCGGCGGCATTGCCCTAGAAAGTTTTGCTATTTGGAGGATGTTTCTACGCTCTGCTGCAAAGTGTAGAAAAGGCAGCTTGAGAATGTGTGTGTAAAGCGCTTCGTTTAGGGGCGTGGATGCGTGCCGGTACGAAGGCGGACGATGAAGGTTGATGGCGCTTGCTAAGCTACTAATTCCATGCTGAACGAGCAGGGGCGACAGCTCGGCTTTGGCTTTGAAGGGGTGGGTTATTCTCTCTTCTTCGCGGGTGATGGTGCTTAGCAGGTTACTTAGAGAGGGTAGGGATGTTTGGATATGGTCTAGGCGTTCTTGGGAAATTTCCAAGGAGAGCTTGGGTAGAATTGTGGAGAAGGCTTTTGAGGCAATTTGGTTGCGCGACTTAACGCCGGTGAGTGGGACCTCCAAAGTGGCTCTTTCGCCTTGTTGAGGTGATCGAAGGTGGCGGAAAAGTTGCGTACCCAAGCCTTTGTTCACTTGGTATAGAAGTTTGATCGTCTTGAGGGTACGTAGGGGCAGTGGTTCTGAAAGGCTTGCGTAGACCCGGCCGGTGAAAAGGCCGACGAATTCCAAATTTGCTTCCAGACTATCGAGGTTGACCTCGCATGAGCCAGGCTCCTGTTCTGAATCTATCTCGTCCAGAAGCTCCCGAAGTGTCGCTGTTTCGTTACCGATACCGATCGCATCTTCACTGAACTCGAAGCGCTTGGTGTTCTGGGCTTCGTTGGGCTTTTTCATGGATGAGATTGCTCTCTTAGCATTGAAGCAGTTAGGCGATGCAGCATGACGGAAGAACCCTGGATGTATTGATTGGCAGCGCGGGGCTCGTGGGCAGGGCTGAGCCGATACAGTGCAAGGCAGGTTTCTGGGGTGCATTGGTGCGTGGCAAACCGCTGATGGATGGGAAGTGGCCGGCGAGGGTGAATCGCCCAGGATTTCGTAGACACCTCGCAGCCATAAACTATGGCTTAGGCGGAGGTGGTTATGAGCACGAAGCGTTACACGGATGAGTTCAAGATCGAGGCGGTTCGACAGATTGTCGAGTACGGCCGACCGGTAGCTGAGGTGGCTGAGCGACTAGGTGTGTCGGTCCATAGCTTGTATGGGTGGAGACGTCAGCACGGCCAGGGAGAGGTGGGGCGTCGCGTTGAGCAGGACCAGAACGCTGAGGTTCGTCGACTTAAGGCTGAGTTGCGTCGCGTCACTGAAGAGCGAGACATCCTAAAAAAAGCCGCCGCGTACTTTGCCAAGGGGTAAGAGCAAAGTACGCCTTCATGAAGTGCCATGTGGATCAGTTCGGGTTGGCAGCCATGTGCCGGGTACTGAGTGTCCATCGCAGCGGTTACTACGCCTGGCTTCGAGGCCCGATAAGCCCCCGCGAACGGGATGACCAACGACTGCTTGGACTGATCAAGCACAGCTGGCTTGAGAGTGGCTCGGTCTACGGACATCGCAAGATCACTTCGGATCTTCGCGAGCTAGGGGAGACGTGTAGCAGGCATCGCGTAGCGCGATTGATGAAGAACGAAGGGCTTCGGGCGATGGTTGGCTATGGCCGTAGACCGCGCCCATTGAGTGGGCCCGTGGGCTCAGTGGCAAAGAACGTCTTGGCGCGCGGTTTCAAAGTAAGTGAACCGAATCGCGCATGGGTAACGGACATCACCTACATCCGAACCTACGACGGCTTCATGTACTTAGCCGTTGTGCTCGATCTGTTCTCACGCCAGGTGGTGGGTTGGGCGACGCGCCCCACGCAGCACACCGACTTGGTTCTGCAAGCGCTGCTCGCTGCGGTTTGGAGGCGCAAACCCGCTCCAGGTTTGCTTCTGCACTCTGACCAAGGAACGCAGTTCACCAGCGAAGACTGGCAGTGCTTCCTGCGTAAGCACGACATCGTATGCAGCATGAGCCGACGAGGAAATTGCCACGACAACGCAGCAATGGAGAGCTTCTTCCAGCTGTTGAAACGCGAACGGATTAAGCGGCGGATCTACAGCAATCACGACGAGGCACGCGCCGATGTCTTCCAGTACATCGAGATGTTTTACAACCCGACACGGCGACACGGTTCCAATGGCGGCCTGTCCCCGATAGAGTTTGAACGGCAGTACGCACTAAACGGCTGAAGAGTGTCTACAAAAGCCTGGGCGATTCATATCCATGTTTTCAGTTTTGGCGATTGTCTTGCCGATTTTTGCTCTAGTCTTCGCCGGTTGGCTAGCTCGCCGGACGGGGGCGCTCGGTCCGCACTCCACGAGCGAGCTCAATCGCTTCGTCGTGTACTTGGCATTGCCGGCCCTCCTGTTTGATGTGGTGGCCAATGCGCACTGGCGTGAGCTTTGGCACCCCGGGTTTGTCCTGAGTTTCGGCGGTGGCACGGCGGCGGTGTTTGTCGCAACGGTGCTTCTGCGCAGGTGCAGCGGTCACGCTTTGGCCGACGCCAGCATCGACGGGCTCAATGCCTCGTATGCGAACACCGGGTTCATTGGTTTCCCCTTGGCGGCAGCCGTGCTGGGCTCAAGGCGGCGTGTGTTCCGGTTGTAGCCCTTCGCAGCATTGGCTGAACGGATCATCGAAAGATCTAGCACTCAACGTGTGCTGGTGGGTCATCGGCGCATCCTGGTGGCCCGTTGACGATGAACCACCGCTACTGTGTAGGCGCCTTAGTTGGCTATTCCTAGAGCGACCCGCAAGAATGCCAAGAAGGTGTCTTCTCGCGGGGCGGCTGTCGGAATCTGCTGGAGGATGAGTCCAAACCAGAGCGCGTAGAGCCCTTCAGCGGCTTGATTCACAGGGATGGGCGTGTTCAGGTGTTGTGAGTCAACAATGCTTCGAATGAGTTCTGAGAACGCTGTGTGGTAGCCAAACTTGGCCGAAGTGTAGGACAGGGCAAACGCCGAATCCCGATGGGCGTGAAGCTGCAACTCCATTGCAAGCAGCGACCAGTGCGTTTGGCTGGCCAAGTTGCTCAAGTGGATGGCAAGTCGAGATATCAGCGCCTCATGCCCGGCGTGAGCCATCGATCGGATGATTTCGCAGAGGGCGTTTATCTCTACGTGGATGTGGTCAGCCATTACTGCTAACAGCAGTTCGTCGCGGCTAGAGAAGTTCGAGTAGAAAGCCCCTTGGGAGTAGCCGGCCTTCTCGCAAATTGCACGCAGCGACAGCGCCCCAATGCCTCCCTTGGCGATGAATTCTGCGGCGGCAGCCATCAGCTTTTCGCGGGTCTCGAGTTGGTTCTGTTCACGTGTCTTGCGCATGGCATCGGCGTTCATATGGAAAGTAAAAAGGGGAGGGGCTCTGGCCGCCTCCCCTTGCTAGGCCCGGCTTGCTATCAGGCGCCCGGCTTCAGTTTATCCCGAACATGATGGATCCAATCAGACACCGCTCCAAGTGCCGCCGCCGCAGTGTGGTTGGCCTTCATACGCGAGCTTGCCGCTTGATCGCTGGATCCACCGTCTCCTGCTGGCAGCGGCGGGAGGATGTGGGCGAAGTAGGTGTTGTCGAGCAGTCGATGGAGCAGCCGCTCGCCCATGAACGGCTCGTTGTTGTTCAGGGCACGAGCACCCTTGATCAGATTTCGGACGTCGTATTGCGTGGGGCTGATATCGGCGACCTGCTTTCGTAGCCCCAGAAGCGTGTACACGCCAATCCGCGCAGTCCTGACGGAACTCTCCATGGTGAAGATGATGTCATTAGACGTCTCCACGAATTGGCCCAGCAGAGCGAGATTGGTGCACCCGGCTGGAACAACACGCGGTCGATCTCCAGCAGCTCGTGGCATAAATTGAGCCGTGATGAATGGCATCAGGGCAAGGCGAACCTTGGTCTGTCTGGCCACTTCATCCACCTGATCCACAATGCCGAGGTGGTAGCAAAGCTCAGCAAGAATTTCGCGGCCCGTACACTCAGGCATTGGTTTTAGTACATGGTTGCCTTTGCTGTCCATGACCAAGGCATAGACCCAAAGCACCAGTACGTCGTCTGGTTGTGTGGGGAAATGCGGTTGACGATTGCAGGTGAAGCTGAGAACCCAGTTCGAGTCGGTAAAGGTGATGATTCCACCGGTCACCGTTTTTCCCGAATAAGGGTCATTGATTGAGAGATCTTTGAGGCGCTCGGTCAACGGCGAAGGCTTGCACGTCAGGGTGGCAGACTCCCACATCGAGCGACTGGGTTGCCCGCAGAACTTTTCAGGCTTACCAAAGACGTGGGACTTCTTGGCCAGGTTCTGCCACAACGCCCAATCGCTTGAGTCGCCAGGGGGCGTGGTGGCTCGAGTGAGGTCGGGAGCAGTATCCAGATCGCCGTAGGCTGTACCCTCCGTCATCGATCCAGTCAGGGCAAAAACCACGTCCTTCGCGCCGATGTCAATCTTCTGATCCCGCCCGTCTACCTTCGCAAGAATGGAGGTCACGGTACGCTCGCCGTTGTTGTCCGTCATGTCCAGGTCGTAGACGCGCGTGCCGAATTCTACGTTGACGCCTTGGCCCTTGAGGTAGTTGACCAGGGGGACGACGAAGCTGTCGTACTGGTTGTATTTTGGGAACACGAGCGCTGACATATCCGTCAAGCCGTCGATTGCATCCAAAAAGCGATGCATGTACAACTTCACTTCCAGCAGACTTTGCCAGTTCTGGAACGCAAACATCGAGCGCCAGAGGTACCAGAAGTTGGTCTCCAGAAAGCTATCGCTGAAGTACTGTTCGATGGTGATGTCATCGAGGTCCTCCTTGCGCTTCAGGAGAAGCTTGATCAATTCCCATTGGTGGGCGGAAGAAAGCCCCAAGGTGCTGAAATCCCGAATTTGGCCTTGCTTGTGCATCAATCGGGACTTGGACCAATTAGGATCATTGTCGTTCACCGCCCGATACTCATCCAAGACCGAGTAAGGGGACGGGTACTCCAGCGCGGGAATGTCCTGGAAGAGATCCCAAAAGTGATCGTAGTTCCAGTTCATCTCGCGCCCGCCTCGGATCAGGTAGCCATCTTCGGCGTTCCCTGAGCCGTCCAGTGATCCGCCTGGAGTGCCCACGGCATCGAGGATGGTTATGTCCTGCCCCTTCATCCGCCCGTCGCGGATCAAGTAAAAGGCAGAGGCCAGACCCGCGATTCCACTTCCGATGATCCATGCTTTCCTGCCTTCCACTTGATCCACAGGCAGGGGGCGGTTGCGCATATAGGGTCCAACAGTGTCCGGAGGCGGCAGCGTATCCGAGGGCCCCTTTCGCCAGTGCCCATCCCCTACGTTCGCTTCAATGCTCGGTCCAGCTTTGGGATAACTCACTTCTTCCATGGTCGTTCCTTGTTGATGAGACGCCTCCTCAGTCTATTTGGAATATCGAGTGAAAGCCAGATTTCAAGTGGAATCCATCTCAGCCTTGAATGCCTAGTCGGAGGTCCCAGAGCTGCTTGCGTGCATGCGCCTGCGGGGATGCTCCAGGCGAAGTTGGGGATTTGGGTTGCGGAGGGAGAGTCGAAAGCTCCTGCGTTCAGGGCGCGGTGTTCGGACACGCTGACCGTGCAAGGCCTGCAACCTGTTCTGTCGCATCAAGCGTGCAGCAGAGTGCTTGATGCATGTCTCTCCTACCTTTCGCAGGCCAAGGAACACCCTCGGTGAAGTAGGGGCCGTGCTAGCGAAGCGACGCGCGGATCAGCCGAAACAACCGCATCATCCTGAGCTTGATCGGAAAAAGATGTTCCCGTCATGAGTTGTCGTCTGCTCGAGCAACCCCGAGCAGACGGCACGTCATCTGGATGCTGAACTCACCTCGGAGAGAATCGATGAGGTTATAAGCTCGCTGGGTCTTGCTGATGACTTGGCCTTTGCAGACATGGCCGCCTCCCGAGGTTATTCCGGCGGAGCCTAGCTCTGTCCGGAATGTATTGGGAGCGCCAAACTGACCAGGCCGCGCATTTCATTGATAAAAGCCATTGGCGATCCAGTTGACTCGCTCGCAGCCGCTTTGGGCCGTTCCCAAAACCATGTCGCGAGCTGTCCCTTGCGTGTGAGACGGCGCAGCTCGGATTGTCCGGATTCTTTGATGTACCGGCACTCTTAGCTGTGGACGCTAATCGCGCCCAAGCGGATATTCGCCCCGTCTACATATAACTGCTACGTGGTGAATCGCACAGATTCTCAATGGCGGACATTCCCCAATAGAGTTTTAGCTGCAATTCGTGAAAGCCTTGGCCAGTCTTTCAGCTTTATTGCTCTGGCTGAATGTAGTCAGCCCACGCTTGCATCATCGGTCGTCGCTGATCCAGTAAGTCGGTTCGATGATATGCCGCCTCAACCTGATTTTTAACGGTGTGAGCTAGAGCGCGCTCAGCCAAGTCCCTGGCGTATCCTTTTTCGCTGCACCAGTCGCGAAAGCTAGAGCGGAATCCATGTGCTGTGGCTACTCGGCTCTCTGAATCGCTGGGGGCCGAGAGTCTACGTAATAGGGCAGTCAGAGTCATATCTGACAGTACCTTTCGGGCTTGAATGGATGGGAATACGAGTTCGTCGTCATGGCCGACTTGCTGTTGGAGCAAGGCCACTGCCTGCTTGGAGAGTGGAACTCTGTGAACTTGTCTAGCCTTCATTCGGTCTGCTGGAACTATCCATAGCCCGTTACGTAGATTCACCTCACTCCAAGTCATGGCTCGGACCTCGCCGGAGCGGGCGCCCGTCAGGATCAGAAAAAGCAACGCGCGGCGGGTCACGTCGAATTCACCCGCGGTTGCCAACTCCGCTCCGACAAATGTGGGGACGTCCTGCCAAGGCATTGCGGGCTGGTGTTCTTGGCGGATCGTCTTGCTGGGTTGCTGAGGGAGCAAGTGGTTGACCACATCCACGGGGTTAGCTTGGTTGAAACCGTGCGCCCAGCCCCAAGCCATTACGGCATGAATACGCTGTTTAACGCGTGAGGCAGTTTCGGCCTTTTCAAGCCAGATGGGGCGTAGGACTTCGGCGATGTGCCGAGGCTGTAGCTGGTCGATCGGCAGGCTCCCAATTTTTGGGAAGACATACTCGACCAGTGTGTTGATCCACTGCTGGGCATGTTTGTCATTCCGCCAGCCAGGCCTCATCTCGGTGTGGACCTGTGTCGCAGCCTCCTTAAAGGTCGGTATCTGGAGCTTGGTGGCTTCCAGGGCTTTCACTGTTAAGGGGTCCTGTCCCGTCGCGATCAGGTCTCGCATCTCTCGAGCCAGCTTCCCTGCTGCGGCAATAGTGACTTGTGGATAGCCGCCTAACCCAGCGTTCCTACGTTTCCCAGTCGAGGGGCTGACGTATCGAAATACCCATTTTCCTTGGCCCTTCAGGGTCGATGAGGGGAGGAGGCTCAGGCCAGTGACGGCTCCATGAGGTACTGCGCGACTTCCGGGAAGGATGCTTCGTGCTTTGACATCGGTGAGAAGTGACATGAGTTCTTTGGTGTTTCCGGTATGCCATCCAGTATGCCATTTGGAGGGGGCTGTTGATGGACAGTACTGGACATGTTTGGAGTAAGGGTTTGTGTAAGGTATTGAAATTAATGCATTAAATATGAGTTTTCTGGATTGCCTTGGACCGGGCTGGACGAGTATTAGGCAGACCCCCTCTCCGCCAGATACTGGAAAAAGCCACCTTCGGGTGGCTTTTTCTTTTGCGGCAGCCTGAGCCGCTGGAAAGCGGGCGAAGGCCGCGCGGCTGCAGCGGCTACACTGTGCGCCTGATCAACCTGGTAAGCCCCATGTCAGAAATTCTCGTCCCCGTGTCCTTTGGTGAGTTGCTGGACAAGATATCCATCCTGCAGATCAAGTCCGAGCGCATGAGCGATGCGGCAAAGCTGGTCAATGTGCGCAACGAGCTGAGCGCGCTCGACAGCACCTGGGCAGCGCATCCGGCCGCAGCGCAGGACATCAGCGCCCTGCGCACGGAGCTGAAGGCGGTCAACGAGCGCCTGTGGGACATCGAAGACGACATCCGCCTGAAGGAGAAGGCCCAGGCCTTCGACGATGCCTTCGTGCAGCTGGCGCGCAGCGTCTACATCCAGAACGATGAGCGCGCGCGCATCAAGAAGGCCATCAACCTGGCGCTGGGTTCCAGCTACGTGGAAGAAAAGTCGTACCAGGACTACCGCGCCGGCTGAATCTGTTCTGCAGGAGCGGCGTAAGCCGCGAAGCTCATGGATCACCAGATCGCGAAAATTACTGGTGGGTCAGCACAGCCAGCTTCGCCGCTGACGCAGCTCCCACAAAAAAGCCTATATCCGCTTTGTAGGAGCGGCATAAGCCGCGAAGCTCGTAGATCAACAGATGGCAGAAATTCCCTGAGCTGCAGCAATGCCAGCTTCGCCGCTGACGCAGCTCCTACAACCAAGCACAAGCCTGCCTTGTAGGAGCGGCGTAAGCCGCGAAGCTCGTAGGTCAACAGATGGCAGAAATGCCCTGAGCTGCAGCAATGCCAGCTTCGCGGCTGACGCCGCTCGTGCACCGCCGGCTCTCAGCCCGTATGGTCTGCGCGATAGCGCTCGAATGCGGCAATCGCATCATCGACGGTGATCAGCGACATCACCTCGTCGAACTCGATCTTGGTGCCCCATTTCAATGCGCTGGCCGGCTTGTGCAGATAGCGACGGGCAGCGTCGTCATAGCGGTCGACGCAGTAGCGACGGTCGGAGTAGGGGCCGCTGCGCGCCGGGTTGCTGGCCGCATGCAGGCCCAGCACCTTGGTGCCCACCGCATTGGCGATATGCATCGGACCCGAATCTGGGGTGACCAGCAGCGTCGCGCGGGCCAGCAGGGCGGGCAACTGCTTGAGCGTGTCCTTGCCCACCAGGTCCAGTGCCGGGTGCTTCATCGCGGCGAGGATGGCATCGCTGGTGCTGCGTTCCAGCTCGCTGCGGCCCCCGCACAGCACCACCCGCCAGCCCTGGCTCGCCGCATGGTCGGCCAGCGCGGCGTGCCGCTCGGGATACCAGTTGCGGCGCTGGTGGCTGGAGCAGGGCGAGATCATCAGTACCGGGCGGCCATCCTCGTCCCACTGCGCACGTGCCCACTCATGCGCTTCCGCTGGCGTTGCCAGGTCCCAGCTGACCTCGGTCTGCTTCAAGCCCAACGGCTCGCAGAAGCTGCCAATGGCGTCGAGCACGTGGATGCCCGGGCGGTCGGGGATGCGCTCATTGATGAAGAGCCCATGCAGGTCCTTGGAGCGCGACCTGTCATAGCCGATGCGGCGCTTGGCCGGAATGAAGGCCGACAGCAGGTTGGCGCGTGCGGCCACCTGCATCTGCAGCAGCGCGGCGAAGCGTCCCGGCGGAAATTCGCGACGCAGCGCACGCATTCCCGCCAATCCGCTGTTCTTGTCGTAGATATGGAAGCTGACCCCGGGCAGGCCATCGAGTAGCTTGTGGCCGGCCTTGTCGATCACCCAATGCAGCGGCGTGCCTGGAAAACCCTGCTGCAGCGTGCGTACCAGCGGAACCACATGGGTCACATCGCCCAATGCCGAGAGGCGTAAAAGACACAGTGGGGAGGACGATGCAGGCATGTGTTGTTAGACTCGCTGATGATGGTCGCATTTGACGCCACTGAAGCGCTGACGCCCTGCCGCGATGGTCGCGGCTATGGCGCCATTCTGTTCGACCGCGAACGCCTGCGGCAAGCCGATCCCGGCTTGTTCGCGCCTGCGCAATGGGGCAGCAAGGCGCATCCGGTAGGCGAGGGCGGCCGTGGCGGGGCATGGTTCATCGACGCACCGTTCGGCCGCAGCGTGTTGCGGCAGTACCTGCGCGGTGGCGTCGCCGCCAAATTCAGCCGCAGCAGCTACCTGTGGCGCGGTGCCAACCGCACGCGCAGTTTTGCCGAATTCCGGCTGATGCGGGAGTTGATCGCGCAGAAGCTGCCGGTGCCGCGCCCGTATGCGGCGTTCTACATGCGCCAGGGCCTGCGCTATGAGGCGGCAATCCTGATGGAGCGGCTGGAAGACGTGCGCTCGCTGGCCGATCACGCGCAGGTCACCGGCCGTGCCGCGCCCTGGGAAGAAGCCGGGCGGATGATTGCCCGTTTCCACCGGGCCGGCCTGGACCATGCCGATCTGAACGCCCACAACATTCTGTTTGACGATGCCGGCCGTGGCTGGCTGATCGATTTCGACCGCGGCGTGTTGCGCATTCCGGCCACCCGCTGGCGCGAGCGCAACCTCAAGCGCCTGCTGCGTTCGCTGCTGAAGCTGCGCGGTGCGCGCAGCCGCGAGGACGTTGAGCAGGACTATGCGCGGCTGCGCCGTGCCTATGATCTGGCCTGGAACCGGGGCGTGTGAGATGAGTTGGGCGTTGCGTTTTCTGGGTGTCGGCAATGCGTCGGCAGTGGAGCTGGGTTCGCCGATGTCGGTGATCGAGCATGGCGGCCAGCCGTGGCTGACCATCGATTGCGGCGGCGAAGGCCTGACCGCCTATCGCAGGCATTACGGCGCCATGCCCGATGCCTTGTTCATCACCCATATCCATCTGGACCACGTGGCCGGTTTCGAGCGCCTGTTCGTGGATGCGTTCTTCAACCCGCAGCGACGCGGCAAGGTGCGGCTGTATGTGCCGGCACCGCTGGTCCCGCTGCTGCACAAGCGGGTAGGGGACTACCCGAACGTGCTCGCCGAAGGTGGCGCCAACTTCTGGGATGCCTTCCAGCTGATCGTGGTGGGCGATGCGTTCTGGCATGAAGGCGTGCGCCTGGAGGTATTCCCGGTACGCCACCATTGGCCGGAGACCGCCTACGGCCTGCGCCTGCAGGGCGCGCTGGTATGGAGCGGCGACACCCGCCCGATCCCGGAGATGCTGGCGTGCTTTGCCGGCGACAACGAACTGATCGCCCACGACTGCGGCCTGCACGGCAACCCGTCGCACACCGGCGTGGACGACCTGGAGCGCGAATACGACGCCGCCACGCAGGCGCGGATGATGCTCTACCACTACGCCAGCAGTGCCGACGGCGAAGCACTGCGCGCCCGCGGCCACCGCGTGGCCATGCCGGGCGAGTGCGTGGTACTGGCGGAGCCGACGGCGCCGCGTGCGGAGCTGTTTGAGGGGTGAGGCGCAAGTTGCAGCTGTCGCGGCTGTAGAAGCAGCGCAATTGCACGAAGCATCAGTCGCTCAATAGAAACGATATCCGAGCCCCTCTCCCGCCCGCGGGAGAGGGGTTGGGGTGAGGGCAAGCAGGAGCCGTATTAAATAAGCCCGCAGGTACCGCCCCGAAGCTCCAAAGCCCCGGGTGCACTGTGCTTACCCGGGCTACAAGGCCACAACGCGTACATGCAGCACCACCGCTTCATCAGCGGCGGAACTTTCCAAGGCCCAAAAAGGTGGCGACCCCGCCGGCTTACCTCGGCGCCCGCGTCGATCGATACCGTTGCTGCCTTCCGGCCCTGGCGGGATTTTCGACCTAGCGTCGCGAGGGGCCGACGGGGCCACCATAGAGACGATCAGGCCGCGCGATGCGCGGCCATTCACGATACGAGAGGCCGGGGCGATGAGATCATCAGCCGCCGATGCTTCATGGACCGGACACAAACTGGAGCAGGTCCTGATCGTGTGTGGCGATTGTAGCGTATGCATGCACCAGCCGACCAGACTTCCGGCTTGAACCC
Organism: Stenotrophomonas nitritireducens; assembly: GCF_001700965.1. Lineage (NCBI taxonomy): Bacteria > Pseudomonadati > Pseudomonadota > Gammaproteobacteria > Lysobacterales > Lysobacteraceae > Stenotrophomonas > Stenotrophomonas nitritireducens. Next base: position 3,496,842 of record NZ_CP016756.1, read on the forward strand.
CGTGTAACCCGCTGCCGCCGTTTGACGGCCCACAAGGTCCGGCTTGGATAGAATGCCCGCCCAACGGAGGACGACCTCCGCCCATCACGGGACTTCACCCAGGACGGCCTGGCTTCTCTAGGAGGCTGTATGGCTTGGATCTATCTCGTGATCGCCGGTGTGCTGGAAATCGTCTGGGCGCTGGCAATGAAGCAATCCCACGGTTTCACCAAGCTGGTACCCAGCATCGTCACCCTGGTTGGCATGATTGCCAGCTTCTGGTTGCTGGCCCTGGCCATGCGCACCTTGCCGCTGGGTACCGCCTATACGATCTGGACCGGTATTGGCGCGGTGGGCGCGTTCATCATCGGCATCGTCTTTCTCGGCGAACAGATCAGCGCGATGCGTATCGGCGCGGCCGTGCTGATCGTCAGCGGCCTGGTGCTGATGAAGCTGTCCAGCAGCTGATAGCGGCTTCAGCCCTCGCGCAGCAGCAGCGTCATTTCGACCGCATCCAGACCCGGGCCGTGGCCATCCACCACGACCCGGGTCACGCCGAAGCCGAGCTGCGCATAGAAAGCCTGCGTGTGCTGGCTGGTGCTCAGCTCCACACGCTTCACGTTCGGGTTCTGTCTGGCCTGTTGTAAACGCGCAAGGCTCAATTGCCTGCCCAAACCCTGCCGCTGCAGGCTGCGCTCGACCATGCCCCAGCAGAAACCGGCCACACCATCTGGTCGGATCGATAACCCGCCGCAGGCGATAACGCGGCCATCTTGTTCGATCAGCTGATAGGCGCAGTCCTGCGCATCGCGCTGTAGAAAACTCTCGAAATCGGCGCGCTCCGAAGGTGCGAAGTAGCCCGGCACATTGCTGTCGAACAACCACATGCAGGCTTCGGCATCAGTGGATTGATAGGGACGGATCAGCATGTGGCAATGAGTTTTGGCTTGGGCCTTAGCCCCTCTCCCCTTGCGGGAGAGGGGTTGGGGAGAGGGGAGCGCGAAGCGTGCTTTTACCGCCGAGTACCGCGATAAAAATCAAACATCCAAATCACCGCGACATCGAATAAGGCAACTTGGCCGCATCAGCAGCCCAAGACTTGTCCGGCTCAGCCTGCATCACAAACCGCAGCTCCCCACCCGCAACAATCTCCTGGTGCGTCACATACGCCCGATCCAACGGCCTGCCATTGAGGCTCACCGAACCAACATACGTATGCGCAGCATCCAGCCCAGTAGCAACGATGCTGAAGCGCTTGCCATCAGGCAGATTCAAGGTTGCCTGCGGCAGGAACGGCCGGCCGATGATGTACTGGTTGCTGCCCGGCGTAACCGGATAGAAACCCAGTGCGGTAAACACATACCAGGCCGACATCTGTCCGAGATCATCATTGCCGGCCAAGCCATCGGGGCGTGCGGCGTACTGCGTATCCATGATCTGCTTCAGCCGCGCCTGCGTACGCCACGGCTGCCCGGCATGCGCATACAGATAGGCGACGTGATGGCTGGGTTCGTTGCCATGCGCATACCAGCCAATCAGGCCAGTGATGTCTTCCATGTGCGCGAAGATGGACGGGTCAACCTTGGCCTCAAACACATCGTCCAGGCGCTGCAGCAGCTTGTCGCTGCCGCCATGCGCCGCCGCCAGACCGGCAACATCCTGAGGCACATACCACGAGTACTGCCAGGCATTGCCTTCGGTGAAGTCGGTGCCATAACCGCTGGCACTGGGATCAAACGGCTCGCGGAAACTGCCATCGCGCTTGCGCGCCCGCATGAAGCCGGTGCCCGGGTCGAAGGCATGCTTCCAGTTTGCCGCACGCTTGTTGAACTCGCTCGCCACTTCGGTCTTGCCCATGTCCTTGGCCACCTGCGCGATGGTCCAGTCGTCATAGGCATATTCCAGCGTCTTGCTGGCCGCTTCGCCTTCCTCGTCGATAGGCACATAGCCGAGCTCGCGGTACTGCGCGATGCCGTCATACGGGCCGTAATTGGCGCTGGCGACCATCGCCTGCAAGGCCTCTTCGGTATCGTAGCCACGGATGCCTTTCATATAGGCATCAGCGATCACCGGCACCGCGTGGTAGCCGATCATGCACCAGGTCTCCAGACCGTGGAACGACCACACCGGCAGCACCCCGTAAGGGCTTTCGCGACGTGAGGCCAACAACGAATTGACGAAGTCATTGGTGCGCTGTGGCGGCTGCACGAGTGTGGCTAACGGGTGCAGGGCGCGGTAGGTGTCCCACAGCGAGAAGGTCGAATAATTGGTCCAGCCCTTGGCTTGGTGCACCGCGTTGTCCGGCCCGCGATAACGGCCATCGCTGTCCATGAACAAGGTCGGCCCGAGCAGCGTGTGATACAGCGCGGTGTAGAAGCGGGTGCGTTCGTCTGCGCTGCCCTGCGCCTCGACCGCGCCCAAGGCCTCGCTCCACTGCTGTTTCGCCGCCGCGCGCATGCCGTCGAAATCCCAACCCGGGGCTTCCGCATCGAGGTTGGCAATCGCGCCTTCCTCGCTGACCGGCGAAATCGCTACCTTTACCAGCAAGGGCTTGCCAGCCTCCGGCGCGACATCAAAGGCAGCAACCAATTGCCGGCCCTCGATCTGCGCGCGCTGCGCCGGGTCTTTCTCGCCCGGCGGCGGGAAACCTTTGTAGGCGACATCCTGCTCGGTGTCGTGCAGTTGATGGCCGCTGAGCGGCTGCGAAAAACGCATGGCGAAATACAGCTGCCGGCCCGGCGCCCAACCGCGCGTCTCGCGGAAGCCGGTGATCGTGCCATTCGGCCGCACCCGTACACGCGACCACAGGATCTTGCCCGGGTAGTCATACATGCTGGTACGCAGATCCAGCACGACATGCGCCGGTTTGCCGGCCGGGAAGCTGTAGCGGTGCATGCCCACGCGCGCGCTGGCGGTGAGCTCGGCGCGCACTTTGTAGTCGTCCAAGGTCACCGCGTAATAGCCCGGCTGCGCGGTCTCGCTGGCATGGCTGAAACGTGAGGTATAGCCGCTCAAGGGTTGATCCGGATTGCCGCGCTCCAGCTTCAACGCGCCGGTAGTCGGCATCAGCAGCAGGTCACCCAGATCCGAGTGGCCGGTGCCGGAGAAGTGCGTATGCGAGAAGCCGACTATCGTGCTGTCGTCATAGCGATAGCCGGCCGCCCAGCCATAACCGTCCTTGCGCGACTGGATGCGGGTATCGGGCGAAAGCTGGACCATGCCGTACGGAACGGCCGCACCCGGATAGGTATGGCCTTCGCCGCCGGTACCGATGAAGGGGTTCACGGCGGCGTAGGCGGCTTCGTTGGCGGCGGGTGAGGCCGCCATTGCCGAAGACGGCGCCAGGGATGAGGTTGCTACGGTTGCTGCAAGTACCAACAGGGTCGCGCCAAACTGCTTCATCCCGCACCTTTTGGATCGGTCTAATATTGAGAAATTAGCATGTCGATGGAGGATTTGGCGGGCCATCGGCTCTGTCGAGCCCAATTCACTGCTTTGCCCGCCCGGCCGCGGCACGGTGTTTTCCGATGGCGATGTGCTGGCTGAACCTGACGCTCTTGCGGGTTTGTCGCGTGGAAAGTGTGGATATACAATGTATCTACATTTCTGGAGGCAGCATGCACGCCAAAATTCAGCGTTGGGGCAATAGCGCAGCCGTGCGCCTGCCTGCGTCCATTCTCAAAGCCATGGATCTGGGCAGTGGTGACACGCTCGAGATTGGCGTCGAAGACGGCACGTTGATCCTGACGCCGGTCAAGGTGCGGCCCCGCTATCAGTTGTCGGAGTTGCTGGCGCAGTGTGATTTGAGCGCCCCGCAGGACGAAGAGCTGTCTGCCTGGAACAGCAGCAAGCCGGTAGGGAACGAAGCGTGGTGAGTCGCCCGCGATTTGATCGCGGCGACATCATCCGGGTTCAGCTCAACCCCAGCGCAGGCCAGGAAATGCAGGGCGACATGCGTCCGGCGCTTGTCCTGAGTCCGGCGCCATTCAACGGCACGGGCTTGGCGATCGTTGCCCCGATCACACAGGGCGGAATGGTGGGGCGAAATGCGGGGTTCGCGGTTTCGCTGTCAGCGACGGGCACCGAGACGCAGGGCGTGGTCCTGGTCAACCACCTGCGAAGCATGGATTTGAGCGCGCGCGGTGCACGAAAGGTGGAGCGAGCGCCTGCCAGTGTTGTGGATGAGGCGTTGGCGAAGGTGGCTACGTTTCTTGGGGAATCGGTGGAGTGAACTTGAAGATGCTGCGGGTATTGAGGTTGCCGGCGGCTCAAGAAACGAGCGGCGCAATCCCATCGAAAGTGATTCTGTCGATTCTCTGAACTTGGCCATGGAAATTGTTTCGCTGGCTAACAGTTAGCAGGGAAAAGCAAAGGCCACCCGATGGGTGGCCTTTGCTTTTTTATCTGGTGGAGAGAGGGGGAGTCGACAGGGCGAGCAGTTCTGCGACGTGAACGGGAAGCTGCAAGGCGTCATCCTCGCCGAACGCAAAGCCCTCGCGGCCAACAACGAATTCATCCGGGGCAAGGGCGACGCCCTCGTGAACCTATCCAATACGCTGGCCGAGCGCGCGCTTGCCGTCGCCTCCGGCGAAGACGACGACCAGGAGGATGCGGCATGAAAAACTCCATGATGCCCGGGGCCGTTCCGAACGTCCGCAAGGCGAAGGCCGTCCACGAAACGAAGCAGGCCGCGCGCAACGCGACGGCCAACAAGATGAAGACGCGCGCGGCGACGACTCGCCGCGGCGGCTGACCGGATCGGGGCCGTCCGGTGGTGGAGCGTGCCGCCGCCCTCTCCCTGCCGGATGGCCCTGACCAATCAGCAACCCACGGTACGGACGGTGACGGGGCGAACGCACCGGGGGAAGCTGTCTCTAAACAGGCGACGGTGAACCGCGCCGCGATAGCCCGCCTACGGGCTAATCTCGACTACCGCGCGCGTATGTCCGCGCAGATGAAGGCGCGCTGGGTGGACCCCGCCTACCGGGAGCGCCCGGGGCTTCCACCGCGACGAACGCACCTACCGCTGGCAGCACGTCGCGTCCGGGCGGGGCGTCTCCGGACCAAGCTCGAAATGCGGGAGGAGGAGGGCCTGCGGCCCGATTCTCTGGATAACCTCGTGTCTGGGCGCATTCAGACCTCACGGGGCTGGCGGCTCGCGCCGCGGCGCGTGCTGGGCGAGAGTCCGGGTTGGATCTTTCCGTAGCTTCGCTAGGTCGAACGCTCCCTACTATGGGTATGCGGTGCGGAGTGCTTCTTTGTGTTCTTCGCTCATTCGACTCTCAATCTCATCTAACCACGCATGGAATTCATCGAGATTCGACAAGCTAAAGACTTTGACCCCAAACCTCGCCTCTAAGTCAATCCGCGGATCACTCATCATTCCGGCCATTGGCCTATCCATCGCTATCGCGTCGCAGTACGGCGCATAGTGGGCGATATGGTCTAAGTCATAGAAAAATCCACCGACCGCCTCGGTGGCCCGGTCACTATTCGCGTAGGCTCCATTTTTGACATTGTGTTTGAGAAGCGCGCAAGCCCGCGAATGGATGTACTGATACGGTAATGCAGCAAAGTTTGGAGTGGTGAAGAATTCAGCGCACTTCCTAAACTGCTCGATAACGTCCATGTTTTCTGGCAGGTAGTGGCGCATTCTCTCTATGACCATCGAGAATATCGGTGCGGTGAACATGGCCTCGATGTCTCCGCTACCGACCCGAGCTACATAGTTTGCATAGGAGTCCCGATATATCTTGGCGATAGACGCCAACTCCGCGGCTACGTCGTGTTCAAACGTGGATTGCGATTGGCGCCAATCATCAAATAAGGCAACCAAAGCGCGGGTTGACTGTTCCTTCTTTTCCCGCAGTTCGTTGCCGTCCCCGAGTGAGCGGCGAATGTCCACAAACAGGTAGTTGTCCCAGTTGTGGACTCCTGCAGTCAACGCTTCCTTTTGTTGGGGAACATAGTCCGGTCCCGCACCTTCCAGCCATGCCTTAAAACCCTGCATTATTTGGGTTTGCTCTACTTCGTAGCCCGTGTTGAATTTGTGGCCCCTGCTCGTTCGCTTTATGAATTCGACCAATTCCGCGCCTCGCGCCCACTGAACGGCCTCGGCCTCGTGCGCAAATGATCTTGGCGAGGTAAGGACCTGATAGGCGGAAAGCCTTTGGATCTTTGCTGCCAACTCGACAAAGCGTGGATCACCGCCGCGGAAAGCTCCACTGAAAAATGGTTGATCTAGGTATACGACCCGCTTCCGAGTCGCGGGGAGCGGAACGCGAACCGAGTAGTCACACCGACCACACCCGCGGAGGACGAAGTCTGGGAGTACCATCACGTTTCCGAAGCGTTCGTATCCGCACCCCGGGCAGTTGCCGAGCACATGGGTAACTATCAATTTGTCCCCTACGATTATCCCCTAATCGATTCGCAAGGTATCGCAGTCGAATAGACAGCGATACCCCGCGTACCGGTGACAGGCAGGTGCACAAGGAATAGGCCACCCTTACGGGGCAGCTTGCTATGCTGCCCGCGTGACTATCACTCCCTGCTCTACCTTCGACCTTTCCTTGCTCCAAGCTATAAGCGATTGGCAGCGCGGCGACGAAAACCGTGAGCGTGGTGGACTACTTGGGCGAGCATTGAAGGCAGCTTGCGTGAGTCTTTCCCCACGGTTTAAGGCGTGCGACGCCCTGTGCTCTCGCCGCATAAAGCTCGACGTACCCGGTCAGTGGAAATTACTTGCCGAGGATGAGCTTGGTGAGAAGATTTCATCATGGACGATTGGCCTTGATGTGGCCCAAGGAATGAAAGACGGGATTCCTGACGAAGGGAACACCGAATCAATGCGCGCAACGATTTTCCAGATCGTTCCGCCACCTGGTAGCGTCATCGTGAATTTGGCAGCGTTGTACGCCGACAGGCAATTTTGCGAGGCCATGCAAAGCCGCTTCGCTGAAATTCCCAGTTTCGATGATGGTGCTGGAAGTTATTGGGACATTGAGCAAGAAGTGGTGCTTGAAATCGACACTGTGGAGCAAGCCGACATCTACTCGATGGGTGGCGAATCCTCTGACTTCGATACGCTGATGCTGGTCACTGCGTTCCTCGCATTTGGTCCTGACATGACAAAGGCGCAATGGGACGAATTCCGCAACCGGGCGGAATCGTTACGACACGAGGCCGGAAAGCGATGGCTTGACCCCGACGCATTCCGGCGCTCCCTCGCTCGGGTGCAACAACACGTCCCGCGCTTGCTGGAAAAGAAACGCGCCCAAGACGCGGCGAAAGCAACGCAGCGCGTAGATTGAAACAGCGAAAAAGGCATACCTTTTCGGCACGGCCTCCTGCGTTAGAACTCCGGCAGGTTTTCGAGGTTGTCCCGCGCCTGTCCGTTGTCCACGGTCCTGATGTATTCGACCCCGTTGACCTTGATGATGTAGACCAGCTGACCTTTCTGCCAATTGCCGCCGCTCGAAATGATGGTGACGAAGGTGTGTCCGTCCTTGATCGCTTTGACGATGGTCGCCCGCTCATACTCGGCCGCAGCACCAATCGTGTCTCCGTTATCCGGATGCGCCCGTACGCGGTCGATGTGCGTATGTGCTGCGTTGTACCGGACGGCCGAAATGCCGTAATCCGCCCACTTAGCCATGTTGCCTCCTACGTTGGTTGGTAGGCATGTTGTAGAGGGATGGCGTCTCACCGGCTGCGACAGGAAACAAAAAGGCCACCCTTTCGGGTGGCCTTCTCGCCTACATACCCCAGCACATCAAGCGTAGTAGGTCTTTTAGTAGGGTAGTTCCGGAACTGCTTGGCCGAAGCCACTACCTACTGGATAACTGGCGGAGAGAGGGGGATTGATTCGGTGCTGCGCACCTTCACCCTTCGGGCGGCTGCGCCGTCCCACCGGCTGCGCCGGCGGTCGAACCCGTTGGAGTTCTCATCGCCCATGCTTTCCGTCCAATAACTGAAAAAGCCGCCCACAAGGGGCGGCTTTTTCAGTTATCTGGCGGAGAGAGGGGGATTCGAACCCCCGAAGCGCGGTTTAGACGCTTACACACTTTCCAGGCGTGCTCCTTCAACCACTCGGACACCTCTCCGGATCCTGCCGCGCTAATGCCTCGGCAGGGGCGTGGATTCTATAGGGACTGGCGGCCGTTCACAAGCACCCCCTGAACAGGGTGCTGGTGGGCAGGCCGGCCATGGCACAATGGGGCTTCAGATGAAGACGGTTGCCTGATGTCCTATCTCGTCCTTGCCCGCAAGTGGCGTCCGAAGCGTTTTGCCGAGTTGGTGGGCCAGGAACACGTGGTCCGCGCGCTCAGCAATGCGCTCGACAGTGGCCGCGTCCACCACGCCTTTCTGTTCACCGGCACCCGGGGTGTCGGCAAGACCACCATTGCCCGCATCTTCGCCAAATCGCTGAACTGCGAGAACGGCACCAGCGCTGACCCCTGCGGTCAGTGCCGGGCCTGCCTGGATATCGATGCCGGCCGCTACATCGACCTGCTGGAAATCGATGCCGCGTCCAATACCGGCGTGGATGACGTGCGCGAGGTGATCGAGAACGCCCAGTACATGCCCTCGCGCGGGCAGTACAAGGTCTACCTGATCGACGAAGTGCACATGCTCTCCAAGGCGGCGTTCAATGCGCTGCTGAAGACGCTGGAAGAGCCGCCGGAACACGTGAAGTTCCTGCTGGCCACCACCGATCCGCAGAAGCTGCCGGTCACCGTGCTCAGCCGCTGCCTGCAGTTCAACCTGAAGCGGCTGGACGAGGAGCAGATCCGTGGGCAGATGACCCGGATCATGACCGCCGAGCAGATCGAATTCGACGACAGCGCCATCGTGCAGCTGGCGCGGGCGGCCGATGGCTCATTGCGCGACGGTTTGTCGCTGCTGGACCAGTCCATCGCCTATGCCGGTGGCGCGCTGCGCGACGACGTGGTGCGCACCATGCTGGGCACGGTGGACCGCACCCAGGTTGCGGCGATGCTTGATGCCCTGGCCGATGGCGAAGGCGCGCGCCTGCTGCAGGTGGTTGCTGGGCTGGCGGAGTTCTCGCCGGACTGGAGTGGTGTGCTGGATGCGCTGGCCGAAGGCCTGCATCGCATCCAGGTGCAGCAGCTGGTGCCGGGCGCGTCGGTGCCGGGCGAAGGCATCGATGGCGTGGCCTTTGCACAACGCCTGCGCCCGGAAGTGGTGCAGCTCTGGTATCAGATGGCCCTGGGTGGCCGTCGCGATCTGCATCTGGCGCCGAGTCCGCGTGCGGGCTTTGAAATGGCCGTGCTGCGCATGCTGGCGTTCCGCCCGGCGGGCGCGGTACCGGCAATGCCGGAAGGTGGCGCGCCGGGTGCCGGCGCAGGTATGGGCGGCAGCAGCCAGGCCACGCCGGCCGCGGCGGGTTCACAAGCGCAGGCAGCCAAGCCAGTCGAAGCGCAGGCCGTACCGGCTGTAGCAGCGCCGTTGCAGGCAGCGCCTGTGCAGCCTGCAACGGAACCCAAACCCGAACCGATGCCCGCAGCGGTGCCAGTCGCGCCGCCGCAAGCCGCGCCTGAACCAGTGGTGGAAGTCGCCACGGTCACGTCCGAGCCTGTGCAGGCGCAGGTAGCCGCACAGGTCCCGGTTCAAGCCACCAAGCCCGTAGCCGCCGACGAAGATCTGCCGCCATGGGCGGTCGAGGCCGCGGAAGCGAATGCACGTGACGAGGCGATGGCCGCTGAAATGGCGATGCCGGAGCCGTCGTCGCCAGCGCCGGAAATGCCCAAACCCGCGCCGGTAGCCGCAGCGCAACCGGTTCAGCCGGCCGCGCCGGCACGTCCCAGTGGTATCGCCATCGAACCGGCGGCACCCGCATCGGGCGGTCGCCCGCTCAACGATGCCGAGCAGTGGTTGGATCTGGTCGCCGACAGCAGCTTGACCGGTCCTTCGCGCGAACTGGCAGCCAATGCGGCCTTCGTCAGTTTCCAGCAGGGCGTGCTGCGGCTGGCCTTGTTGCCGGGCTTTGAGTACCTGCAGTCTGAGCGCGCCTTGAACGCCTTGGCGCAGGCCCTGTCGCAGGCCTTGGGCAGCACGCCTAAGATCCTCATTGAAACCGGCAACGTCCAGGCCGAAACCTTGCACGAACGCGCTGATCGCCAGCGCGGTGAACGGCAATCCGCCGCCGAAGCCGTGTTCATGGCCGACCCCCAGGTGCAACAGCTGATACAGCAGGGTGCACGGGTCGTGGCCGATTCCATCCGTCCCTTCAAAGAGTAAACAGCATGCGCGGCAATATCGCCCAAATGATGCAGCAGGCCCAGAAAATGCAGGAAAATCTGCAGAAGGCCCAGGAAGAAATCGCCAAGTTGGAAGTCACCGGCAGCGCCGGCGGCGGCATGGTCAGCGTGACCCTGAGTGGCACCAAGGAGTGCCGCAAGGTGCGTATTGATCCGTCGGTACTGACCGATCCGGAGATGGCTGAAGATCTGATCGCTGCCGCCTTCAACGATGCATCCAACAAGATCGATGCCGAATCGCAGAGCCGCATGGGTTCGGCCACGGCCGGCATGAAGCTGCCGCCGGGCATGAAGATGCCGTTCTGATGTGGCCGGCGCCGGCTTACCCGGCGCATGCACGTCCCCGCGCCGCGAAGCCTCCGGGCTTCGCGCGCTTGTTTTAGCGATACGCCTGCTGTGATGAGACCGTTGCGATGAGCCTGCCGCTGCTGGAACAACTGATCGAAGCCTTCCGGGTGCTGCCCGGTGTTGGCCAGAAGACGGCCCAGCGCATGGCCTACCACGTGCTTGAACGCGCCCGCGATGGCGGCCAGCGCCTGTCGGAAGTGCTGGCCGAGGCCATCGAGAAGATTGGCCATTGCAAGCAATGCCGCGATTTCAGCGAAACCGAGCTGTGCCCGGTCTGCGCCAGCAGCAGCCGCGAGCGGCAGATGCTGTGTGTGATCGAATCGCCGGCCGATCGTTTGGCGATTGAACATGCCACCAGCTATCGCGGTGTGTACTACGTGCTGCAGGGGCGCTTGTCGCCGCTGGATGGCATCGGCCCGCGCGAACTGGGCCTGGATCAGCTTGAAGCGCGCTTGGCGCAGGGCGAAGTCACTGAGCTGATCATCGCCACCAACTCCACCGTCGAAGGTGAGGCCACCGCGCATTACCTGGCGCAGCTGGCACGTCGCAACAAGGTGCGCCCCAGCCGTCTGGCGCAGGGCCTGCCGCTGGGTGGCGAGCTGGAATATGTGGACCGCGGCACCTTGTCGCATGCCTTCGGCAGCCGTAGCGAAGTCGGCGAATAAGCCCCGCCGGGGTTGTAAGCTGTAGGCCATTTACTGCAGCGAGCCTTTCCATGAGCGACACCATTTTCGGCAAGATCATCCGCCGCGAAATTCCCGCCGCCATCGTCTACGAAGACGAGGACGTGCTGGGCTTCAAGGACATCGCCCCGCAGGCGCCGGTGCATGTGCTTTTCATTCCGAAGAACGAGGTCATCCCGACCCTGGATGATCTGCAGCCGACGCAGGCGCATCTGATCGGCAAGCTGGCCTTGGCGGCGGCCGCCTATGCGCGCCAGGAAGGGTTTGCCGAAAATGGCTACCGCATCGTCATGAACTGCCGCGAAGATGCCGGCCAGACCGTATTCCACATCCATCTGCATCTGCTGGCCGGCGCGCCACTGGGGCATTTTGGCGCGTGATTTGATGCCGTTATGTTGATTGTGGGAGCGGCGTAAGCCGCGAAGCTGACAGCAACAAAACAACGGCCAAACCCATTTGCGATCCAGCACCTGTTGATTGCAATGCACAGCTTGCGGCGGATGGATATCCAGCTTCGCGGCTTACGCCGCTCCCACAAAAAAGGAGCGTAGCGGGCTGCGCTCCCTCCCTTTGTCGCAGGCAAGGGGAGGGTTGGGGAGGGGGAGCTCTGCTGTATTTGATGGATCTGTGGCTTCGCGGCTTACGCCGCTCCCACAAAAAGGGAGCGTGGCGGGCTGCGCTCCCTCCCTTTGCCGTAGGCAAGGGGAGGGTTGGGGAGGGGTGAGCTCTGCTGTGTTTGATGGATCTGTAGCTTCGCGGCTTACGCCGCTCCCACAACCATCGTTCCAGGTTTCAATCAAACAAAAACGCCGCCCCTTGGGGCGGCGTTTTCAGTTTGTTACCACCAACCGCGGTAACCCCAGCCCCAGGGGCCCCAACCCGGGCCCCAGGGGCCATACGGGTAGGCGGGTACCACTTCAACTTCGCGCTGCACCGGCCACAGGTACACCACGTCGGCGGCAACCTTGGGCAGCGGGTAATCGTATTCGCCGATCTTGGTGGTCTGGTAACCATCGATGCGGCCGATGAAGGTCACGTCGCGGCCCGGCTCGAACACCGCCGGATCATAAAAGCCGGCGCGGCAGGCCAGGAAGCGGCCGTCGCTGGCATCGGATGACGTGGTGCTCGGACGGCCGCTGCCATTGAGTGGGCGGGCGATCATCTGGAAGCAGGTTTCGCCCTGGCCGGGAATGGTTTCAATGATGCGGCCACCCCAGCGCACCGGCGCGCCGGTCTGCTTCTGGGATACCGCGTCACGCGGCGATACCGGGGTGAACTGTCCCTGCAGCGGCTTGGGGGCCGTGGCACAGGCAGCCAGCACCAGGCTGGCGGCGGCAACGAGGAGGATGCGGGTCTTCATGTTCGTACTCCGGGTTTCGGGCGGTGCCTGTGCAGGTCCGCCAATAATGAAACGACATCCGATCGGACGCCAGCGTAACGCGCTTGAGTGAAACGCTGGCTGAGTGCCAACAGGTCGCTGCCGGGGCGGGCGCGATCAACCCGTGCAGCCCAATCGCTGGCGGTTTCCGACGGCTCGCGGCCCAGGCCGAGGCGCTGGTAACGCCGGTCCAGCTGGTGCCAGGCGCGCAGCAGGGGGTCGCGCTGGCGTTCGCCGCGCGCCAGCAGCCAGGCCATCAGGGCCAGCGCCAGTACGGCGAAACCTGCAAACAAGGCAACCAGCTGCGAGGGGTTCAACTGCTTGATGCCGATGGCACTGAGCAGGTGCTGCTGACGCTCGGCGTTGAAGGACAGCACGGCGGTGTTCCAGCCACGGCGCAGGTAGTCGCCGTACTGCAGCAGGCTGCTCCAGCGCCCGGCCAGGCCCATTCCATCGGCGCCGGCATCGTTGTCGCCGACGCGATCTTCCAGCGTGTCGTAGATGCGCTCCGGGGCGACGGCGGCGGTGGGGTCCACCCGCACCCAGCCGCGCTGCGGCAGCCAGACTTCCGCCCACGCGTGCGCATCCAGGCGCCGCACCACCCAGTAGTTGCCGAAGCGGTTGCGCACGCCGCCGGCATAGCCGGTGACCACGCGTGCGGGAATGCCCGCACCGCGCATCAGCACCACGAACGCCGCGCTGAAGTGCTCGCAATAACCGGCCTTCTGGTCGAACAGGAATTCGTCCACCGAATGGCGGCCGGCCAGCGGCGTGGCCAGGGTGTAGGCGAAGTCGCGATGGATCCATTCCAGGCTGCGCTGCACCAATGCCGCCGGGTCGTTGCCGGCTTCGCTGCGCCATTGCCGGGACAGTGCGAGGGTGCGCGGATTGAAGCCCTCCGGCAGCTGCAGGGCTTGTTGGCGCAGGCGTTGCGGCAGCTCGGCCTGGAAGGCTTCCGCGGCACTTGATTGCATGCGCCAACGGCTCAGCGTGGTCAGCGATTGCGGCGCGCTGAGGCTGTAGTCGGCATCCAGATAACTGCCGCTGGGGGCTTGCAGGGGCAAGTCCAGCGCGACCAGTTCGCGGCGGTCGGTGGGCTCGTACTCGATCTGGTAATCCCAGCGCTGGGCGGCCGAACGCACGGCCGGCGGTTGCCCGTATTGCTGGCTTTCCAGGCGGGTCCAGCGGCGGCCGTCAAAACGGGTCAGCACCGGGCCGCGCCAGTAGCGTTGGTTCTGTGCCGGCACCGGGCCGAAGAACTCCACGCGCAGCGCCGGGCTGTCATCGGCCATCAGGTCGATCCAGCCGCCGGGCTGCATGCTGCCGGACAGCCCCGGGCGTGCGGCAGCCCGTTCTGGCGTGCCCCACAGTGGCGAGGGCAGGCGCGGCACCAGCCAGAACGCCGACAACGCCAGCGGCAAGGCAAGCAGCATCAGCCGGCCGACGGTGCGCAGCTGCGCGCGCGCCGGCAGGTGGGCGATGCCGACTTCTTCATCGGCCAGCCGCTGCAGGGCCAGCAGGGCGGCGACCACGGCGGCCGCGGACATCAGCAAGGTGCTCGGGCCCTGGTCGAGCAGGAAGGCGGCGAACGGGGCAAACAGGCCGAAACCGATCAGGCTGCGTGCGTCACGCAGGTTGCGCAGTTCGCTGGATTTGATCGCCAGCATTGCAGCGAGCAGGGCGCAGCCGGTGTCGCGGCCGGGGCGGGCGCCCATCTGCCAATAGATGCTGGCCAGCATGATGCCAACCAGCAGCAGGCGCAGCGGCAGCGGCATGGCATGGCGCCATGACCACAGCGCCACCAGCAGCGTGGTGACGGCGAACACCACCGCCAGCGTGGCGGGCAACTGCAGCAACAACGGCAGCAGGCACAGCACGGTGACCAGGTTGATCCAGACGCGGGTGCCTGCGCTCAGGGCGGGAGAGGGGATCTTCATGCGGCAGGAAGCAGCGCCAGTGCGCGTAGGCAGAGGTGGCGGTGGGCGTCACCGCTGGCCGGCCCCAGCGGCGGCATGCCGGGCAGGCGCAGTTGATAGCTGCGGCCCTCGCGTTCGGCCTCGTCGACCCAGCGGGCCAGGCGCGAGATGCGGCGCTCATGCGGCAGGGCACGCAACTGCTGCCAGTCCAGCACCAGCTCGGCGCCGTAGGGGCGCTCGTATTCGCGTACCAGCAGTTCGTCGCGGCGCGCCGAATGCTTCCAGGCGATGCTGCGGCGCGAGTCGCCGCTGCGGTACGAACGCATCTGCTGCAGTTCCTCGCCCTGCGGATGCACGCGGGTGCGGGTGGATGCGCTGCCGGCGTCCGGCAGCGGTGGCGCGTTGGGCTCGGGGCTGGGATAGACCAGCAAGGCGGTATCCGGCCAGAACCAGGCCCAGGCGCGGACCAGACCCAGTGGCTGGGTGGTGGCCACGCGGATGCGCGACAGATCCAGCCAGCCGCGTTGTTGGGTAGGCAGCCACAGATCGGCCTCGGCCTGGCTGTCCTGCTCCAGGTTGAAGTGGGTGCGGGCCTGCGCGCAGTCCAGTTGCAGGGCGCGGCGCGGGCGGCGGTCGCTGCGTGCAAGTGCCAGCCGCAGGCGGATGGGATTGCCGGCGGCGACCGGATCGGCCGACAGGGCCTGCAGGCGCAGGCCGGATAGCTGCAGATGGGCCTGCAGCGTGCTGGCCAGTGCGGTGGCTGCCAGCACCAGGGCGAGCAGCAGGGCCGGGTTGTTGTTGTAGTTCAGCGCGCCGAGCAGCATCACTGCAAGCAGGGCGGCCAGGAACAGGCCAAACCCGGTAGGCAGCACGTAGATGCGGCGCCGGTCCAGTTGCACCGGCAGGTCTTCCGGCTGCCGTGGCCGTGCCAGCAACTGCAGTGCCTGCAGGCGCTGCCGCAACGCTGCACGCACCTCAATCCACCTGCACGCTGTGCAGGATGGCGCGTGCCAAGGCCGGGCCTGAAGAGGCCTCCGCCTCGCCGACCAGGCGATGTCCGGCTACGGCGATGAACAAGGCCTGCACGTCTTCGGGTACCACATGGCGGCGGCCAAGCAGCAGCGCATGCGCCTTGGCCGCGCGCAGCAGGGCGATGCCGGCACGCGGTGACAGGCCAACACGCACGCCGGGGTGTTGGCGGCTGCGGGTGATCAAGGCCTGCACGTAATCAATCAGTGCATCGCTGGCATGCACCTGGCCCACCGCTTCGCGCAGGCTGCGCAGGTCCTGCTCGGAGAGGCAGGGGGTGACGCGGGCGATGAGGTTGCGACGGTCTTCGCCAGCCAGCAGGGCGCGCTCGGCTTCGGCGTTGGGATAGCCCAGGGTCAGGCGCAGCAGGAAGCGGTCCAGCTGCGAGTCCGGCAGCGGGAAGGTGCCGGACATGTCCACCGGGTTCTGGGTGGCAATCACAAAAAACGGGTCTGGCAGGCTGTGGGTGACGCCATCCAGGGTCACCTGCTGCTCGGCCATGGCTTCGAGCAGCGCGCTCTGCGTGCGTGGCGGCGCGCGGTTGATCTCGTCGGCCAGCAGCAGGTTGCAGAACACCGGCCCGGGATGGAACTGGAAGCTGCGGCTGTGCGCTTCGTAAACCGAGATGCCGAGCACATCGGCGGGCAGCAGATCCGAGGTGAACTGCACGCGCTGGAACTGCAGGCCGAGGCTGGACGCCATGGCATGGGCCAGGGTGGTCTTGCCCAGGCCGGGCAGGTCTTCGATCAGCAGATGTCCGCTGGACAGCAGCGCGACAAAGGCCAGCCTTACTTCCTGCGCTTTGCCCAGAAGTAGGGAATTGACCTGCTGTTGCGCCGTCGATAGGGACTGTAGTGTTACTTCGGTTAGCATTCCGGGCGGCGCCACGGTCATGGTCGTCTCGTTATTTGGGCTGAAGGAAGTGTACGTGGCAATCAGGGGTGAACAACGCGCATACGTGACCTTCCTCGTGTTGTGGGTGCTGGTCACCACGGCCAAGGTGCTGCTGGCATCGCAGCTTCCGCTGTTCGTGGACGAGGCGTTCTATTGGCAGGAAGGTCAGCATCTGGCCATGGCCTATTCGGACCTGCCCGGGCTCACCGCGTGGCTCACGCGGCTGGGTGTGGAGGTTGCCGGCGACAATCGGCTGGGCGTGCGTTTGCCCTTCCTGTTGATGGGCGCGGCGTTGCCGTGGATGGTTGCCAGCATCTGCACGCGCTGGTTTGGCGCGCGCATGGGCTGGCGCGCCGGTTCGCTTGCCTTGTTGATGCCGCTGTCGGCAACGCTGGGCATCCTGGCGGTGCCGGATGTGCCCATGGCGATTGCGGCCTTGCTGTGCCTGGATGCGGGGGCGCGCCTGCTGCGCGGCGTCGGTGCAGGCGGTGCGTTGCTGTTGGCCTGCGGCCTGCTGCTGGGCGCGCTGAGCCACTACCGCTTCATCGGGGTGATCGCGGTGGGCTTCATCGCGCTGCTGGCGTTGCCCGAAGGCCGCAAGATGCTGCGTGATCCGCGCGTGTGGATCGCCTTGTCGGTTGGCGTTGCCGCCTGGGTGCCGTTGCTGGCCTGGAACCTGGACAACCAGGATGCCGGGCTCAAGTTCCAGCTGGTCGAGCGTCACCCCTGGGCTTTTCAGTGGCAGGGGGTGTTGTTCCTGGTGATCCAGCCGTTGCTGGTGACGCCACTGTTGTTTGCGGCGATGGCGGTGGTTGCCGGCAAAGGCGTGCGGCATGCGCAGGGCGGCTTCCATCATCTGCAGTGGCGTTACTTCGCGCTGGTCGGTGCGACTTCGACCTTGCTGATCTTCCTGCTCGGCTTCTTCACCGATGTGGAGCGGGTCAGCTTCCATTGGCCGCTGCCGGGTTACCTGGCATTGCTGGTCTGCGTGCCGGCGTTGCTCAGCCACTGGTCGCGTCGCTGGCGGCGCACGTTGTGGGCGGTGACCTCGCTGGGGCTGCTGCTGGCCATGGGCTATTACCTGTTTGCGGCCTCGCCCGCGCTGCGCGAACACCTTGCCGGCAGCAAGTATTACCCGCGGAATTTCGCAGGCTGGCAGCAGTTGGCAGAGGGCGTGCGTGACGAGCTCTCGGAGATGCCGGAAGACACCCAATTGCTGGCTGGCAGTTTCAAGGTGGGCGCGGAGCTGGGCTTCCGCCTCAATGATCCGAACATCAAGGTGCTGCCGCACGCGCTCAATGACCGGCACGGGCGCACCGCACAGTTGGCGCTGTGGAAGCTGATCAGCGATGGCAGCCGCTCCACGCCGGTTTTGTTGGTGCTGGCGCCCGGAGACCAGCGCTACCGCGATCTATTGGCGCATTACCACGACGTCTGCGAGCTGGTGGGTCCGCTGCCGCCGCCACGCATGGTTTCGCTCGATCATGGCTTCCAGCGCTTCCTGCTGTTCCGGCTACCGGCAGAAAAACAGCCTGGTGCCTGCGTGACGCCGGCCATGGCGTGGGTGGAAACGCCGTTGGCAGGTCAGGCAGTGGATGCTGCGCTGGAAGTCAGCGGCTGGGCCTTCAAGGACGGCGTAGGTTTGTTACGGGTTGAGCTGCTGCTGGACGGCCGTAGCGCAGGTGACGCCCGCTACGGACGCGCCTTCGACGTGCGCCCGTTCTGGAAGATTTCCAATGACCCGCAGCATCCCAATACCGGCTTTGATGCACGCCTAGATACATCCGGCCTGAAGCCTGGCACCCATTGGCTGGGGCTGCGTCTGCATGGCAATGACGGCAGCGTGGAAACCTGGGCAGAGCAACCGTTCGAGATCAAATAAGGCTGGTCCGCGCCCGCGTGTTGATGTGCGGGCGTGGGTTTCCGGCATAGCCGTGGGCTACGGTGCTGGCCGCAGGCTAGGGCAACTGATAGCTGGCCTGTCGCAGCAGCTGTGAGGTCTTTATCAGCGGCAGGTCGATCAGGGCAGTAGGGTCGCTGTTCTCGATGGCCTCGAACAAGGTGATGCCCAGGACTTCGCATTTGAAGCTGCCAGCGCAGCACCGTAGCCCGGGTAAGCGCAGCGCACCCGGGGCTGTTGGCGGGAAACCTGAGTGAACAGGTAGATCTTGGGTCCCGGGTGCGCTGCGCTTACCCGGCTACGGCAGCTGATAGCCGGCCAATCTCAACAGGCGCGCGGTCTGGATCAGTGGCAGGCCGATCAGGGCGGTAGGGTCGCTGTTCTCGATGGCCTCGAACAAGGTGATGCCCAGTCCTTCGCATTTGAAGCTGCCGGCGCAGTCCAGTGGCAGCTCGGTATCGATATAACGCTCGATCTCGGCCGTCTGCAGGGCCCTGAAGCGCACGCGGGTCAGGTCGCTGGCCTGGTGGCGCGTAGTACCGTCGCTCACGCAGACGGCGGTGTGGAACAGCACTTCGTGGCCGGACATCGCTGCCAGCTGCGCGCAAGCGGCTTCGCGGCTGCCGGGTTTACCCAGCGACTGCCCGTTCAGCTCGGCAACTTGGTCCGAGCCGATGGCCCAGCTGCCGGGGAACTGGCGGGCGACGGTTTCGGCCTTGGCGCCCGCCAAACGCTGTGCCAGCACGGCTGGCGACTCGCCGGGCAGCGGCGATTCATCGACGTCCGGAGCCGCCGAACTGAACGAAAGCCTGAGCCGGTTCAGCAATTCAGCGCGATATCGTGACGTGGAGGCGAGAATCAGGGGCTTCATGTGTAAAAATACGCGGCTCGGGACGGCCAGTCTGCTGCGCCGCCACCGGTCTGACAATGTTTCCGTCGCTTTGGGTTTGACAGCGGCGGGGCTACTCCTTAACATTCTGCAGCTTATGTCCGCGAACGTGCCCGAATTGCTGGATGCTTGGCGGATGGTCGTAGCGCGTAGGCGCTTTGACGGCCAGGTGCCTTTGTCCGAATTGACCCGCCTGCAGGGTCTGGTTGCCGATACCGAAGGCCAGTGCACCTATGCGCTGGAATTCGATCGAGACAACATCTTGCAGGTGGCTTATGTCGATCTGACCATCGATACCGAGTTGCCCCTGATCTGTCAGCGCACCATGCAGCGTTTCCTGCTGCCGGTGTCGATCAGGCAGCGCTTGGGCTTGATCAAGGACGAAGACGAGGAATCCGCGCTTCCAGAGGAATACGAAGCGCTGCTGGTGCCCGAAGACGGCAACCTGCGGCCGCTGGATCTTGTGGAAGACGAGTTGGTGTTGGCGGTGCCAGTGGTAGCGCTGGCGCCAGGAAGCGAGGCAGTCGAACAGGACTTCACCGCGACCGAAGAAGAATTGAGCAAGGCCAATCCCTTTGCGGCATTGGCGGCGCTGAAGAAATAATTGCGGCCGGTAATCGTCGGCGGCTGCGGCGAAAGCGAGTAGTGCTGGACGCTGGCGTCCTGTGCAATTAAACGACGAAGCAAACGAAACCGAGTTTGGAGCAATCCCATGGCTGTGCAGAAATCCCGTGTTACCCCGTCCCGCCGCGGCATGCGTCGTGCCCACGACGCCCTGAGCGCAAAGCAGCTGTCCACCGATCCGACCACCGGTGAAGTGCATCTGCGTCACCACATCACTGCTGACGGTTTCTACCGTGGCAAGAAGGTGATCACGACCAAGTCGACCCTGGTCGCTGAAGAAGATTGATTTGTGACGGCTGCCGCCACCTGAGTGTGGCGGTTGTTGCACCGATTCTTCCGGGGCCGCCTGCGGGCGGCTTCGCGCAATAGGAAACAGCATGAGCAAGCGGATCTACTCGAGGATCGCGGGCACTGGTAGTTACTTGCCCGAGAAAGTGTTGACCAATGACGATCTGACCAAGATTGTCGACACGACCAACGAGTGGATCGAGTCGCGCACGGGCATCCGTGAGCGGCACATCGCTGCCGAAGGCGAAACCACCAGTGATCTGGGCTACCACGCCGCCATGCGCGCGCTGGAAGCGGCAGGCATTGAGGCGTCGCAGCTGGACATGATCATCGTGGGTACCACCACGCCGGATCTGATTTTCCCGTCTACCGCTTGCTTGATCCAGGCCCGTCTCGGTGCAGCTGGTTCGGCGGCGTTTGACGTCAATGCGGCATGTTCGGGCTTTCTTTTCGCCCTGAGCGTGGCTGACAAATTCATTCGCAGCGGTGATGCCAAGCATGTCTTGGTGATCGGTGCGGAAACCCTGACCCGTATCGTCGACTGGACTGACCGCACCACCTGCGTGTTGTTCGGCGATGGCGCGGGCGCCGTCGTGCTCAAGGCCGACGAAGACACCGGCATTCTCAGTACCCATCTGCATGCCGACGGCAGCAAGAAGGAGCTGCTGTGGGATCCGGTTGGTGTGTCGGTCGGCTTCGACAAGCCGGGCAACATCATCATGAAGGGCAACGACGTGTTCAAGTACGCCGTCAAGGCGCTGGACTCGGTGGTTGATGAGACCCTGCAAGCCAATGGTCTGGACAAGTCCGACCTGGATTGGCTGATTCCGCACCAGGCCAACCTGCGCATCATCGAGGCCACGGCCAAGCGCCTGGACATGCCGATGGACCGCGTGGTGGTGACGGTGGACAAGCACGGCAATACCTCGTCCGGCTCGGTGCCGCTGGCACTGGACGCAGCGATCCGTTCGGGTCGTGTCGAGCGCGGCCAGCTGTTGCTGCTGGAAGCCTTCGGCGGCGGTTTCACCTGGGGTTCGGCGCTGCTGCGCTACTAAGCGTCTCGCTGATTCAGATTAAAAAAACGGGCAGCCAATGGCTGCCCGTTTTGTTTGGGGTACCTGTAGTGCCGAGCCATGCTCGGCAGAGGCCTTCACCAACCAACCCATCAGCCCCAAGCTTCTCGTAGGAGCGGCGTAAGCCGCGAAGCCAAAACTGCACGACGCAGCCAAAGCCAACCCCTCCCCAACCCTCCCCTTCGCTACGCGAAAGGGAGGGGGCAATGTAGTGCCGAGCCATGCTCGGCAGGGGCGTTCCCGGTAAATCCCCTTGCCGAGCATAGCTCGGCACTACAGGGTTCCCTGCGGTAAGGCCTCTTGTCGAGCATGGCTCGGCACTACGGGCTCTCTGCGGTAAGACCCCTTGCCGAGCATGGCTCGGCACTACCTGCTGCATGTCGTGCATACGCGCCAGTACAGACGAGTGGGCGCTTTCGCGCTTATTATTCCCCGCTTCGATTGATGCAGCAGAAGACCGCGTGACTGACTCCCGACTCGCTTTCGTATTTCCCGGCCAGGGTTCGCAATCCATTGGGATGTTGGCCGAACTGGCTGAACTGCACCCGCAGGTCCGTGACACCTTTGCCGAGGCCTCCGAAGGCGCGGGCGTCGACTTGTGGGCGTTGTCGCAAGGCGGCCCTGAAGAACAGCTCAATCGCACCGAATTCACCCAGCCGGCGCTGCTGGCCGCCAGCATCGCGGTGTGGCGCCTGTGGAACGCGCAGGGCGGTGCACAGCCGGCCGTACTGGCCGGGCACAGCCTGGGCGAGTACACCGCATTGGTTGCTGCGGGCGCGCTGACGCTGCACGACGGTGCGCACCTGGTGCGCCTGCGTGGCCAGCTGATGCAGGACGCGGCCCCCACCGGCGTTGGCGCGATGGCCGCCGTGCTCGGCGCCGAAGACGCGCTGGTGCTGGAAGTCTGCGCCGAGGCTGCAGGCAGCCAGGTGGTGGTGCCGGCCAATTTCAATTCGCCCGGCCAGATCGTGATCGGCGGTGACGCTGCCGCAGTGGACCGCGCCTTGGCGCTGTTGGCTGAAAAGGGCGTGCGCAAGGCGGTGAAGCTGGCCGTCAGCGTGCCGTCGCACACGCCGCTGATGCGCGAAGCCGCCAATCGTCTGGCTGCGGTGATGCAAGGCCTGGCGTGGCAGCAGCCGTCGTTGCCGGTGATCCAGAATGTGGATGCACAGGTGCATGACGGCGTGGATGCCATCCGTCAGGCGCTGGTGCAGCAGCTGTACCAGCCGGTGCAGTGGACCGGTTGCGTGCAGGCATTGGCCGCACGTGGTGTCACCCGCGTGGCCGAATGCGGCCCGGGCAAGGTGCTGACCGGCCTGGTCAAGCGCATCGACAAGAACATCGAAGGGCGTCCGCTCGCCACCCCGGCAGACTTTGCCGGCGCGCTGGAAGAGTGGGCAAACTGAGTAACCGATTGCGGCGTGGGCGCAGCCTGCGCCCGGTCATGATGGGCGCTGCGCGTGCGCGGTGCCATGCATACAAGGAACAGGAATGAGCAAGCCATTGCAGGGTGAAATCGCGCTGGTCACCGGCGCCAGCCGGGGTATCGGTGCCGCCATTGCCGATGAACTGGCCGCGCTGGGCGCGACTGTCATCGGTACCGCCACCACCGACAACGGGGCAGCTGCCATCGGTACGCGGCTGGCTGCACAGGGCGGCCACGGCCGTGCGCTGAACGTGACCGAGCCGGGCGCGGTGGACGCGCTGATCGACGCGGTGAGCAAGGAATTCGGTGCCATCAGCATCCTGGTCAACAACGCCGGCATCACCCGCGACAACCTGCTGATGCGCATGAAGGACGAGGACTGGCAGGCCATCCTCGACACCAACCTGACCAGCGTTTACCGCACCTCCAAGGCGGTGATGCGCGGCATGATGAAGGCGCGCAAGGGCCGCATCATCAATATCGCCTCGGTCATCGGCGTCACCGGCAATGCCGGCCAGGCCAACTATGCCGCTGCCAAGGCTGGCATCATTGCGTTCTCCAAGTCGCTGGCCAAGGAAATCGGCAGCCGCGGCGTGACCGTCAACGTGGTCGCACCGGGCTTCATCGACACGGATATGACCAAGGATCTGCCCGAGGACGCCAAGGCGGCGATGCTCGGCCAGATCGCGCTGGGCCGCCTCGGCCAGCCCGCAGACATCGCCAAGGCGGTGGCGTTCCTGGCCGGTCCGTCGGCCAGTTACATCACCGGCGAAACCCTTCACGTGAACGGCGGTTTGTACATGCCGTAAGCGTGGTGTGCAGGGACTGCACCCAAGTGGTTGATCGTTGTGGCTTTTTTGTTGAAAAACACCGCCGCGACGGTTTCCACTACACTATCCCACGGCCAGCCCTGGGGGCTGGCGTCTTTTGAACCACTACTCCATCTGGAGCGATATCCAATGAGCACCATCGAAGAACGCGTCAAGAAGATTGTTGTTGAGCAGCTTGGCGTCAAGGAAGAAGAAGTCACCACCAGCGCATCGTTTGTCGATGACCTGGGTGCAGACTCGCTTGACACCGTTGAGCTGGTGATGGCGCTGGAAGAAGAGTTCGAGTGCGAAATCCCGGACGAGGAAGCCGAGAAGATCGGTACCGTCCAGGCCGCCATCGACTACGTCAAGGCACACGTCAAGGCCTGATCCAGGTCTGACAAGGCGCGGTCGGCAAGCATGTCAGCCGCGTTGCAAATCCATGGGGCCGCTGATGCGGCCCTGTGCTTTTAAGTTTCAATCCCCCCGCGTGCGGGGCCAGGAGAATCCGCAATGAGTCGTCGCGTCGTCGTTACCGGCATGGGCATGGTGTCGCCCCTAGGCAATGATCTGGCCAGCAGCTGGGAAGGCATCATCAATGGCCGCTCGGGCATTGGCCCGCTGACGAATGTCATGGACAGCTACCTGGAGCGTTTCACCACCAAGATTGCAGGTGAGGTCAGGGATTTCGACATCACCGCCGACAACCCCTTGTTCGGCAAGTATCGGGTCAGCGGCAAGGATGCCAAGAAGATGGATCCGTTCATCCATTACGGCCTGGGTGCCGCCTTCATGGCGTTGCACGACTCGGGCCTGGAAATCACCGAGGCCAATGCTGAGCGCATTGGCGCCATCGTCGGCGCCGGCATCGGCGGCCTGCTCGGCATCGAAGAGCAGACCATCGAGTTCCACGAAGGCAAGAAGATCTCGCCCTTCTACGTGCCCAAGACCATCATCAACATGCTGCCGGGCCAGCTGAGCATCATCGCCGGGCTGAAGGGCCCGTCGTTCTCGGCGGTGTCGGCCTGTGCCACGTCCAACCATTCCATCGGTACGGCGATGCGCATGATCCAGTACGGCGATGCCGACGTGATGGTCGCCGGTGGCGCCGAGCGTGGTTCCTCGCCGACCGCACTGGGCGGCTTCTGCGCGATGAAGGCCATGTCCACCCGCAACGACGAGCCGACCAAGGCCTCGCGTCCGTGGGACCAGGGCCGTGACGGCTTCGTGCTGGGCGACGGTGCCGGCATCCTGATCCTGGAAGAGTACGAGCACGCCAAGGCGCGCGGCGCCAAGATCTACTGCGAGCTGGCCGGTTTCGGCGCAAGCTCCGACGCGTACCACATGACCGCACCGAGCGAGAACGGCGAAGGCGCCGCCCGCTGCATGGTTGCGGCAATGAAGGACGCAGGCGTCACCCCGGAACAGGTGGGCTACCTCAACGCACACGGCACCTCCACGCCGCTGGGCGACTTGGGCGAGACCATGGCGATGAAGACCGCCTTCGGCGCGCATGCCTACAAGATGCTGGTCAGCTCGACCAAGTCGATGACCGGCCACCTGTTGGGTGCAGCGGGCGGCGTGGAAGCGATCTTCTCGGTGATGGCGCTGAACACCGGCATCATCCCGCCGACCATCAACCTGGAAAACCCCAGCGAAGGCTGCGACCTGGACTACGTACCGAACGTGGCCCGCAAGGCCGACGTGGACGTGGTGATGTCGAACGGCTTCGGCTTCGGCGGCACCAACGGCACGCTGGTGTTCAAGCGGATTTAAAGGCTCAGCGCTTTTGCTTGAGCCCCTCTCCCGCAAGCGGGAGAGGGGTTGGGGTGAGGGCAGAGCGAAGCGGAGCTGTTGAACAGCCTGGTTACTGAAGGCACTCATCGCTTCATTTTTTTGCCTTAAAAGCTCCCCTCATCCGCCCTTCGGGCACCTTCTCCCGCAAGCGGGAGAAGGGAGCCGCCAGCTTCCTCGACTCTTTGGCCCACGATGCACATCCTCCCCCTGCGCGCCGATATCGACCTGCTGGCGCTGCATCGGCTTGCACCGCATCGCTATCCGGTCCTGCTCGAATCCACTGCCGCCGGCAAGCAAGGCCAGTGGGACATGCTGTTGATCGCCGATGGCGGCCAGCTCCTGCTCAACGCTGACGGCAGCGTGCAGCGCGAAGACGGCAGCCCGGTGGAAGGGACGTTCCTCGCCGCGCTCGACCGCGACTGGCAGGCCCTGCAGCAGCCACGTAACCCGATGGAAGCGGACATCCCGTTCCGCGGCGGCTGGGCCTTGCTGCTCGATTACGAGCTTGCCCAGCAGGTTGAACCGATCCTGCAGTTGCCACGGCGCACGGATTGCCTGCCAACTGCCGTCGCATTGCGCTGCCCAGCAGCGGTACTGCGCGAACGCGACAGCGGCCGCTGCATCGCCATCGCCGAAGACGCCGCCGCCGACCTGCTCAGCCAGCTCCAGCACGATCAAACAGAAGCCGCATTGCTGCCGCCCTTGCCGCATTGGCATGGCCCCAGCGCCATCAGCGAAGACGCCGGCGAACGCTTCACCGACGGCGTGCACAAGATCATCGATTACCTGCATGCCGGCGACGTGTTCCAGGTGAACCTGTCGCGCCGCTGGCAGGCGCAGTTCGATACGCCGCTGGCAGCGGAAGCGCTGTACGCGCGGCTGCGCACCGCCAACCCCGCACCGTTCGCCGGCCTGTTCACCGCTGCCGGACGCGCCGTGGTCAGCTCCTCGCCGGAACGGCTGGTTTCCGTCAACGGTGATGTGGTGCAGACCCGCCCGATCGCCGGCACCCGCCCGCGCTTCGAAGGCGACGACGATGCCGCACGCATCCAGGAGCTGGTTGGTCATCCCAAGGAGCGCGCCGAGCACGTCATGCTGATCGACCTGGAGCGCAACGACCTGGGTCGCATTGCCGCGCCCGGCAGCGTCGAGGTCGATGAGCTGATGACCGTGGAGAGCTACGCCCACGTGCACCACATCGTCAGCAACGTGCGCGCGCGGCTGCGCGCCGATGTGACCCCGGGCGAAGTGATTGCGGCCACCTTCCCGGGCGGCACCATCACCGGCTGTCCCAAGGTGCGCTGCATGGAGATCATCGCCGAGCTGGAGCAGACCGCGCGCGGTGCCTACACCGGCGCCTTCGGCTGGCTGAACCGTGACGGCGACATGGACCTGAACATCCTCATCCGCACCGCCGAAGTGCAGGGCACTATCGCCAGTTTCCGTACGGGAGCCGGCATCGTGGTGGATTCGGTGGCCGACAAGGAACTGGATGAAACCCGGGCCAAGGCGCGCGGGCTGTTGCGGGCGCTGGACCCGCAATGATGAACACCGCTTTGGCCGGCGTTGCCGCCAGCGCGGTATCCTGCGCATCGGTTCTTTGAAGACGGGGTGACCATGGCGGGTGCCAAGCGCGGATGTCTGCTGGTGCTGGCGGTGTTGGTACTGCTGGTGGCATTGGCTGGCGCAGGTGCGGCCTGGTTGTGGCAGCGGCAGGGCAGTTTTGCCGATACGCCGCTGACGCCGTCGGCGGCAAGCATCACCATCGCTTCCGGTGACTCCCTCACCAGCGTGCTGCGCAAGCTGCGAGCGGCCGGTGTGGATGAAGGCGACGATCTGCAATGGCAGCTGCTGGCGCGCCAGCTCGATGCCGCCGGCAAGCTCAAGGTAGGCGAGTACGCGCTGGAGCCGGCACCCACGCCGCGCCAGCTGCTGCAGAACATGCGCCAGGGCAAGGTGCTGCAATACCGCGTCACCATCGTTGAAGGCTGGAACATCCGCCAACTGCGCGCGGCCTTGGCCCGTGCACAGCCGCTGCTGCACGAAACCACCGATCTGGCCGACACCGAGCTGATGGCCAAGCTGGGCTTCCCCGACCAGCACCCGGAAGGCCGCTTCCTGCCGGAAACCTATATCTACCAGCGCGGTGACAGCGACGTGGACGTGCTCAAGCGCGCCCATGCCGCGATGGAAAAGGAACTGGCCGCCGCCTGGGCCGGGCGCAGTGACGACCTGCCGCTGAAGTCGCCCTACGAACTGCTGATCCTGGCCTCCATCATCGAGAAGGAAACCGGCTTGGCCAGCGAGCGCCCGCAGATTGCCGGCGTGTTCGTCCGTCGCCTGAAGATGGGCATGCGCCTGCAGACCGACCCAACCGTGATCTACGGCATCGGCAGCGCCTACGACGGCAATATCCGCAAGATCCACCTGACCACCGATACGCCGTACAACACCTATACTCGCGCCGGCCTGACGCCGACGCCGATCGCCATGCCCGGCCGCGACGCGCTGCATGCCGCCGCCAACCCGGCGCCAGGCGATGCGCTGTACTTCGTCGCCGTGGGCGATGGCAGTGGCGCGCATGTGTTCTCCGCGTCCTATACCGATCACAACACCGCCGTGGCCGAATACCTGCAACGTCTGCGTGCCAAGCGCAGCGAGGCAGCGGCGCAATGAGCGGCATGACCCGAATGATGTACAGGATGTCCCGATGAGCGAAGCACTGGCCCCTTGGCAGCAGCGCGCCTATGACCAGACGGTGGCCGCGCTCGACGCGGGCCGGCTCGGCCATGGTCTGCTGCTGTGCGGCCCGGCCGGCATGGGCAAGCGCGCGGTGGCGATGCGGCTGGCCGCGCACGTACTCAACCACGGCGCAGATGCGGCAGCACGCCAGCGCAACGCCCAGTTGATTGCGGCCGGTACCCATCCGGACCTGCAGTTCACCAGCTTCATCCCCAATAAAACCGGCGACAAGCTGCGCACCGAGATCGTCATCGACCAGGTGCGTGAGATCTCGCAGAAGCTGGCGCTCACCCCGCAGTACGGCGTGGCCCAGGTGGTGATTGTTGACCCGGCCGACGCCATCAACCGCTCCGCCTGCAATGCCTTGCTGAAGACGCTGGAAGAACCGTCGCCCGGCCGCTACCTGTGGCTGCTGAGCGCCGACCCGGCGCGGCTGCCGCAGACCATCCGCAGCCGCTGCCAGCGCCTGGAGTTCCGTATGCCGCCGCGCGAGGAAGCCATGGCCTGGCTGCAGGCACGCGGCTATACCGAGGGCGTGGCGCGTGAAGCGCTGGACGCCGCCCGCGGCCACCCGGCAATGGCCGACCAATGGCTGCAAGGCGAGGGCATGGCCCTGCGCCGGCAGGTGGCCAGCGAGTTGGACCAGCTGCTGGCCGGCAAAGTGGGTAGCGTCGAACTGGCCCAGCGCTGGACCGGCGACGACAACGCCGACCTGCGCCTGCGCCATGCCGCCGACCTGGCACTGAAGAAAGCAGCCGACGGCTTGACCGATCCGGCCCGATTGAACAAGCTGGCCGCCTGGTTTGATGCCGCCAATCGCACCCGCGATCTGCTGCGCACCACCATCCGTGCCGACCTGGCCGTGGTGGAGCTGCTGCTGGCATGGGGCGCGGCCAACCAAGTGCAATCCAAGGGGACAATTCGATGAGTGCGATGAACGCCCGCCAGGGCATCCTTTCACTGGCGGTCAAGGACAAGGCGGCGCTGTATGGCGCCTACATGCCGTTCGTGAAGAACGGTGGCGTCTTCGTACCCACGCCCAAGCGCTATTTCCTCGGTGACGAGGTGTTCCTGCTGCTGACCCTGCCAGACTCCAGCGAGCGCTTGCCGGTGGCCGGCAAGGTGGTCTGGGTCACCCCGTTGGGCGCGCAGGGCAACCGCCAGGCCGGCATCGGCGTGCAGCTTGCCGAAGGCACCGACGGCGAGGCCATCCGCAACAAGATCGAGACCCTGCTGGCCGGCACATCGACCTCGGACAAGCCGACCCAGACGATGTAAATCGATGTGAAGAAAGATGTTGACGTGTTCGCTCAGCCCCCTATAATGAGCGGCTCGCAACACGGGCGGTTAGCTCAGCGGTAGAGCATTGCCTTCACACGGCAAGGGTCACAGGTTCGATCCCTGTACCGCCCACCATCAAAATTTGAGTGTTGCAGAAAAACCGGCGGAAGCCGGTTTTTTCGTAAGTGCAGGGTAAGTGCAAATCACCTCTTTCAAAGGAATTGAAGATGGCAAATGACACCCGCTATTTGGTTTACTCAGACGATCCGGATGCTTTTGACGTAGCAGCTCGGGCCCATGGCTTCGAAAAAGTCGGGCACGGTGAATACATCGTTGTAGGAGATAAAGCCTTGTCCGCAGCCGCCGGGCTTGCCCGTGGTTTTGGCGCAAAGGCGTATGCGCGCGACTTGGCAACCAATAAAGTTATTGAGTTGTAAGATCACCAGTATTCAGAGCTATGGAGGCCCCGCACCAGCCGGTAGCGGGGCTTTTTATTGGCTCTGCCCCTCGAAGGTGACTTGTCGACGCAGGTACCAGGCATCACCTGTTACTCGGTTCATCCGGCTCGTTTCAGGTACAGCGCCTTGGCTGCACCTCAATGGCTAAAGCGTCCGAAGTAGTCCAATCGTAAGGATGCTTATACCAACTAGTGCGAGAAACGCGGAGAGCAGCGTTATCGGTATCCCGAAGCGTTGTGCATTCTCACTGCTGCGGGTGGTGATCGCAGTCTGTATTCGCCCCGCCCAGCCATCGGACGGTTCGGCTGCTATCGACTTGATGACGAAGTTCATTGCCATCAGGCTAAACATGTGCCACGCGACAAAGACGATAGCCGAGGCCAGCAAGAACAAACAGCTCCAAATGCGAGCGTCAATCACTAGATCTTCTCGTGCAATTGCCCACACACCAAAGAAGGTCCCGTATCCAGCAGTGATGAAGAATCCATTCACTTGGATGACTTTCTCCAACAGGTCGTGAATATGCTTCATTCGAGCATCTATCTCGTACTGGCTTGGGTCAGACATTCCTCTCTCTCCTAATTGGCGGTGTTTGTAGCAATTCGTGCCAATTGGCACGTTATAAAAAGCGTAAGATCGCGCCGACGTCTGTTTGAGGGCCGGGGCGAATAGTTGGCTGACAAGAAAACTATTTCGCTAGTTTATGAGCAGAGCAAACCAGTGGTTTCTCTTCCATGCCTTGGTTATCGCTTGGGCGGACTCGAGATGCCGGACAATTCGATCCAGATGCCTCACGGCCGCCGCTAATGACGAATGCAAAGTCTCGCCGTGGCGCAGCAAGTCAACCGAGCTCCATTGCTGGAGAATTTGACTTCCAGCGTGCGCCACATGGCCAAGCAAAGGAACCATTTCGGTGGGTGTGGATGGGTTCTGTAAGTACATCTCACAGGCCCCTATCGCTGTTTTGAAATCAACCGGTACTTGCCCAATTGGCTGTTCAAGCTGCGGCAAAACTTGAACATATCGTTCGGATACTTCTCTTACTCGAACGATGCTCGAGAGGATCGCAATTCGCCTATCAAGCTCCTCTATTCGACGCATCCTAACCGGCACATAAATAGCAAGGAACAAGGCAGTAAGGGAGCCAAAGACTTGAATCCATGTCGCCCATTCGGCTTGGTTAAGGCACGGCCAATTGAGAACCCAGGTGCAATATTGCGCGTCCATATGCATTCCTTGAATTTGGGGTATCAGCATGATGTGCTAGCACTTCACCGGCAATCCCGGCGTAGTTCTGCACCGCAAAAGCCTCTCGGTGCTTATGCTTACAGTACCGGCTAGAACTATCGGTGTTGTTGCTGACACCATCGGGTGTCCTGCGCCTTACTCGTCTCCCATCACGCCGTCGATGAGGGTGAAGGCCTTGGGATATGCGGATGCCACGTCCTGGCGGATGAGGCAGATGAGGCCCACTTCGCCGGTCTCGGCATACGGCTCTTTCAACAGTTGGATTGAAACCAATTCGCGCATGTAAATGGTGAAGAGCGGGAAGCCACTAGCGTAGATGGCGGCCGCTTTGTCGGCGGTGCCCACCGTCTAGTTGGTTGGGATCTGATTGGTGGTGCGAAACTTCCTGCCGCTCAGGGCTTCCGGACGGCGCAGCGGCTGGCCGAATCGAGCAGCACAAGGATTTCCGTGATTTCAGCTTCAAGGCTTTCGGCAGCGAACAAAGCAGGTACAACCAGTTGGCTGCTTCGGTTGTGGCGTTGCTGCCGCAAGTTGAGGCTTGGTTGGAGAGCGGAATCAAAGGGCCGAACATTCATTGAAGTTCGATGCCGCCTTGGTGTTTTAGGGGCTGTCCGTACTTCAAGATTTGTGGGCTATTAAACGAAATCTGCTTTCCAGAAAACCTATGCTGGGCCGCCTGAATGATCAGGCCAACAAGGAAAGTGGCATGAAGAAGTGGATCAAGCGCGTTGCCGCCTGTGGCTTTCTTTCTATGGCTGTCTTTGGTGGTACGGCCTCGGCGTCCTGGTGCGGTACGCCGTGTGTGAATTCATACAACGCCTGCATCGCGCGGGGTACTGCGCCTGATAGGTGCGAGGCGATTCTAGAAGCATGTCTGGAAGGCCTGTGTCCCAACGGTTGAGCCGAGTCGGCGATTTTCCGCTGACGAAGGGTGCGGCGTGACTGCATGCCCTTTGCTCATGTAAAAAAAAGCCGGCCCTGGGCCGGCTTTTTTGGTTCCGATGCCAATCAGCGCCCGAATCAGAGCAGCGGCGTAGCACGGGTAAGCGCGGCGCATCCCGGAGATTGAGGTCTGGTGGTCTTCAAGGCTGTGCGCGTAAGGCCCCCGGGTGCGCTGCGCTTACCCTAGCTTCCGTAAATATCTGGCGGATTGCGGGGCTGATTTACTTGAATGAGTGGCAGCGCAGCTCCGGCGGCTGTTCGATGCTTTCCTGTCTGCAAGCCCTGCGATACGCGGCCTTGGCTGCTGGCATCTGCGAACCCTTCCAACCGCTACGCAGTGGGCGACCACCAAACCATGGTGGCCGCCCGGCGCCTGCTCAGAGATTTACCGAGCCGGTGTCGCTGAGCGCTTCGTGATTGCCGGTGGTGGCGACCGTGGCAAAGAACACCAGTTTGGTCAGCAGGTTTCCGGGGCCGTCCCAATAGTCGGCGTGCTGCGCGTCGATACGGATGAGGCAGACGCGCGGGTCGTCCTTGCCGCCTTTGAAGAAGGCGTTCATTGGTGCGGACCATAGACGGGCAATCTGGGCGCGATCCTGACTGATACTGCCGCGCCCGGCCACGGAAATGAAGTTGTTGTCGCCTTCGTGCATGAAGCCCACGTTCGCCTCGGGATTGGCCTGCAGGTCGATCACGGCGGCGTTGTCGATTTCCGTGGCGAACCAGAAGCCACCGTCGAACTCGTCGCCCAGTGGCGTCATCGGCCGTGAATGCATGCTGCCGTCGGCGCCGCGGGTGGTGAGCATTGCGGTGCCGAACTTCTTGATCAGCTTGACCAGTTTTTCCTGTTGTTCAGTCTGGTTTTCGTTGTGCATGAGCTGTCCTCCGTGGTGTGGGACCAGCCTGTAAGCCGCTGCGTATAAAGGGCGAGAAGGTATGTGCATGCCGCCATTACATCCGACGCTGGTGCGACTCAGGCACTGAGCTGCGGCGTGGTCAGGGAGGGTGATGAAACGTCCACCGGGATGCGCAGTCATCGAGCTGAAGCCGGCAGACGGGGATCATGTTTGCCGCCGCGTAGCGTCTGTGTCACGTGTGCCCAACAAGCGGTGTGACAGCCTGATTTAACTTCCCCCAAGCGGAGCGTGACATGACAACACGTGCCGAAATATTGGAACTTGAGCGTGCGTTCTGGCAGGCCATGGTCGACCAGCAACCGACCAAGGCGGCCGCGCTGCTGCCCGAAAAGGCGTCAATGGTCTCGATGTACGGCGTCCATCATTTCAGTCCGGCCGAGTACGTGGCGATGGCCGAGCAGGGAACTGCGCGGGTCACGGGGTTTTCGTTCTCCGATGAGGAGGTGTTTTTCCCCATCGATGACGTCGCCATCCTGACGTACAAGGTCAGGCAGAACTTTGAAGTTGATGGCAAGCCGCAGGAAATGATCTGTTTTGACAGCACCACCTGGGCAAAGAGGGACGGCAAGTGGCTGGCAGCGGCGCATACCGAGACGCCGGCGCAGCAAGGCAAGCCTGCCTAGTTGCAGATGCGGGCCGGCTTGATCAGGTGCCCGGGTCGCCGTTCAGCGGCGTGCCTGTAGGAGCGGCGTCAGCCGCGAAACTGATGCAGGGTCAGATGGCGCAACGGGCAGAGGTTTCAGCACCGCCAGCTTCGCGGCTTACGCCGCTCCTACAAGCTGCCGATGTGTTTGCCGCTTAGGTGAATCGGGCTGTGGCGTAGCCCGGGTAAGCGAAGCGCACCCGGGGCAGTTCGCGCCAAGCAGAAAGGTTCATTGGATTCCCTCTTCCCGGGTGCGCTGCGCTTACCCGGGCTACCGGTTGGCTAGTTGCTTGTGGGAGCGGCGTCAGCCGCGAAGCTGATATCGCGTCAGATGGCACAAGGGCCAACGGTTTCAGCAACTTTAGCTTCGCGGCTGACGCCGCTCCTACAAACTGCCGGTGCGCTTATCGTCAAGGGAGACCGGATAGACGCCCGCGCACCCGGGAGGATGGGAGCTGGCGGTCTTTCAGCTCATTTGCCGACGGCCCCGGGTGCGCTGCGCTTACCCGGGCTACTGTGTTTCCCTCGTTGATCGGGTGGCTGGCCTACCTGCATGTGAACAGGGGGGCGGGTCGGGGAGGTTTTTTGTTGTTTCACTCCGCTTTCCACGTCCGGCAGGCTATCTTTGCCGCGGGTCGCTGGCGACCCATTCATTTTGGGCGGCTGGTGCCGGCTGGGCGCGCTGCGCGCTACCGGGGCCGTTGGGTCTTTCAGGAGAGTGAAGTGGTGAATGTAGGGAAGCGGCGTCTGTGCAGTGTGGTGCGTGGCGTCGGTCGGGTCCTGTTGGCGTTCTTGTGCCTTTGCATCGGCCTCTGGGGTGGTTTTGCGCTGTGGTACCAGTTCCCCGGCAACGTGGTGGCCAAGGTGGTCGCCATCCTGGTGTGGTGCGTGCCCAGCATCTGGGCGATCCGCGCCGGCTTCGGGCCGGTGCGGCGCTGGCATTCACTGGCGGTGTTCGGCGTACTGTTCGCGGTGATGTTGATCTGGTGGGCGACGATCACCCCGCAGCAGGACCGGGCCTGGGCCGACGACGTTGCGCAGCCGCTGCATGCGCGCATCGAGGGCGACCGCCTGATCATCGACAACGTGCGCAACTTCCACTGGCGCAGTGAAACCGACTACGACGTGCGCTGGGAAAAGCGCGAATACGATCTGTCGCAGGTACAGTCGGTGGACATGATCCTGTCCTACTGGATGGGCCCGGCCATTGCCCACACGCTGGTCTCGTTCGGCTTTGCCGATGGCCGCCAGCTGGTGTTCTCGCTGGAAATCCGCAAGGAGCAGGGCGAATCGTTCTCGGCGCTGGGCGGTTTCTTCCGCAAGTTCGAGGCGGTGCTGGTGGCCTCGGACGAGCGCGACATCGTGCTGACGCGCAGCAATGTGCGCGGCGAGGATGTCTATCTGTACCGCCTGCATGGGCTGAGCCCGGACAAGATGCGTGAACTACTGCGTTTCTATGTGGACCGCGCGCAGCAGCTGGAGCAGGCCCCGCGTTTCTACAATACGTTGACCAGCAACTGCACCACGGTGGTGTTCGAGCTGATGCGCCGCATCCAGCCCAACCTGCCGCTGGATTACCGGCTGCTGGCTTCGGGCTACCTGGCCGAATATGCCGAGGATGTTGGCGGCCTGACCCCCGGCGTGCCGTTGGCGCGTCTGCAACAATTGGGGCGTATCACGCTGCGGGCCCGTGAAGCGGGCGATGTGGCAGATTTCTCTTCCCGCATACGCGCAGGCGTACCGGGCATTCCCGCCTCAGGAACGACCAGCCAATGAACCCCAACCCGCAGACATGGATACGCCGGCTGCTGCCGGTGGTCGCGGTAATGGCGCTGCTGCTGTCCAGCGGCTGCGCCATGGTGAAGATGAAAGCGGTGAGCAACACCGACTATGTGATGCTCAAGCGCGGCGACATTCTCAGCACCGGCAAGCTCAGTGCCTTGTCGCAGGAATCGCTGTCGGTGATCGGCCTGACCGAAAGCGACTGCAGCAAGGACATGCCGGCCTGCCGGCAGACGGTGGCGGACAATGATGGCCTGCAGTCCGAACAGCGGTTGTCCACGCTGGCCGAGTTGTGGATGCAGCAGGCACTGGCGCTTACTCCCAAGCCCAAGGGCAACGAGCCCATCGAGTTGCCGCCGGCCGCATTGAATGCCTGGCTGGAAACCGCGCGTTATTCGTACCTCTACCTGTTCTTCAGCGGCCGCAGCCCGGCGCAGCGTGCCTTGGAAGACCGGCTTACCCAGGTGCGGGATTACTACAACTACGCTACCGAGCAGGCCGCATCGGTGGTCTTCCAGCGCACCCGTGCACGGGCATTGGAGGGCGAGGACATCAACCGGCCGGTGCAGGTGGACGATTGGACCATCCGCGCCAAGTTTGACGATCTCAAGCTGCAGGGCGTGCCCAAGCAGCTGGTGGCTGCATCGTCGGTGAGTTTCGCCGGCCTGCGCAGCTCCTACCGCCGCGATGGCTTCGGTGCCGAGCTGGTGGCAATGATGGAAGCGCCAGCGCTGGCACAGGCGGTGGAAGTGGAAGAACGCAAGCAGGATCTTCCGCTGTACAGCGAGATGCCGGCCATCAACGTGACTGCCGTGCTGAACTTCAGCGGCAATACGCTGGAAGAAGTGCTGGCAACCCGCGACGTGCAGCTGGAAGCCTATTCGCCGGACCAGTCCAGCATCCAGATGCGTGGCCAGGAAGTTCCGCTGGCCGCCAACTTCACCGCTGCCTATGGGCTGTGGCTTGCCCAATCGGGTTTTGCCACCGAGTCACTGCGCACCTTGTTTGGCCGTGGCGAAGGCATCCGCGAGCCGCATATCTACCTGATGCAGCCCTACGATCCGAACAAGCGCATCATCTTCATGCTGCACGGCCTGGCCAGCAGCCCGGAGGCCTGGGTGAACCTGGCCAACGAAATCATGGGCGATGAGGAAATGCGCGAGCACTACCAGGTGTGGTCGGTCTATTACCCGACCAACGCGCCGATCGCCTTGAACCGCTACACCATCAGCAAGGCCTTCAACGGCACGCTGCGCCACTTCGACCCGACCGGAACCGCGCCGGCCTCGCACGACATGGTCTTCATCGGCCACAGCATGGGCGGCGTGATCGCCCGGCTGATGCTCAGTGACTCGGGTGACGTGCTCTGGGAAAACACCCGCAAGCGCTACAACCTGCAGGGCGAGCGGTTGGCGCGGGTGGAGGCCAAGCTCGGGCCGGTGCTGCATTTCACCCCGCAGCCCAACGTGGAGCGGGCGATTTTCCTGGCCTCGCCGCACAAGGGCACCGATGCCGCCGGCAACCGCGTAGGGCGCTTGATCGGCAAGCTGGTGCGCTTGCCGCTGACCATCCTCGGCGCCTTCGGTGATGCCTTCATGGCCTTGCAGGATCCCGGCGAAACCGATGGCAAGAAGCCCAAGGAGCCGGTCATCACCAACAGCATTGAAAACCTCAAGGCCAGTGATCCCTTCATCGAGGCGTCCTCGGCCTTGCCGATCAAGCCGGGCCTGAAGTACCACTCCATCATCGCCAAGCGCAAGGCTGACGTGCCCACCCCTGAGTCCGACGATGGGCTGGTGCCGTACTGGAGTGCGCATCTTGATGGCGCGCTGTCGGAGAAAGTGATCGTGTCCGGCCACAGCGTGCAGGAAACACCGGAAGCGGTGCTGGAAGTGCGCCGCATTCTGCGCCAGGACCTGCTGGAAGTGGAAGGCGTGGATAGCGCGCACTGAGCCAGTGCCGGGCTGCAATGTGCAGCCCTTCCCGTGAGTGGCTGGATCGCGCAATTGCGCGGCCCAGCCACTCAGCCGATGCGGCGGCTGACCTGGGTTGCCAGCGCTGCCAGTAGCAGCGTCACCATGAAGCACAGCAGGTA
This sequence comes from Stenotrophomonas nitritireducens, assembly GCF_001700965.1. Classification (NCBI taxonomy): domain Bacteria; kingdom Pseudomonadati; phylum Pseudomonadota; class Gammaproteobacteria; order Lysobacterales; family Lysobacteraceae; genus Stenotrophomonas; species Stenotrophomonas nitritireducens. The sequence continues at coordinate 3,534,266 of NZ_CP016756.1, forward strand.
GCCGGTGGTTTCATTGCCGCCCACCAGGGCAGCGAACAGTGAGCCGGAGATCGCCAGCGTCGCGGCGACTGCAACGCCTTCGCTCAGCTGCAGGGCGGAACTGTTGTTGCCCTGTTCGTGTGGCGCCGACAACGACAGCGTCAACACCGACAGGCTGGGATAGATCAGGCCCATGCCCAGCCCGGTCAACGACCAGCCCGCCAATGCCATCGCCAACGGCACGCTGGGGTAGAGGGTAAGCACGCTGATCAGCAGACCGGCCAGCATCAACCAGGTGCCGGTCTGCAGCATGCGCAGGCGGCTCCAGCCGAAGTGCTGGTGGCCTTGCAGCCATGAGCCGGAGAACCAGCCCAGTGCGCCCAGGCTGAGTGCGGCGCCGGCCCATAGCGGCGACAGGCCACGCTCACGTTGCAGCAGCAGCGGCAGGAAGGCTTCACAGCTGAAGAATGCCGAGGCGGCGATGCCGCGCAGCGCGATGACGCTGGGCAAACCGGGGCGCAACAGCAAGGTGCCGCGCGGCAGCAGATGACGGCTGCACAGCACCAGCGCAGCCAGCGCGGCGGCCATGGTCAACAAGGCCGGCGCGCCATGTAGCTGTCCGCCCACATACAGCAGCAATGCCGCCAACGCGGTGCCGATTGCCCAGCGCACCACCGGCACCTGCGCGACATCGCGGCGGATGCTGGTGTGGGTGCTGCGCAGTGCCGGCAACAGCAGCCAGGCAGCGGGCAGGGCCAGGATCGGTACGCTGAGGAAGACCCAGCGCCAGCTGGCGTGCTGCACGATCCAGCCGCTCAGGCCCGGGCCGATCAGCGAGGGCACCACCCAACCGGCGGAGAACGCCGCGAATACCTTGGGCCGCAACACCTCCGGGTAGGTGCGCGCCACCAGCACGTACAGCGATACCGAGATGGCGCCGATGCCGATACCCTGCAGCAGGCGGCCGACGATCAGCACATCCATGCGTGGCGCCAGCCCGGCCAGCACCAGCCCGATCAGGAAGCTGCCCATGCCCAGCCACAAGGGTTTTGCCGGGCCTTGCTGGTCGCACAGGCGGCCGGCGAGGGTCATGCCGATCACGCTGGTGGCCAGGGCGCCGCCAAATGCCAATGCGTACAGGCGCAATCCGTCCAATGCCTGCGCCACGCTGGGCATGGCCGCAGCCACGGCCAGGGCTTCGAAGGCGATCAGCGAGATCAAGGCGACCATGCCGATGGTGGTGGCGCGGTACTGCGGGGCGAGGATCGAGGTGGCGGGTGGAGGTGCCGAGGTGCTGCTGGGTGAACTCATGATGCGGACTGACTGCTTGAGTTGCGGATGGGAGGCATGCAGCATCACACCTCAACCATGGTTGAGGTCAACGGATGTCCACGCGGGAACTGAGTGTAGGGGAAGTGGCACGACGCAGCGGGATCGCCATATCGGCACTGCACTTCTATGAGCGCAAGGGGCTGATCCAGAGCCAGCGCACGGCGGGCAACCAGCGCCGCTTCCAGAGTGACGTGCTGCGGCGATTGGCGGTGATCCAGGCGGCACAGCGGGTTGGCATGCCGTTGCAGGCGGTGGCGCGGCGGCTGGGCGAACTGCCGGCAGGGCGCGCGCCGAGCAAGGCGGAGTGGGCCAGGATGTCCGCGCGTTGGCGCAAGGAGCTGGATGCGCACATCCAGGTGCTGCAGTTCATGCGTGACCAGCTCACGGATTGCATCGGTTGTGGCTGCCTGTCACTCAAACGCTGCGGCCTGCTTAATCCGCAGGATGTGCTGGGTGAGCAGGGCGAGGGCCCGCAATTGGTGGGCTAGGCCAGGCAATAACGCCGCTGCTTCAAGCTGCTCTTGGCTGCCGGAACGTCCAACCGATTGCCAGCGCGGCACTGGAAGCAGCGAACGGCAGCTTGCCTTGCGTCGCAACTCGGAAGTTCAGCTCAGAAGTTCCGCTCGAAACGCAGCTTGCCGTTGCCGGCAGCAGCGCTTATCTGCAGATCCACGCGCAGTTGATCGCGCGGATGCGCATCGAGCACGCCGATCAGATCCGTATACGGACCGGTGCGCACCGCCCGCAGTTCAATCTGCTGGCGCTTGCCGGACAGATCGGTGGCGGTGGCCTGCACTTTGCCTTCGGCCGGCAGCTCTTCGCCCTGTGCCAGTTGCCGCAGGGCGACCACCAGCAGCGCACGGTCGGCTTCGCGCTGCACCTGGTAGCTGCGTGCCACCGCTTCATTCATCGCCAGCGTGGGCAGCAGGTTGTAATGCACGCGCAGGCTGCCGAGGTCGGCGTGGCTGGGTTGTGATTGCTGGATCACCGCAGCCTGCGGGGCTTGTTGTGCGGAACAGGCGCTGAGCGTGAGCAGGAGGGTGGAGGACAGCGTTAGGGCGAGCCGGTGCATGGTGATGGTGTCCTTGGGCTGTGTTGGTTGCGGCGTTCCAAGTGCATAAGAGCTGCAAGGCTGCGCCTTGTTCCTCTCCCCAACCCCCGCTCCGCGCCCTGGCCCTTGCGCCGGCGCAAGGGCGTTCGATGGGCAACGAACCGGTGGTTCGTAAGCTGCCCCTCTCACACCGCAAGGGGAGGGGTTGTTTAAAGCAGATCTCTACGAGTGCACGCACATGCATTGGTGAAAGTAATGCAGATCAATCGTTCGCAGCGGACAGTTCCTTACCGCGTTTGGCTGCGGCATCGATGGCGCGCGCGGTCAGTGCTTCAAAGCCGCCGGCCTGGAAGGTTTCGATGGCGGCCTGGGTGGTGCCGCCAGGCGAGGTCACGCGGCGGCGCAGTTCGGCCGGTGCTTCGCCGGCTTCGGTCAGCATGCGGGCGGCGCCGAGGATGGTGTCCAGCACCAGCGTGCGTGCCGCATCCGCTGGCAGGCCTTGTTCCAGCGCTGCCGCTTCCATGGCTTCGGCCAGCAGGAATACATAGGCCGGGCCACTGCCGGAGACCGCGGTTACCGCATCCATCTGGGTTTCGCTTTCGATCCATACGGTGCGGCCGGCGCTGGCCAGTACCTGCTCGGTCTGCGCGCGCTGCGCAGCGGACACGCGTGGGTTGGCAAACAGGCCGGTGACGCCGGCACCGAGCAGGGCAGGAGTGTTGGGCATGGCGCGGACGATGGCCTGGTTGCCGCCGAGCCAGCGCTCCAACTGTGCAGCGGTGATGCCGGCGGCGATCGAGGCGACCACCGGCTGCCTGCTGGCAGCAATGCTGGCCAGTGCCTCGCAGACGGTCCGCATCACCTGCGGTTTGACCGCCATCAGCCACAGCCCGGCATGCCCGGCGGCGGCTTCCGCCGTGTCATGGGTGTGGACGCCGAAGTCCTGCGCCAGCGCCTGGCGCAGGGAGGCGACCGGTTCGGCCACATGGATGCGGCCGGCGGCCATGCCGCGCCGCAGCAGGCCGGCGATCAGGCTGCGGGCCATGTTGCCGCCGCCGATGAAGGCGACATCAGTGTCGGGGAGCTGGGTGTCGGGAAGGTCTGCGTGCTGGGGGCTGGTCATCAATCCAATCTCGGGACGATCAAGGGGAGGGGCGCTGGCCGAACAGCGCGGTGCCGACTCTGACCATGGTCGAGCCAGCGGCGATGGCCTCGGCGAAATCACTGCTCATGCCCATCGAAAGTGTATCGACCTGCGGGGAGTGCGCGGCCAGGCCGGCAAACAGGTCCTGCATCCGCGTGAAGGCGGCCTGGCGCTTGGCCGCTTCCGGGAACGGTGCCGGGATCGCCATCAGCCCGCGCAGGCACAGCCGTGGTTCGTTGGCGATGGCCTCGGCCAGCCCGGCAATCTGCTCGGGCGCGCAGCCGTGCTTGCTGTCCTCGTCATCGATGTTGACCTGGATCAGCACGTTGAGGGGGGGCAAAGCGGCCGGGCGGTAGCGGGCCAGGGCGCTGACCAGCTTGGGCCGGTCCACCGTCTGCACCCAGTCGAAGACCTGCGCGGCCAGCTCGGCCTTGTTGGACTGCAGGTGGCCGATCAGGTGCCATTCCAAGCCCAGTACGCGCAGTTCGGCGATCTTGGCCGCCGCTTCCTGCACATAGTTTTCCCCGAAGGCGCGCTGCCCCTGGGCGGCCAGCGCGGCCACCGCGGCGGCGGGCTGCAGCTTGGAAACGGCCAGCAGCCGGACCGGCTGTGAAGGCCTGGAAGCCGCCTCGATCTGCTGCCCAAGGGTGGCCAAAGATACGGTTTGCAATGCATCAACCTCTTACGTGGGAAGGCTATACTGCCCGCCAGGGGAAACACCTTACAGATACTCGCAACGCAGGGGACAGAGCGCGTATGGATATCGCTGAACTATTGGCGTTCTCGGTCAAGAACAAGGCCTCGGACTTACACCTTTCCGCCGGCTTGCCGCCGATGATCCGCGTGGACGGTGACGTCCGTCGCATCAATATCCCGGCGCTGGACCACAAACAAGTGCACGCGCTGGTGTACGACATCATGTCGGACAAGCAGCGGCGCGATTACGAAGAGTTCCTCGAGGTCGATTTCTCGTTCGAGATTCCCTCGCTGGCGCGCTTCCGTGTCAACGCGTTCAACCAGAACCGTGGTGCCGGTGCGGTGTTCCGTACCATTCCCTCGGAAGTGCTGACGCTGGAAGACTTGGCGTGTCCGCCGATCTTCCGCGAGCTGATCGAGCAGCCGCAGGGGCTGATCCTGGTTACCGGCCCGACCGGTTCGGGCAAGTCGACCACGCTGGCAGCGATGATCGACCACATCAACAAGAACGAATACGGTCATATCCTCACCGTCGAGGACCCGATCGAATTCGTGCACACCTCGCAGAAGTGCCTGATCAACCAGCGCGAAGTGCACCGCGATACGCACGGCTTCAACGAAGCACTGCGCTCGGCACTGCGTGAAGACCCGGACATCATCCTGGTCGGCGAATTGCGTGACCTGGAAACCATCCGCCTGGCGCTGACCGCGGCCGAAACCGGCCATCTGGTGTTTGGCACGCTGCACACCAGCTCGGCCGCCAAGACCATCGACCGTATCGTCGACGTGTTCCCGGCCGGTGAAAAGCCGATGGTGCGCTCGATGTTGTCCGAGTCGCTGCGCGCGGTCATCTCGCAGGCACTGCTCAAGCGCGTGGGTGGCGGCCGTATTGCCTCGCACGAAATCATGGTGGCCACCCCGGCCATCCGTAACCTGATCCGCGAAGACAAGGTGGCGCAGATGTACTCGGCCATCCAGACCGGCCAGCAGGTAGGCATGCAGACCCTGGATCAGAATCTGCAGGATCTGGTCAAGCGCAGCCTGATCACGCGCAACCAGGCCAAGGAATACGCCAAGGACAAGCGTCTGTTCGAGTAATGCCGGCCATGCCGGTACAGCTTATTCGAGATTGGATATTGGCCAAGGCGGGATGCCGGCAGGGGCCGGGCGCAAGCCCTGTTTCTGAGCGTCGCATCCCGGCTCCTACAGGGAACTTCCCATGAGTACTATCGACTTCACCTCCTTCCTCAAACTGATGGCGCACCAGAAGGCGTCCGACCTTTTCATCACCGCCGGCATGCCGCCGTCGATGAAGGTCAACGGCAAGCTGTCGCCGATCACCCAGACACCACTGACGGCACAGCAGAGCCGCGACATGGTGCTCAACGTGATGACGCCGGCGCAGCGCGAGGAATTCGAGAAAACCCACGAATGCAACTTCGCCATTGGCGTATCCGGCGTGGGCCGCTTCCGTGTGAGCTGCTTCTACCAGCGCAACCAGGTGGGCATGGTGCTGCGTCGCATCGAGACGCGCATTCCCACCGTCGAAGAGCTGAGCCTGCCGCCGGTGATCAAGACGCTGGCCATGACCAAGCGCGGCATCATCCTGTTTGTGGGTGCCACCGGTACCGGCAAGTCGACCTCGCTGGCGGCGATGATCGGCTACCGCAACCAGAACTCCACCGGCCACATCATCACCATCGAAGACCCGATCGAATTCGTGCACAAGCACGAAGGCTGCATCGTCACCCAGCGTGAAGTGGGCATCGATACCGACAGCTGGGAAGCGGCGCTGAAGAACACCCTGCGCCAGGCGCCGGACGTGATCATGATCGGCGAAATCCGTACCCGCGAGGGCATGGACCACGCCGTCGCATTCGCCGAAACGGGCCACCTGGTGCTGGCAACGCTGCACGCCAACAACGCCAACCAGGCGATGGACCGCATCATCAACTTCTTCCCGGAAGACCGCCGCAACCAGTTGCTGATGGATTTGTCGCTGAACCTGAAGGGCGTGGTCGCGCAGCAGCTGGTGCCCAGCCCGGATGGCAAGAGCCGCCGCGTGGCGATGGAAATCCTGCTGGGCACGCCGCTGGTGCAGGATTACATCCGCGACGGCGAAGTGCACAAGCTCAAGGAAGTGATGAAGGACTCGGTGCAGCTGGGCATGAAGACCTTCGACCAGAGCCTGTTCGAGCTGTACCAGGCTGGCGAGATCAGCTACGACGACGCCTTGCGTTACGCCGATTCGCAGAACGAAGTGCGCCTGCGTATCAAGCTGTCGCAGGGCGGCGACGCCAAGACCCTGTCGCAGGGTTTGGATGGTGTGGAGATTGCCGAGGTTCGCTGATTCTGGCGGACGGGCCGGTTTGAAGAGCCGCTCCTTTGGGGGCGGCTTTTTTGTTTGGGGCTGTAGGGAAGATCAAGATCAAGATCAACGGCCCCCTCCCGAACCCTCCCCTTCGCTACGCGAAAGGGAGGGGCCAGAGCAAAGCAAAGCAAAGCAGAGCAAAGCCAAAGCCGGAGCAGAAGCAGAAGCAGAAGCAGAAGCGGCAGCCGCTCTTCCCCCTCCCTTTCGCGCAGCGAAGGGGAGGGCCGGGGAGGGGTGCTTTGGCTCCGGCTTTCAATGCCGTAGCCCGGGTAAGCGCAGCGCACCCGGGGCTGTTGGCGGGGAGCCTGAAAGACCTGCGAGATCCTTGCTCCCGGGTGCGCTGCGCTTACCCGGGCTACAAAACGGAGGTCGCGGAAGTATCTTGCTGGTCAGGTGAGCTTCCGCTCCGGCTCCTGAGCTTCCAAAAACCCCAAAACCCCTACCGCCCCATCCAGGCCGGCCCAATCGCCGCGATCTTTACCATCACCGGGCAGTCCTCCCGGTGCGCGCCCGGCAGATAGCCCAGGCTCATCAGGAATTCCCCAGTGATCTCGCCACCGGTGAAGCGAAAGGTCTTCTTGAACAACTTCACCCACTCCGCCTTGGTCAGCGGGTGGTGCGCATCCAGCCACTCGGCAAAGCCGCCATGGGAAGCACGCAGGCCTTGGATCACCTGCGCGTTGTGGATCGCGGCCAGCACCTTGAGCCGGTTGCGGATGATGGCGGCGTCGGCCATCAGCCTGGCGATATCGGCGTCGCCATAGGCGGCCACCGCATCCACGTCAAAGCCGCTGTACGCGCTGCGGAAACCTTCACGCTTGCGCAGGATGGTTTCCCAGCTCAGGCCGGCCTGGTTGATCTCCAGCAGCAGGCGCTCGAACAACTCGGCCTCCGCGCGCTGCGGGAAGCCGTATTCGTTGTCGTGGTAAGGACCGTGAACCGGGTGGTCGGGCGCGGAATCACAATAGCTGGACATGAAGGCCACCGAAGCAGGAGCTGGCCCTGGATTATCGCTGGCGCGAGCCCTTGGCGGCGTCAGCGGCTAGAATGTGCACATGTCTGCGCTGTCGCCCTCTCTCGCCAATCACCTGCTGGTGGCCCTGCCGTCGCTGCTCGACCCCCCGTTTGCTCGCAGTGTGGCCCTGATCTGCCAGCACGACGACAACGGCGCGATGGGCGTGGTGGTCAACCAGGCGTCCGAATACACATTGGGCGATGTATTCGCCCAGATGGATATCAACACCGATGATGGCGACCTGCGTGCGGTGCCGGTACTCAATGGCGGCCCGGTGCATCCTGAACGCGGCTTCGTGATTCATGACGATGCGCGCGGCTGGGATTCAACCATGGCGGTTACCGATGGGCTCTACCTGACCACATCGCGCGACATCCTCGAAGCCATGGCGCAGGGGCAGGGGCCGCGCAACGCGCTGGTCACGCTGGGCTGCGCCGGCTGGAGCAGTGGTCAGCTCGAACGCGAGCTCACCGAGGACAGCTGGTTGACCGTACCTGCCGACGCGCCGTTGCTGTTCGCCACGCCGCTGGACGAGCGCTGGCAACTGGCCGCCTCGCGCATTGGCGTGGATCTGTTCCGGCTGGCCGGATACAGCGGTCATGTCTGAGCCGGCCCTGCTTTCCACCCAAAGCACGGTGCTGGGTTTCGATGTGGGTTCGCGGCGCATCGGTGTTGCCATCGGTAGTTCGCTGGGCGTGGGCGCACGCGCCCTTGCCGTGATCGATGTACATGGCAATGGCCCGGACTGGACCGCGCTGGATAAGCTGCACAAGGAATGGCGGCCGCAGGGCTTGATCGTCGGCGACCCGCTCACCCTGGAAGGCGAAGACCAGCCCAACCGCAAGCGCGCGCATGCCTTTGCCCGGCAGCTGCAGCAGCGCTACAAGGTGCCGGTATTGCTGGTGGACGAGCGTTCCAGCTCAGTCGAGGCCGCGCAGCGGTTTGCGATGGAGCGTGCCGAAGGCCGCAAGCGCCGCCGCGATGCCGCCAATCTCGATGCCGAGGCTGCGGCCGTCATCATCGAGCGCTGGCTGTCCGCGCCGCACGAAGCCACCCCTATTTCCTGACTGTCGAAGACCCCGCCATGACTGCTTCGCAACTTGATGCCCAAGGACGCCTGCGCCACCTGCTGACCCTGGATGGGTTGCCCCGCGAAACCCTGTTGCAGCTGCTGGACCGCGCCGGTCAGATCCGCGATGCCGCCGTTGGCCGCATCAACAACAAGCGCGCGGTGCTGGCGGGCACGGCGGTATGCACGCTGTTCTTCGAACCCTCCACCCGCACCCGCAGCTCGTTCCAGCTGGCAGCACAACGGCTGGGCGCGGATGTACTGAATTTCGATGCATCCACCTCATCCGCGCGCAAGGGCGAAACCGCCTGCGATACGCTGAAGAACCTTGAAGCGATGGGCGTGCGTGGTTTCATCGTGCGCCACCCGGACGACGGCGCCGTGGCCGAACTGGCCGGCGTCGCTGGCGAGGGCACCGCGCTGATCAATGCCGGCGATGGCCGCAGCGCACATCCCACCCAGGGCCTGCTCGACATGCTGACCCTGCGCCAGGCCAAGGGCAGCGATTTCTCCAAGCTTAAAGTGGTGATTGTCGGCGACGTGAAGCACTCGCGTGTGGCCCGTACCGATCTGCAGGCGATGCGCACGCTCGGCGTGGGCGAGATCCGCGTATGCGGCCCGCAATCGCTGCTGCCGGACGACGAAACCCTGAAGGGCTGCGTGGTCGGCCAGGATTTCGACGCCATGCTGGAAGGAGTTGATGCGCTGATGATGCTGCGACTGCAGCGCGAGCGCATGGAAGAAGGCCTGGTGCCGTCGCTGGAGCAGTACCACGCCCAGTACGGCCTCAATGGTGAGCGTCTGCAGCGTGCGGCCAAGGATGCGGCGGTACTGCACCCGGGCCCGATCAACCGCGGCGTGGAAGTCACCGACGACGTGGCCGACGGCCCACAGTCCTGGGTACTGCGTCAGGTCGCCAACGGCGTCGCCGTGCGCATGGCCGTGCTGGAAACCCTGCTGGGTTGAATTACGGCGAAAGCCTAGTCCGGCCTTCCTTTGGAGGGCCGTTAGGATTGCACGCAACATTCAGGAGCAACGCGTATGGAAACGAACTTGAGGGCCCGCGCGGCGAGGTCGGATCTGCTGGCAATGGCAGTTCTGCTGCTCTCGGCTGCGGTGATCTGGCTGCCCGCGGTATGGACCCCGTTCTGGGGCGATGACTACGTGTTTCTGCACGCGGCGCGGCTGTCCAACCTGGCGAACCAGCCATGGTCGGAGACCTTCTGGCCAGTGCAGCCGGAACTTTTCTGGCGGCCACTGTCGCAGACCGCCTGGTGGCGCGTGGTTGAAGGCGAGATGGGCGGCAACGTGCTTACTGCCCATGCGGTCTTGCTTGCGCTGCACGGGCTTGCCGCAGTGGGTGTGGGGGGATTGGGATTGACCATTGCGCGCGTCGCTGGCTGGCCCGCCCGTTGCGCGGTTGCCGGCCTGAGCGCGGCCTTTTATGGCGTGCTCGCGGTCAGCCTGCTGCCGGTGCATTGGGTGGCGGCGGCAAACAGCCCGCTGCTGGTGCTGTTCACCACTGTATTGCTGGCCTTGTGGTTGGCTGCCTCCACCGCACAAGGTGCTGCGCGGATGCTGTTGCTGGCGGTGGTGCCCGGTCTGCTTGCGGTTGCCTTGTTGAGCAAGGAATCGGCAATTCTGATGCCGGTGCTGATGCTGATGATCAGCTTGTTTGTCGGCGCGCGGTTGCGCCGCGGCGAATGGTTGGTGCTTGCGGTCAGCGCGCTCATCTGTGTGGTGTGGCTGTGGCTGCGCGGCAAGGCGACGGTTCCGCCGGCGCCGCAGTACGCATATGCGTTTGGTGGCAACCTAGTCAGGAATGGGGCGTCGTTCGTGGCCTGGATGCTCAATGTGCCGCGCGAGGCACTGCGCATGATTGCCACGGACGGACTACTCAAGGGCGCGCTCTGGGCGATGCTGGCGGCGCTGCCGGTCCTGCTCAGCTGGGGCTTGGCGGCGTCCAAGGGCGGCTGGCGGCGATTGCAGGCCCGTCAGTGGGGCTTGGTGCTGGCGGTTGCGGTGGTGGCGTACACGCCTTACTTCCCGCTGATCTGGAACAGCTACGCGTACTATGCGGCGATCTCGGCGATCCTGCCGGCCATCGTATTGGCGCGGCTGCTGCAGGGACGTCGGATTGCGGTGATCGTGGCCGTGCTGATGGGGGTGTCGGGCTGGCTGGCGGTCGCAGGGACGCGTCTGCTGGACCATCCCGGGCTCATCGGCCGCGCGCGTTGGGCGGAAACGTCGTTGCAGCAGCTTGCCGGGCAGCAATTGAAGACTCCGCTGTGGGTACGGGTGGAAGACGATCAGCGCTTCGCGGCAATGGGGGTGCATGGTCTGGCTTGGCGGCTGTATGTGCCGCTGGAGCAGGTCCACCAAGTGGATGCTTGCCCGCAGGGCACTGAAGCCGGAACCTGTTTGGAAATGGACGCGGAAGGGGACTGGAGTCACCGTCCAGTGGCTCCTTGAACCAGGTATGTTCAATGCTGTGCCGGGGTTGACGCGCTAGCGAAGTGCCTTGCTCCCTCTCCTGCAGACTTGGGCGAGGGGGCTGTTGAGACCCTTGCGGTAATGCCAGCTTCGCGGCTTACGCCGCTCCCACAAAACTGTTGGTATCACTGTCAGAGCTGCCTGCCGGGCCTCGCGCGGCGCTACGGTTTGCCGGCCTGGCGTTTGCGTTGCTGCTGGATGTAGGTCATTTCGTTCTCGGCGACCTTGTTGCCGGGTTCCAGTGCCAATGACTCTTCGTACGCTGTCTGGGCTGCGTCCAAGTCACCCAGCTCAATCAAGGCATAGCCGGTTCCGCGTAGTGCCAGCGCCTCGGCGTACGCTGCTTCAGGATGGCTGCGGGTCAATGCCAGCGCCTGCTGGTAACTGCTCAGCGCTGCCGACCAGTCTTTGCTCATGTTCAGCGCCGCGCCGCGTTCGGTCAGCGCTTCCGGCTCATAGGGCGCGGTTGCGTGGGCCTTGTCCAGCCATCGTATTGCCTGTGCCGCATCGCGCAGTTCCACGGCGATGTAGCCCAGCTGGATGTAAACGTTGGCACAGGCGCTGTCCAGCCAGTCGATGGGCTCGCCGTCGCCGTGGTCGCGCAGGTAAAGCTCGTATTGCCGTTGCGTGCGGAAGCTCAGCGAACGCCGTCCAGGCGCTGCACGGTAAGCGTCACATTGTCGCGCGGCGTCGAGCAGCAGAGCTTTGGCCTGGGCATGCTCGCCTTTCACATTCAGGGCGCCGGCCTCCTGCACGGAGGCACGCAACTCCTTGCCCAACGCTGGCTCACCGGGCTGCGAATAGATCTGTGTGGTGCTGAGCGTGACCGGATCGACGGGCTCGTCGGCGAGTGCGTTGGCGCACGCCAACGCCAGAGCAATACACAGCAGATAACGCATACGTCCCCCGCGTAGCGATGTGGACGTCAGCGTAGCCGGAGCCGCGGCGAATAGGTAGGGGGCGCCAGTGCAGGCGCTCAGCCGCGCGGTGCCATTGCCAGGATTGCCAGCTGCTGCTGGGCTTCTTCGTTGCCGGCTGCGGCAGCGGCCTGCATCTGGGCGAGATCGGGGTGCTGTACGACCAGCAGCGGGTACTCGCATTCGGGGCAGGCGTATTCGGTCTGCTCGTCGTGCAGCTCCATTTCCATCTGCCGGGAGTTGCCCTTCCATTCGCAGGCGGGGCAGTTGTGCACCTCCTCGCGCCAGCCGGTCTGGTAGTAATCGTTGACGGTGATGGTCATGGGGCAGCCTGAAACAAGGGCGTTGAAGTGTAGCCCGGGTAAGCGCAGCGCACCCGGGGCTTTCCGCGAAGAACTCCCGGGTGCGCTGACGCTTACCCGGGCTACGGTTCTACCGGCGGCGATCAGTGCAGCAGCACCAGCGTGGCCAGACCGAGGAAGGTGAAAAAGCCCATCGAGTCGGTCACGGCGGTCAGGAAGATGCCGCTGGCCAGGGCCGGGTCGAAGCCCAGCCGCTTCAGCGTCAATGGCACCAGTACGCCGGCCGATGCGGCGAACAATAGATTGAAGGTCAGCGCGACGCCGATCACCAGCGACAGCCCGGGCATGTGGAACCATGCCAGCACGATCAGGCCCAGGACCGTGCCCAGCACCACGCCGTTGAGCAGGGCTACGCGTAGCTCTTTCCACAACAAGGTGCGGGCATTGGAGGCGCCCACCTGGCCCAGTGCCAGGCCGCGGATCATCAGTGCCAGCACCTGGGTGCCGGCGTTGCCGCCGAGGCCGGCGACGATCGGCATCAGCACCGCCAGCGCCACCAGCTTGTCGATGGTGCCTTCGAAATGGCCAACCACACTGGAGGCGAGGAAGGCGGTACACAGATTGACCGACAGCCACATCAGGCGCCGGCGCATGGCACGCCAGACCGGGCTGAACAGATCCTCGTCCTCGTCCAGGCCGGCTGCGCCCAAGGCCTGGTGCTCGGCCTGGCCCCGGATGATGTCGACCACGTCATCGATGGTGATGCGGCCGATCAGGATGTTGTTGTCGTCCACCACCGGTGCCGAGACCCAGTCATGATCGGAGAATTGGCGGGCCACTTCGTCGGCGCTTTCGCCCACGTCGATGGCCGGCTGTTCGTCGTCGATCAGGCGGTTGATCGGGGTGGTGTCTTCGTGGGTGACCAGCGAGGCCAGCGACAGCCGGCCCAGGTACTGGTGGCGGCGGCTGACCACGAACAGGTGATCGGTGTGGTCGGGCAGCTCGCCGCGCAGGCGCAGGTAGCGCAGCACCACATCGACATTGACGTCGGCGCGCACGGTGACCACGTCCGGGTTCATCAAGCGGCCGGCGGTGTCTTCCGGGTAGGACAGCACCTGCTCCAGCCGCTCGCGGTTCTCGCGGTCCATCGACTTGAGTACTTCGTCGATGACGGTGTCGGGCAGATCCTCGACCAGATCGGCGAGATCGTCGATGTCCAGGTCTTCGACTGCGGCGATGATCTCGTCCGCGTCCATGTCCGCCAGCAGGCTTTCGCGCACGTCTTCACCGACATGCACCAGCACCTCACCGTCGTCCTCGGCATCCACCAGCCCCCACACCACTTCACGCTTGCCCGGCGGTAACGACTCCAGCAGGTTGCCGATCTCGGCCGGCGAGAGCGTGTTGACCAGACGGCGCACCGGCCCCAGACGGCCGCTGTCCAATGCATCGGAAAGCAGGCGCAGCTGGCGTGCGGTCTTGTCGTGGCGTACGGCTTCAGCCATGCGCAGCTCCCGGTATGGTGATGGCCGCAGTCCGTGGCGGGTGAGCGCCATCGGCGGTGTTTAGCCCGCCATTATCACGTGCGGCGCGCGGGCTTGCATATAACCGGCGCTGCCGGATTCTGTTGCCGGACTCAACTACCGGCGTTGGTGGTGATCCAGCGTTCAATGCCGCGGCGGTCGCGTGCCGCCAACAACTGCGGTGCCTGCAGGCGTAGCGCCGCAAGATCCACTTCGCGGATGGCGCGGCGGACTTCCAGCAAGGTGGCCGGGTGCAGGCTGAACTCGGTCAGCCCCAAGGCTAGCAGCAGGGCTGTCATGCGCGCGTCACCGGCCATTTCACCGCAGACCGCCACCGGTGTGTCGTGCCGTTGGGCGGTTTCGATCACCTGCCGCAACAGCCACAGCACCGCTGGATGCAGCGGCGAATACAGCTCGGCCACCGCGTCGTTGTTGCGGTCGGCCGCCAGCAGGTACTGGACCAGGTCATTGGTGCCGATCGACAGGAAGTCGACCTGGTCGATGAAGGTTCCCAGTGCGATGGCGGCGGCTGGCACTTCGATCATCGCCCCGACCGGAATGTTCTCGGCCACTTCATGGCCGTCGTTGCGCAACAGTGCGGCCAGCCGTGACAGGCGCCGGCGCACGCTCATGATTTCCTCGCGGGTGGTCAGCATCGGGATCAGGATGCGCAGCGGACCATAGCCGGAGGCACGCAGGATGGCGCGCAACTGGGTATCGGACACCTTCGGCCGGGCCAGCGACAGGCGTACCCCGCGCAGGCCCAGTGCCGGGTTTTCCTCGCTGCTCAGCACCAGCCCGGTGCGGTCGGCCTTGTCCGCGCCCAGGTCCAGGGTGCGGATGGTGACCGGCCGCCCGCTCATGCCCAGTACGGTGTCGCGGTAAACGCGGAACTGTTCTTCTTCATCAGGCAGCTGGTTGCGCTGCATGAACAGGAATTCGGTGCGGTACAGGCCCAGCCCACGGGCGCCCAGCGCATGTGCCTGGGCGACGTCGTCATGGGATTCGGCATTGGCCAGCAGGGTGATCTCCGCGCCATCGAGGGTGCGGGTCGGCTTGGCCCGCAGGCGCCCGAGTTCGCGCTGCTCACGCGCCAGTTCGCGTTGGCGCAGGCGGTACTGGCGCAGGTCGTCGGGGCCGGGATCGACCACGATCTCGCCACTGCCGCCGTCCAGGATCAGTACGTCGCCGTCGCTGACCTTCTGCAGTACCGCGTTGGCGGCCACCACCAGCGGCATGTGCAGGCTGCGCGCGAGGATGGCGCTGTGCGAAAGCACGCTGCCGGCGCTGCTGACGATGCCGACCACGCCCTGCGACTGCAGCTGCGCCAGCTCCGAGGGCGCGACGTTCTCGCAGACCAGGATTTCGCCGGCCAGGCCTTTCATGGTGGTGGTGCGTTTGTGCAGGAAGGACTGGATACGGCCGATCACATGATCCAGATCGTCCATCCGGCTTTTCAGGTAGGCGTCTTCCATGCCCTCGAACACCTGCGCCAGGCGGTCGCGCTGGATGCGCAGGGCGTGGCTGGCGCTGTAGCGCTTGCTGCGCACCAGTTCATCCAAGGCGGTCAGCAGCTCCGGGTCATCCAGCAGCATGGCGTGCAGCTCGAGGAACTCGCCCACTTCCGCCGGCAACGCGCCCTGCAGGCGGGTACGCAGCTCACGCATTTCCTGGCGTGCGGCATCGGTGGCGCGGTGCAGGCGCTCGAGTTCGTGTTCCACCGCGGCGGCGGCAACGCGCTTTTCGCCGATATCCTGCACATGCGGCAGGCGCACCCGGGCACGGCCCAGCGCCGAGCCACGGGAAGCGGGCAGGCCAAGTAGACGGTTCACCGTTGCCGGCTCCGTACCTTGGCTGCCCCCGCGTGCGCGGCATTGCGCATCAGTTGTCCTCGTCGAAACGACGCTCGAACAGGGCGGCTACCGCCTCCAGTGCGGCGGCCTCGTCCTCGCCGTCGACCCGCACCGTGACCGGTGTGCCCTGGGCGGCGGCCAGCAACATCACGCCCATGATGCTTTTGGCGTTGACCTCGCGGCCCTTGGCCACCAGCGTGGCATTGGCGCGGAAGCCGGACAGTACCTGCACCAGCTTGGCGGTGGCACGGGCATGCAGGCCCAGCCGGTTGGAAACCATGAGTTCTTGTTCAAGCATCGTCGGTGATGACTCCATTGCGAGCGCCCGCCGCCGCAGTGGCGGGCAGTTGGTCCAATCCCTGTTCCGGATAGTTCATTACCCGCAGCAACATCGCCAGACTCAAACCCGATACACGCCGCGTGGGAGTGCCCAGGCGGGCCAGCTGACCGGCAAGATTGCTGGGGCTGGCGCCGTACAGATCGGTCAGTATCAACACGCCACCGTCGCCTTCCACCCGGCGCATCGCTGCCGAAGCGGCGGGCAGCAGGGCTTCCAGGTCGGCGTCGAAAGGGACTTCGAACGCTTCGGTTTTCAGCGGCAGTTGCCGCAACAGGGTGGTCGCCACTTCCAGCAGGGAAGTGCCGATACCGGTGTGAGTTACAAGGAGAATGCCGCAGGTCATCCCTGAACGTTAACAGGTCAGGCCAAGTCCGCGATAGCGTCTAAAACTGTCTTCTGTGTGCCATTCAGGGCTTGCCGACCGTCTGTTCGCGCGCGCTTTCAATCCTGCTCGCGGTGAAAGGTGGCCACGTCCTGCCAGCCGCGTTCGCGGGCATGCCGGGCCAGCCGTTCGGCCAGGTAGACCGAGCGGTGTTTGCCGCCGGTGCAGCCGAACGCCACGGTGACATAGCTGCGGGTCTCGCTGCCCAGTTTGGGCAGCCAGGTATCGAGCAGGTCCTGCAGTTGGGTGACGTAGCGCACCACGTCGGGCTGCGCGTCCAGGTACTCGCGCACCTCACGGTCACGGCCGGTCAGCGAGCGCAGTTCCGGGTCCCAGTGCGGATTGGGCAATACCCGCGCATCGAACACGAAATCCGCTTCGGCCGGCACGCCGCGCTTGTAGGCGAAGGATTCGAACAGCAGTGAGAGCTTGCTCTCGTGGCTGAGCGCGAAATCGGTGATGACCCGGCGCCGCAGCTGGTGGACGTTGAGGCGCGTGGTGTCGATGACGGCGTCGGCTTCGCGGCGTAGTGGCGCGGTCAGCTCGCGCTCGCGACTGATGGCTTCCGGCAGGGACAGGCCCAGGTGGCTGAGCGGATGGCGGCGGCGGGTATCGGCGTAGCGGGCCAGCAAGGTGTCATCGTCGGCCTCGAAGAACAGCAGGCGCGCTTCAATGCCGTAATCCAGCGCGGTCTTGCGCCAGCTCGCCAATTGGCTCAGGTCGCTGCGGCCACGCACGTCGATGCCCACCACCAGCCGCCGCGGGCTGGTTTCCTCGCGTTCGCCGAGCACACCACGGACGAATTCCGGCAGCAGGCTGACCGGGATGTTGTCCGAACAGTAGTAATCCAGGTCCTCAAAGGTCTTCAACGCGACCGATTTGCCCGATCCGGACAGGCCGCTGACGATGATCAGCACCGATGCGGGGTGTGCGCTCATTGACTACGTTGCTCCAGCAGATTGCTATGGCGGGCGATGAACATCGCCGCCGGGTCGATGCCCTTGGTGCGCAGGATGTGCAGGCGGGTGGCGGCCTCGGTGAGCACCGCCAGGTTGCGGCCGGGCATCACCGGCAGGGTGATCAGCGGCACGTCCAGGTCCAGCACATGGCGCTTGCCCGAATCGCCGGTGAGGCGCTCGTAGCCGTAGCTGCTGGGTTCGGTCATGGGCTTGGTCAGGTGCACGATCAGCCGAAGGTACTTGTTCTTCTTTACAGATGTGTCACCAAACATCTGTCGCACGTTCAGTACACCCAGGCCGCGCACTTCCAGCAGGTCCTGCAGCAGCTCCGGGCAGGTGCCGTCGAGCACGTCAGGGGCGATCTGGGTGAATTCGGGGGCGTCGTCGGCAACCAGCCGGTGCCCGCGCGAGAGCAGCTCCAGGGCCAGCTCGCTCTTGCCCGAGCCGGCTTCGCCGGTGATCAGCACGCCAATGGAATAGATCTCCATGAATACGCCATGCAGGATGACCCGCGGCGCCAGCGTACGGGCCAGGTGGTAGCTGAGGTGGTTGAGCAGTTCGTGGCCGCGCCGCGGGGAGACCCATAGCGGGGTCTGCGATTCGTCGGCGGCCGAGCGCAGGTCTTCCGGGCAGCCATGGCTTTTGGTGATGACCAGCGCCAGCGGCCGCGCCTGGATGATGCGTTCGATCACTTCCCAGCGCTGCCGCGCATCCAGCGAATCGAGCCAGGTCAGTTCCTCGGTGCCGAGGATCTGCACTTTGTTGGGATAGATGGTGTTGAGGTAGCCGGCCAGCGAGGGCCGCCGCGAGACCGTATTGCCCGCCTCCAGTTCGCGTTGCGAGCCGGCATGGCCGGCGACCCAGCGCAGATCGAGCTTTTCGCGCTGCTGGTCGAACAGTTCCTGG
This sequence comes from Stenotrophomonas nitritireducens, assembly GCF_001700965.1. NCBI lineage: Bacteria > Pseudomonadati > Pseudomonadota > Gammaproteobacteria > Lysobacterales > Lysobacteraceae > Stenotrophomonas > Stenotrophomonas nitritireducens. The sequence continues at coordinate 3,552,598 of NZ_CP016756.1, forward strand.
GCGGTGATGCTGGTATTCATCCGCTGCGCGCCTGTTGCGGGTGGGTGATGATGTGTTTGAGCGCCTGCGCGTCGGGGGCAACGCGCAGGGCCTGGCGGATGTCGGCGTCGGAGAAGATCTCCGCCAGCTCGGACAGCAGCATCAGGTGCTGGTGGGTGTAATGCGCCGGTACGGCCATCGCAAACACCAGATCCACCGGCTCGTCGCCGCCGAAATCCACGGGCTGCTGCAGCCTCAGCAGGGCACCACGCGGCGCCTGCAGGGTGTCCGAACGGCCATGGGGAATGGCGATACCGTGGCCAATGGCCGTGCTGCCGACGTTTTCACGGTCGCGCAGGCTGAGAAAGAGACTGTCCGCGCCGGCCTCACGGCAGGCAAGCAGGCGGGAGGCAGCAATCAGGGTGCTGTCACGATCAGCGACCGCGAGTACCTGGGTACTCACGGCCGCCATCAGGTCGGTCAACGGCATGTTGGCTTACGGCTGGGGGTGAAGATCAGCCATTGTCGCGCAGAGCATGCGATGCGTGGGGAAGATGCTTTTCCTTGTGCTTTATGACCAGCCGGTCGAGCTTGTCGGCCAATACGTCGATGGCTGCATACATGGTGGTGGCAGCCGCATCGGCGTGCAGGGTGCGCCCGGGTAGATTCACCGTGGCGACGACGAGGTAGTCAGGCTTGCGGGTGGACAACTGGACGCGGACTTCGCAGTGCTGGTCGAAGTGCCGACCCAGCCGTTCCAGCTTTGTTTCCACGTATTCCTTCAGGGCAGGCGTGACTTCAACTTGCTGGCCATACGTCTCGATACGCATCGGATTCCTCCTGTGGTTCGGGGTTGCCTTGATGAACCCTGCGCTGCTCGACGAATGCTTCAGGCGATGCGGACGCGTTCGTGAGAGGCACAGATGTTCATGGCCTCACGATACTTCGCAACGGTGCGCCGCGCCACCGGTATGCCACTGGTTTTGAGCATCTCAGCCAGCTTGGCGTCAGAAAGCGGTTTGCGCGGGTTTTCCGCATCGATCAGATTGCGGATCATCGACTGGATCGCAGTGCTGGAAGCCTCACCGCCGCCTTCGGTATCAATACCCGAGGCGAAAAAGGCGCGCAGCGGCAGGGTGCCGCGCGGGGTGCGTACGTATTTGCGGGCGATGGCGCGCGAAATGGTGGATTCGTGCAGTTCCAGTTCGCCGGCGATTTCACGCAGCGTTAGCGGACGCAGGGCCTGCTCGCCGAATTCCAGAAAACCGGCCTGGTGATGCAGCAGGCTGCTGACCACCCGCAGCAGGGTTTCGCCACGCGCCTGCAGGCTCTTCAGCAGCCAGCGCGCTTCCTGCAGCTGCGCGCGCAGATAGCTGGCATCGGCATCGCCGCAGCGGCGGATCAGTTGTTCGTAGCCATGATTGATCACTACGCGCGGACCGGCATGGCCGGCCAGCGCACAGCGCCAGATGCCGCGCTGTCGCCAGATCACACAGTCGGGCACGACATAGGTGTCCGAACTCATCTGGCCCAGCTGCTTGCCCGGGCGTGGATCGAGCGAGCGCAGCAGCTGCACGGCTTCTTCCACGTCGGCAACGGATTGCTTGAGTTCCTGCGCGATGCCGCTGATGCCGGCGCGCGGAAGCCGTTCCAGCGGGCCGTCGGCAATGCGCCTGGCCAGCGTCAGTGCGGGTGTATCGGTGGGCAGCGTATCCAGTTGCAGCGCAAGGCATTCGCCAAGAGTGCGCGCGCCCACACCGGCCGGGTCGAAGCGCTGGATCTGGCGCAGCACTGCCAGGATCTCGTCTTCGTCGGCATGGATTTCAGGCAGCAGCGTCTGCGCGATGGCAGACAGCGGCTCGCGCAGGTAGCCGTCTTCGTCCAGGGCATCAATCAGGGCCACACCGATGGCGCGATCACAGCGGCCCAGATGCGTAAGGTGCAGCTGCCACAGCAGGTGATCGGCGAGCGTGTCGCCGTCTTCGGCCTGCTCGCGTTCGCTGCTGTCGCCGTCGTCGTCGAACGAACTGGAGCGCGCGCTGCTCCAGTCGTCATCGCCGCCATCCCAGTCTTCGCCGTCGGCGTTGATGTCACCCTGTGCGGGATCAATTGGGGTTTCGTCGCTGGAACTGCTGGACGGGCTGTCGTCGCCGTCACTGCCGTCGGTGTTCTCGGCCCATTCCAGCAGCGGGTTGGTTTCCACCGCTTCGGTCAGTTCCAGCTCCAGCTCGGTACTGGACATCTGCAGCAGCCGGATGGCCTGACGCAACTGCGGCGTCATCACCAGGCTCTGTCCCATCGATGTCTGCAGCCGAGCTTTCATGCCTGATCCGTCCGGGAAGGGGCCCGACGTGGCGCTGCGACTCAGAGGGTGAAAGCGTCCCCGAGGTAAACACGGCGCACGTCGGTATTTGCCAGCAGATCTTCTGGTGCCCCCTGCGCCAGTACGCTGCCCTCAGCGAGGATATACGCACGGTCGCAGATTCCCAAGGTCTCGCGCACATTATGGTCGGTGATCAACACACCGATGCCGCGTTGCTTGAGGTGGGTCACGATGCGCTGGATCTCGCCGACCGAAATCGGGTCGACGCCGGCAAACGGTTCGTCGAGCAGGATCAGCCGCGGCCGTGCCGCCAGGGCGCGGGCAATTTCGCAGCGGCGGCGTTCACCGCCGGACAGGCTGGCACCGGCCTGGTCGGCAACGTGGCTGATCTGCAGTTCTTCCAGCAGCGAGGACAGCTCGCGTTCGCGGCTGGCATTGTCCAGGTCTTCGCGCAGTTCCAGCACCAGACGGATGTTGTCGGCCACGCTGAGCTTGCGGAACACCGACGGTTCCTGCGGCAGGTAGCCGACGCCGAGCTTGGCGCGCTCGTACATCGGCTCGTTGGTGAGGTCCTTGCCGTCGAGCATGATGCTGCCGGCATCGGCGGCCACCAGGCCGACGATCATGTAGAAGCAGGTGGTCTTGCCGGCACCGTTGGGACCGAGCACGCCCACCACTTCACCGGCATCCAGGGTCAGCCCGAAGTCCTTGACGACTTCGCGGTTCTTGTAGCGCTTGCGCAGGCCTTGGGCAACGAGCATTACTTGGAATCTCCCGACGCCGCCGGCGCCTTGGTCTTGGGCTGGATGACGGTGCGCACGCGGGTGCCGTCGCCACCGCTCTGCATCGCGCCGCTGCGGGTGTTGTAGACCATGCGCTGGCCGGCGTTGGTGCCGCGCTCGGACTCGACCTTGTAGTTGCCGGTCAGGATGATCACTTCGCTGTTGATGTTGTAGTCCATGTTGTCGGCACGGGCATTCATCCAGGTGTTGTCATCCATCTGCTGCTTCAGCGTGGCCTGTTTGCCGGTCAGCACGACGCGCTCGGTTTCACCGTTCTTGCGGATCACATCGGCGGTATCGGCATGGATCTCCATCGTGCCCTGGGTGATCACCACGTTGCCGCTGAACTGGCATTTGCCGTTGTCGCTGAAGTTGCAGTCGTTGTTGTTGGAGTCGATGGTCATCGGCTGGTTGCGGTCCGATGCCTTGGACCACGCCAGACCGGGTGCGAGCAGGGCGGCGAGCAGCGTGATCGACGCGAGCTTAGCGGGCAGCATTGGGTTCATAGCGGGTCTTGACCTGGGAAAGGAGTGAATACTGCTGGGATTTGAGGTTGGCGCGGAAACCGACGCCGGTCTGCGACAGGCCCGGGCGGGTAAGCGTCACCTGGCCGTCGGTGCGCGCCAGGTTCTGCTCGGGCAGCACATCCAGCGCGGCGGTGCGGAAGGTGGTGGGTGGGGTCTTGCCATCCTTGGGACTGTCGCCGGCGACGTTGCCGCGCAGGCGCAGTTCTTCGCCCTTGGGGCTGACCCAGCCGCTATCGGCACGCAGTTCCCAATGCTGTCCGGCCGCATCGGGTAACAGGAACAGCGGCTTGCTGATGGTCGAGGTCTGATCGGCACGGCTGCGCGCCATCGATGGCGCGCGCAGGGTGACCGATTCGTGGCCTTCCTTGTCCAGGGTGACGATCTCGAAGTCGGTCAGGGTGAAGTCGGTACTGCCTTCCTCGACCGCCGTGGGCGCGGTATTGGCGCGGTTGCGCCATGCCGACCAGCCGCTGAGCAGCGCCGCCAGCAGCAGGCCGAGACCCAGAATGGAACGCCAACTCATCAGGAAAACCTCGCCAGAACCGCGTCCAGTTTGCCTTGCGCGGCCAACAATACGTCACACAGTTCGCGCGCTGCGCCGCGGCCGCCTTTGGCACGGGTCTGCCAATGCACGCGCTCGGCGATCCACGGATGGGCATCGGCCGGCGCCACGGCCAGGCCCACCGCGCCCAGCGGGGCCAGGTCGGGCAGGTCATCGCCCATGAAGGCGACCTGCTCCAGGCCGATGCCGTGCTGCGCGCACAGGGCGCGCACGCTGGCCAGCTTGTCGCCCACCGCAATCTGCGTATCGATGCCCAGATCAGCACCGCGGCGCTGCGCCGACAGGCTGTTGCGGGCGGTGATCAGAACCGGGTGGATGCCGTGCTGCTGCAGCAGTTTCAGGCCCAATCCGTCCTGCACGTAGTAAGCCTTGCTCTCGTTGCCGGCATGGTCATAGAACAGCCGGCCGTCGGTCAGGGTGCCGTCCACGTCGAAACAGGCCAGGCGGATGGCGCTGGCGGTGGCGCGCAGGTTGGCGGGGAAAAGCGTGAGCGGCGAGTAGGGCATTGGCAGGCAGTATCCGTTGCGGCAGGTCGGGCTTTGGCCCGAGACCGTTGATTGTGCGGGGTTTAAACCACTTTTGCCCGCAACAGGTCATGAATGTTCAGGGCGCCGACGGGGTGATTGTCGCCATCGACCACGATCAAACCATTGATCTTGTGGGTTTCCAGCAGGCGCGCGGCCTCGGCGGCGAGCTGGTCGGCGCCGATGGTGCGCGGGTTGCGGGTCATCACCTGGGCGATGCTGGCGGTGCGGACGTCCAGATCGGTGTCCAGGGCACGGCGCAGGTCGCCGTCGGTGAACAGCCCCACCAATCTGCCCTGGGCGTCGACCACGGCGGTCATGCCCAGCCGCTTGCGGCTCATTTCCATCAAAGCGGCGCTGAGGCTGGCATCTTCGCTGACGCTGGGCAGTTCTTCGCCCGAATGCATCACATCGGTGATGTGCAGCAGCAGGCGCCGGCCGAGGCTGCCGGCCGGGTGCGAGCGGGCAAAATCATCGGCGGTGAAGCCGCGTGCATCCAGCAGGGCCACCGCCAGCGCGTCGCCCATCGCCAGCGAGGCGGTGGTGCTGGAGGTCGGGGCCAGTGCCAGCGGGCAGGCTTCATGGTCCACATTCACGTCCAGATGGACGTCGGCGGCCGTCGCCAGGCTTGATTGCGGCCTGCCGGTCATGGAAATCAGCGGGTTGCCCTGGCGCTTGAACACCGGCAGCAGGGTCAGCACCTCGTCCGATTCGCCGGAATAGGACAGCGCCAATACCACGTCATCTTCGGTGATCATGCCCAGATCGCCGTGGCCGGCTTCGCCGGGGTGCACATAGAACGACGGCGTGCCGGTGGAGGCCAGGGTCGCAGCGATCTTGCGCGCGATATGCCCGGATTTGCCCATGCCGGTGGTCACCACGCGGCCGCGCGAGGCCAGTACCAGCCGGCAGGCGGCGGCGAATTCGGCGCCGATTCGGCCGCCCACCCGGTCCAGCTCGTCGCGCTCGATCTCGAACACGCGGTGACCACTGGCCACCAGATCGGCGTCGCGCAATGTATCCAGGGAAAGCGGGGAAGCAGCCATACGGATGCCACTCGGATAGTAGAATGGGGGTCCATTTTATTAGGAAAGCGCTTTGGACGCCGAGACCATCCGAAATCTGATCGAAGCCGGCTTGCCGGGCGCCCGCGCCGACGTGCAGGGCGACGACGGGGTGCACTTCGAGGCCACGGTGGTCTGTGAGGCATTTGCCGGCAAGCTGCCGTTGGCGCGTCACCGCATGGTGTATGCGACGCTGGGCGACCTGATGGGCGGTGCGATCCATGCGCTGGCGCTGAAAACCATCACTCCGGGTGAAGCCGGCTGAGCCGGCGCACTCTCTTTATCCTTTTACCGGCCTTACATACATGGCGAAAATCGTAGTCACCGGCGGCAACGTGCTGAACGGTGAGGTTCATATCTCCGGCGCCAAGAACGCCGTCCTGCCGATCCTGTGCGCCACCCTGCTGGCCGATGCGCCGGTGGAAATCACCAACGTGCCACATCTGCACGACGTGATCACCACCGTGAAGCTGCTCGGCGAGCTGGGCGCCAAGGTCACCATCGACCAGGGAACGCTGTCGCGCGGCAGCGCGGTGGTGGTGGACCCGCGCAGCGTCGATCAGCATGTCGCGCCGTACGAGCTGGTCAAGACCATGCGCGCCTCGATCCTGGTGCTGGGTCCGTTGCTGGCCAAGTTCGGCAAGGCCGAAGTGTCGCTGCCGGGCGGTTGCGCCATCGGTTCGCGTCCGGTCGACCAGCACATCAAGGGCCTGCAGGCGCTGGGTGCTGAAATCAGCGTCGAGAACGGCTTCATCAAGGCCCACGTCGATGGGCGTCTGAAGGGCGGCCGCTATACCTTCGACATGGTCAGCGTCACCGGTACCGAAAACGTGCTGATGGCCGCTGTGCTGGCCGAAGGCACCACGGTGCTGGAAAACGCCGCGATGGAACCGGAAGTTGCCGATCTGGCACATTGCCTGATCGCGCTGGGCGCGAAGATTGAAGGCGTGGGCAGTGCGCGTCTGGTCATCGAAGGCGTCGAGCGCCTGCACGGTGGCCGCCACGCAGTGCTGCCGGATCGCATCGAAACCGGCACGTTCCTGGTGGCGGCGGCGATGAGCGGCGGTCGCGTCACGGTGCGCAATGCGCGCCCGGACACGATGGACGCGGTGCTGCACAAGCTGACCGAAGCCGGCGCTGAGATCAGCACCACCGAGGACAGCATCACCCTGGACATGCACGGCAAGCGGCCCAAGGCGGTGAACATCACCACCGCGCCGCACCCGGCATTCCCGACCGACATGCAGGCCCAGTTCATGGCCATGAACTGCGTGGCCGATGGCGTGGGCGTGATCAAGGAAACCATCTTCGAGAACCGCTTCATGCACGTCAACGAGCTGCTGCGGCTGGGTGCGGACATCCAGATCGAAGGCCACACCGCGATCATCCGCGGCGTGGAGAAGCTCAGTGGCGCGCCGGTAATGGCGACCGACCTGCGCGCATCGGCCTGCTTGATCCTGGCCGGCCTGGTGGCGGCTGACGAGACCAGCATCGACCGCATTTACCATCTCGACCGTGGCTACGAAAACATTGAGGAAAAACTCAGTGGGCTCGGCGCCAACGTACGGCGGACCGCATGATCCTCAAGGGCCGCTTCACCCCACGCCGCAAGGCCCTGTTGGGCCTGGTGCTGCTTGCCCTGGCCTGGCTGGGCTGGGGCTGGTACAGCGGTGTGGCCATCACCCAGGGCGTGGAAAAGGAACAGATGGACTGGAATGGCGATGGCCAGGTCAGTCGTGACGAGTTCCTGCAGGCGTTCTATGCGGTGCAGGTGAAGGACAGCGAAGAAGGCGAGCGCCAATGCCGCAGTTTCATCTGGCGCAGCAGCGGCGAAGAATTCCGCCGCGACTGCCGCACGGTATTCAAGAAGCCGGCGGCAGAGTAAGCGTAGCGTCTGTGGGTAGTGCCGAGCCCTGCTCGGCAGAGGCATTACCGGTAGAGCCCATTGCTGAGCATGGCTCGGTACGATCTGCTCCCTCCCTTTCGCGTAGCGAAGGGGAGGGTTGGGGAGGGGTAAGCACTTCGCGCGCTGACGCAGCGTCAGCTTCGCGGCTTATGCCGCTCCCACAAGGCGCGTCTTCTGTAGTGCCGAGCCATGCTCGGCAGAGGCATCACCGGTAGAGCCCGCTGCCGAGCATGGCTCGGCACGATCTGCTCCCTCCCTTTCGCGTAGCGAAGGGGAGGGTTGGGGAGGGGTAAGCACTTCGCGCGCTGATGCAGCTTCAGCTTCGCGGCTTACGCCGCTCCCACAATGCGCGCCTTCTGTAGTGCCGAGCCATGCTCGGCAGAGGCGTCACCGGTAGAGCCCATTGCCGAGCATGGCTCGGCACTACAGGTGCTTACTGGATCGACTTGATGGTCAGGTCCAGTGCGTCCTGGCCGTTCTCACGCTGCAGCAGGCGTGCCGGCACCGGCATGCCGGGCACGATCCAGGCGATCTGTTCCTTGTTGCCATCCACGCGCGACACCTTGGTGGCTTCCTGCTGCTTGCCGGCGATGGTCATGGTTTCCTTGCCGATCACCCGGTAGGTCATCGGCTTGATGCGGCCATCGTCGACCATGCGGTAGTTCAAGGGCTTGCCATCGGTGACGTCGCGGGCGATGGCCAGGTTGATCAGCAATGCATCCATGTCGCCATTCTGCAGACGAATCGGGCCGGCGCGTTCCGGCTTCACATCGCCGGTCCAGGTGGCCTGGTTGCTGCTCCAGTCATAGCGAGCATCCACCTGCTTGCGCTTGATCAGCACCACCGAGCGATCGTGGCTGCTGAGCGGGCGCAGCTTGCCGCCGTGCTCGTCGAACACGGTTGCCTGGCTCAGGTCGGCCATCGGGTTCTTGATCTGCAGGCTGTAACGCCATTGGTTGTTGCCGGCAGGAGCGACCGTCATCACGCCGTTGGCCTGCATGCCCATGTAGCTGGCCTGGTAATTGGCGGTAAACGGCTCGATGGCCAATGCCGGCAGGCTGGCCGCAGCCAAGGCGGCGGCCGCGAGGAAACGCAGGGGGCTACGGGAATGCTTCATGCTCAGGCTCCTTGATATTCGATCAGGCGCAGGTCGATCTCGTCCTGCCCATCTTTGCGTTGCAGGATGCGCACCGGCGTGGGTACGCCGTTGGCAATCCAAAGGATGGTTTCATCATTGCCGCCATTGGTGCGGTAGACCCGCAGGGCGTCATAGCTGAGATCACCCACCTGTACGTTTTCGGTAGTGTCGGCAGCGCGGTACTCGTACTGACGCACCCGGCCAACATCGACATAGCGGTACTGCAGGGCCTGGCCCGGGCGCGCATCGCGCATCAACGACAGGTTCAACAGCAACGCACTCTGGTCGCCGCGCTGCAGCGGAATGGGACGTTGCCGCTCCTCCTTCAGATCACCCTGCCACTGCGCGGTACCTGCCTGCCAGTTATAGACGCCGGTGACTTTCTTGCCCATGAACAGGGCTTTTTTGACTGTGCTCTGGCTCAGCGGGGTATAGACGCTGCCTTCGTTGTTGAACACCGTGCTCTGCTCGATGTTCAGCCCGAGGATGCTGGCAAAGCCGCGTTTGCCGCGCACGGCCATGTCCACCCGCCACTGTGCCTCGCTGCTGTGGACCACGCGCAAGGTGGCATCGCCGGCTTCCTTGCCCTTGTACAGGGCCTGGTAGGTGGCGACGAACGGTTCCAATGCGGGCGGGGTCCACTCCAGTGCCGGCAAGGCCGGTGCTGCTGGCGGTGGCGCCGGTGCAGGTGCAGGCGTTTCCTGGGCATGGCTGAGGGCCGATACCAGCAGAGCGGTCAAAACCAGGGGTTTGAAAAGCGCTATGGCCATGCGGGCAAGTGGGCACGAGAGAAGGGGGGAGATCATGCCAAACCACACATCAGCAGCATGTGCGGATCAGCGGTGGAGAGTTCCGGCGGAATCTAGGCGCAGTGGGCTAAACAGGGACTGACCGTCGAATTGAACCACGCCGCCCTGTTCAGCAAGGCGCCCGGCCGCCAGCAGCTGCACGCTGGCCAGCAGCAGCGGGTGCTCGACCGCCAGCACGCGCTTGGCCAGCGTTTCGGCACTGTCGCCCGGCAGCACTGGTACGCGGGCCTGGGCGATCACCGCGCCGGCATCCAGTTCAGGCACTACGAAATGCACGCTCGCCCCGTGTTCGGCATGGCCACCGGCGATTGCCTGCGCATGGGTGTGCAAGCCCTTGTGCAGCGGCAGCAGCGAGGGGTGGATGTTGATCAGCCGGCCGCTGAAGCGCTGCACGAAGGCGGCGCCGAGGATGCGCATGTAGCCGGCGCAGATGATCCAGTCCGGCTGGCTGGCGGCCAGCGCATCGGCCAAGGCGCTGTCAAAGGCCTCGCGGTCGGCAAAATCCCTGGGCGAGCGGGCCCAGCGCTGCTCCGGAGCCACCTTGTCCAGTGCGGCAGCACCAGGTTTGTCGGAGAACACACCCACAACCTGTGCTGCCAGCTGGCCGGCGGCAATCGCATCAAGCAGGCATTGCAGGTTGCTGCCACGCCCGGAGGCAAGCACGGCGAGGCGGGGCAGGCTGCTCATGCGCGGGATTTCCGCAGCAGCGGCCACAGCGCCAGGCTGCCGAGGGTGGCCAGCAGCATGTCGGCATGCGCATCCCAGATGTCGCCCTGCTGGCCGTTGTAGGCCTCGGCCGCTTCCGGTGACAGGGCCAGGGCAATGCCCCATTCCAGCCATTCGTAGGCCAGGCTGCTGCACATGATGGTCATCACCGCCAGCGTGAACGCCTGGCCCAGGCGCAGCGCCGGCCAGGCGCGGCGCGTCAGCTCGGTCAGCGCCGGAGTGAAGCAGATGCCGTACAGCAGATGGATCAGCCGGTCGAAGTGATTGCGTTCCCAGCCGAAGGCGGCGTTCGGCGACCAGCCAAACAGCGCCTGCGCCCATTGGTCATAGGGAATATTGGAATACAGCCAGCGCGCGCCAATGCAATGCAGCAGGATGAAGCCGCAGATGGCGATGAAGGCGCCATTGCCCAGCGGCCAGCGGCGGTCAACCCACCACAGCGCGAGCAGGCCGAGCACGGTCAGCGAGCTGTGCAGGGCCTGTTCCACAGGCCATAGCGGTTTGATCCAGGTAAGCGCGAATACAACAAGCACGCCGATGAAGGCGGCCTTCTTGGCGGCTGTCATGGAGGCGTTGGCTCAGCCGATGTGGACGCGTTCAGCGCCGTTTTCAGCCACCACTTCACCAATCTGCCAGTGCGCCAGGCCCAGCGTATCCAGCGTGCCGTTGATGGCGGCGACCTGGTCGGCCGGCACCAGCAGCACGAAGCCGATGCCGCAGTTGAAGGTGCGCCACATCTCGCTGTCGGCCACATTGCCTTCGCGCTGCAGCCACTGGAACACCGGCGGCAGCGTCCAGCTGCTGGCGTCGATGTTCAGGCCCAGGCCTTCGGGTACCACGCGGATGATGTTCTCGGTCAGGCCGCCGCCGGTGACGTGGGCCATGCCATGCACGGCCGCGCCGTGGGTCTTGAGCAGCGACAGGATCGGCTTGACGTACAGGCGGGTCGGCGCCATCAGCGCATCGACCAGCTTGACGCCGTCTTCCAGCACCAGCTCGGCCGGGCTGCCGGCGCGTTCATAGATGCGGCGCACCAGCGAATACCCGTTGGAGTGCGGGCCGGAGGAGGCAATGCCGATCAGCACGTCGCCCATGGCAACGGCCGAGCCGTCCTTCAGCTCGCTCTTTTCCACACCGGCGACGGTGAAGCCGGCCAGGTCGTATTCGCCCGGGGCGTACATGTCGGGCATTTCAGCGGTTTCGCCGCCGATCAGCGCGCAACCGGCCTCGGTGCAGCCATTGGCGATGCCGCCGACCACGGCCGCAGCGGTGTCGATGTCCAGCTTGCCGGTGGCGAAATAATCCAGGAAGAACAGCGGCTCGGCGCCCTGCACCAGCACGTCGTTGACGCACATGGCGACCAGATCGATGCCGATCGTGTCATGCCGGCCCAGCTGTTGTGCCAGCTTCAGCTTGGTGCCGACGCCGTCGGTGCCGGACACCAGGACCGGCTCGCGGTACTTGTTGGAGAGGTCGAACAAGGCGCCGAAGCCGCCGAGTCCGCCCATCACCTCCGGGCGGAAGCTGCGCTTTACCAGCGGCTTGATGCGCTCGACCAGTTCGTTGCCCGCGTCGATGTCGACACCGGCGTCACGGTAGGTCAGGGGAGAGTTCGCAGAGGTCGAGGGGCTGGTCACGGGCGGCTGCACTGGCGGGGTGAACGGGCGATTTTAACAGGCCACGTTGGCGTGAAGGCCCCATTCGGGCAACAATTCCCTCCGGAATCGTCGAGCAATGGAAATTTCAATGCGCCGCAGCCTGGTCACAATCCTGTTTCTGGCGCTCTGTCTGCCCATTTCATTGGTGCAGGCACAGTCGTCCGGCATGCGTACCGAAGGGGACGTCGCCGGCGCCCGTAGTGCCTATGAGGCCGAAGTGCCGGTCAACAGCCAAAGCGAGGCCGACCGCAGCGGCGGGCTGGCGCGCGCGCTGGGCGCGGTGCTGGCCAAGCTGTCGGGCGACCGCAGCGCCCTGGCCCGCCCGGGCGTCGCGCAGGCCCTGCGCAGCGCCAAGGACATGGTCGAGAGCTACGACTACCGCCAGGACCAGAGCGTCAGTGCCAGCGGCGCACCCAGCTTCCGTACCATGCTGGTGGCGCGTTTCCGCCAGGACGACGTGGATGGGCTGGTAGCCGCGTTGGGCTTGCCGGTGTGGCCGCAGCCGCGTCCCAAGCCGGTGGTGTGGATGGCCATCGACGATGGCAGTGGCCCGCGCCTGGTCGGCGTGCCGCAATCCAATGCGGCGCGGCCCTTGCTGGACCGCGCGGTTGAACGCGGCTTCAAGCTGGGCCTGCCCGCCGGCGGCGCGGCCGAACAGGCCCTGGTGGGCGCGATCTGGCGCCAGGACACGGCAGCCATCGCCCGGGCCTCGGCACGTTATTCGCCGCCGATGCAGCTGATGGGTAAGCTGTACCGCGGCAAAGGCGGCGGTTGGGTTGCCGATTGGGTGTTTGTCGACAACGGCCGTGAGCTGTCGCGCTGGACCACCAACGATGGCGATGCGCGGCGGGCGATGGCGGGCGGTGCCGACGGTGCCGCAGATGCGCTGGTGAAGCGCTATGCCAAGGCGCCGGCGGCGGGCGCGGCCGGTGTCTACCGGATCGTGGTCAGCGGCATCCGCAGCGCGGACGACTATCTGCGCCTGGCAGCCACCTTGCAGAGCGTGGCGGTGGTCAAGTCGATCATGCCGATCCAGGCCTCGGGCGACCGTCTGGAGCTGGATGTGGAATTGATGAGCGGCCTGCCTGGCTTCAACCGCATGCTCGGCCGCGATGCCGCCCTGCAGCCGGTGGGTGCGGTGGATGCGGAGGATGCCGATGCATCGACCGATCAGAACAGCGGCAACCGCCGCGCGGAGTACCGCATTCGATGAGTACCGATACAGCGGAAATGGAAATCGCGCTGTTTCTACGCCGCCTCAAGTGGGTCGTGCTGACCGCGTTCGGGCTGTGGGTGACCTGGCTGCTGGCACCGGTGCTGACCCCGTTCGTGGTCGCCTTGATGCTGGCCTGGCTGGGCGATCCACTGGTGGACCGGCTGGAAGCCAGCGGGCGCTCGCGCAACACCGCAGTGGTGCTGGTGTTCGTGCTGATGATCCTGCTGGTGGCCTTGGCACTGCTGATCCTGGTGCCGCTGATCCAGCGCCAGATCATCACCCTGGTCGCGGCCCTGCCGCAGGGGCAGCAATGGTTGATGGATACCGCGATCCCGTGGATCGAGCAGAAGACCGGCCTGGAAATCATGGCCTGGCTGGACCCCGGCCGCCTGTTTGACTGGGTGCGCAGCCATTGGCAGCAGGCCGGCGGCGTTGCCACCACCTTCTTCGGCTACGTGTCGCGCTCGGGCTTTGCGATGGTGGCCTGGGTGGTCAACCTGGCCCTGTTGCCGATCCTGGCGTATTACTTCCTGCGCGACTGGGACAAGCTGGTCGAGCGGGTTGCATCCCTGATTCCGCGCAACCATATCGAAGTGGTGTCGCGGCTGGCGCGTGAATCCAACGATGTGCTGGGCGCCTTCATCCGCGGCCAGATCGTGGTGATGATCGCGCTGGGCGTGGTGTATGCGGCCGGCTTGAGCCTGGTGGGCTTGAATCTGGGGTTGTTGATCGGCTTGATTGCCGGCTTGATCAGCTTCATTCCCTACCTGGGCGCAACCACCGGGGTAGTGCTGGCGGTGCTCGCGGCGCTGGTGCAGTCGCAGGGTTTTGACCTGCAGTTGCTGCTGTTGGTGGGCATTGTGTTCACCGTCGGCCAGTTGCTGGAAAGCTATGTGCTGACGCCGCGCATCGTCGGTGACAAAATTGGCCTGCACCCGGTTGCGGTGATTTTTGCGGTAATGGCAGGTGGCCAGTTGTTTGGCTTCCTGGGAATGCTGCTGGCGCTGCCGGCAGCGGCGGTGATCAACGTCCTGCTGCGCTATGCGCACCAGCGTTATCGCCAAAGTGAGTTGTATGCAGGCCACGGGCCGACGATAGTCCTGGACCCGCGCAGCATTGAAGTGCCCGCGGACCTGAGCATCGTGTCGAAGGATGTAGAACCTAAGTGAGTGTGCCGCAGTTACCGCTGGCCTTGCGTTACCCGCCAGACCAGCGCTTTGAAACGTTCATCGGTGCACCGGAAGGCGCGCTGCCGCAGTTGCGCGCCGTCGCCAATGGCAGCAGCAAGGACTGGATCTATCTGGTTGGCGCGGGCGCCACCGGCAAGACGCATCTTGCCTTGGCCACCTGCGCGGCCGCGTTGCAGGCCGGCCGGCGTCCGGCCTATCTGCCCCTGCAGGCCGCAGGCACCCGCCTGCAGGACGCGCTGGAAGCACTGGAAGGGCACGATGTGCTGGCGCTGGACGGACTGGAATATGTCGCCGGCCGCCGCGAGCAGGAAGTCACCCTGTTCGAATTCCATAACCGCGCCCGCGCCGCCGATGTGACCGTTATCTACACCTCGCGGCTGCCGCCCGATGGCCTGGGCCTGGTGCTGCCCGACCTGCGTTCGCGGCTGTCGCAATGCAGCCGCATCACCCTGGAACCGCTCGATGCCGAAGGCCGTGGCGCGGTGCTGCGTGAGCGCTCGGTGCGCCGTGGGCTGGTGATGGACGAGGCCACCCTGGACTGGCTGCTGACCCGCACTGGTCGCGACCTGAGCGGGCTGGTGACCTTGCTGGAAAGGCTGGACCGCGAATCACTCGCAGCCAAGCGCCGGATCACCGTGCCGTTCCTGAAGCGCGTGCTGGAGAACGGGCCGGGTTGAGGGCTGGATCAGCGGGCGTTTTTTTTGTGGGAACAGCGAAAGCCGCGAAGCTGGCGATGCAACAACAGCCAGATATACCCGCGATTGCACATAGCGCTGCTTTTGATCCTTCAGTGGCTTCGCGGTTTACACCGCTCCCACAAAGGGATGCGCACGCTGTTGTAGGAGCGGCGTCAGCCGCGAAGCTGGCGATGCGAAAACAGCCAGGCTTAGCTGCGATTGCACACAGCGCAGTTTCTGATCCTGCAGCAGCTTCGCGGTTTACACCGCTCCCACAAGCTGCTTGTCCAGCTGCTGCAGGCGTTCGGGCGTGCCTACGTCGGTCCAGCGGCCTTGGTGATGCTGGCCGCTGACTGCATGGTTGGCCATCGCTGCACGCAGCAGCGGCGCCAGCTTGAAACGCGGCGGCGTTTCTGCGCTGCCATCCGCATCGCCAATCACCGCCTGCCAATCCTGCAGCAACTGCGGCCGGTACACGCCGATGCCGGCAAAGGTCAGACGTGGCACATCGCCATTGTCGTGCAGCTGGCCGTCGGCGCTCAGGATGAAATCACCGCGCGGGTGATGGTCCGGGTTGTCGACCATCAGCAGATGCGCCTTGCCCTTCGGTTCGCGCGGCAGCGCCGCGAAATCAAAATCGCTCCAGATATCACCGTTGACCGCCAGGAAGGGCGCATCGCCAAGCAAGGGCAGGGCATTGTGCATACCGCCGCCGGTTTCCAACGGCACCGGGCCTTCGTACAGATAGTGCAGGCGCAGGTTCCAGCGGCTGCCGTCACCCAGCGTCTGCGGGAACTGCGCGGCCAACCAACTGGTATTGACCACCGCGTCGCGGATGCCGAGCGCAGCCAGGCGCTGCAGATGCCATTCGATCAATGGCGTGCCTGCCACGCGCAGCAGCGGCTTTGGGGTGTGGTCGGTAAGCGGGCGCATGCGCTCGCCCAGTCCGGCGGCGAAGATCAAGGCCTTCATGCGGCGGCCTTGGCAGCCATCGCCGGCTTGAAGCGGCGCTCGAACAATTCCTGCAATGGCGCCAGCTCCGGGTAGCGCGGCAGCACTTCATCCAGGTAACGGATGAAGCGCGGTGCGTCCTGGAAGTAATGGCTCTTGCCGTCACGGTCACGCAGCCGCACGAAGATGCCGAGGATCTTCAGATGGCGCTGCACGCCCATCCAGTCGGCATCGCGCAGGAACAGCGGCCATGGCCGCAGCGGCAGGCCCGCAGCGGTGGCTTTGGCGTGGTAGCGGGCAAGCCAGGTGTCGACTTTTTCCAGCGGCCAACTCAGGAAGGCATCCTTGAACAGACTGGCGGGGTCGTAGGCAATCGGGCCGCTGACCAGGTCCTGGAAATCCAGCACCGCCGGACCGCCGTCGACCGGCATCAGGTTGCGCGGCATGAAATCGCGATGGGTCAGTACCTGCGGTTGGTTCAATGCGTTATCCATCAAGCGCCGCTGCACGAGTTGCAGCTGCTCGCTTTCGCCGCAATCCAGCTGCAGGCCGAGGTGACGTTGCACGAACCATTCTTCAAACAGGCCGGCGTCGCGTTGCAGCAGCGCTTCCCCGAACGAACCCATACCCTCGGGCACGGGAATCGATTGCAGCCGGATCAGCTGCGCGAAGCTGGCCTCGAACCACGCATCGGCCGTGTCATCGCTGATGAAGCGGGCGAGGGTGGGGCCGCCCAGGTCTTCCAGTAGCAGGAAGCCATTGTCGACTTCGCGCGCCAATACCTGCGGCACACGTACGCTGTGGGTTTCGAGCAGGTCGTGCATGCGCAGCCACGGGCGCACATCCTCCAGGCCCGGCGGCGAATCCATCACGATATGGCTGCCGCGCGTGCTGGTGGTTCGCCAGTAGCTGCGGAAGCCGGCATCGACCGATGCACGTTCCAGGGAGGTGGTGGGGTCGCCGAGCGCAGCGGCGGCCCACTGCCGGCGTTGTTCGGTGCGCAGTGGATCGGAAGCGGGATCGTTCATGGACACTACAAAGTTGCGGCGCCCGCAGGCGCCGTTGGATGGAAATCAGCGCTTCTTGCCGCCGCTGATCAAGCGCAGCAACGCCAGCAGCACTATCGCGCCGATGATGGCGCCGACGAAGCCGGCCGGCTGCCCTGCCGAATACCAGCCCATCTCACGCCCGAACCAGCCGGCGAATACCGCACCGGCGATACCGAGCACGATGGTCAACAGGCAGCCCAAGCGGTTGTTGCCGGGCATGAAGAAGCGCCCCAGCAGGCCGACGAAGAAACCGATCAGGATGATGTACAGCCAGCTGTCGCTGCCAAACAATCCGCTCATGTTCTGGTCCTTGGCAAATAAAAACGCAGCCTAGCAAGGCCAGGCTGCGTTCGTCATCCAACCGTCAAACTGCAGACGATCAGCAGCAGCCGTGGCCGCCGTGGCGGGTGCCGCTGTCGTCAGCAACCGGCGAACCGCTGGTCTCGCCGCGCAGGCTGGCGGCGTGGTGGTCGAACAGCACCTTGGACACGCACGAGGTCACGCGCTTGCCCATCGGGATGTGCAGGAACTCGTTCGGACCATGCGCATTGGAATGCGGGCCCAGCACGCCGGTGATCATGAACTGCGCACCCGGGAACTTCTCGCCCAGCATGCCCATGAACGGGATCGATCCGCCTTCGCCCATGTACATGGCCGGCTTGCCGAAGAACGCCTGGCTGGCGTCGTCGATGGACTTTTCCAGCCACGAGGCCATCGCCGGTGCATTCCAGCCGGTGGACGCCTTTTCCAGATCCAGGCTGACGTGGGCGCCGTTCGGCGGGTCACGCAGCAGGGCTTCCTTCAGCAGCTCGCCGCAGGCCTTGCCGTTGGCGGTCGGCGGCAGGCGCAGCGACAGCTTCACCGAGGTTTCCGGGCGCAGCACGTTGCCGGCCGATTCCAGCGGCGGCATGCCGCCGATGCCGGTGACCGACAGGGCCGGGCGCCAGGTGCGGTTGAGCACAAGCTCGGTCAGGTCCTCGCTCATCGGCTTGAGGCCGTCGACCAGCGGGAACTTGTCGAAGATGGCGGTATCAACCACGTCGGCGGCACGCTTAGCCTGTTCCAGGCGTTCGGCCGGGACGTCCACATGCAGGCCGTCGAGCAGGATGCGGCCGGTCTTCTCGTCCTCGATGCGCGACAGCAGCTGGCGCAGCAGGCGGAAGCTGGACGGCACCACGCCGGAGGCATCACCGGAGTGCACGCCCTCGTTGAGTACCTTGACGGTGAAGTTGCCGCCGGTCAGGCCGCGCAGCGAGGTGGTGCACCACAGCTGGTCGTAATTGGCGCAGCCCGAATCCAGGCAGACCACCAACGACGGCTGGCCGATGCGCTCGGCCAGATGGTCGACGTAAGCGGGCAGGTCGTAGGAGCCGGATTCTTCGCAGGCTTCGATCAGGATCACGCAGCGCGCATGCGGCAGGCCCTGCTCCTGCAGTGCCAATACCGCTGCCAGCGAGCCGAAGATGGCGTAGCCATCGTCCGCGCCGCCGCGGCCGTACAGCTTGTCATCGCGCAGCACCGGCTTCCACGGGCCCAGGTCCTCGTCCCAGCCGGTCATTTCCGGCTGTTTGTCCAGGTGACCATAGAGCAGCACGGTGTCTTCACCGGTTTCCGGGCCGGTGGCCGGAATTTCCAGGAAGATCAACGGCGTGCGGCCTTCCAGACGGAGCACTTCGACCTGCAGGCCGGGGATGTTCTGCGCCTTGGCCCAGCTTTCCATCAGGTTGACGGCCTGATCCATGTAGCCGTTGGCGACCCAGTTGGCGTCGAACATCGGCGACTTGTTGGGGATGCGGATGTAATCGACCAGTTGCGGGACGATGTCGTTGTCCCACTTGTCGCTGAGAAATTGGCCGATCTTGGCGCTGTCCATCTGGATCTCCGGTAGAAATGTCAGGTGTAACCATTCTACGCCGCTCCCTTGTTTAGCGGGCTTGCGACGGTTTCATCAGTGGATTTTGTAGGACTTTTCCTACAAGGGCCCGGGGAGTTGGCTGGCTGTCTGCGCGGCGTGGTCCGGATATTCTAGGTTCATGTGGCGCGGGACACTGATTCGGACGGCGGGATAGCCAGCCAATCAACCACCAAGCCACAAGGAGTACAGCGATGAAGCTTTTTACCGTGACGCTGCAGTCTCTGATTTTCGCATTGTTGCTGACCCTTACGGCGCACGCCAAGGACAAGGTCGACATCAATACCGCCTCCGCGGCGGAGCTGAATCAGGCCCTGGTGAACGTTGGCCCTTCAAAGGCGCAGGCGATCATCGAGCACAGACAAGCCAACGGCCCCTTCAGAAGTGTCGAGGAACTGGCACTGGTGAAAGGAATCGGATTGAAGACGGTCGAAAGGAATCGTGACCTGATCGAAGCAAGGGCCGGAGTTGCCCCTGCCAAGAAAGCTGCCGGGACGGCAGTTGCGCAGCCGGTTGAGAGGCGCTGAGCGGAAGGAATCGGATAGTGACCCGCCAGGAAGGCGGATCACCGGGAACCCAAAAAGGGCAGGACGCTGGGGGCTGGCAGGATGCCAACAAGGATGTGAGGTCGTCCGGTGTTGCACAGTGACGTGCAGCCGGGCGATTTTTCTGTCTGTACTCTTTGGAAACGGCAAGGCCCGGGGAAACCTGGGCCTTGCTGGTTTTTGGGCGTTGAGCCGGAAATCAGGATTGGAAATTCCGGGTCGGTAAAAGCCGGGATTCGGGTTTTTCGGCTCCGCTGCCCGGCTGCTGCCGGGGCTGCGGTTGTTTGTGGGAGCGGCGTGAGCCGCGAAGCTGGTGGTGCCGAGGCGATTGGCAGTTGGGCGATCTGATTTTGTATCTGCTTCGCGGCTGACGCCGCTCCTACAAATAGTCGCGTAGCCCGGGTAAGCGCAGCGCACCCGGGGCCTTTGCAGGCATCGGTTCGTGAGCAACTCGCGGGCGTGCTTTGTCTAGCCGGGCAGGCTGACAACACCCTCGGCATGGAAACTCCGCCAGTGAGGTAGCCCGGGTAAGCGCAGCGCACCCGGGGCCCTTCGCAAAGCCCCCGGGTGCGCTGCGCTTACCCGGGCTACCAAGGCTTTCATTTGTCTGGCTATGAGGCTCGAGTTACAGGCATCACCGCCCAGAAATTGTTTGATCAATAGCGCGAAAAGCTCATGGCTGCGGCGGTTAGCCAGCTGCAGTGATGTAGCCCGGGTAAGCAAAGCGCACCCGGGGCCCTTCGCAAAGCGCCGGGTGCGCTGCGCTTACCCGAGCTACCGGGGCTTTCACTTGGAGTGGGGGGCGTAGGAACGGATCAGACCAGGCCGGTGGCGTAGTACACGCCAATGATCGCGAACACCGCCAGGGTCTTGATGATGGTGATGGCGAAGATGTCCTTGTAGGACTGGCGGTGGGTGAGGCCGGTTACCGCAAGCACGGTTATCACCGCGCCGTTATGCGGCAGCGTGTCCATGCCGCCGGAGGCCATCGCGGCGACGCGATGCAGCACTTCCATCGGAATCCCCGCCGCCTGCGCATTGGCGATGAAGCTGTCGGCCATGGCGGCCAGCGCGATGCTCATGCCACCGGAGGCCGAGCCGGTGATGCCGGCCATGGCGGTGACCGAAACCGCTTCGTTGACCAGCGGGTTGGGGATGGAACCCAGTGCGTTGGCTACCACCAGGAAGCCGGGCAGGGCGGCAATCACCGCGCCGAAACCATATTCGGAAGCGGTGTTCATCGAGGCCAGCATGGCGCCGCCGATGGCCGATTTGGTGCCCTCGGCGAACGAGGCGACCACCGGCTTCCAGGCGAAGGCGATGACACTGAGGATGCCCAGCAGCAACGCGCCCTGTACGGCCCAGATGGCTGCCATCTTGGATACTTCCTGCACCACCGGTGCCGGGTTGCCGATCACCGCCGGCACGAAGGATTGGGTTTCACCATAGAAGCCGGGGATCCAGCGGGTGAGCAGGAAGTTGGCCACGCCCACCAGGATCAACGGCGCGATCGCCACCAGCGGATGCGCCAGGTTCTGGCCCTGGAAGGGTTCTGGTTCGTTGCGCAGTTCCTCGTTGGCACCGGCATAGCCTTCGCCATTGCGCATGGCCGCACGGCGGCGCCATTCCAGGTAGCTCATGCCCAGGATCAGGATCACCACCGTGCCGATCACACCCAGCCAGGGTGCAGCCCAGCTGTTGGTGCCGAAGAATGCCGAGGGAATGATGTTCTGGATCTGCGGGGTGCCCGGCAGCGCGTCCATGGTGAAGGTGAAGGCGCCCAGCGCGATGGTGCCCGGGATCAGGCGCTTGGGAATGTTGCTCTGGCGGAACAGCTCGGCGGCGAACGGATAGACCGCAAACACCACCACGAACAGCGATACGCCGCCGTAAGTGAGCAGGGCGCAGACCAGCACGATCGACAGCATCGCGCGCTTGGCGCCCACCAGCTTGATGGTGGCGCTGACGATGGACTTGGAAAAGCCCGACACCTCGATCAGCTTGCCGAAGACGGCGCCCAGCACGAAGACCGGGAAGTACAACTTCAGGAAGCCGACCATCTTGTCCATGAACAAGCCGGTGAACATCGGCTGCACCAGCGTGGGGTCGGTCAGCAGCACCGCGCCCAGCGCCGCCACCGGTGCGAACAGGATCACGCTGTAGCCGCGGTAGGCGACAAACATCAGGAAGCACAGGGCCGCCAATACGATCAGAAACGACATTCAGGGCTCCCGGCCAATACACAGTGCCGGCGAGTATCAGCACCGCAGGCGGTCCGGCCCACTGTACGAAGGGACTATACGCGGCTGGCTAACGCTCCTTTAACGTGCGCTCCATGGCGGCACTCGTATGCCGCTACGTCATACCCGGGAGGAGGGAGACCAATGAAGCGCAAGTATCTGAGTATCGCCATCGGTGGCATTCTGTTGGCACCGGCTGCATTCGTGCAGGCGCAGGAGCAGCAGGCAGTGCCGGCAGGCACCCAGGCCACGCAGCTGGACGAAGTAACCGTAACCGCACGCCGCCGCACCGAGTCCATCCAGGACGTGCCGGTGGCGGTCAGCGCCTTCGGCGAGGAGCAGATCAAGGATCTGCAGGCCTCGACCGTGGAAGGCCTGCAGGGCGCCGTGCCCAATATGAACATCGCCCAGGGCCGTGGTTCGGCCAACAGCGTCAACGTCTTCATCCGCGGCATCGGCCAGCCGGACGCGCTGCAGACCTTCGACCCGGGCGTGGGCATGTATGTCGATGACGTGTACTACTCGCGCATCAATGGCGCGCTCTTCTCGCTGTTCGACATCCAGCAGCTGGAAGTGCTGCGCGGCCCGCAGGGCACGCTGTACGGCAAGAATTCCACCGGCGGCGCGATCAAGCTGACCACCAAGAACCCCTTCGACAATGAAGGCGGCGCGGTGGAAGTGACGGCCGGTGACTACGGTCGCCTGGAAGGCCGCTTCTATGTTTCGGGCAAGCTCAGCGACACGCTGGCCGGCAGCATTGCCGGTGCCAAGATCACCAATGACGGCTACGTCAAGGATGCGGTCACCGGCAAGCGCTACAACGACGACGACACCGAAGCCCTGCGCATGAAGCTGGCCTACAAGCCGACTGATAATTTCAGTGCGGTGTTGTCGCTGGATACCACCAAGCAGGACGCTGCGCTGACCCTGGGCCGGCCGATGGCGCCGCTGCTGCAGACCAGCCTGGCACCTGCTGGCGTGATCGTGTTGCAGCCGGGTGAAACCGGCAAGTGGAACCGCCGCGCGCAGACCTCGTTCAAGGACGGCGAAGGCCAGTACCTGAAGCATTCCGGCGCCTCGCTGGCGATGGAATGGGAGATCAACGAGCAGTTCATGCTCAAGAGCATCAGCTCCTATCGCAAGCTCAAGACCAAGTCGTATATCGACATCGACGCTTCCGAATACGAGCTGGGCGATGTGCTGGTGGCACTGGACCAGAACCAGAAGAGCCAGGAATTCCAGCTGCATTACGACAATGGCTCCAACCTGCACGCCACTTTTGGTGCGTACTACATGAAGGAGAACGTGCCGTCGTACCAGGAAGCCTATGCCGACGATCTGTTCTCGTTCATGGGCGCTGGCGTGCCGTTCCTGCGCACCATCGGTGACGACCTGACCACCACTTCGGTTGCTGCGTTCGCCCACGTCAACTGGGAATTCGTGCCGACCTGGACCGTGGCGGCCGGTGTGCGCTGGACCAAGGACAAGAAGGACTACGACCGCACCACCAGCACGTTCTGGGGCGCACCGTTCACTGCTTTGAACGGCACGGTTGCCTTCGATGCGAAGGCCTCATGGACCGCGGTGACGCCGTCGATCAGCCTGCAGAAGGAGTTCAGCGACAACCTGATGGGCTATGTGTCGGCCAATCGTGGCTTCAAGTCCGGTGGCTTCAACGGCCGTGCCAATACGGTGTATGACACCGAGCACGCCAAGTTCGACCCGGAACACGTGTGGACCTACGAGCTGGGCCTGAAGGGCAGCTCGGCCGACCACCGCATGCGCGGTACCGCCACTGCGTTCTACAGCAACTACAGCGATTTCCAGGCACGTGTTTCGCAGGACGTGGGCACTTTCCCGGTGTTGAACGCAGCCAAGCTCAACATCAAGGGCATCGAGCTGGAAGGCAGTGCACTGCTGGGCGAAGCCACCACGCTGAGCGCGCAGTTGGGCTGGATGGATGCCAAGTACGACAGTTTCGAGGACTTCCGCCTTGATCCGTCCTACGCCGGCTACGACCCGAGCGTGAACCACGACCACGTGCCGTTCTCGCCGGATTGGACGGCCCGCGTGGCCTTGCAGCATGTGTTCTCGCTGGGTGACAACGGCAGCCTGACCTTTGGCGGCGACGTGTCCTATCGCGGCGACACTTGGCTGTCGGTGGACAACCGCAAGGTGCTGAGCCAGGACGCTTACACCCTGGTGGGCGCATACGGCGTGTGGGATTCGTCGCAGCTGACCTGGCAGGTCCGCGCAGGCGTGCGCAACCTGACCGACAAGCAGTACAAGACCGAAGGCCAGGAGTTCGCCAGCGTCGGCAACATCCAGACCGCGTATTACGGTCTGCCGCGCAACTGGTATGTGTCGGTGCGTTACAACTTCTGATCATGGGGGCCGGTGACGGCTAGCTGACAGGAACGCAAGGCAGCCCTTTCCCGCGTAGCGGGGAAGGGCTTTTTTGTTTGTGGCTGCTGCGCTGGTTGTAGCTGCGGCTGTAGTGAAGGTCGTGGCGATTGCTGGTGTTGTTGCTGTGGTAGTTGATTTGGCTTTGGTTTTGGCTGCTGCTGTGGCTGATGCTTTGGCTTTGGCTTTGGCTTTGGCTGTGGCTGTGGCTGTGGCTTTGGCTGTTGTTGGTGTTGGTGTTGGTGCTTGAAGCCCCTCTCTCGCCTGCGGGAGAGGGGTTGGGGTGAGGGGAGCTTTTGCTGTTGGCTTTCGAGCTCTGGCTTTTGATGAAAAAGCTAAAAAGCAAACTCCTGGCGACCCGCACCCTCACCCCAACCCCTCTCCCGGGGGGAGAGGGGCTTCAAGCAAAGGCCTCAAGCAAAGGCCTCAAGCCATGCACTGCTTCATCCTTCCCTCTTAACTCCGTATCCTGCCAAACAGCTTCCGGGAAACGCTTTCCATGTTGAGTCTGGTAACAGTGGCCTTGGCGGGTCTGGCCTGGTTGGCCTTGATGTTCGGCGTGGCGCTGTACGGCGAACGCCGGCCTACGGCATTCGCGCGGCACTGGCGGCATATCTACACCTTGTCGCTGGCGGTGCACTGCACCTCGTGGACGTTCTATGGCACCGTCACCCAGGCTGCGCGGCACGGTTGGCCGCTGCCGCCAACTTTCGTCGGCGCAATTCTTTTCTATGCGCTCGCCATCGGCGTGATGATGCGGCTGGTGCGGCTGGCGCGCGAAACCAATGCCACCTCGCTGGCCGATCTGATTGCCGCGCGGCTGGGACGTGATGCCTGGTTGGCGGCGACGGTGACGCTGGTGACCGTGCTGGGCCTGATTCCCTATATCGCGCTGCAGCTCAAGGCGGTGGCTATGAGCTTCGGCATGATCACCTCGCGCGCGGTAGACGCCGGCCAGACCGGTTCCATCTGGCACGACAGCGCCTTGTATGTGGCGTTGGCGATGGCCTTGTTCGCGATGTTGTTCGGTGCACGCCGCGCCGATGCCTCCGAGCACAACCGTGGCTTGGTGCTGGCGATGGCTGCCGAGTCGGTGTTCAAGCTGGGCGCGATGCTGGCGCTGGGAGTATTTGTCTGGTTTGGCCTGAAAGGAGTTCCTGCCACGCTGCCAGCGCCGGTCAATCCACAGGAAGGCGGGTTCATTCCGCTGGTGATCCTTGGCGGGCTGGCAATGTTTCTGCTGCCGCATCAGTTCCACGTCGGCGTGGTGGAGTGCCGCGATCCGGCTGATGTGCGCACTGCGCGCTGGCTGTTTCCGTTGTACCTGTTGCTGATCGCGTTGCCGATCCTGCCCTTGGCGCGCGCCGGCACGCTGCTGCTCGGCAACAGCGTGCCCTCGGACATGTATACCCTGGCGCTGCCGTTCGCTGCGGGCCATGAAGGCGTCGCCTTGTTCGCTTTCCTCGGTGGGTTGAGTGCGGCCACCGGCATGGTGGTGGTGAGCACGCTGACCTTGAGTCTGATGATCGGCAACCACTGGTTTGCACCCGGCCTGTTGCGCAGCGCCTGGGCACGTGCCGGCGGCGGCGACCATCGTCGCGAGCTGGTGTGGCTGCGGCGCGCGGGCATCTGCGTGATCATGCTGCTGGCCTGGGGCTATAGCCGGCTGATTGGCGGCGGCAACGTGCTGGCCGACATCGGCGCGGTGTCGTTCTCGGCGATGGCCACCTTGGTGCCGGTGCTGGCCTTTGCGATCTGGCGGCCGCAGACGCCGCCGCGCGCGGCCATTGCGGGTGTGCTGGCCGGTTTCGCCACCTGGGCCTGGGTGCTGCTGTTGCCGTCATTGCTGGAGAGCGGCGGGCGCGCGCCGGCGTGGCTGCTGCAGGGCCCGTTCGGTTGGCAGTGGCTCGCGCCGCAGGGCTTGTTCGGCTTGACCGGCTGGACGCCGCTGGGCCGTGCGGTGGGTGCCAGCCTGTTTGTCGGCACGGCGGTGACGCTGCTGTCGATGGCCTGGCGGCGTGATACGCCGGACCGCATCAGTCGCAATCTCGACGCCGAAACCCTGCGCGATGCCGGCCGTCGTTTCCTGCCGTATGAGCGCGTGCAGCGCCTGCTGGCCGATGCGCCGCGCACTGGCGCCGTTCCTGCAGCCATCGAGGCCAGTGTTGAACGGGAATTGTCAGCGGTGCTGGGTGCGGCCTCCGCACGCTTGTTGCTGGACGCGGCACGACGCGAGGGACGTGAGCTGGCGACGGTAGCGGCCATCGTCAGCGAAGCCTCCCAGGATCTGCGCTTCAGTCAGCAGGTGTTGCAGGCGGCGTTGCAGAACATGAGCCAGGGCATCAGCGTGATCGACCGCGAGCAGCGGCTGGTGGCGTGGAACCGGCCATATGCGCGCATGTTTGGATTCCCCGATGAACTGCTGCAGGTGGGCCGCCCAATTGTTGATCTGACCCGCTGGGCATTGCAGGCAATGCCTGCGCGCGGTGGCGACGAGCGTGCGGTGGACCGGCGGCTGGCCTTCATGCGCGCTGGCACGCCGCATTTGACCGAGCGGGTGTTTCCGGATGGCAAGATTGTCGAGATCCGCGGCAACCCGATGCCGGGCGGCGGTTTTGTGGCCACCTTCACCGATGTCACCGCGTTTCGCCGCAGCGAGCGCGAGCTCAAGCGCAGCAACGAAACGCTGGAACAACGCGTGGGCGAACGCACCGCCTTGCTGGAGTCGGCCAAGCGCGAGGCTGAGCGCGCCAACGATGCCAAGAGCCGCTTCCTGGCCGCGGTGGGGCACGACCTGCTGCAGCCGCTGCATGCCGCCCATCTGTTCACCGATACGCTGGCGCAGCAGGTGGAATCCAGCCAGCAGCAACAGACGGTGATGCAGATCCGCGGTGCGCTGGATTCAACCACCGATCTGCTGACCGGTTTGTTCGACATGTCGCGGCTGGAAGCCGGTGGGCTGGTGCCGCAGGCGCGTGATCTGCCCTTGGCCGAAGTGCTGGATCCGCTGGTCTCCGAGTTCCGTGCGCTGGCCACCGCGCGCGGTCTTGATTTCCACTATGTGCCCACCCGCGCCTGGGTCAACAGCGACCCGCAACTGCTGCGCCGGGTGCTGCAGAACTTCCTCGCCAACGCGGTGCGCTACACCAGTGCGGGTGGCGTGTTGCTGGGGGTGCGCCGCGAGGGCCAGCAGCTGCGCGTTGAGGTACATGACACCGGGCCGGGCATCGCCAAGCAGGAACAGCAGCGGATTTTCGAGGAGTTCCGGCGTGGCGAGGACAGCAGCGGGCAAGGGCTCGGTCTGGGCCTGGCCATTGCTGATCGCATTGCCGGCCTGCTGCATGCGCCGCTGCGTCTACGCAGTGAAAAAGGGCGAGGTACGGTGTTCTCGGTATCGCTGCAACATGTGGCTTCGCCACAAATGGCCGCTACGCCGCACCTGCGCAACGCGGCGACTTCGGGTGGCGTATCGGTGCTGTTGGTCGACAACGATCCGGCGGCCTTGCAGGGCCTGGCCGGTCTGTTGCGTGGCTGGGGCTACAACGTGGCCGAGGCCGCCGGCGAAACACAGGCGGTGGCAGCATTGCAGGCATTGCCCGCCAGTTTGTGGTTGTTCGACTACAACCTGGATGACGGCGATACCGGTACCGCCCTGCAGCTGCGGTTGGGCGAACGCTTTGGCGCGCGCCCAACCCTGATCCTCAGTGCCGACGACAGCCTGGGCACGCGCCGCGAAGTTTTGGAGCAGGGACTGACGCTGCTGCACAAGCCGGTGCGTCCGCTTGCGCTGAAATCGATTCTTGATCGGCTGTTGGCGGCCGATGCGCTGAGACCAGATGCGGGGCGGCGCGAGTCTTAGGTACGCGCATTTTTTAGGTAGCCCGGGTAAGCGCAGCGCACCCGGGAGAACCTTGCGATACCCCCGGGTGCGCTGCGCTTACCCGGGCTACGGGCCCCGCGTGCATTGTCGAATGCTTGAAGCTTAGCCGCTGGCTTTCCCGCAATAGGCTGCATGCAAGGCCTGCATCACGCCCATTGCCGGGCTGTCGGCCAGCGCATAGAAAATGCTCTGCGCTTCACGGCGCGTGCTGACCAGCTGCGCATCGCGCATCACCGCCAGGTGCTGCGACAGCGCCGACATCGACAGACCAACGCCGGCCTGCAATTCGCCCACCGAGGCCTCACCTTCCACCAGCCGGCACAGCACCCGCAGCCGGGCCGGGTGGGCCAGCGATTTGAGCAGCTGCGCGGCCTGTTCGGCATGCACCTGCATCTGTTCCATATCCATGTCTGAAGCGGGCATCAAGGGCGTGCGGCTCGTGCTTGAACTTTGTGGATGACTAGTTTAGTTTAGAAAAAGCTAAATTAAAAGCGAGGCCTCAAAATGAGCCAGACGCAGATCTCATCCCCCTTGGTCGAACCGTTCTACGACAAGGACACGGGTACCTTCAGTTATGTGGTTTACGACCAGACCGGCGGCATGGCGGTCATCATCGATCCGGTGCTGGATTACGAGCCGGCAGGCGCGCGCACCAGCACGGCATCAGCTGATGTGCTGCTGGCGTTCGTGCGCAGCAAGCTGCTGACCGTTGCATGGATCCTGGAAACCCATGCGCATGCCGACCATCTCAGTGCGGCGGGCTATCTGGCGGATCAACTGCAGGCGCCGGTCGCGATCGGGCGCGGCATCGTGCAGGTGCAGCAGCACTTCAAGGCGCTGTTCGGCCTGGGCGATGAATTCATTGCCGACGGGCACCAGTTCGACCGGCTGTTCGACGACGGCGACACCTTCAACGTCGGCGCATTGAATGCGCGGGTGATTGCCACGCCGGGGCATACCGATGACGGCCTGACCTACGTGATCGGTGATGCCGCATTT
Source organism: Stenotrophomonas nitritireducens (assembly GCF_001700965.1). Lineage (NCBI taxonomy): Bacteria > Pseudomonadati > Pseudomonadota > Gammaproteobacteria > Lysobacterales > Lysobacteraceae > Stenotrophomonas > Stenotrophomonas nitritireducens. Next base: position 3,581,658 of record NZ_CP016756.1, read on the forward strand.
GTCGGCGATACAGTGTTTGCCGCCGACACCGGCACCGCCCGCTGTGATTTCCCCGGCGGTGACGCGCAACGCCTGTATGCATCGATACAGCGGATCCTGTCGCTGCCCGGCGATACCCGCATCTTCCTGTGCCATGACTATCCGGGCACGCGCCGGGAGGCCCATGCACTGACCAGCATCGACGAGCAGAAGCAGCACAATCTGCATCTCAAGGACGGCACCGACGCGCCCACCTTCGTGCAGATGCGCGAGCAGCGTGATGCCACCTTGCCGGTGCCGAAGCTGATCCTGCCTGCCTTGCAGGTGAATATCCGCGGTGGGCGCTTGCCCGAGCCGGATGCCAATGGCGTGCGCTACCTGCGCTTGCCCCTGGACCAGATCGGGCACACGTCATGAGTACCTGGATGACCGCGCTGGCCGGTGGCGTATTGATCGGCCTGGCCGCCACCTTGCTGCTATGGCTGACCGGCCGTATCGCCGGTATCAGCGGCATCGTCGGCGGTGTGCTGATGCCGCGCAGCGGCGACGTGGCCTGGCGGGCCGCATTCCTGATCGGGCTGATCGGTGCCGGCGCCGCGTACCTGTGGCTGGTACCCGGCGCCTATACGCCGCGCCAGGGTTTCCCGCCGTTGCTGCTGGTAACAGCCGGCTTGCTGGTTGGGTTTGGCACCCGCATGGGCAATGGCTGTACCAGCGGCCACGGTGTCTGTGGTTTGGGGCGCTTGTCCGTGCGTTCGTTCGCTGCCGTGCTGACCTTCATGGCGACGGCGATTTTGACCACCTACATCGTCAGGCATGTGGCATGAGTACCTCGCGTATCACCTTGGCGGCACTGGTTTCCGGCGCGTTGTTCGGCGTGGGCCTGGCGCTGTCAGGCATGACCGATCCGCTGCGCATCCTCGGTTTCCTCGATGTGTTAGGCGATTTCGATCCGGCCCTGCTGTTCGTGCTGGGCGGTGCTGTCGGCACCACGATGCTGCTGTTCCGTTTCGTGCTGCGGCGGCCGGCGCCGGTATTGGCTGAGCGTTTCCAGATCTCGGATCTGCGCCATATCGACCGGCCATTGCTGATCGGTGCGGCCTTGTTCGGCATTGGCTGGGGACTGGCCGGCTACTGCCCGGGGCCTGCGCTGGTGGGCCTGGGCGTGTTGTCACCGGAGGCGCTGTGGTTTGTGCCGGCAATGCTGGCTGGCATGCTGCTGCACAAGGCAACAACTCGGAGCACGGGCTCGTAGGAGCGGCATCAGCCGCGAAGCTGACAACGGCGCCGTTGTAGTGACGTGCGATCAGGAATGCGTGTGATCGATCCTGCTGCGGCGGTCTGTGCGTCAGCTTCGCGGTTTACACCGCTCCCACACGAATCAACAGCGGTGGTTACACCGCCTGGCGCGCTGGATCGCTCAGTTCCAGTTCGCGCAGCACCACGCTGGCCTGGGTGCGGTTGCGCACTCCAAGCCGCTCGAAGATGGCCGACAGGTGGGCCTTGACCGTGCGTTCCTGCACATCCAGGCGGTCGGCGATCTGCTTGTTGAGCAGGCCTTCGGCAACCAGCGCCAATACCCGGAACTGTTGCGGTGACAGACTGGCCAGGCGTGCGGCCAGTTCGCTGTCATGGCTGGACGACTGCGCACGCGATACCGCCGCGCGCAGCGAAGCCGGCAGCCATTGCTCGCAGGCCATGACGCTGCGGATTGCTTCGCGCAGCTCATTCAAACCCGAGCTCTTGGGCAGATAGCCGGCGGCACCGTGGTCAAGCGCGCGCCGCACCACTCGCGGGTCATCATTGGCCGAGACTACGATCACCGCCACCCCAGGGTGTTGTGCGCGGATAGCGGCCAGCCCGGCCAGCCCGTGATTGCCGGGCATATGCAGGTCGAGCAGGATCAGGTCGGTGTCCGGCGCCGCATCCAGGGCCGCCAGCACACCTTCCAGTGATTCGGCCTCGCGCACCTGCAGCTCGCTGACGGCCTCGCTGGCCGCCTGCCGCAGGGCAGCGCGGAACAAGGGGTGATCGTCGGCAATCAACAAGCTGGGCATAAGGCTGGGAACGAGTGGCGAGGAAACAGGAACCAGTAGATGCGCACTCGAAGTCAAAATCAATCTCTCAACGTAAAGGTCAGGAACCAGCGGGTAGGAACCAGGTAATAGAGAGAAGGCAAAGGCACGCAACAGATGTTGCGTTGCTCTGCTGTTACTGGTTCCTGGTTCCTGATTCCTGACAACTAGTTCCTGGCTTACTGCGCTGTCCAACCGCCGTCCATCGGCATTGCTGCGCCGGTGAGATTGTGCGACTCGCGGCGGCACAGCCACACCACCATCGCGCCGATGTCTTCCGGCAGCGACATGCGCAGGCTGGGCTGCTTTTCTTCGAGCAGGGCACGCACGCCGTCGTCGCGGCTGCCGCCATTGCGGTGGGCCTGGATCTGCGGTTCGATCAACGGCGTTTCCACCCAACCCGGGCAGACGCAATTGACGGTGACGCCACCGCTTTCACGGTTGCCGGCAGCGGCATATTCCAGCGCGGCCACCTTGCTCAGGCCGACGATGCCGAACTTGCTGGCCACATACGGTGCCTTGTTCTTCGAGGCAACCAGGCCGTGCACCGAGGCGATATTGACCACCCGGCCGTAGCCGCGTTCGGCCATGCCCGGCAGCGCATGCTGCATGGTGTGGAAGGCAGCGCTGAGATTGATGGCGATGATGTCGTCCCACTTCTGCGGCGGCTGTTCGGCCAGCGGTGCGGCGTGCTGGATACCGGCGCAGTTGACCAGGATGTCGATGTTGCCCCAGGCCTGCACGGCTTCGAGCATGTGGGCGATCTGGTCGGGTTTGCGCAGGTCGGCATCGAAGTGCCGCGCCTCGCTGCCGGCGTCGGTGACGCTGGCCAACGCCGTATCGATCTGCTCGGGCGTGCCCAGCCCGTTGATGGCCACGCGGGCGCCAGCATTGGCAAGTGCCTGGGCGATGGCCAGGCCGATGCCGGAGGTGCTGCCGGTCACCAATGCGGTGCGGTCTTGCAGGAAGCGGTCCATGGGGGACTCCGATGCTATAGGGGATGGTGGAAACGTAGCAGCCGCCGCGCTAAAAGCGTGTGGTACTTAAGTACGATGAGCCGGCCGTGGTTGCTCTGCTAGGGTGCGTCCATGAGCCAATCCCTATTGCGCGCCGCCTGCGGCCTATTTGTCGGACTGAGCCTGGCCTCCTGTGCCAGCGGCCCAGCGTCCAAGCCCGTGGAGTCTTCCATGTTCAGCAACGAACTCCGCAGCGAACATCGCGGCAGCGATGACCTGCTTACCGCCGGGCTGGGCCTGGCCGGCCTGCGCAGCATGGCGCCGCCGGCCTTTGCCGATGCCAGCGCACCGACCGTGGATGAGCTGCGCCGCCGCGCGATGTGGGGCAGCTGGCGCGGCATTGCCGACCTCGCCCCGGGCGGTGGTTACGGCGAACTGTTCGGCAGCCTGCAGAACGTGCCGGGCCGCGAGTATGCGGCGTTCGCACGCCTGCCCGGTGCCAGCCAGCCGCATCGCGTGCTGGCGCAGATTCCGGACAACTTTGATACCGCCAAACGCTGTGTGCTGGTCGCACCGGCATCGGGCTCGCGTGGCATCTATGGCGCGGTCTCGGTCGCCGCTGCCTGGGGCCTGCCCAAGGGCTGTACGGTGGTCTATACCGACAAGGGCGCCGGCAGTGACTACTACGATCTGAACGCGCAGATGGGTGTACGTGCCAACGGCACCATCGGTGCCCTGGGTGAAGTCAGCGACCTTGCGTTCGTGCCGGATGCGCCGATCAATGCAGCGGGTGTCGCCTTCAAGCATGCGCATTCCAAGGACAACCCGGAAGCCGACTGGGGGCGCCACGTAAAACAGGCGGCCGAGTTCGCGCTGTTGGCGTTGGCACAGGCCTATCCGCAGGCAGCGCCCTTCACTTTCGAGAACACCCGCATCATTGCCGTGGGCATCTCCAACGGCGGCGGCGCGGTGCTGCGTGCGGCCGAGCTGGAAGGTGACTGGCTGGATGCGGTGGTGGCCGGTGAACCCAGCGTCTATTCCAGCGGCACCGGTGCACGTGCGCTCTACGATTACAGCACCGAGGCGGCGTTGTTGATGCCGTGCGCGCAGCTGCACATGAGCAACCTGCCGCAGCCGCCGATGACCGCCGCACTGCAGGCCGGCGCCGCCGTGCGCTGTGCGAGCCTGGCAGCCGAGGGTGTGATCAGCGGTGCGACACCGGCAGCGCAGGCCAGGTCGGCCTACGAGCTGATGCTGAGCAAGGGCTGGACCGACGAATCGCTGCGTGCTGGCGCCTTGTCCACCGGCTTTGATCTGTGGCGCGCGATCTCGGCGACGTATGCCTCGGCCTATGGCCGCTATGGCGTTGGCGAGCATCCCTGCGGATTCAACTTTGCCGCACAGAACCCGGATTTCTCGCCGCGCGCGGCAACCGCCATTGAGCGCGCTGCGTGGGTCTCCGACGGCAGCGGCATTCCGCCGGGTGCCGGCGTGGGACTGCTCGACAGCAAGGTGGCCTTGCCGGACCTGACCTATGCCGGCCTGAAGTGCCTGCGTGCTCTGTGGGACGGGCAGGGTGAAGACGCCAAGCGTGTGCAGGCTGGTATCCAGGCCACGCATGCGGGTCTGCCGCGCAAGGGCCTGCCGGTGATGGTGGTACACGGTGCCGACGATGGCCTGATTCCGCCGGCTTTCAGCAGCGCACCGTATGCGGCGGCAGCCAAGGCGGCCGGGCGCGAGGTGAGCTACTGGAAGGTGCAGCATGTGCAGCACTTCGATGGTTTCCTCGGACTGCCGGATTATGGCTCGCGTTATCTGCCGCTGCTGCCGTATGTGTATGAGGCCCTGGATCGGGTGCAGGCACGCCTGGACAAGGGCACGGCTTTGCCAGCCGATGCAGTGATCGCCACCACCCCACGTGCGGGCAAGCCGCTGATGGCCGAAAATCTGGCGATGCCGAAGTAAGGGCTTGAGCCCCTCCCTTGCGCGAAGCGCAGGGGGCGCTTGAGCCCCCTCCCTTTGCCGAAGGCAAGGGGAGGGTTGGGGAGGGGTTGGCTTTGCTCTGCGCTGTTGGATTTGTGGCTTCGCGGCTTACGCCGCTCCTACACATCTGCCGCTCCTACAGATCCGCGCTGATGGCATCATTGGCCGATGCATACATTGAACTCTCCTACCCGCGTTATCCCTGCCGCGCTCTACCAGCGCGAGCGCTGGCGCAATGGCCTGGGTTGGACGCGCGAGATCCTGCGTCTGCCGGAGCAGGGCGACTGGCAGCTGCGCCTGTCCATCGCCGAGATCGAACAGGACGCGGCGTTCTCTGCTTTCCCCGGCGTCGAGCGTGAGCTGGTGTTGCTGCAGGGCGAAGGTCTGCGCTTGCGCTTCGCCGATGGGCGTTGCGAAACCCTGCTGCCGCCCTATCAACGCCTGCGTTTTGCCGGCGAAGAAGACATTGTCGGCGAGCTGGTCGACGGTGTGACCCAGGATTTCAATCTGATGTGGCGGCGTGATGCCCTGCAGGCCGAACTGCTGCATCGGCCGCTGGTGGGCAACATGTTGTTCTTCACCGAGCCACAGGCCGCGTGGGCCATCCACCTGTTGGCCGGCCAAGCCGTATTCGAGGGTAATGAATTGCCGGCGCTGTCGGCCGGTGATACCGCGTGGCTGGGGTCCGGCGAACGGCAGCGTTACACCTTAAGTGGCGGTGGCGAGCTGTTGGCGATACGGCTGACGCCGGTTGTGTAGGAGCGGCGTAAGCCGCGAAGCCAAAGAACCAACAGCGCAAGGCTTAACCTGTAGTGCCGAGCTATGCTCGGCATGGGCATTACCGGGAAAGCTTCTGCCGAGCATGGCTCGGCACTACGGGTGGGATTGCTTGTAAGGCTTCTGCCGAGCATGGCTCGGCACTACGGGGCTGCTTTGCCGAGCATGGCTCGGCGCTACATTCAGTAGACGTCGCGGCGGTAGCGGCCGGCAATGCGCAGGGCCTGATGTGCTTCGGCGCCAATCGTGTCGATGATGACCTTGTCCACCGCCGGGGCCATGCCCTGCAGGCTGCCGCAGACCAGCAGGGTGGCGCCGTCCTCCAGCCATTGCTGCAGCACAGTGCTGTGCGCGGCCAGCGCGTCCTGCACATAGTGGAACTGACCGGGATCGCGGCTGAAAACCGCATCCAGACGCTCGATTCCACCCTCACGCTGCCATTGCCGCAGCTCGTCGCCGAAGTGGAAGTCATGCGCCGCGTTGCGTTCGCCGAACAGCAGCCAGTTGCGGCGTGCGCCTGCATCGATGCGGGCGCGAAGATGCGCACGCAGGCCGGCGATGCCGGTGCCGTTGCCGATCAGGATCAGTGGCGCATCGTTGCGGGGCGGATGGAAGTTGCTGTTGCTGCGCAGGCGCAGATCAATGCTGTCGCCGATAGCCGTGTAGTCGCAGAGCCAGCCGCTGGCCAGGCCAGGGGTGCCATCCGGGCGCAGCTGCCGCCGCAGCATCAGCTGCAGGCTGCCGTCGCTTGGCATCGATGCGATCGAATACTCACGATGCGGCAGCGGCGTGAGGTTGGCAGCCAGTGCGTCGGCATCGCGGGTGTCGCAGCTGTCGGGCAGATGCGACACGGCAAGGGCGTCACGCAGCAGGCGGCCATCGGCAAGTACCGCGGCCGCATCGAAGCCATGCGTCTGCAGCCAGTGCGTCACCGCAGGCGCGGATTGGCGCGGGCCGATTTCGGCGATGTCGCCGGCCTGCCAGGTGGGCAGCTTGCCGTCCGCCGGTTGCAGTTGCAGGTGGAACACCTTGCCACCGATGCTGCCGGGATTGAGCATCTCGCGCCTGCGCAGCAACCAGGATTGGTAGGCCGGCGCACTCCAGTCAGTGGCGTCGGCGGTCGAGCCGCCGAGCTGGCCCAGCAGCTGCTGCCAATGGCGCAGCGCTTCTGCATCGGCGTTGTCGACCTCCACGGTGTCAAACAGCGGCTGTGCACCCTGCGCACGCAACCAGTCATCGAGTTGATGGCCGAACGCGCAGTACTGGTCGTAGGTTTTGTCGCCCAATGCCAGTACCGCGTACTGCAGCTGTGCCAGCTTCAGCGGCTGTGGCATCACCCGGCTCAGGAAGGCGAGGGCGTGATCGGGCGGATCGCCTTCGCCGGTGGTGCTGGCGACGAACAAGGCCTGGCGGCTGCTGTCCAGCAGCGCTGCGTCCACCTGGTCGATCGCGCGCAGGCGGATCTTGTGGCCGGCAGCACGCAGCTGTGCCGCCGTGCGCTGGGCCAGTTGCTGCGCGAACCCGGTCTGGCTGGCCCATACCACCAGGATCGGCGGTTCGCTGCTGTCGCCAGCATCGTCGTCGCGTTGACGGGTGCGCCACCACAGCGCGAAGCAGGCAACTGCGTAGACCAACAGCGCGGCCAGCGCTGCCCACCATTGCGGCATCAGTGGCGGCGCGTTCCACCAGCTTTCGCTAAGATGCAGGCGCAGCAGGAACAGGGCGATCAACAGCAGGACCAGACCAACACCGAGGTTGCCAAGCAGGGCGCGCATGGAGCGATTGGGGTTCATTGCGCGCTGGCGTCCAGATAGCGCTGGAAGGCGGGGCTCATGGTTTCGATCAGGCCGGTGCTGGTGCGGGTGATGAAGCGTGCAGCCAGATCATGGTGATTGGCAAAGGCCAGGCCTTCATCGGCGCCCATCACGGTCAGTGCGGTGGCCCAGGCATCGGCGTGCATCGCATCGCGCGCAATTACGCTGACCGCAGCTGCGGCGCGGCTGACCGGTGCATGGCTGCGCGGATCCAGGGTGTGGCTGTAGGACACGCCATCGCGTTCAAAGTGGTGCCAGCGGTCGCCTGAAGTGGCGACCGCAAGGTCGTCCAGTGCCAGTACGCGCGGCGGATAGTCGGCACCAGCATCTTCTTCCGGAGCGGATTCAACCAGCACGCGCCAGGGCTGACCGTCGGGTTTCAGGCCGTAGCCGTGTAGTTCGCCGCCTACTTCGACCAGTGCTGCGGCGACACCGGCGCGCTGCAGCCAGCGGCTGACCAGATCCACGCCATAACCCTTGGCGATGGCCGACAGGTCCAGCTGCAGGCCGCCGGGTTGCAGGGCACTTTGTGTTTGTGGATCCAGTTGCAGCTTCTGCCATTGGCAGCGTGCAGCAACTTCGGCCAGCTGCGCGGAATCGGGTACGGCCTGCGCAGCGGCATCCGCACCGAAACCCCACAGCGCGACCAAGGGGCCGATAGTGGGATCGAAGGCACCGTTGCTGCGCTCGGCGATATCGCGTGCGGTGCTGAGTACGTTCCAGAAATCATCGGGCAGCGCATGCCAGGTGCCAGCGGCGGCGCGGTTGTAGCGGTTGATGTCAGAGTCGGCTTCCCAGGTGCTCATCTGCGCGACGACTCGGTCCAGTTCGGCCTGGATGCCGGCATGCAGCGGATGCAGGTCACGGCTGCGCGCGGCGACCAGCTTGACGCTCCAGCTGGTGCCCATGGTGTGGCCGCCAAGGGCGGCGATGTCGGAGTTGGAGGACATCGGAAATGATCGGCTAGGCGGTGTCCCTTCTCCCGTTTACGGGAGAAGGTGCCCCGAAGGGGCGGATGAGGGGAAGCGTTTGCTCTTTTTCGACCGATTGCAGGCTTCAGGAACTCGGCTCCGGCCTTGCCCTCACCCCAACCCCTCTCCCGGCGGGCGAGGGGCTTTGAGCGGTGCATTACTGCGGCAGCACTTCCAGCGTGGCGACGTAGCTCAGGCGGCGCACGTTGGCCTGCGGGATCGAGGTCTTGTTGTCCTCGGTGCCGGTTTCCAGCCAGTACATGCCAGCCTGCGGCCAGGTCACCGAGAACTCGCCATTGGCGTCGGTGGTCACCTTGATCTCTTCCTGGGCGTTGCGGTAACGGGTACCACCGCGGGTGATTTCCACTTCCAGGCCTGCGTGCGGCTTGCCGTCGACCAGCAGCTTGAACTTGGCCTGCTCGCCGGCGAACAGATCGTTCGGATGGCCCACAGCGACCAGCTCCATGCCCTTGCCGGTCGGCTTGAGCGCGGTGTCGTTCGGCTTGCCGTTGGTGACGAAGGTTTCAACGCGACCGGCGGTCTCGGAGACCTTCAGTTCCTTGGCATCCTTCGGCACTTCGGTGGCGAACGTTGCAGCGTTGCCGCGCCAGCGCTTGGGCTTGCCGTCTTCCTGCCAGTTGGCCATCAGGCCGGCGTTGACGTTGGCCAGGCGGTAGGTGCCCTGCTGGGTCAGTTCCACGTCGAACACGCTGCGGTACTTGCCGGTGGCCACGTTCTGCGGCTGCACGGTGCTGCCGTCCGGTGCGGTGATCACCAGGTTGTCCAGGCGCAGCGGCACATGGTTGAAGTAGAACAGGTCGTTGGATACAGCCGCATCCACGGTGATCCACGGGTTGGTGCCGGCAATCACGGTCTGCGATGGCTGCAGCCAGGCCTTGTGCGCGGCGGCGGAGAAGGGCAGCGCGGCGGCGAGGATGGCAGCAAGCAGGAGGGAACGCTTCATCGGTTGGCTCCGTTGGAAAGGGGGATCAGGGCTTGACGGCGAGGGTGACGGCACCGAGTTCGGTGCTGCCCTGGGCGCTGCCGTTCTGGACAGCGCGGGCCGGCCAGCTGAAGGGAATCTTGACCAGCTCGCGGCCGCCGACTTCGCGCGCCGCTTCCACCACCAGCGTGTACTGGCCGGCGGGCAGGGCGCGCAGCTGCGGCTGGCGGTCGCTGAAGCTGAGCTGGTGCTTGCCGACCGGACGGGTCGGGCCGGTCACGCCATCCACCGGCACCTGCAGGGTGCGGCCGCTCTTGCGCCACCACTGGCGCAGGTCCGGCAGCCACTTGGTGCCATGGCCTTCGGCGGTGTCCTTGAGCTGGTACCAGACCGACAGGTTGGCGGCGACCTGCTGGTCGGCACCTTCGATCCACACCGCGACATACGGGCGGTGGTACTCGGCCACGTTGAGCTTGGGCACTTCGACGTTGACGTCGAGGCTGGCGGCGTAGGCGGCAGGAGCGGTGGCGATCAGGCCGCTCAGGGCGATGGTCAGGGTGACGCGCATGGTGCGACTCCGGGAAGGACGACGGTCAATGGATGAGGAGCAGGGCGATCAGAAGCGGGATCAGCAAACCCAGGCCGACCAGCGGCCAGGTCATGCGCCGCTGCCGCGCATGCAGATGCAGCAGGAACAGGCCGGTGATGCAGAACACCAGGCAGGCCACCGCGAACACGTCAAGGAACCAGCCCCAGCCCGGTCCGGCATTGCGGCCCTTGTGCAGATCGTTGAAATACGAGATCCAGCCTCGGCGGGTTTTCTCGAATTCCACCGCACCGGTTTCGCGGTCGATGCTCAACCAGGCATCACTGCCGGGGCCGGGCATGGACAGATAGATTTCTTCCGGCGACCACTCGGCTTCACGGCTGCCGATGGAGACCTCGAGACGGTTGGACAACCAATCGGCCACCCGTGCCGGCAGCGGCGCGTTGCCTTCTTCGCGCTCGCCCAGAGCCTTGAGTACGGGCGCAGGCAATTCCAGCTGCAGGTTCTGCACCTGCGGCTTGGCTTCGATCTTGGACGCGTGGTTCAAGGTGATGCCGGTCAGGGAGAACAGCAGCATGCCGATCAGGCAGACCGCCGAGCTGATCCAGTGCCACTGATGCAAGGTGCGCAACCAGAATCCACGACTGGCTTGTTGTTGCACGGTAGTGGCGGCGCTGCGGTCTGCGGACACGGGTATCAGGGGTGTTGAAGGACGACGATTAAAGCACTAATGAGAATGATTCGCAATTTGTGCCGTGCTACGCCCCCTCCCTATGCCGGAGGCAAGGGGAGGGTTGGGGAGGGGTAGCCTTTGATCTGGCTGTTGTTCTGGTTCTTCGCGTAAAGCCAAGAAGCCAAGTCAAAAGCTACCCCTCCCCAACCCTCCCCTTCACTGCGTGAAAGGGAGGGAGCGGTGTTGCCTGTGCTGGAAACGTTTGTGGGGCTGCGGCGTTGACAGGCGGGTGGGCAAGCGCTCAGCGCTACCCGTGCCAGCTGCACCCATCAGAACTTCGCGTTGAGCGACAGCCAGTAGCTGCGGCGCTGTTCCTTCACCGCATAGTCGTCGACGCAGCTGTACTCGCTGGGCGAGCTCAGGATGCAGGACTGCGAGACGAAGTCCTTGTCGAACAGGTTGTTGACGCGCGCGTTGACCGTCAGCCAGTCGTTGAGCTTCCAGCTGCCGCCCAGGTGGAAGGTGGTGTAGTCCTCGTAGTAACGAACAGTCGAGCTGCTGACGCCGCCGACGTTGGATACCAGCGTGTCGCGGTAACGGTCGTAACGGCCTTCGCCGATCAAGCTCAGGCTGATGGCGTCGTTGAGCTGCCAGTTGAGGCTGGCATTGGCCATGTGCTTGGCCGGGTTGCCGGCGATCGGCTGGCCTTTGGTGGCGCCGCTGGTCTGCTCGCTCTTGGTGTAGGTGTAGTTACCGCGCAGCTGCAGGTTGTCCAGCAGGTCCACATGGCTGGCCAGCTCAACGCCGCGGGTTTCGGCCTTGTCCAGGTTCACACTCTGGCTGAAAACGCTGTAACCCAACGCTGCCCAGCCCGGGCCCACGTCCACGCAGTAGCCGCTGTTGGCCGGTGCCACTTCGCAGTTGGCGAAGCTGCCGCCGCTGGCGATCTTGTCGTCGAAGCGGTTGAGGAAGGCGGTGGCGTTGAAGCCCCAGCGGCCGCCGTCGTAATAGGTGGCGATTTCGTAGTTGGTGCTGGTCTCCGGCTTCAGGTTGGGCGAGCCCACCATCGGGATCACACCCTGGCCGCCGAAACCGGTCACGCCGGGAAACAGCTGATCCGGACGCGGGGTCTTGTAGCCGGTGCTGACGCCGCCCTTGACGGTCCACGCATCGCTGGCATTCCACACCAGGTAGGCGCGCGGGCTGACATGGCTGCCGAAGATGTTGTGGTGGTCATAGCGCAGGCCGAAGGTGGCGGTGAGCGCGTCGGTCAGCGACCAGTTGTCCTCGGCAAACACCGACCAGGTGCGGTGCTTCTGCTTGACGTTGTCGCGGTAGCCGCCACCGTCCATGCCGAATACGCCGTCGGTCATGTCGGTGTTGTTGTACTGGCCACCGACGGTGACTTTGTGCGCATCGAAACCCAGTTCGAGCATGGTGTCCAGCACCATTGCATCCAGTTCCATGGTGCGCAACGGGCGCGGCAGGAAGGCCTGCAGGCGGGCGCGTTCGGCATCATTGAGCACCGACAGGTTGCCGCTGGCCATGTTGCAGTTGGCGGCCTGGCCGCGGCGCTGGCAGACATCGTTCCACAGGTTCTGCAGGTCGGCGCGCTCGGCCAGGGTCAGCGGCAGCGAGCGGCCCAGGTTGTTGCTCTGGGTACGCGACAGGCTGGTCTGCCAGGTGCCGAAGTCGTAGCGGCCCTGGTGGGTCAGCGCCAGCTGGTCCAGCTCATAGCGCTGGTAGGCGGTATAGCCAACGCGCGGCTGCACCACGCGGCGGGTGGTGGTGCCACCGTTGCCATTGGGAATGGTCGCCACACCGCTGCGCCACAGGCTTTCGGCGCTGTCCAGGGTGCCGGTCTGGCCCTTGCTGTTGTCGTACTTCTGGCGCGAGACGTCGTAGTCCAGCCACAGGTCGTGGTTTTCGCTGGCCTTGAAGTTCAGGCGGATGCCGCTGTTCCAGTTGGTATTGGCCACGGCCTTGCCGCCGCCGCCAAAGCCGAGCGCACGTTCCCACTGGCTGCCATCGGGCAGCGGCAGCGAATCCCATTCCGGACGCGATTCGTCGATGTCGTACCAGCTGCCGCGCACGGTCATGCCCAGACGGTCCTGGATCAGCGGGCCGCTCAGGTACAGGTCGGTGGTGCGGGCGTCGCCGAACGCGTCTTCCTGCTGCACGGTGAGACCCTGCGTCACCGAGCCGTGCCATTCGCTCTGGTTGCGGCGGGTGATGATGTTGATAACCCCGCCCATGGCATCTGCGCCGTACAGGGTCGACATCGGGCCGCGCACTACTTCGATGCGTTCCACTGCATCCAACGGCGGCATGTAGGCGAACTGGCCGCCACCGAAGTTGTTCGGGTACAGATTGCCGACGTTGCTCTGGCGGCGGCCATCGATCAGCACTAGCGTGTATTCGGACGGCATGCCGCGCATGGAAATGGTGGCGCGGCCGTTCTTGTCGGTGGTTTCCATGCCGACGTCGATGCCTTCCACGTCGCGCAGCGCATCGACCAGGCTGGTGTAGGGACGCAGTGCCAGTTCTTCGCGGCTGACCACGCTGATGCTGGCCGGCGCGTCGGTGATCTTCTGCTCGAAGCCGCTGGCGGTGACGACCACCTTGTCCAGCGTGGTAGGTGCGCCGCTACCGCTGGCATGCGCGCTGGCGCTGAGGGCGCCGAGCACGGCGAGGCTGAGCAGTTGGCGGGAAACGGACACACGGTGGCGCTGGCGCAGGGCCATGGGAATACCTCGAACAAGGAAATGCAGGCTGCAGTCGTCAACACCGCAAGCGCGGGCGCATGCAGAGACGGGCTGAAAAGAGAGGGGGTGAAGCGCGGGCGCCTAGGCGCGGAGCATCAGCTCAACGGGGGCGCTTGCCCACGTTGTTGGCGCGGGCTGGCCAGGGCATGGCCCATGACCGGCTCGGATACCGGGATGGCCACCCGTAACGGGCTGGGGCCGGTGGCTGCAAGCAGCAGCGGCTTGACACTGGGCAGGGGCGGGATGGCAATTGCCGCGCGCAGCTGGCTTGCCTTGCGAAGTTTGGCCGGGCTTTGTTCTTCCAACTGGCGTTCGCCGCCCTGACGCTCTTCGGCAGGGGCCGATGCAGTGCTGTTTTCCGCAACACCAAGCCGGGCCAGCTGGCTGCCGCTTTGGCACAGCGATGCCAGCAGCGACAACAGCATCAGCAGGCACAAAACCAACGGACGCAGGCTGACAACGCCGGATGCGGCGGTGCTGTATGCGTGCTGGCGTTGTGGTTGCGGCATGCGAATCCCCGATGTGCGGGCGCGCTGACGAGGGCCGTCCTGCGCGCTGCAGCATTTTAGATGCGATCCGTTAGCTTTTGCAAATGAGAATTGATAGCAACATGGCGATTATCAGTTTGCTGGCGTTGGCTGATCCACGCGCCGCGCTGTCAGTGACGTTGATTCGTTGGAGCTGTCCGGTGCGCGTGGCAGAAGCAGACCGCGGCTTTTGTAGCCCGGGTAAGCGCAGCGCACCCGAGAGCAGGGAGCGGCGGGGTTCTTGGACTCTCAGCGAACAGCCCCGGGTGCGCTGCGCTTCCCCGGGCTACGGTGCTACGGAGCTGCTGCGTTGAGGAGGGGCCGGCAACGCTCAGGTCTGCGCCCATTGCCGCAGCAGGTTGTGATAAATCCCGGTCAGGCTGACCAGCGAGGGGTGCTGCGGGCAGTCTTGGGTGAGTTGCTGGATGGACGTATCCATTTCCCACAGCAGGCGCCGATGGGCGTCGTCGCGCACCATGCTCTGCACCCAGAAGAACGAGGCCAGGCGCGCGCCACGGGTCACCGGTTGCACTTTGTGCAGGCTGCTGGACGGATACACCACCAGGTCGCCGGCCGGCAGCTTCACTTCGTGCTCGCCATAGGTGTCGCTGATGATCAGTTCGCCGCCTTCGTATTCGTCCGGTTCGCACAGGAACAGCGTGCAGGACACGTCCGAGCGCAGCTGCTCGCCCTGGCCCAGGTTCATCACCGCGCCATCCACATGGAAGCCGTAGTTGCCGCCACCGCTGTAACGGTTGAAACGCGGCGGCAGGTACTTCAGCGGCAGCGCGGCGCTGAAGAAGGAAGGGTTGCTGGCCAGTGCCAGCAACACGGTTTCGCCCAGCTCGCGGCGCAGCGGCGAGTTTTCCGGCAGCTGCTGGTTGCGCTTGGCATGGGTGCCGAGATGGCCGACGGTTTCGCGGCCATCGGTCCAGTCAGCCGCATCCAGTTTCTGGCGGAACAGGGCGACCTGTTCGGGGCTGAGTACGTTGGGGATATGCAGCAGCATGGGAGTTCCTCGGGGACTGGCTCAGGCTACCAGTGCACGGATCTGCGGATGGGGGGAGGCCGCCAGTTCGGGCACGATATGCGCCATGAACGCAGGGCTGCCGTTGGCCAATGCCAAGCGCAACCACTGCGCGGCGGCCTCGATCTGGCCTTGTTGCAGCAGGATGGAGGCGAGGTTGGCCTGGCCGCGGAAATCACCGGCCTCGGCCGAGCGTTGATACCAGGCCAGGGCGGCCTGCGGATCGCGTTCGATCTCCAGCCCGTCTTCCAGGTGGCGTGCCAGCAGATTCATCGATTTGGCGTGGCCCAGCTGCGCGGCCTGTGTGTACAGCGCCAGCGCCCTGGGACGGTCCTGCGCCACGCCGCGGCCTGTGGCAAGCAGGTTGGCATGGTTGTACATGCCCCAGTCCAGCCCGGCTTCGGCGGCACTGCGGTACCAGACCGCGGCCAGCGCGGCATCCGGCGTGCAGCCCTGGCCAAGCTCATGGCAGCGGCCGAGCATGTTCATCGCCAGTGCGCTGCCGTTGTTGGCGGCGGTTTCGTACCAGAGCAGGGCGGCCTGCTCGTCGCGGTCCACGCCCTTGCCTTCGATGTACAGCTGGGCCAGCAGCAGTTGCGCCTGGGCCTGGCCGCCGAGCGCGGCGTCGCGGATGCGCGCGAAGGTGCCCTGCGGATCATTGAGCAGCTGCTGCGCCAGAGCAGCGGCATCGATTGGAAGGGCATTGGACATCGTCTCGCCTGTGAGCAGGTTTGCACCGGTAGCTGCTGCCGATGGTAGCCAGTGCGGATGATCGCCGTCGCCTGCGGCGGCGCTAAGGTAGAAAGCAGAACGGCGGCAGGCTTGGGCCTGCCGCCGTTGTTGCTCTTGCGGACATCAGAACTTGACGTTCAGTGCCAGCGTCGCCGCACGGCCCGGGGCGATGCTGGCGTAATGGGAGGCATAGGCCTTGGTGAAATAGGTCTTGTCGGTCAGGTTCTGCACGTTCAACTGCAGGCTGATGTTGTCCTGGATGGCGTAGCCGATCATCGCGTCCCAACGGGTGTAGCTTGGGATCCACTTGGTGTTGGCGGCGTCGCCGTACTGCTTGTCGACATAGCTTGCACCGCCACCGACAGTCAGGCCGAACGGGAACACATAGGTGGTCCACAGCGTGGCGGCATGCTTGGGCGTGTTCGGGAACATGTTGCCGTTGTTCGGCGAGACGATGTACTGGCCTGCCGGGCAGGGCTGGCCGCGCGGCACGGTGACGCCGCAGACAAAGCCGTTGTCCTTCAGCTCCGAATCCATGTATGTATAGCCGCCAGCGACATTCCAGTTGTCGGTGATCTGGCCATTGATGCCGATCTCGACGCCGTTGATCGCCTTCTTGCCGGCGTTCTGGGTAGTGCCGGTGTCGATGACGACGCGGGCATTGTTCATTTCGGTGTGGAAGATGGCTGCGGTCAGGTTCAGGCGCTTTTCGAACAGGTCCCACTTGGTGCCCAGCTCGTAGTTTTTGGTTTCCTGCGGCTTGAGGTTCTCGATGGCGGCGCTGATCGCGTCGTTGCCTTCACCGCTGTCCATGCCCGGCGGCGTGGACGAGGTGCCGTAGGACAGGTAGATGCTGCCATTTTCGGTCGGCTTGAACACCACGCCGGCCTGGTAGTTCAGGAAGCCGTCGCTGTTTTTCAGCACGGTCGGGGCCTTGTTCAGGACCGGGGTGACCTGCTTGGTGTCGTAGTCGTCCCAGCGCAGGCCGAGGTTGACCAGCCACTTTTCGCTCAGCTCGATGGTATCGAAGGCGTAGACCGACTTGGTCTTGGTGGTCTGGTCGATATCCAGCACCTTGTCGCTGCGGGTCACCGGGTGGGTGGCCGACCACGGATCATTCGGGTTCGGGTTGTAGAAATCGGTGCAGTTGTAGCCGGTCGCCGCGCCGGTGGTCTTGCACACCTGGTTGTTGCCGATCGGGTTGTTGGTGCCGGCGCCGCCGATCACATAGCTGCCCTTGCTGCTCTTCTCTTCGCTGTATTCAACGCCGGCACTGTAGCTGTGCTTCAGGCCACCGGTCTGGAATGCCCCGGTCAGGCTCAGCTGGTCGGCGAAGGTCTTGGTGTCGATCGCGCGGTTGTTGGTACGGCGCCACAAGGTGCCGTACAGCAGCGGGTTGTTCTTGCTGTCGTCCGGCTGGGTCCACAGGTAGTCATTGCTGGTGTTGCCCAGGCGCGCGATGTTGCGCAGCTTGTGCTCGCCGAACGAGTAGCTGGCGTCCAGGGTGCTGATATCGGCACGGGTACGCTGGAAGTCGCGGTCCTTCAGGCCGTAATAGTTGTTGCGGTCCGGCACCAGCGGCTTGCCGGTGGTGGTGCCGGTTGCCGGATCGGCATAGGGAAAACCGCCGGCATCGGGCAGGTCATCGGTTTCCAGGTGGTAATGGCTGGCGATCAGCTGCAGCGGGCCGTTCAGGCCGAAAGCGATGGACGGTGCGATACCCCAACGGCTGACGTTGGCGGCGTCGCGGCCGGCGATGTCGGATTCGTGCTTGAGCAGGTTCAAACGGGCGGCAATGCCATCGCCCAGCACGTAGTTGGCATCAACGGTGCCGCGCGCATAGCTGTCGGTGCCGATGCCCATGCTGGCGCTGGTTTCGTTCTTCAGCTTCGGGGTCTTGCTGACCAGGTTGATGCTGCCACCGCCGGAATCACGGCCGCCGTAGGCCGAGCTTGGGCCCTTGACCACTTCCAGCTGCTCCAGGTCGAACACCTCGCGGGTCTGCGAGCCGACGTCGCGCAGGCCGTCGACGAACATGTTGCTCTGGCCGTCGAAGCCGCGCAGGAACGGACGGTCACCGGTGGAGTTGCCACCTTCGCCGGCACCAAAGGTGATGCCTGGCACCATGCGCAGGGCATCGACCAGATTGGTGGCACCGATTTCCTGGATGGTCTTCTCGGTGACCACGGACACCGACTTCGGGGTGTCCAGCAGTTCGGCGGTGAACTTGGGCGAGGACGGCGCAAACCAGCTGCCGCGTACCTGTACCTGATCCAGATCGGTGGCCTTGTTCCTGGCCGAGTCGGCGTCTGCGTCGGCGGCCAGTGCGGTCAGCGGCGAGAAGCCGGCGGCCAGCGTGGCAGTGGCGAGCATGGTGGCGCGCGGTGCGTACTTGCGGGTCTTGATGTGGGTCATGGACGGGTATATCCGGAAGAAAAGGACGAGTTGGCCTGACGGGCCGGTTGGCGCCGTGGGCGGAAGAAGGAAACGCAGGTATCGAAGGCGGCGGGCGCTGAAGGCGCGGACCAGCCCGATGCGGCTCAGGCAGCGCAGCGATGCGGTGGGGCGTGGCCGGGGTTGAGCAACAGACAGGGCGCCAGCGGATAACGCTGGGCGCGCTCGACCGCGTGCTGCAGCAGCGTATCGCTGGCGGCGGTCATGAAGACGTGCTGGGAGGTGAGCGGGGCAAGCTGGACCGGTGCAGAGAGCACGGGAGCGGGGCGTTGCCGGTTGGGACGTGAGGTTTCGCTGCCGGCTTCGCTGATTGCCGCCATCTGCAACGGCGGCTGCGGGTGGCCCGGTTCAGGCGAGGCCTGCACCTGATCGTGGGACACGATCGCCAACGGCATTGCAGCCATCGCCTTGGCCTGCAACGCGACCGCGCAGACCAGCAGCAGGCCGAACAACAGCGGCAGCCAATGCAGCCGTTGCCGCAAGGCGGCGACAGTCAGCGGTACAGACTTGGCGGGCGAGGTGGGCATGCGGAGGCGGTACGGACCGTTGGGGTCGGGGAATCGCGACAGATGCGCATCTTATTGAGAATTGTTTGCGTTTGCAATACCGGGAGTCAAGGGTCAGTGCCCCTTTTCATGGGTACAGCGGGACAGTTGAACGGATGCCCGAGAGGCGCGCCGTGGCCTGTGAGGGGCTGTTTTATCGAGCGGCGGGGAAGGAGCTTCCCCGCCGTTTTTTCCGTGGAGCTGGCCGCTCAGTCGCGGTCGTCGCGCGACCAGATACCGCCGTGTTCGCGCTTGACCGGGAACTTGGGTACCGCCGTGTAGGCCGGGGCGCACAGGGCGCGGCCGTCGCGGACATCGAAACGGGCACCGTGCAGGATGCACTCGATGCTGCCTTCGGCCGCGTCGAGCTCACCGGAGGACAGTTCGAACTCCTCGTGCGTGCACTGGTCTTCCAGCGCGTACAGCTCGCCGTCCAGGTTGAACACGACGATGGGGGCACCGGTCACTTCATCGAAGCCGGTCTTCATTTCGCCCGGCAACAGTTCTTCGCTGGCACAGATGAAGGTCCAGGTCTCGCTCATGCGATGGCCCCAAGCGGCTTTTCAAGGATTTCGAACTGCAGGTCGTCGCGCTTGGGGATGCCAAAGCGCTCGTCCCCGTACGGGAACGGCTTCTTGATGCCGGTGCGCACATAGCCACGGCGTTCGTAGAAGGCGATGAGTTCATCGCGGCAGTCGATCACCGTCATCTGCATGGTCGGCAGCTGCCATTGCTCGGCGGCGTGCTGTTCGGCGCGCTGCATCAACTGTTTGCCGATGCCGCCGCCCTGGGCGTTGGGGCTGACCGAGAACATGCCGAAATAGCCGTGGCCGTTTTCGTCGGCAACATGGCAGCAGGCCTGCAACAGGCCATCCTGCTCGGCGAGCAGGATCACGCTGCGCGGGCGGTCGAGATCGCCCTGGATACCGGCGGCGTCGATACGCTGGCCGTCGAGGATGTCGGCTTCGGTGGTCCAGCCCACGCGCGAGGCGTCGCCGCGGTAGGCGGAGGTGACCAGTTCGATCAGGGCCGGGATATCGGCGGCGGTGGCGTTGCGGAAAGTCAGCTCGTTCATGGGCTGCATTCTAGCGCTGGCGCGCCATGCAGGGTCGATGAGAAGTGTCTGGGGAGGGGCCTTAGCTCCCTCCCTTTCGCGTAGTGAAGGGGAGGGCTGGGGAGGGGTTGAGCTTTGCGCTGTTGGATTTTCAGCTTCGCGGCTTACGCCGCTCCCACAAGCGGAATGGAGGGGGCTAGATCTTCGCAGGCTGATGCAGCCGTGGCCTGGCGTCTGTAGGGCCGAGCCATGCTCGGCTGAGGCTCTACCGGTGAAGCCCTGCCGAGCATGGCTCGGCACTACGCTCCCTCCCTTTGCCGCAGGCAAGGGGAGGGTTGGGGAGGGGTTGAGCTTTGCGCTGTTGGATTTTCAGCTTCGCGGCTTACGCCGCTCCCACAACTGCAGCGTGGCTATCAGCCCAGCAACGTGCGCACTTTCTTCAACGCGGCCATGAAGGACTCGATTTCTTCATGCGTGTTGTAGAACGCCAGTGAAGCGCGGCAGGTGGCGGCGACGCCGTAGTACTGCAGCAGCGGGTGCGCGCAGTGTTGGCCCGAACGTACGGCCACGCCCTGCAGGTCGAGCAGGGTGGCCAAGTCGTGGGCATGTGCGCCTTCGATCTGGAACGACACCACCGCCGCCTTGTGCGGGGCCGTGCCGAAGATGCGCACGCCTTCGGCACGCTGCAGCTCTTCGGTGAAGTGGGCCAGCAGCTCCTGCTCGCGCGCCTCGATATGCTCGCGGCCGAGTTCTTCCACATAATCCACGGCCACGCCCAGGCCGATGAAACCGGCGATGTTCGGGGTGCCGGCTTCAAATTTGTGCGGGGCATCGTTGAACACGGTGCCGTCGAAGCTGACTTCCTTGATCATCTCGCCACCGCCAAGGAAGGGCGGCATGTCCTGCAGATGCTCGCGACGTGCCCACAGCGCGCCTGTGCCGGTGGGGCCGCACATCTTGTGGCCGGTCACCGCATAGAAGTCGCAGCCGATGGCGGCGACGTCGATGAGCAGGTGCGGCGCCGCCTGCGAGCCGTCGATCACGGTGATGATGCCGCGCTTGCGCGCTTCGCGGCAGATATCGCGGACCGGGTTGATGGTGCCCAGCACGTTGGAGACATGGGTGAGCGCGAGCAGCTTCACGTCCGGCGTCATCGCTGCATGCAGCGCGTCCAGATCAAGGCTGCCGTCCGGGCTGATCTCGGCCACGCGGATGGTCGCGCCGGTGCGCTGGGCGACCAGCTGCCACGGCACGATGTTGGCATGGTGCTCCATGCGCGAAACCAGGATCACGTCGCCGGCCTTCAGTCGCGGCAAGGCCCACGAATAGGCCACCAGGTTGATGGCGAAGGTGGTGCCGCTGCACAGCACCAGCTCATCGGCGCGCACGTTGAGGAAGCGCGCCAGCTTGTTGCGCGCGCCCTCGTAGGCTTCGGTGGCTTCGGTGCCGAGCGCATGCACGGCGCGGCTGACATTGGCGTTGTAGCGGCGATAGAACTCGTCCACCGCGCCGATCACCGACAGCGGCTTCTGCGCGGTGTTGGCATTGTCGAAATACACCAGCGGCTTGCCATTCACTTCACGCATCAGCAGCGGGAAATCGGCGCGCACGCGCTCCCAGTCGGGGGCGCTGGTCGGGTGCTGGATCGGACGCGGGGAACTCAGGTTCATGCCATGCCTGCCTGTTGCAGTGCCAGGTCCAGATGACGGGCCAGCTTTTCGGTGAGAACGCCTTCCACGGCGGCCAGCGGCTCGTGGCAGAAGGCGGCGCTGAGCATGGCGCGGGCCTGTTCGGCCGGCACGCCACGCGAGCGCAGGTAGAACAGCGCATTGGCATCGAGCTGGCCAACAGTGGCGCCGTGCGCCGCCTTGACCTCGTCGGCATCGATCACCAGCGTTGGCTGGGTATCGATCTCTGCGTCGGCTGACAACAGCAGGTTCTTGTTGGACAGGTTGGCATCGGTGCCATCAGCGCCTTCGCGGATGCCGATGCCGCCATGGAACACCACGCGGCTGCGGTTGGCGGCCACGCCACGCCAGACCAGTTCGGCGCTGGTGTCCTTGGCGATGTGCTCGATGCCCAGGCGGGTATCGATATGGCGGCGGCCGGTACCCAGCAGCACGCCATTGGCGGTGAGCTTGGCGTTGTCGCCTTCCAGACGCACGTTGAGCTCGTGACGGCTCAGCGCAGCGCCCAGTTCCAGATCGATGCGACGGTACTGCGCATCGCGGGCCAGCACCGCATCGGTGCGCAGCAGCGAGGTGGCACGCGCGCTGTCGGCCTGTACACGTGCATGCGACAGCACCGCGTCCTGGGCGATGTGGACATGCGCCAGGGTGTTGTCCAGATGCGCGCTGTCGCCGGCCTGCAGGTGATGCTCGACCAGGCCAAGCACGGCGCCACGGCGCAGTTCGATCAGGTGGCGGTGATGCCAGGCGTGGTCGCTGCTGTCTGCCGCGCTGACGAATACCAGATGCAGCGGCGTTTCGCTGACGATGCCTTCGGCAACCTGCACCAGCACGCCTTCATCGGCAAGTGCGGCGTTGAGCTGGGCGAACACTTCTTCGGCGCGCTCGAAGCGACGGCCGAGGAAGCGCAATGCCTCCGGCTCGTCTTTCTGCACCGCAGAAAGGGTACGCACCTGCACACCCACGTCCAAGGCCGACAGATCGCTCAAGTCGGCGCTGTGACGACCATTGACGAACACCAGACGCGGCGACGGAATGTCGGCCAGCAGTGCGGCATCGATGTCGGGTGCCTGCAGCGGCGCGGCAGTAAACGAGCGGCGTTCGAGCTGGCGCAGCGAGGTGTACTTCCAGGCCTCGTTGCGGGCGGCGGGCAGGCCGGTCTTGAGCGCAGCTTCAAGCAGCTCGGCGCGCTCCTTGCTGCCGCAGAAGGTGCCGGCCAGCGAATCTAGCAGGGCAGTCATTACTTGGCCGCCTCGCGGACCACGCGGTCCTTCAGGAAGTCATACCCGTGCGCTTCCAGCTCCAGCGCCAGTTCCGGACCACCGGTCTTGACGATGCGGCCGTCGGCCAGCACATGCACCACGTCCGGCTTGATG
Source organism: Stenotrophomonas nitritireducens (assembly GCF_001700965.1). Classification (NCBI taxonomy): domain Bacteria; kingdom Pseudomonadati; phylum Pseudomonadota; class Gammaproteobacteria; order Lysobacterales; family Lysobacteraceae; genus Stenotrophomonas; species Stenotrophomonas nitritireducens. Next base: position 3,604,544 of record NZ_CP016756.1, read on the forward strand.
TAATCGAGCAGACGCTGGTAATGGGTGATGACCAGGAACGAACGTTCCGGGGAACGCAGGGCATTGACGCCATCGGCCACGCTCTTGAGCGCATCGATATCCAGGCCGGAGTCGGTTTCGTCCAGGATCGCCAGCTTCGGCTCGAGCACGGCCAGCTGGAAGATCTCGTTGCGCTTCTTCTCGCCACCGGAGAAGCCTTCGTTGACGCCACGGTGCAGCAGCTCGTCCTTCAGGTGCAGCACGGCCAGCTTCTGCCGGACCAGCTTGAGGAACTGCATCGAATCCAGTTCTTCCTCGCCGCGCGCCTTGCGCTGCGCATTGAGCGCGGCACGCAGGAAGTAGGTGTTGTTGACGCCGGGGATTTCCACCGGGTACTGGAAAGCGAGGAACAGGCCGGCGGCGGCGCGCGCTTCCGGTTCCAGCTCCAGCAGATCGTTGTCTTCAAACAGCACGGTGCCGGCGGTCACGTCATAGCCGTCGCGGCCGGACAACACATTGCCCAGGGTGGACTTGCCGGCGCCGTTCGGGCCCATGAGGGCGTGCACTTCGCCCGGTTTCACGTCCAGCGACAGGCCCTTGAGGATTTCCTTGTCGCCGATGCTTGCGTGGAGGTTTTCGATCTTCAGCATGAGGGTGCGTTCTTCAATATGTAGGGTGCGGGGCGATCAGAGCTCGCCTTCGGCGCGATCGAGGAAGGTGGCGCGCAGCCACTGGGTGCGCTGCCGGGTCAATGCGGCCTTGTTGCTGGAATACAGCATCGGATACATCGAGCCGTACAGGACGCGCGGGTTCTCGTCCTTGCCCACCGGGTAGCGTGCTTCGATGTCGGCATCGCGCAGCGGGATCCACAGGCGCTGGGCAGCGCGCAGTTTTTCAATGGCGACCGGCTGGCCCTGCAGTTTCTGCATCACCTGCCGGTACACAGCGTTGAGCTCGGCATCGGCGGCGGTGGCGTCGGCCGCCGCGCACGTGTTGATGTCCAGCTGGGTACGGGCGTCATCGCAGGCCTTGCCCGTGGACGCAGCGGAGGCGGCGAACGGCAGCAGTGCCAGCAGGAGCAGCGGCAGGCGGCTCATCCGACCGATCCTTCCAGCGACACTTCCAGCAGCTTTTTGGCTTCCACCGCGAACTCCATCGGCAGTTCCTTGAACACCTGCTTGCAGAAGCCATCGACGATCATCGACACCGCGTTTTCCTGGTCGATGCCGCGCGCGCGGCAATAGAACAGCTGGTCGTCGGAGATCTTGGAGGTGGTGGCCTCGTGTTCGACAGTGGCGCTGGGGTTCTTCACCTCGATATAGGGGAAGGTGTGGGCGCCGCACTTCTTGCCGATCAGCAACGAGTCGCACTGGGTGTAGTTGCGTGCGCCTTCGGCGCCACGGTCCATGCGGACCAGGCCGCGATAGGTGTTCTGGCCGTGGCCGGCGCTGATGCCCTTGGAGATGATCTTGCTCTTGGTGCGCTTGCCGACATGGATCATCTTGGTGCCGGTATCGGCCTGCTGGCGGTGATGGGTGAGCGCCACCGAGTGGAATTCACCCACCGAGTCGTCGCCCAGCAGCACGCAGGAAGGGTACTTCCAGGTGATGGCCGAGCCGGTTTCCACCTGGGTCCAGGTCACCTTGGAGCGCGCGCCACGGCATTCGGCACGCTTGGTGACGAAGTTGTAGATGCCGCCGACGCCGTTCTCGTCGCCCGGGTACCAGTTCTGCACGGTCGAATACTTGATCTCGGCATCTTCCAGCGCCACCAGCTCGACCACGGCGGCGTGCAGCTGGTTCTCATCGCGCATGGGCGCGGTGCAGCCTTCCAGGTAGGAGACGTAGGCCTTGTCCTCGCAGATGATCAAGGTGCGCTCGAACTGCCCGGTGTTGCTGGCGTTGATGCGGAAATAGGTGCTCAGCTCCATCGGGCTGCGCACGCCGGCCGGCACGAATACGAAGCTGCCGTCGGAGAACACCGCCGAATTGAGCGCGGCGAAATAGTTGTCGCCCACCGGCACCACCGAGCCCAGGTACTTGCGTACCAGCTCCGGGTATTCGCGGATGGCTTCGGAGATGGAGCAGAAGATCACGCCCTTGTCGGCCAGTTCCTTGCGGAAGGTGGTGCCAACCGAAACCGAGTCGAACACCGCATCCACGGCGACGCCGGCCAGCTTGGCGCGTTCGTGCAATGGAACGCCGAGCTTTTCGTAGGTGTCCAGCAGTTCCTTGGGCACTTCGTCCAGCGACTGGTACTTCGGGCCCTTCGGCGCGGAGAAATAGCTCAAGGCCTGCAGGTCGATCGGGCCGATCTGCAGCTTGGCCCAGTCCGGCTGGCGCATGGTCAGGAAGTGGCGGTAGGCGTCCAGCCGCCATTGCGTCATCCACTCGGGCTCTTCCTTCTTGGCCGAAAGCGCGCGGATGACATCTTCATCCAGGCCGGGCGGGAAGGATTCGGATTCGATCAGGGTGACGAAGCCGGCATCGTATTTGCGACCCAGCTGTTCGTGGATTTCACGGTTCGGGCTGTCGGTGGTGCCGACGTTTTCGAGGATCTCGGTGGCCATCAGGGCTGCCTACGGTTGTTCAGGAGACGACGTCGGCGCTGATGCGGCGACGGTCGGCAAGCGGTAAGGGGTGCAGCATCTGCGCGAGGGTGACGCCGCGCAGGGCATCGGAAACCACGTCATTGATAAGCCGCCAGTTGGAGCGCACGCCGCACTGCCCGGCAAGGCCGCACTGGCTTTGCTCCTGGCTGCATTCGGTGATGGCCAGCGGGCCTTCCATCGCCTCCAGGATCTCGATCAGGGTGATCTCGGAGGCGGGACGGGTGAGCCGGTAGCCGCCATGGACACCGCGCAGGCCTTCGACCAGACCGGCCTGGGCCAGCGGCTTGAGCAGCTTGCTGACGGTGGGGGGCTCCAATCCGGCCGCTTCAGCCAGATCGGTCGCGCTCAGCACTTCGGCTGGCCGTGCGGCAAGCACGGTCAGGACGACGGTGGCGTAATCGGTAAGCTTGGTGACGCGGAGCATCGCGGTAAGGACTTCGTCAATGTGGACCAAAATTGTACGCTTTCTGGCGAGCGGGTCCAAGTTCCAGTGTTCAGGTGGCAGAAGGGGCGGAGCAGAAGCCGCTGTTTCCTCTCCCCTCGCGGGAGAGGATGCCGAAGGCAGGAGAGGGGGCGGCGTAGCCGCTTGCCATTTCATCAAGGTGAAGAAGCGGGAGAGCAAACGCATCCCCTCTCCCCAGCCCTCTCCCGCAAGGGGAGAGGGGGCCAAAAGCGGTATTGCGTGAATCTGATGCCTTCCTTTCCTTCGCGGAGAGATTGCCGAAGGCAAGAAAAGGAGCGGCGCAGCCGCTTGCAGTTTCCTCTCCCCTTGCGGGAGAGGATGCCGGAGGCAGGAGAGGGGAGCGGCGCAGCCGTGTGCTCTTTCCTCTCCCCTTGCGGGAGAGGATGCCGAAGGCAGGAGAGGGGAGCGGCGCAGCCGCTTGCTGTTTCCTCAGGGTAGAAGAGATAGGGAGCAAACGCGTCCCCTCTCCCCAGCCCTCTTCCGCAAGGGGAGAGGGTGTCAGAGCCCACATTCCTTGCCGCGGTGCCCCGTCTTCCCTGCATTGATTGCCGCACTCCCCTTGGGTTGTGCTGCCTGATGGGTGAGAATCACCGCCTCACTCAAGTCCCGGCCATGTACATGCCCAAGAAGATCCAGGCGCGCAAATCCTCCATCCACGGCAACGGCGTCTTCGCTGTGGCGGATATCAAGAAGGGCGAGCGCGTCATTGAATACAAGGGCAAGCGCCGTACCCATGCCGAAGTGGATGCGGACGACGCGGGCGATGTGGAAACCGGCCACACCTTCCTGTTCACCTTGAACGACGACTACGTCATCGACGCCAATTACAAGGGCAACGACGCACGCTGGATCAACCACAGCTGCGATCCGAACTGCGAAGCGATGATCGAAGAAGCCGAAGGCGACGACCGTACCGCCGACAAGGTTTTCATCGAAGCCATCCGCGAGATCAAGCCGGGCGAAGAGTTGACCTACAACTACGGCATCACCCTGGCCGAGCGTCACACCCCGCGCCTGAAGAAGATCTGGGAATGCCGCTGCGGTTCGCCCAAGTGCACCGGCACCATGCTGCAGCCCAAGCGCTGAGTCCTCGGCGGCACGGCCTGGTTTTGTTGTAGGAGCGGCGTAAGCCGCGAAGCTACTGCCAGCTCAGATGCTGCCAATAAGCGAGGAAGTGGTTCTGTTGAGGGAAGGGCCGGCTTTGAAGTTGATACACCTTCAGCTTCGCGGCTTACGCCGCTCCCACAAGTAGATCAAAATGAAAGAGGCCGCGATCGCGGCCTCTTTCCGTTCCAGCAGCAAGGCCGCTCAGTTCCCCAGCAAACCCTGCGGCACGAAGCTGCCCAGGTTCTGGTTGAAGTCCACCGCGATACGGCCGTTCTGGATGCCGACCGATTTCACCTGCAGCACCCCCATCACCTTGGCGATGGCCGGATCGATCTTGTAGATCGGCTCGCGGCGGGCATAGTCGGCCAGCCAGCTGTTGAGCAGACTGCGGGTACTGGAATCCAGTTCACCGCCGCCCGCCGTGCTGGGGCGGAAGCCATCCACCGTGGGCTGGTCCAGATGGAAGCCCTGGGTCTGTGCGTCGTAGCGCAGACCGCTGCTGATCTGCACATCACCCACCGGCATCGACGAGCCGCCGGCAGCCATTGCCAGGTTGAAGCCAAGGTCCAGGCGACTGCCTTGCGGCAGGGTCAGGCGCGGCTGGCTGACCGTCAGTGCCAGCAGCCCGCCCAGCGCCTTCTGCGTGCGCGGGAAGCTGCCATCCAGGTATTGCTGCACATCGGCGGCACCGACGGTCAATTGCTTGCCGTTGATCTGCGGGGCGGCGTGGGCGCTGCCAGCGAGCGCGATCAGGGCGATGCTGGGGAGGAGCAGGGAACGCAGGTTCATCGGGCGCACTCGGTAGTTGCAGCAGGGTGGAATAGGAAGATAACCGCATCGGGTGAACGGCCAATTAGCGCGCTCAGTTCAATTCCGGTTGCAGCGAGGCCGAGGTTATTTCCCAGCCATCGCCGTCAATGCGTGGCCGTACCCGGTACCAGCCCCCGACAAGGGACAGCGCGCATTGGGCGGCTCCTGGACGTTGGCGCCAGTCTACGTGGCCAGCCTTCAGCGCTGCCAGCGGCTTACTCGGCCGGGGTCTGCAGCTGTTGCAGCTTGTGCAGCAACTGGTCCAGTTCCGGCTGCAGTACGCTCAACAGGTTGCCGGGCTTTGCCGCCGATTCGGCCAGTGTCTCCAGCAGGCCGGTGACGACCACGACGCCTGCATCCTCGTTGCACGAGAGCCTGCGTTGGCCTTGCGCCGATTCCAGCTGGTGCATCCAGTTGTACTGGCTGCGCTGTTCGAACTCGATCGAGCAACGGCCGCTGCACTGCTGGCCGTCGGTCTCGATCGGAGTGACGGAGATGCGGTAGCGATGCTTGCTGATGGACATGGTGGACAATGAAGGGAAGCGGGGGAGTGGCCACCATAGGCCGCTGCTGACGCAGGTACGAGGGTTTGGACCATGACGCTGTGTTCCAGCGTTTTTCCCATGCCACCGGCGGAACGCTGCGGACCATGGGAACGGTTTCCGCGTTGCGACGAGCCAAAAAAAACGGGACGGCTGAGCCGTCCCGTTTCTTCGCCAAGGGGCGCGCTGATTACAGCGCAGCGTCCTTGAGCTTCTTGAGCGGACGCACCTTGAGCTTGGTGGTGGCCGGCTTGGCGGCGAACCACTGCTCTTCCTTGGTGAACGGGTTGATGCCCTTGCGCTTCGGCTTGGCCGCAACGCTCACGGTGGAGATCTTCAGCAGGCCCGGCAGGGTGAAGGAGCCAGCGCCCTTCTTGTTGACCGAGGCAGCGACGGCGCCTTCCAGGGCGGCGAACACAGCGCGCACGTCCTTGGCAGCAACCGAGGTGGCTTCAGCGATGTGGGCAACCAGACCGGACTTGGTCAGTGCTTCCTTGATCGGCTTCGGTGCGGCCGGCTTGGCGGCAGTCTTGGTTGCAGCCTTCGTTGCTACTTTCTTCACTGCCTTCTTCGGGGCAGCCTTTTTAGCGGTCTTTGCCATGATTTCCTGTTCCGTGAACGGTTGGTTGTTGGTCGTGCCGACCCCGTCGGCAAGCGAAATGTAGGGCATGAATTGCGTGACGCCAATAGGTAATCGAAGAAAAAGCCCATAAAAATTGCTTCCGGGCGTATTTGGACAACAAATCGGTGCCGGAAGTGCTGCAAAAGCCGGCCTGCGCAGCAAGCGCCGGCGCTGTCGCCCCGCGACGACGGGCACGCTCCACGCGTGGCCGGCGGTGCCGCACAAGGCGCTAACGCGCTGTGGTTTAGGCTGCCGGTGTCATCCACCAACAGGAGTTCGACCATGGGTATTTCGCGTCACGCCACCGCACATTGGGAAGGCGATCTGAAGACCGGCCAGGGCCGTTTGAGCACCCCGCAGAGCGGTTTGATGGAGAACACCCGCTACGCCTTCAACAGCCGCTTCGGCGATGAGAAGGGCACCAACCCCGAAGAACTCATCGCCGCCGCACATGCTGGCTGCTTCACCATGGCGCTGTCGGCCAAGCTGAGTGAAGCGGGGTTCCCGCCGACCACGTTGGACACGCGTGCCGATGTGGATCTGTCGATGGAAGGCGGCCCGCAGCTGTCGCAGATCCGGCTCAAGGTAAAGGCAGTGGTGCCAGGCCTGGATGAGACGCGGTTCCGCGCAATCGCCGATGACGCCAAGCAGAACTGCCCGGTGTCCAAGGCCCTGAGCGCGGTGCCGATCAGCCTGGATACCGAGTTTTCCGCCTGATTGGATGTCGGCCCGGCCGGCGCACAACGCTGGCCGGGCCGATTCAGGGTTGTTTCACCCGGCGCAGCTGAGCATCTGTCATCCCAATCCGGTGGTTACTGCCATGTGTCGATCCCTAGCTGTTGCCGCTGTCCTGCTTGCCGGTGGCCTGGGTGCATTCAATGCATCCGCGCAGCGCTATGACGATGGCCAGTACCGTCCCGACGCCTCTTACGATGATGGCCAGTACCGCAGCGAACGCTATGACGACGGTCAATACCGCCCGGGCCAGGCCAATGGCGGTAGCCCGGTCTATGACTATGCGCGGGTGGTGCGGGTGGATCCGGTGATCGTCGGTGGCGGCCAAGGCAGCAACCAGCGCTGCTACGAGCGCAACGATGGCGGTTATATCAACGGAAACAATGGCTATCAGGCCGGTGGCTATGGCAACAACGGCTACCGTAATGATGGCTACGACGACCGTGGCCAGGACAACGGCCAGTACCGGCAGGGCAATGAGACCGGCCGCCAGCTGGCAACAGTGATAGGCGGACTGGCCGGCGCGGTACTGGGCAGTCGCATCGGCGGTGGCGATGGCCGCTACCTGGGCACGGCGGTTGGCACCATTGCCGGCGGCGCTGCCGGCCGCGCCATCTACGAGGCCAGCAACCGGCCCACTTACCAGCGCGGCGACGTGCGCGTCTGCGAACCGACCGGGTATGGCAGCGAAAGCGAGCGTGTCGATGGCTACGATGTCACCTATGAGTACGCTGGCCGCCAGTACCACACCCACCGCGACTATCACCCTGGCGAGCAGATCCGGGTACGGGTCGACGTAAGCGCCGACTGAGTGCAGCGGGCGATTCTGCCGGCATGAGGTGCAGCGCACGGTTTGTCAGGCTCCGCTGTTGACGGCATAGTCCACGCATTCCTTCTGGAGGGTGCGTGATGCGTCGTATCGCCTGTGTAGCCCTGTTGCTCCCCTGTCTGCATGCGCTCCCGGCCCAGGCCGAGGTCAAGGTGCTGGTAGCCGATACCATCCGCACCGGCGATGCCGCCCAGCCGGTGGCCGGCGCAATGGCCTGGGACAGCGACACTGGCCGCGTGTTGCAGGTGGGTAGCGCCGAGGCGCTGCGCAAGGCCTATCCGAAGGCGGCAGCGCTGGAACTGGGTGATGCCACCGTGGTGCCGGGCCTGATCGATGCGCATGCGCACATCATGGGCCTGGGGAATACCTTGATGCAGGCCGACCTGAGCGGCGCACGTAACCGCGGCGAGGTAGTGGAGCGCCTAAAGGCGTTCGAGAAGACGCTCGCGCCCGGTGAGTGGTTGCTGGGCCGTGGCTGGGACCAGAACCGCTGGGACAACACCGATTTCCCGACCGCCGCCGATCTGGATGCGGCCTTCCCGCAGCGGCCGCTGTATCTGGAACGTATCGACGGCCATGCCGGCTGGGTCAACACGGCGGCCATCCGCGTTGCCGAAAAGGCTGGCAAATCCCTGTCCGGTGACTGGCAGCCGGAAGGCGGGCGCATCCTGCGCAACGCCGATGGCAGCCCCAGCGGCGTGCTGGTCGATGGCGCGGCGGCGCTGGTCTATGGCCAGATCCCGGCGCTGGATGATGCCTCTCGCGAAAAGCGCCTGCAGGCGGCACTGCAGGCAGCGGTCAGCAATGGCCTGACCGGCGTGCACGACATGGGCGTATCGCGCGAAGACCTGGCGTTGATGAAGCGGCTGGCCGACCAGGGCAAGCTGCCGCTGCGCATCGATGCCTATGCCGACGGCAACCACGCCGCACTGGAAGATCTGTGCAAGAGCGGCCTGTACGCCCATCCGGGTGGTCGGCTGCAGATGCGCGGGGTCAAACTGTACATGGACGGCGCCCTGGGCAGCCGCGGTGCGGCCCTGCTCACCGCCTACAGCGATGACCCGCACAACCATGGCCTGCTGATGACCTCGCCGGAAGAGTTCGAGACGGCGGTGCGCAAGGCGGACGGCTGCAAGGTGCAGGTCGCCACCCACGCCATCGGCGATCGCGGCAACCGGATCGTGCTGGATACCTACGAGAAAGTCCTGGGCGCACACAAGGGGGATGACCATCGCTGGCGCGTGGAGCATTCACAGGTGGTAGCGCTGGACGACATCCCGCGCTTCGCCAAGCTGGGTGTGATCGCCTCGATGCAGCCTACCCATGCAACTTCGGACATGGGCTGGGCCGAACAGCGGGTGGGGCCGGAACGCATTCTGGGCGCCTATGCCTGGCAGCGCTTCCTGCACAGCGGCGCGCGGCTCGCACTGGGTTCGGATTTCCCGGTGGAGCAGGTTGACCCTCGCCTGGGGCTGTATGCGGCGGTGACCCGCCAGGACCGTGATGGCAAGCCGCCGGGCGGTTGGCAGCCGGATCAGCGTCTGAGTGCCGCCGAAGCCCTGCGCGGCTTCACCAGTGACGCGGCCTGGGCGGGCCATGACGAAGCGCAGGTCGGCAAATTGCAGCGCGGCCTGCGTGCCGACTTCGTGGTGTTGGATCGAGATCCGCTGAAGGTCGCCGCCGACCAGCTCGATGACCTGAAGGTGCTGTCGACCTGGGTGGACGGTGAGCCGGTTTACAAGGCCGACGAAACATCGGGTAGCTGAGCCTGTTACCGCCATGGGTCCTGTGCCCATGGCGATGTAACCCATTTGCCATCTTGGCTGTTGATCATCTGCGCGCTTCCTTAATGCGTCATCGGCGCTGTCTGGCCGAACGGATTCACCACCTGCCAATGAAGGGCATCTCCATGCAGTTTCACCCCGCCGCATCCGCTTTCCTTCGTACTGCCCGTCGTTCCCCGCGCCGCTCGCTGTTGGCCCAGGCTTGCGCATTGCTGGTCCTGCCGTTGGCTGCGCAGTCGGCGCTGGCTCAGGATGCTGCGCCTGCCACTACGCGCCCCAGTGCAACCGCGCTGGATGCGGTAACAGTCACCGCCGAGCGCCGCGAGCAGAACCTGCAGGATGTGCCGGTCTCGGTAGGTGTGGTGCAGGGTGAAGCCTTGCGGGCCTATACCGAAGGCGCGGATGACACCTTGCTGTCACTGTCCGGCCGTGTCCCCAGCTTCTACGCCGAGACCACCACCGGGCGCATCTTCCCGCGCTTCTATATCCGCGGCCTGGGCAATATCGACTTCTACCTGGGTGCCTCGCAGCCGGTGTCCATCATCCAGGACGACGTGGTACTGGAGCATGTGGTGCTCAAGTCCAACCCGGTCTATGACGTGGACCAGGTGGAAGTACTGCGCGGCCCGCAGGGCTCGCTGTTCGGACGCAACACCACCGCCGGCATCGTCAAGTTCGATACCGCCAAGCCCAGCCAGGACCCGAGTGGCCGGGTCAACGTGAGCTACGGCAGCTACAACACCGTGTCCATCGATGGCGGCATGGGCGGGGCGATCAATGACGTGCTGTCCTACCGTGTCTCCACGCTGTACCAGCACCGCGACGACTGGGTGGACAACACCTACCGTGGCCCGAGTGCCGACGGCACGGTCTCGCCGAAGAACGACACGATGGGCGGTTACAACGACCGCAACCTGCGCTTGCAACTGCTGTACAAGCCCAACGAACAGTTCTCGTTGCTGGCCTCGGCGCATACCCGCGACTACGAGGGTACCTCCACTCTGTTCCTGCGCAATGCGCTGGTGAAGGGCAGCAACCGCGTCGATGTGGCGCGCGACAAGGTGGCGTTCGACGAAGCCGACAATAATCCGCAGGCCTACAAGACCCACGGCGGCTCGCTGAAGGCGACCTATGATTTCGGCAATACCACGCTGACCTCGATCAGCGCCTACGAGACTACCTCCGGCTACAGCCGTGGTGATACCGACGGTGGCGCGGCGGCGGATTACCCGGTCAACGGTCTGCCCAACGGCTACGGTCAGTCGATGGGCCAGGTACAGGACCTGGACCAGTTCACCCAGGAGTTGCGGTTGGCCTCCAACGCCACCGATCCGTGGTCGTGGCAGATGGGTGCGTTCTACTTTGACGGCCGCGATACCACCGATTTCTACCAGCGCGCCTGGTTTCTGGATACCGCCGCGCACAATCCCAACAACTGGGTGCGCCTGCGCAACATCAATACGTCCTGGGCGGGCTTTGGCCAGGTGAGCTGGAAGGCCACCGATGCGTTGACCCTGACCGCGGGCGTGCGCGCCACCAAGGACGAGAAGCACACGCGCCTGTTGAAGACCGCCGACACCGCCGCTGGCGTAGTGACCTACAAGGGCCGCCATGATGTGCAGATGTCCGATACCCAGCCCAGCTGGGACCTGAGCGCGATGTATGAAATCAGCCCGGAGCTGAGCCTGTATGCGCGTGTGGCGCGTGGCTTCCGTGGCCCCACCATCCAGGGCCGCTCGGCGGTGTTCAATGCCGATTTCACCACCGCCGATTCGGAGACCATCCTGTCGTGGGAAGCCGGCATCAAGAGCAGCCTGCTGGACAACCGCCTGCGCCTGAACGTCAGCGGCTTCACCTATACCGTCAATGACATCCAGCTCAACGGCAACGATTCCAACGGCAATGGTGTGCTGTTCAATGCCGACAAGGCGCGTGCCTACGGCCTGGAAGCAGACCTGGATTGGCGGCCGATTCCCAACCTGTCGTTGACGGCCGGCCTGAGCCTGCTGCACAGCGAAATCCAGGACAAGCGCGTCTATGCGCAGGTCTGTGCGCTCAATGGCGTGGTGGTGTGCACGGTCAACGACCCGACCATCAAGATCGGCAGCAATGTCTACGCTCAGATCGACGGCAACCCGTTGCCGAACGCGCCCAAGTACAACCTCAATCTCGCCGCACGCTACGACATCCCGGTGGGCGATGACGGCGCGGTGTTCTTCGCCACCGATTGGAACAAGCAGGGCGAGACCCAGTTCGTGCTGTATGACAGCAAGGAGTTCTATTCCAAGGGCAACTTCGAAGGTGGCCTGCGCGTGGGTTACAGCGGTGGCTACGGCGCCTGGGAAGTGGCGGCATTCGCCCGCAACATCACCAACGAGAAGAACCTCAAGGGCGTGATCGAGAACTACATGGCTGCCGTCTACAACGACCCGCGCATCATCGGCGTGTCGTTCAATTACAACTGGCGCTGAGCCCGCGTTTGTAGTGCCGAGCCATGCTCGGCAGGGGCTTTACAGCAAAATCCAAAGCTCCCCTCATCCCCCCCTCCGGGGCACCTTCTCCCGCAAGCGGGAGAAGGGACGAAGCCAGGCATTGCTTTTGTAGTGCCGAGCCATGCTCGGCAGGAGCTTTACCGCAAAGTCCAAAGCTTCCCCTCATCCGCCCCTTCGGGGCACCTTCTCCCGTGAACGGGAGAAGGGAAAAAAGCCAAAGCCAAAGCCAAAGCCAAAGCCAAAGCCAAAGCCAAAGCCAAAGCCAAAGCCAAAGCCAAAGCCAAAGCCAAAGCCAAAGCCAAAGCCAAAGCCAAAGCCAAAGCCAAAGCCAAAGCCAAAGCCAAAGCCAAAGCCAAAGCCAAAGCCAAAGCCAAAGCCAAAGCCAAAGCCAAAGCCAGGATCATTCTGCTTGCTGGTCTGCCCGCTACAAGAAAGCCAAGTCGTGTGGGAGCGGCGTAAGCCGCGAAGCTGGCGAATCCAACCGTTATCGAGGTCGCGGGTGAACTGGAACCGCCGCGAGCGTCGCAACTCACGCCGCTTCCGCAGCCCCCGTAGGTTGCGACAATACCTGCCCGAAGCACAGCAGATTGCCGGAAGCGTCAATCAGCTGAAATCTCGCATGCCATTGGGTAACTCATGTGGGAGCGGCGTAAGCCGCGAAGCTGGCGAATCCAACCGTTATCGAGGTCGCGGGTGAACTTGAACCGCCGCGAGCGTCGCAGTTCACGCCGCTTACGCAGCACCCTTAGGCTGGGGCAATGGCTGCCCGAAGCACAGCACGTTGCCGGACGGATCAGTCACGCTGAAATCGCGCATACCATAGGGCCGGTCAGCAATGGCAACGGTGATGGCTACGCCCGCTGACTGCAGCTGGGCGTGGTAGCTGTCGATGCCATCGATGTGCAGGTATAACCGGCTGATGCCGCCGGGCTTGGCATCGGCGCGGCTGGCGAGCGTCAGCTCCACGGTGTCGCGGCAAACCGCAGCCAACTCCGTGGGTTCACCCCACTCCCATGCCAGCGCAAAGTCGAGCTTGTCGAGATAGAACGCCAGGGTGGCCGGCAGGTCTTCTGCAGCCAGGAAGGGGGAAACCGAGTGAAACTGAACGTGCGCCATGACGTTGCTCCCAAGGCGAGGCTTAAGCGATAGTCGCATGCGCGGCAGTGGGAAGGGGCCCAGCGCCGGCTCGGCGATACGGAAGTACAACGACCAAGGAGATGCGTCGATGTCTTTTCCTGTGATTCTTGCAAGAGCCTGCCTGCTGCTGTACCTGGTCCTGCTCTGCGCCTGCGCTTCGATCCCGCTGTCCACCGCATTGCGGCTTTCTTCATTGGATGAGCGTGCGCTGGTGCAACTGGAACCAGCAGCTATCCGGATCAAGGTGGCGCTTCCTCGCGGAAACACGCTGAATCCGGAGGAAACCCGGCTGGTATTGCGGCTGCAGCCCGATGGCGAGGCTGCGCAGGTTGCAACGATGCCGCTGAGATTGGTGGGCTCCAGCCAAGGTGAACGCAGCTCCGGATTTTTCAGCCCGGCCGTTGCCGTTACAACCAACGATCTGGCGCTGAGCACGGAAGGTGCCGCTCAATTGCGCGAGCTGCAGCGTGAAGTGATGCGCTTGCGCAGCGAGTCGGGAAAAGTGGAAATCAGCGTGAACACGTCGTTCTCAAAAATAGCCGAAGGGACGAAGGAGATGCGTTTTTGGGTGGACATCAAGCTTCGCTCGAATGACGCCTACATGACCTTGTTTGATGGTGCCGAAATTAAATTCAAAATGGCCGAGGGCTGAGCCGGGCTCTATCGCGTCGGTCGCTGCTTTACAGGGTGGAGTGCCGTCCTTGGGATTACTCGCGTTCGCTCAGCTCTTGGGCGGAATCAGGGTCTTGGCGTAGCTGTCGCGGTCGATATCCACAATCTGCACGCTGATCTGCAGCTCCAGTTCGTCGGCAACGATGACAGCTTCAAGTGCGGCCAGGAGTTTGTTGGCAATATCGCGCTTGGTATCTGCATCGCGGCCACTGAGTAGTTCCAATCGCGCAGCCACAAAGCCGCGCGGACTTCCATTGATTCCGACCGCAAAGCAGTCAAATGCGATGGCCCGCGACTTGATGTCGATTTCCTGGAGTTGTCCGGTGCCGAGCAGCGCCTGATTGGCTGTTCGCAACAATGCCGGGGTAATGGCGGTGCCGAGATTGCTGCTGTATTCAATGGTCAGGTGCGGCATGGGGAGCTCGTTGTCAGGGCGGCGTGGTTCGCAGTATCGCGTTGATGCGTTGGACCATCCCATCCGGGTAGTTGATATGGGTGGGTGTATCGGCGAGCGGTGCGGGGGCGTTGGCATCGCGCAAGCCCGCATCGAGCCCACTTTTAGGTAGATAGATCGGTGCCGTCACTGAGAAACCGTGCTCGGGCAGCCGGCCGTGGACGGCGCGATAAAGCAGGATGGCGTCAAGCAGGGTGAGCGCCGGGCCAGGATGCATGCCGTCCGCGTCGTACCAGGGTAAGTCGGACGCAGCGGCCGAGGCGGTACGCAGGGCTTCGGAGATTGCCACATAGGGAATGCCGGCCTGTTCGGCAGCAGCGGCTTCCTTGGCAATCAGACGGGCCGATGCCGCCGCTTGTGACTGGTAGCTGCCGAGCAGCAGTACGCGGGCACCGGCATCGCTGCCTGTCTTCGCCAACGCCGTTATCGCCACCTGCGATTTTGTACAGGCCGATGCGTCCGGCCAGCACAGCAGCGTGCCGCCTTGTTCCTGCAGGATCAGCAGCTCGGGCGGATGTTCGCGCAGTGCGCGTCGTACCGATCCATCGGCAACCCGTTGGTGGAGGAGGGTGCCGCCTTTGACGATCATCTGGCTGTGCAGCGGGTGGCCGTTGGCCGTGCTCAGTGCTGCGTACGTGGCTGGCAGATTGCCCACGTAGATCAAGCTGTTGCCGACGAACAACGCCCTTGCCGGTTGACGCGAGGGGTCACCGGCGCAGGCGTTGCATGTGAACAACAGCGCGAAAAGAAAGATCCATCTACGCATTTCCAGCTCCGTGGTTCGCCGCGCTATTGGTCAGCGTCTGACCCGCTTACCAATCAATGGTTCCGCGGATCACGGTCTGCACCTGCCCGCCCGACCAGACATCGCCGCGCGCGTCGATGCGCAGCTCCAGTAGCGCGTCATGGCCGACTTCGCGGCCCTGGCTGGCGGTATAGCGCTTGTTGCTGCCGGGCAGGGCATCGCGCTCGTCCAGCCATGCGGCCAGCACTGCATTGGCGGCACCGGAGGCGGCATCTTCAAAGCGGCGGCCATTGCCGACGAAAGCTCGCACTACCAATTGGTAGCCGTCGCCTGCGGCGCTTGCGTAGGCGAATACGCCCATCGCGCCTGTGGACTCGGCCAGGGTGGCGATGGCGTCCCAGTCGGGGCTGAGCGCGCGCAGTGCGGCTTCGTCCGCGACTTCGACCACCCACCAGCGGCGGCCACCATCCATCAGTGCGGGTGGCAGGTTGCCCAGCGGCCAGCCGACGATGGCTGGCTGCAGGCGCGGATCGCTGGCGGTGACGATCTCGGCCACCGACGCGCGAGGCGTACGGATGGCGATGGTGCGGATGCCGTCGTGCTCGCTGATCTGCAGCGGCAGCTGGCCGGCAATGCCGTCCTGAACCAGTTGGCCATCGATGGCTGCGGCCACGCCGCTTTCAAGCACGGCATGCGCGCTGCCAACGCTGGGGTGGCCGGCAAATGGCACCTCTTTCTGCGGGGCAAACATGCGGATGCCGTAGCTGCTGCCGGGCGTGGTCGGGGCAAAGATGAAGGTGGTCTCCGGCAGACGGGTCCAGCGGGCGATGGCCTGCATGGCGGCATCATCCAGGCCATCTGCGTCGAGCACCACGGCCAGCGGATTGCCGGTGCCGGGGCGGGGGGCGAAGACATCGAGTTGCAGGAAGCGGCGGGTGGTCATGGTGGGGTCCGAATTCGATTGCTGTTGTTGTCGTTGCCGTTGCTGTTGCCGTTGTCGTTGCTGTTGCTTCGGCTGTTGCTGTTGCTGTTGCTGTTGCTTTGGCTTTGGCTTTGGCTTTGGCTGCGGCTTTGGCTTTGGCTTTGGCTTTGGCTCCGGCTCTGGCTCTGGCTTTGGCTCTGGCTTAAGCCCCTCTCCCGCCTGCGGGAGAGGGGTTGGGGTGAGGGGAGGCGGACGAAGTCCGCTTGCTCTGTTTTTCTGACGGAAGGCCCAAGGCCAAAGCAGACGTGCTTTGCACGTCCCCCTCTCCCGCCCCTTCGGGGCACCCTCTCCCGCGAGGGGAGAGGGAGGTGGGTTGCTGCGATCTGTGGCTTCTTGCTCTCACCACTCAATCTGCCCAGAAATAACCTGCTGCACTTCGCCGCCAATCCAGATGTTGGACTCCGCATCCACTTCCACCCGCACCTCGCCGTTGCGGCCGAGCTCACGGCCCTGGCTGGCAAGGTATTGCTGGAATGGCTTGATCCGGCCCTGTTGCAGCAGCTGCGCGGCTACCAGCGCATTGGCGCTGCCGGTGACCGGGTCTTCGTTGATGCCAACGCCCGGGGCGAAGGCGCGCACGGCGTATTGGTAACCGACGTCCGGGCGATCAGCGGCGGCATAGACCGCCAGTTTGCCGCGGCCGGGCAGGGCAGCGATGGCGGCGAGCTCGGGCTTGTAGCGGCGCAGGGCGGCTTCGCTGCCGGCTTCCAGCAGCCACCAGTCCGGGCCGTTGTTCCATAGTTCCGGGCGGTGGCCGGGCTTGGCCAGGGCCGCCAGGCCGTCGGGCAGCTTGTCGATGACGGTATCGCGACGTTCGGCCTGCGGGCTGCGCACATGGATCTGGCGGAACCAGCGGCCGCCCTGTACCCGTACCGGCAGCAGTCCGGCCGCGCATTGCTGGATCAGCTGGCCGTTGTCATCGGGCGTGGCCAGGCCCAGCTCCACTGCGGCCCAGGCGGCGCCCACGCTCGGGTGGCCGGCGAAGGGCAGCTCACCCTTGGGCGTGAAAATGCGGATGTGGTAACTGGCGCCCTCTTCCGGCGGCAGGAAGAAAATGGTCTCGGACAGGTTCAGCCAGGCGGCAATGGCCTGCAGGGCCATATCGTCCAGGCCTTCGCTATCGACGATGACACCCAGCGGGTTGCCGGTGCCCGGGCGGGCGGCGAACACATCCAACTGCAGATAGCGGCGAGCGGACATTGCGAACAGGTTCCAGACGGCGGCCCGGCAGCTTACCAGTGCACCTGTGCATCGATAACCGGTTGTACCTGGCCGCCAATCCAGACAGCGCCGTGTGCATCGATTGCCACCTGCACGCGGCCATCGCGTCCGACCTCGCGGCCTTGGCTGGCGACATAGCTGCCATCACTGCCCGGCAATTGCCCGCGTTGCTGCAACCACGCCGCGATCAGCGCATTGGCACTGCCGGTGACCGGATCCTCGGGCACGCTCGCCGAGTCGGCCGGGCAGAAGACGCGCACCACCAGGGCGTGATCTGTGCCGGCTTCGGGTGCGAACACAGCCACGCCGGTGGCCTCCGTGGCGTTGCTCCAGTCGCGAATGGCGGGCATGTCCGGAACCAGGTTGCGCACGCTGGTTGCATCGCGCGCCGGCAACAACCACCAGCGTGGACCGTTGTCCCAGAGTTCGGGCACATGGCCGGGCGCGATCGAGGCCAGCAACTGTTCCGGTACAGCGCCCGGCGCCGTCCGCTGCTGCCGGGCAACAGGGCTGGCCAACAGTATGGTGAGGTCATCGGCAGGTCCGGCCAGCTGTACCGGCAGCAGGCCCGCTGCGCACTGCTGTATCAGCCTGCCGTCATCTGCCTGTGCCAGCCCGCAGGTGACGGCCGCCCACGCCGCGCCGACGCTGGGGTGGCCGGCGAACGGCAGCTCGCTGCTGGGGGTGAAAATGCGGATGCGATAGCTGGCGCCGTCCTCCGGTGGCAGGAAGAAAATGGTCTCGGACAGGTTCAGCCAGGCGGCGAGGGCCTGCATGGCGTTGCTGTCCAGGCCGTCGCTGTCGAGGATGACGCCCAGCGGATTGCCGCTGCCGGCGCGGGCAGCGAAGACGTCCAGTTGCAGATAGCGGCGTAGGTGCATGGGTGTCGGTGTGGAGCGGAGGCCGTGGCAGCTTAGGCGGGTTGCCGAAAAGTGCCAGGGGTGGGATGCCGTTCGGGAAGCATTGCGGCAGAAAACGCAGCGGCATGGTCGCGCAGACACGCTTCACTCGGTGAAGGGTGCCTGCGTTCAGGCCAGGGTCCAAGGGCAGGCCGGGCTTGGCCAGGATCGGCTGGAAATTGCGCCTGTACATGAATTCCCGCCTTGAAAACGGCTAGCAGAGGCTGGCCTTCAGCGGCTCCGCACCGGCCCCATTCACTCAAAGATGACCCGGATCGTTGCAAGTGCTACTTTCTTGGCCCCGGGAGGGGAGGCCGGGCGGCGATGGTATCGCTGGTAACTCAGCCGTCCTGCCTCAACGGCCTTGGCATAGAATCGGGAGTTCCGCCCGCGTTGCCGGGTCTTTCTCCCACCTGTGAACCCTCAAAGCCAATGTCTGCTTCCCCAATTGCTGATCGCTGGATCGTCCTCAAGTTCGGTGGCACCTCGGTGTCGCGTCGTCATCGCTGGAACACGATCGGTCAGTTGGCGAAAAAACGGGCAGACGAGACCGGCGGCAGGGTGCTGGTGGTGGTGTCGGCCTTGTCCGGCGTCACCAATGAGCTGACCGCCATTGCCGATGGCGCCGCCGACAGCCGTGCCCGTGTGGAGGCGCTGGTGGCCCGCCACAACGACTTCCTGGCCGAACTGGAACTGGGCACCGAGGTGCTGGCCGACCGTCTGGCCGCCCTTCAGGCGCTGCTGGATGACCCGCGTGCGGCCAGCCGTCCGCTGGACTGGCAGGCTGAAGTGCTGGGCCAGGGCGAACTGCTGTCCTCCAGCGTCGGTGCCGCCTATCTGCGCAGCACCGGCCTGGATTTCGGCTGGATGGACGCGCGCGAATGGCTCAATGCACTGCAGCCGGCGCCCAACCAGACTGAATGGTCGCAGCGCCTGTCGGTGAACTGCCAGTGGCAGGGCGGCGGCGACTTCAAACAACGTTTTTCGGCCCAGCCGACGCGCATGCTGATCACCCAGGGCTTCATCGCCCGCCACGGTGACGGCGGTACCGCCATCCTCGGCCGCGGCGGTTCGGATACCTCGGCTGCGTACTTCGGTGCACTGCTCGGCGCCAGCCGCGTCGAGATCTGGACCGACGTGCCGGGCATGTTCAGTGCCAACCCCAAGGACGTACCGGACGCGCGACTGCTGACCCGCCTGGATTATTACGAAGCACAGGAAATCGCCACCACCGGCGCCAAGGTGCTGCACCCGCGCTCGATCAAGCCCTGCCGCGATGCCGGCGTACCGATGGCCATCCTCGATACCGAGCGCCCGCACATGCCGGGCACCAGCATCGATGGCGCGGCCGAGCCGGTGCCGGGGGTGAAGGCGATCAGCCGCCGCAACGGCATCGTGCTGATCTCGATGGAAGGCATCGGCATGTGGCAGCAGGTCGGCTTCCTGTCCGACGTATTCAACCTGTTCAAGAAGCACGGCTTGTCGGTGGACCTGATCGGTTCGGCCGAGACCAACGTCACCGTGTCGCTGGACCCGTCTGAAAACCTGGTCAACACCGATGTGCTGGCCGCGTTGTCGGCCGACCTGTCGCAGATCTGCAAGGTCAAGGTGATCGTGCCGTGCGCGGCCATCACCCTGGTTGGCCGCGGCATGCGCTCGCTGCTGTACAAGCTCTCGGACGTTTGGGCCACGTTCGGCAAGGAGCGCGTGCACATGATTTCGCAGTCCTCCAACGACTTGAACCTGACCTTCGTCATCGACGAAGCCGACGCCGACGGCCTGTTGCCGATCCTGCACGCCGAGCTGATCGACAGCGGCGCCATGCCGGTGTACGAAGAACAGGTGTTCGGCCCGCGCTGGCGCGAGATCATCGGCAGCATCCGCCCGCGGCAGACGTCGTGGTGGCAGGCACCGGCACGGCAGCAGCAGCTGCTGGAACTGGCCGCGCAGGGCACGCCGGCCTACGTCTACGACCTTGAAAAGGTGCGCGAACGCGCCCGCCAGTTGAAGGCGATCAGCGCCATCGATCGACGCTTCTACGCGATCAAGGCCAACTCGCATCCGCAGATCCTGCGCACGCTGGCTGCCGAAGGTTTCGGCTTGGAATGCGTTTCGCAGGGCGAGGTGGAGCTGGTGTTCGCCTCGGTGCCGGATATCAGCCCCGAGCGCGTGCTGTTCACCCCGAGCTTTGCCCCGATCACCGAATACCAGGCGGTGCTGGCGCGTGGCGTCAACGTCACCGTCGACAATGTCGAGCTGCTGCAGAACTGGCCGGAAGTCTTCCGTGGCCGCAAGCTGTGGCTGCGTATCGATCTGGGCCACGGCGACGGCCACCACAAGAAGGTCAACACCGGCGGCAAAGATGCCAAGTTCGGCCTGTCCGCGCTGCGTGTGGATGAGTTCATCGCCGCTGCACGCGCGCTGGATATCCGCATCACCGGTGTGCATGCACACCTGGGCAGCGGCATCGAGAACAGCGGCCACTGGAAGCAGATGGTCGATGAAATGGCCGGTTTCGCTCGTCGCATCGGCAGCGTCGAGATCCTCGACATCGGCGGTGGCTTGCCGGTGCCGTACAGCGACGACGACGAGCCCTTCGATCTGGAAGCCTGGGCAGTTGGCCTGGCCGAAATCAAGGCCGTGCACCCGGCGTTCCAGCTGGCGATCGAGCCGGGCCGTTTCATGGTCGCCGAATGTGGCGTGCTGCTCACCCACGCCACGCAGGTGGTGGAGAAGGACGGCGTGCGCCGTGTTGGCCTGGATGCCGGCATGAATGCCTTGCTGCGCCCGGCGCTGTACGACGCCTGGCACGACATCGCCAACCTCAGCCGCCTGGGCGATGCCCGCGACGTTGATTTCAGCGTGGTCGGCCCGATCTGTGAGTCCAGCGACGTGTTCGCGCAGCGGGTGAAGCTGCCGGCGGCCACCGCACATGGCGATGTGATGCTGATCGCCGATGCCGGTGCCTACGGCTTCAGCATGGCCAGTACCTACAACCAGCGCGCTCTGCCGCGCGAGGACATCATCGATGCATGATGCTGTTCGTTCCCTGCACACCTCTTTGTCGTCCCGCCCCGCCACCGCGCGAAAACGGTTCGTTTGATTCGGATACGCCATGACAGCTTTTGATAAAGACCAGGTTTCCCGCTTCCGCTTCGTCCGCTGCGATTTCGCCGCGGACACCGGCGTTGCGCAGCTGGTATACGCCTTCGACGACGGCCCGGAGATGACCGAGACCGTCACCGTGCCGGGTGCACCGTTCCAGCTGGACGGCGACCGCGCCGCAGCGGTGCAACGCGCGCTGCAGCTGCTGCATCTGATTGCAGGTGTGAGCTACTACAAGGCAGCGGTGCCGGCGCAGGTGAGCATCGACAGCTACGCCATCGACGCGGCTACCGCCGCGCTGGTGGAAACGGTGTACTTCAACGGCCTGGGCGAGTTCGCCTACCGCAACGGCCTGAACCTGCGCGACAGGTTCAAGCTGCCGGTGACTGAGTCCCTCTCCCCCCGGGAGAGGGGTTGGGGTGAGGGTGCTTCTGCGCCCAATCTCAACCTGACCCACCACGCCCTCGTAGCCATCGGCGGCGGCAAGGACTCGCTGGTCAGCATCGAAGCCCTGCGCAATGCCGGCGTGGCCGAAACCGTCACCTGGATCGGCGGCTCGCAGCTGATCCGTGCCTGTGCCGAGCGCACCGGCCTGCCCACGCTCAACATCGGCCGCACGTTAGCGCCGGAACTGTTCGAGCTCAACCGCCAGGGCGCGTGGAACGGCCATATCCCGGTCACCGCGGTGAACTCGGCGATCATGGTGCTGGCAGCGGTGGTGCAGGGCATGGACCAGGTGGTGTTCTCCAACGAACGCTCGGCCAGCTATGGCAGCCAGATCGCCGGCACCGGCGAGGTCAACCACCAGTGGTCCAAGGGCTGGGCGTTCGAGAAGGCGTTCGGCGAATACGTGCAGCAGTACATCGCCGCCGACCTGAACTACTACTCGCTGCTGCGCCCCTTGTCGGAGTTGGCGGTGGCCCGCCAGTTCGCCAAGACCGATTTCTACGACGCGCATTTTTCCAGCTGCAACCGCAACTTCCACATCCTCGGCGAGCGCCCGGTGAACCGCTGGTGCGGCGTCTGCCCGAAGTGCCACTTCGTGTTCCTGGCGCTGGCACCGTTCATGCCGAAGATGCGTCTGGTGCGCATCTTTGGCCGCAACCTGCTGGACGACAGCGAGCAGGCCGGTGGCTACGACGCGTTGCTGGAGTTCCAGGACCACAAACCGTTCGAATGCGTGGGCGAGGGCAAGGAGTCGCGTGCGGCGGTGGCCACCTTGGCATCGCGCCCGGAATGGAAGGAAGACGTGCTGGTCAAGCGCTTCGCCACCCTGATCCAGCCGACCCTGTCGGCCGATGAACTGCAGATCGAACCGCTGCTGGTCATCGACGGTGAACACCGCATCCCGGCAGCACTGTGGGAGCGTCTGCGTGCGAATTTCGCAGCTTGAAGGCAAGCGCGTCGCGCTGTGGGGCTGGGGCCGTGAGGGCCGTGCCGCGTTCCAGGTATTGCAGGCGCGGCTGCCAACACTCGCGCTGACTCTGTTCTGTCCGGCTGCCGAAGCGGACGCAGCACGCGCCGAAAGCGCGGGCGTCTTGCAGGTGGAAACCGATGTAAGCGGCGAGGCGCTGGCGCGCTTCGACGTGGTGATCAAGTCGCCCGGCATCAGTCCTTACAAGGCCGAGGCGCAGTACGCGTTGGGGCAGGGCACGCAGTTCATAGGCGGTACCTCGCTGTGGTTCAGCGAGCACGCCGATGCGAGCGGTGCGCTGCCCAATACGGTCTGTGTGACCGGTACCAAGGGCAAGAGCACCACCACCTCGTTGCTGGCGCACCTGCTGCGTGCTGCCGGCCATAGCACCGGCCTGATCGGCAATATCGGCCTGCCGCTGCTTGAGGTGCTGGACCCGCAGCCGGCGCCGGAATACTGGGCAGTTGAACTGTCCAGCTACCAGACCGGCGAAGTGGCGCGCAGTGGCGTGCGTCCGGACGTGGCCATCGTTCTGAACATCTTCCCGGAGCATCTGGACTGGCACGGCAGTGAGCAGCGCTACATCGACGACAAGCTGTCGTTGGTGACCGGCGGGCATCCGCGCGTTGCCGTGCTCAATGCGGCCGACGAGCACCTGCGCGTACTGCAGCTACCGCACAGCCAGATCATCTGGTTCAACCAGCCCGAAGGCTGGCATATGGTGGGCGAAGTCGTGCATCGCGGCACGCAGCCGGTATTCGATACCTCGAACACGCCGCTGCCGGGCCGGCATAACCGCGGCAACCTGTGCGCTGTACTGGCCGCGCTGGAAGCGCTGGGGCTGGATGCGGTTGCGCTGGCGCCGGCTGTGCAGAGTTTCCGGCCTTTGCCGAACAGGTTGCAGTTGCTCGGTGAGCGCGATGGTCTGCAGTGGGTCAATGACTCGATCAGCACCACG
This sequence comes from Stenotrophomonas nitritireducens, assembly GCF_001700965.1. Taxonomy (NCBI): domain Bacteria; kingdom Pseudomonadati; phylum Pseudomonadota; class Gammaproteobacteria; order Lysobacterales; family Lysobacteraceae; genus Stenotrophomonas; species Stenotrophomonas nitritireducens. The sequence continues at coordinate 3,628,105 of NZ_CP016756.1, forward strand.
CCGCATGCCTCGCTTGCCGCGCTGGATTGTTTTGCTGGCCAGCGCATTGCGCTGTTGGTGGGCGGGCACGACCGTGGCCTGGAATGGCACGATTTTGCCGAGCACATGCGCGTTGGCGCGCCGGTCGAGATCGTGACCATGGGCGCTAACGGGCCACGTATCAATGCGCTGCTCGCGCCCTTGGCCGAGGCCGGTGGATTTGGCCTGCACGCTGCGACTGATCTGCCGCACGCAGTGGAGTTGGCGCGTGCAGCGTTGGGCGAGCAGGGTGGGGTAGTGCTGCTGTCACCCGGCGCGCCCAGCTTTGGTGCCTACAAGGACTATGTGTCGCGCGGACGGCACTTCGCCGAGCTGGCTGGGTTTGATCCGGACAGCATCAGCGCGATTCCGGGGTTGGGGGTTGGTTGAGCTTGATGTGCGGGCTGATGGCTCGTGCGAGAAGCTTGCCCTCACCCCAACCCCTCTCCCGCAGGAGAGGGGCTCGGTTTCTGTCAGCTGCTAGTGCGTTAGCCCCTCTCCTGCGGGAGAGGGGTTGGGGTGAGGGCAAGCTTTTGCTCTAAGAACACCCAGCGCCTAGACTCGCCACACACCCCAGACCGGAGCAGTCCCATGCGCGCAGCACGGAAAATGCAGTTGGCGGTATTGGCCTTGTGTGTCACCGCATCCATCCCAGCGTTCGCGAAAATGCAGCACCGCCCGGTCGAATGGCAGCTGCGGGGAACCACCTATAGCGGCGTGCTGGTTTACGACGATGAAGGCGATGCCCGCCGCCCCGGTGTGGTGATGGTGCCCAATTGGCGCGGGGTCAACGACTCGGCGGTGGCCAAGGCCGAGCAGATTGCCGGCGACGACTATGTCGTGCTGGTCGCCGATGTCTACGGCAAGAACGTGCGGCCCAAGGACAACGATGCCTCCGCAGCAGCCTCCAAGCCGTTGCGCGAGGATCGCGCTTTGTTGCGCAGCCGTGCGGCGGCGGCACTGGATGCCTTGAAGGCACAGGCAGGCAAGGCCCCCTTGGATGCAAACCATATTGCCGCCGTGGGCTTCTGCTTCGGCGGCACCACCGTGCTGGAGATGGCCCGCGCCGGCATGCCGCTGGCCGGGGTAGTGAGCCTGCATGGCGGGCTGTCCACGCCTGCGCCGGCCGCGGCAGGTAGCGGCAAGGTGCCGATGCTGGTGCTCAATGGCGCGGCGGATCGTGGCGTTACCGCCGAGGACATTGCCAACTTCGGTACGGAAATGGATGTGGCCAAGGCCGATTGGCAGTTCGTCAATTTCAGCGGCGCCGTGCATTGCTTCGCCGAATCCGACGCCAACAGCCCGCCGGGCTGCCTCTACGACCCGCGCGCAGCAAAACGCGCGTGGAGGATGATGGACAACTTCCTCGAAGAACGCTTGGGCGACTAAGGCTTCGGGTAGTGCCGAGCCATGCTCGGCAGGGGCCTCACCAGCAATCCATCAGCTTGTAGGAGCGGCGTAAGCCGCGAAGCTGACTATCCGTGATCGCGCGGAGAACCCCGGATGCGCTGCGCTTACCCGGGCTACAAATGCTGTCCACACGGGTCGCGGTGATGGTGGTTCGTGCCAAGCGGCGCCGGGAAGAGCTGTGGCTTCGCGGCTTACGCCGCTCCTACAAAGGCGCTCGGCTCTGCGCCGCCGCTATCGCGCCACTGATCGCCGCCCGCGCCTGCGGGCTGTTGCGCCAGCAGCTGCTGCCCAACATCGCCGATGCCTGGCTGACGACATCGCCGGTGTCGGCTTCGGCCAGCTGCGCCAGCGAATGAAATCCCAGCTGCTCCAAACGCGAAACCACCGTGGCCCCTACGCCTTTGACCGCCAACAACACGGCGCGCTCGTCATCCGGGAACTGCTGCAGGCCCGCCATTGCGATCAGTGACTCCGCTCGATGGCGTAACGGGCCAGGCCACGCAGGGCGGCAATCGCCTCGGTTTCCGGCAGGCCATCCAGGGCCAGTTCGGCGGCGTTGGCATATTCCACGGCGCGCTTGCGGCTGTATTCCAGGCCGCCGGTGGCATGGATGGCGGCCAGCACTTCCGGCATTGCGCTGGCATCGCCGTCCTGCACGATCTCGCGCAGGCGCTGGCGAACCGCTTCATCCGAATGCGCCATGGCATGGATCAGCGGCAAGGTAGCCTTGCCTTCGGCCAGATCGTCGCCCAGGTTCTTGCCCAGCTCGTCGGCATTGGCCGAATAGTCCAGCACGTCGTCGGCAATCTGGAAGGCGTAACCCAGGTGCATGCCGTAGTCGTAGAGCTGCTGCTGCACGGCTTCGTCGGCACCGCTGGCCAGCGCGCCAAGGCGGGTGCCGGCGGCGAACAGCACCGCGGTCTTGCGCTCGATCACGCGCAGGTAGGCCGCCTCGTCGGTGTCGGGGTTATGCACGTGCAGCAGCTGCAGCACCTCGCCTTCGGCGATGCGGTTGGTGGTGTCGGCCAGGATCTGCATCACCGCCATACGCTCCAGTTCCACCATCAGCTGGAAGCTGCGCGAGTACAGGAAGTCACCGACCAGCACGCTGGGGGCATTACCCCACAGGGCGTTGGCGGTGCTACGGCCACGGCGCAGGTCCGATTCGTCCACCACGTCGTCGTGCAGCAGGGTGGAGGTGTGGATGAACTCGATGATCGCGGCCAGCTGGTGGTGTTCTGGGCCGGCACCGCCGACCGCATGGCCGGCCAGCATCACCAGCATCGGCCGCAGGCGTTTGCCGCCAGCGGAGACGATGTGGTCGGCGATCTGGTTGATCAGTACCACGTCCGAGGACAGGCGGCGACGGATCAGGGCATCTACGGCAGCCATGTCCGCTGCGGCGAGGGTCTGGATGGCAGGCAGGCCCAGCGCGGGGCGGATATGTTCAGCGATGCTCATAGGAAGACTTCGGGGGGTACCGGGGGATTATAGGCGGTGTGGGCGAAAGGAACCCGTCAGGGCCGGATCAGGGCTTGGCAGCAGTGAATACGTATGCAAGCAACACCGCCGGCAAAGCACCAACGCTAAGCTGGCCGGCATACATTTCGCGGCCCCTTTGCAGGGGCAATGCAGCCCGTAGGGGGGCGTTCGATGTCCAAGACTCCGTGGTGGCGCGGTGCCGTCATCTACCAGATTTACCCGCGCAGCTACCTGGACACCAATGGCGACGGCGTCGGCGACCTGCCGGGCATCATCGAGCGCCTGGACTATGTGGCCTCGCTGGGCGTGGACGCGATCTGGGTGTCGCCGTTCTTCAAGTCGCCGATGGCCGACTTTGGTTACGACATTGCCGACTACCGCGATGTGGACCCCTTGTTCGGCAACCTGGCCGACTTCGATCGCTTGCTGGCGAAAGCGCATGCGCTGGGCCTGAAGGTGATGATCGACCAGGTGTTCAGCCATACCTCGGTAGAGCATGCCTGGTTCAAGGAAAGCCGCGAGAGCCGCGACAATCCCAAGGCCGACTGGTACGTGTGGGCCGATGCGCGTGCTGATGGCAGCCCGCCGAACAACTGGCTGTCGATCTTTGGCGGTGTGGCCTGGCAATGGGAGCCGCGTCGCCGGCAGTACTTCCTGCACAACTTCCTGGCCTCGCAGCCGGACCTGGATTTCCATAATCCGGCCGTGCAGCAGGCAACGCTGGACTATGTGAAGTTCTGGCTGGATCGCGGCGTGGATGGCTTCCGTCTGGATTCGATCAACTTCTGCTTCCACGACGCGCAGCTGCGCGACAACCCGCCCAAGCCGGAAAGCGAGCGCGTGGGCCGTGGTTTCAGCCCGGACAATCCGTACGCCTTCCAGTACCACTATTACAACAACACCCGGCCCGAGAACATTGGCTTCCTCGAGCGCCTGCGTGGCTTGCTGGATCAGTACCCGGAAGCGGTAACGCTGGGCGAAATCTCATCGGAGGATTCGCTGGCCACCACCGCCGAGTACACCGCGCCGGGCCGGCTGCACATGGGCTACAGCTTCGAGCTGCTGGTGGACGATTACAGCGCGGCTTATATCCGTGGCACGGTCGAGCGGCTGGAAGCGGCGATGGGCGAGGCCTGGCCGTGCTGGGCGGTGTCCAATCACGACGTGCAGCGTGCGGTGACCCGTTGGGGCGGGCATCCGGCCCAGCCGTCGCTGGCCAAGATGCTGGCTGCACTGGTGTGCTCGCTGCGCGGTTCGGTGTGCATCTATCAGGGTGAAGAGCTGGGTCTGGGTGAAGCGGATGTGCCGTTTGAGGCGCTGCAGGATCCCTACGGCATCACCTTCTGGCCGAACTTCAAGGGGCGCGATGGGTGTCGCACGCCGATGCCGTGGACCGATGGGGCGCTGGCGGGTTTCACCACCGGCAAGCCATGGCTGCCGATTCCGGCCGAGCATCAGGCGCTGTCGGTGCAGGCGCAGGAAGTGGATGCTGATTCGGTGTTGCACGCGTTCCGCGGCTTCATGCGCTGGCGCAAGGCGCATCCGGCGTTGGTGGGCGGTTCCATTCGTTTCCTGGACAGCGCCGAGCCGGTGTTGTTGTTCGAACGTCAGGCCGGGGATGAAACCTTGCTGTTGGCCTTCAACCTGTCGGGTGACACCGTGCGGCATGGTTTGCCAGCCGGTGAATGGCGGGCGCTGGACGTGCCGGGCCCGGTGGCGGGGGCGGTGGAGTCTGGCGAATTGGTATTGCCTGGGCACGCGGTGTATTGCGCGCGTCGCAGCTGAGTTTTTGTTGTTCTCTCTTTTGTGCGGGCGGAGATAGCATCTCCGCCTTTTTTTTGCTTTTGATTTTGATTTTGATTTTGATTTTGCTCTTGATCTTGATCTTGATCTAAGCCCCTCTCCCGCCTGCGGGAGAGGGGTTGGGGTGAGGGCGCTTTTAAAAGCAAGCCAAACCCAAAGCTCCCCCCATCCGCCCTACGGGCACCTTCCCCCGCAAGCGGGAGAAGGGAATGCTCAAAGCCAGAGCCAGAGCCAAAGCCAGAGCCAAAGCCAGAGCCAAAGCCAGAGCCAAAGCCAGAGCCAGAGCCAGAGCCAGAGCCAGAGCCAAAGCCAGAGCCAGAGCCAAAGCCAGAGCCAAAGCCAGAGCCAGAGCCAAAGCCAGAGCCAATGCCCGAAGTCCGGCGCCTGGTGCTAGATAAATTTCCGCCTGCTCGGGCAATGACTGAGGAGCTTTCTGCATCCCGGTGGTAGTCGCACCAGCTGTAGCACCATCGCTCTCACAGCATTCGCAACAGCAGCGAAAGGGCAGCTTACGCTTCAGTTGCAAAAGATCTCGCAAGCTCAGCGCGAGCCCAAACCAAAACCAAAACCAAAACCAAAACCAAAACCAAACCAGAGCCCAAGCCCTGGCCGCAAAAATTCCCGCACGAAATCCCACCAAGCAGGACCTCGCTCATCTGGCGAACAAACAAAAAGCCCGCTGCTCAAGCAGCGGGCCTTCAACACACGTCAAACCAGTACGGATCAGAACTTGTAGTTCACACCCACCTGGTAGGTGCGGCCCCATTCCACGGTTTCCAGCGGACGGTCCTTGGTGCCGGCATAGGTTTCGTACTTGGAGTTGGTCAGGTTACTGGCCTGCAGGAACAGGCTCAGGCCGCTGAGCGCGGTGCCGTCGGCGAAGCTGTAGCCCACCTGCGCATCCAGCACGTTCTCGCCCTTCACATAACGCAGGGTGCGGGCGCCGTTGAAGTTGCCGATCTCACCGATGAAGTCCGAACGCTTGCGCTGGTTCAAACGCACTTCAAAGCCGCTGTTCTCGTAGTAGGCGGTGAAGTTGTAAACGCGCTTGGACAGGCCCGGCAGCATGATCGGATCGCTGCCAACGCTGGAGGTGGTGCCCGGATCCGGCTTGATCTTGATGTCGCTGTCGTTGAAGCTGGCGCTGGCCACCACGCCGAAGCCGCGCAGGGCATCGGAGAACAGATCCAGCGGCAGCGATGCGGTCAACTCGGCGCCGCGCAGGCTGCCACCGGTGCCGTTGAACGGTGCGGTGTAGTAGCCGGTCATCTGCGCAGGCGCCTGCAGTTGGGCTTCATTGGTGTCAACCTTCAGCCACTCCGCCACCTGGTCGGTGAAATCGTAGCCGTCACGCTTCTCGGTGTAGATGTAGCTCTTCAGGTCCTTGTAGAACACGGCAGCAGCCACATAGGCCTTGTTGCCGAAGTACTTTTCCCAGGACAGGTCGACGGCGTTGGCAACCCAGGGGCGCAGATGCGGATTACCGCCGCTGGCGCCGGGCTTGCCCTGCGCGGTGTCCATACCGAATTCCATCGAGGCGCGCAGTTCATCCACGCGCGGGCGCGCAACCTGGCGGGCCAGGGCAAAACGCAGGGTGTTCTCGGCCGGCAGCTCGAATGCCAGGTTCAGGCTGGGCAGGAAGTCCAGGTACTTCTCGCCCTCATTGATCGGAACGACTTCATTGCCCACGCCCTGCGAGCTGTCCCAGTAGTTGGAGTGCGAGGACTGGTCGGCGTACTGGGCTTGGATGCCGACGTTGCCGCGCACCGGGATCGAGCCGATCTGGGTGCTGATGTTGGCGCGCAGGAAGGTGGTGGTGATCTTCTCATCCACCGTCCACTGCTTCGGAATCAGGTAGCTTTCGGTGGTGGTCGGGTTGAACAGCATGTAGCGGCCAACCGCTGCCGGTACGTTCCAGGCGGGGATGTAGCCCGCGCCGGCAAAGCCCAGGTTGACCGGCTTGTACTGCAGGTCGGCACCGATGCTGGTGATGCCCTGGGCACCGAGGTTGATGTTGCCTTCGGCCTGGGTCTTGTTCTTGCTGCGGTCGGCGTAGTTGACGCCAACGTCGAAGTCGGAGAACCAGGTGAAGCCTTCCGGTACCGGGAAGGTGGCCGCCAGCTTGAAGCCCTTCAGCTCATCATCAACATGCGGGGTCTTGCCGTAACCCGAACCGTAAATCGTGTTGGTCAGGTAGAGCTTGCTGTAGTCCGAATAATCAAAGCCGGGCGTGAACTGCGGGAAGCTGCCGCCTGCGAAATTCAGCTTGACCGAATCCAGCATCGGCGCCGGCAGCAGCTGCAGGTTGTTTTCCAGGTTCAGCTCGTCACGTTCGGCCTTGGACCAGCTGACGTCGGCCACCACGCGCACTTCGCCGAAGGTGAATTCGTTGTTCCAGCCAACCGCCTTGATGGTGTCCTCGCGGTTGTTGTACATGCCGCGCACCAGCGGATACACGTTGTGTGCCACGCCGCTGACGAAGCTGCCATTGCCGTTGACCACCACGTCGGTGACGTCCAGACGGATCTTGTTCGGATCGTTGGTGCCGTTGAAATCGCCCAGATGGATTTCCATCTGGTTGGCGGTGTCGTATTCCTTGGCCTTGGTGTAGAAGGTGTCCAGCGTGCTGGTCCAGCTGTTGTTGGGCCGGAACTGCAGCGTTGCCATCACGCCGTCGCGCTTGGAATGGCCGGTGCGGCGCAGGGCCTTGATGCCGTCGGAGTAATAGGTGCCTTCCGCCACGCCGGGGCGCCAGTTGTCACCGACTGCCTGCCATGGCTCGTACAGGCCGACCTGGTTTTCCTGCTTGGACATCTCCGAGTGGGAAATGCCCACGGCCAGGCCGATGGTGTTGTCGGCGAACTTGTCGACGTAGCTGAAATTGAGGCGGTTGCCGTACGGGTCTTCGCCGGCGGCTTCGCCCAGCGAGTTCTTCTGGTAGCGGCCGCTGACGGCGATGACGCGCTCGTTGTAGCTGAGCGGGCGCACGGTCTGCAGGTCCAGCGTGCCGGACAGGCCCTGGCCAACCAGCCCGGCGTCGGGGGTCTTGTACACGGTGACGCCGCTGATCAGTTCGGACGGGTACTGGTCGAACTCCACCGAGCGGTTGTCGCCGGTGCTGACCATTTCGCGGCCGTTGAGCAGGGTGGTGGCGAAGTCGGGGGACAGGCCGCGCACGCTGATCACCTGGGCGCGGCCAGCGACGCGCTGGGCAGCCAGGCCGGGCAGGCGGGCGATGGATTCGGCGATGCTGACGTCGGGCAACTTGCCGATGTCTTCGGCCGAGATGGCTTCCACGATCGAGGTCGAGTCGCGCTTGACCGAAATGGCGCTCTCGATGCCGCGGCGGATGCCGGTAACGGTGACGGTATCCAGGTCGGTGGCCTGGGCCTTTGCTTTTGCGGTGGTTTCGTCGTCCACGCTCTGTGCGTGTGCGGCGGTAGCGCCCAGCGTGATGGCCGAAGCCAGTGCCACGCTCAGCAGGTTGCGCTTGGTGTTCAACATACTCCCCTCTCCCAGGTGATGTCGGTTGGTTGTTTTTCTGCTCCCGCGCATGGGTGCGTGGGATGCGTCGCGGTTGTTTTTTTCGCTGCTTGCGACTGTCTCGCATGGTAATCAGCGCGCAAGCCCGTGGCGCCGGCCTGCATACGTATTCAATGGCGTGCAGGCGCGGCAGATAGCTCTGAAAACGCTTTCCGCGACGGTTTTGGATGTCTGTGCAGAGGAAGGGCAGCGGGCACCTGCGCCGCTGCCCCCGCGCCATCACCTCCGCCCCGCGGACAACGACGGCAGGAAGCAAAGCCCGAAACGCCTTGCTTCAACGTGGCAATGGCTTAATCCAGCGGTACAAACCGCACTGCAGCACCGCCACCGGCGCCCATCTGCAACTTGATCCGGTCGTTACTGCCCACGTCGCGCGTCTCGCGGACGAAGGCAAACGGTGCGGTTTGCCAGCTGGCGCCGTCGCCGTCGCGGTAGATCTCCGCGCGGTAGCGCTTGCCCGCGTCGAGGAAACTCAACGGCACGTCCAGCGCCTGCGGCGTCTCGCTGCCGACGCTGCCGACGAACCATTCCTGGCTGCCACGCGCCTTGCGTGCGAAGGTCACGTACTGGCCGACTTCGCCATTCAGTACATGGCTTTCCTCCCAGTCCACCGCCACATCCTTGATGAACTGGAAGGCGTCAGGGTGCTGCGCGTAGTGCTCGGGCAGGTCAGCCACCATCTGCACCGGGCTGTACAGCACCACGTACAAGGCAAGCTGCTTGGCCAGGGTGCTGCGCAGGGCCAGGCCGTTGCGGCCCTTCAGGCTGACGATGCCAGGCGTGTAATCCATCGGCCCGCCCAGCATGCGCGTGAACACCAGCGTGGCCTCATGGCCCGGCGGGTTGGGCGGGTTGCCCCAGGCATTGAATTCCATGCCGCGCGCGCCTTCGCGCGATACCCAGTTGGGGTAGGTGCGGCGCAGGCCGGTGTCCTTGATCGGCTCGTGCGAGTTGATCGCGATGTGCTTGGCGGCGGCCTGCTGCAGCACGCGCAGGTTGTGGTTGCTCATCCACTGGCCTTCGTGCCATTCGCGGGTGATCGGGCCATCGGCCTGATCCTGGCGGTGGATGTCGCCGGCGTCACAGACATAGCCGGTCTTGACCACGTCCACGCCGTTGCGCGCGTACACATCCAGCGCTGCCGGCAGTTGGCGTTCGTAGTGGCTGACAGCGCACGCGGTTTCGTGGTGGCCGATCAGGTGCACGCCCTTGCCGGCGGCATAGCTGGCAAGCCCGGGCAGGTCGAAATCCGGCGTGGCGCGGGTGAAGTCGAAGGCCTCGCCATTGGCGAACCAGTCGCCGTCCCAGCCAACGTTCCAGCCTTCCACCAATACGCCGCGAAAACCATTCTCGGCTGCAAAATCGATGTAGCGGCGGGTATTGGCAGTGGTGGCGCCATGCTTGGGGCCGGTGGCCCAGGTTTCAGTTTCCAGGTGCAGCGACCACCACACACCCGCATATTTGGCCGGCTTGAACCAGCTTACATCGCCAATCGCGTTGGGCTCGTTGAGGTTGAGGATCAGGCTGGATTCGGCCAGATCACCGGCCTTCTCGCCGATGGTGATGGTGCGCCACGGGGTATTGAAGGGCAGGGCGCGCACCACCGGTGCACCGCTGCTGGACGGGGTCAGCGTGGCGTGCAGGATGTCGCCATCACCGCGAGCCAGGTTCATGCCGGCATAGTCGACCAGCGCGGCTTCATGGATGGAGATATGCAGGCCGTTGTCGCTGCGCAGGGTCAGCGGGGTCTGGGCGGTGCCGACTTCCTTCAGCGGGGTCTGGTGGTACAGGTATTCCTCGCGGTTCCACTCGAAGGCGGGGATCCACCACGCGGTCGCCGGGCGGGCCAGAGCGAACTCGGTCAGTTCGGCGTGGATCTGCGCCTGCTTCATGCCTGCCTGCTGCGGGAACTCGTAGCGGAAGCCGATGCCATCGTCGTAGACGCGGAACACCACATCAAAGCGGCGCTCGTAGTTGCGGCCAGCGCCCGGCTTCTCGGTGAAGCTGGCACGCAGCTCGTTGTAGTGGTTGCGGGTGAGTCGGCGCTCGCCCCAGGGCTGCTCCCAGGTTTCATCGAAGCTGCGCTGCGACTGGCCGGTCAACGCGACATTGCGCTCCAGGCGGCCATCGCCCAGCAACATGCCCAGCCGCGACGGCGCAATCACCGCCTCACCGTTGCGTTCCACGCGGTACGAGGGGCGGCCTTCGTGCTGCGATTCGACGATCACCACCAGGTGCTTGTCGGGCGAGGTGACGCGCGCCAGGTCGGCGGCGTGGGCCGGCAGGCAGCTGATCAGCAGCAGCGCGAAGGCGGCTTTCAGCGACAGGCGGGCAGGGGTGGGACGTGTATCGGCCATGCGGGTCTCAACTCCGGGTTCTGGTCGGCGCGCCGGCCCTGCAGGGCGGCACGTGGCGCCACTATTCCCCGGCGCAGGCCGCCGTGGGCGCAATGCCGCATTGAATACGTATGCAACGGCGGTGCAGATCACAGGTGCGCCCTCTACCATGGCCGCAGCGCATCCGCGCCCAACCATCGCATCCGTGATTCCCGGAGGGGGGAAGCGCTTGATGAATAGCAAACCGCAGCTGTCGTTCTGGCAGATCTGGAACATGTGTTTCGGCTTTCTGGGTATCCAGTTCGGCTTCGCGCTGCAGAACGCCAATGCCAGCCGCATCTTCGAAACGTTGGGCGCGCCGATGGATGCGGTGCCGGGGCTGTGGATCGCCGCACCACTGACCGGCCTGCTGGTGCAGCCGGTGATCGGCTACCTGTCCGATCGCACCTGGACGCGCTGGGGCCGCCGCCGGCCTTACTTCATGATCGGCGCGGTGCTGACCACGCTGGCCCTGCTGGTCATGCCGAACTCGCCGACGCTGTGGATTGCGGCCGGCACGCTCTGGGTGCTGGATGCCTCGATCAATATCTCGATGGAGCCGTTCCGCGCTTTCGTCGGTGACCAGCTTTCACCCAGGCAGCGCCCGGCCGGGTTCTCGATGCAGAGCTTCTTCATCGGCGTAGGCGCGGTGGTGGCCAGCTTCCTGCCCTTCATCCTTGCCCACTTCGGCGTGGCCAATACCGCCGGCCCGGGTGAAGTGCCCGATACCGTGCGCTATGCGTTCTATTTCGGTGCGGCGGTGCTGCTGCTGGCGATGAGCTGGACCGTGTTCAGCACGCGCGAGTACTCACCGGCCGAGCTGGCCAGCTTCGATGACGCCGAGCCGTCGCCGTTGCACGCCGCACAGCGTGTGGGTGGTCCGCCGCAGTGGCGCCAGATCGGTCTATGGCTGGGCCTTGGCGTGGTGCTGGCGGTCCTGATCGCGTGGCGGCAAGGCGACCGCATGCTCTACGTGCTGGCTGGCCTGTGTGCCAACTACGGTCTATTGCTGGCAGTGGCGCGGGTGCTGCCCGGCACGCATATGCTGGCCACCATCGTCGACGACCTGCGCAGCATGCCGGGCACGATGCGGCGCCTGGCCTGGGTGCAGTTCTTTTCCTGGTTCGCGCTGTTTGCGATGTGGATCTACACCACCGCAGCGGTAGCCGGTACCCATTTCGGCTCTACCGATACGCAGACCGCGGCCTACAACGAAGGCGCAAACTGGGTCGGTGTGCTGTTTGGCGCCTACAACGGTTTCGCCGCGGTGGCCGCGCTGATCATTCCACTGATGGTGCGTGCCATCGGCCTGCGCTGGAGCCACCTGGTCAATCTGTGGCTGGGTGGGTTGGGGCTGATCTCGCTGATGCTGATCAAGGATCCGCATTGGCTGCTGCTGTCGATGGTGGGCGTGGGTTTCGCCTGGGCATCGATCCTGTCCTTGCCCTATGCCCTGCTGTCGGACAGCGTGCCGGCGGCCAAGATGGGCGTGTACATGGGTATCTTCAATTTCTTCATCGTGATACCGCAGTTGGTCGCGGCCAGCGCGCTGGGCTTCGCCCTGCGCAACTGGCTGGGCGGTGACCCCATCCACGTGCTGGTGCTGGGTGGTTGCAGCCTGTTCGTGGCCGGGCTGTGTGTATTGCGGGTTCCGTCGCAACAGGAGGTGGTGTGATGCGTAGTCGTTTGGCAACAGCGGTGGGTCTGGCCTTGGTGGCGGGTACGGCTTTGGCCGGAAACCGGCCGGAGTACATCGGCACCACCGAGCCGTTTGCCAGTGACGCGGTGTACTTCGTGGTCACCGACCGTTTCGTCAATGGCGACGTCAGCAATGATCACCGCGATCAGGGCGGCGAGCATCCAACCTTCGATATTCCGGTGCCATGCCCGGACAAGGTCGACGGCAACATCGGCTACCTCGGCGGTGACTTCAAGGGCGTGCTGGACAACGCCGACTACATCCGCAATCTCGGCTTTGGTGCGGTGTGGATCACGCCCATCATCGACAACCCCGACCAGGCCTTCACCGGCAGCAAGCCGATCAGCTGCACCAGCACACTGACCGACCGTGGCAAGACCGGCTACCACGGCTACTGGGGCATCAACTTCTACAAGCTGGACGAGCACCTGCCCAGCGTTGATCTGGATTTCGCCGGGCTGACCAAGGGCCTGCACGACGCCAAGCTGAAGGTGGTGCTGGATATCGTCGGCAACCACGGCTCGCCGGCTTGGACCATGCCCAAGCGCCAGCCGCAGTTCGGGCAGATCTTCGACAAGGACGGCAAGCTGATCGCCGACCACCAGAACCTGGCGCCGGACAAGCTCGACCCGAAGCACAACCCGCTGCACGCGTTCTACAACAACATCGGCCCGGTCGATGGCAGCAAGGGCTCGATCTTTGACGGCAACCTGGCCGAGCTGTCGGATTTCAACGAGCACAACCCGGCAGTGATGAACTATCTGGTTGGCGCCTACCTGCAATGGACGGCACAGGGTGTGGACGCCCTGCGCATCGACACCATCGGTTGGCTGCCGCACCCGTGGTGGCATGAATTCGTGCAGCGCATCCGTGCCGAGCACCCGGGCATGTTCATGTTCGGCGAAGCCTTCGACTATGACGCGGCCAAGATTGCCGAGCACACCTGGCCGTCGAACGCGAATGTCAGCGTGCTTGATTTCCCACTGCGTGGCGCCTTGTCATCGGTGTTCGGCAAGGAGCAGAAGGGCTTTGAAGCCCTGGCCGAACCGCTGCATCTGAGTGGTGGCCCGTATGCGAATCCATACGCATTGATGAGCTTCTACGACAACCACGACATGGCGCGCCTGGACGCCAGCGATGCCGGCTTCATCGATGCGCACAACTGGCTGTTCACCGCACGCGGTATTCCGGTGCTTTATTACGGCTCGGAAACTGGCTTCATGCGCGGCCGTGCCGAGCATGCCGGCAACCGTGCCTATTTCGGCCAGCAGCGTGTGGATGCTGCAGGGCAGAGTCCGATCTTCGCGCCCCTGCAGCGCATCGCCAAACTGCGCGAAGCAACGCCCGCATTGCAGCGCGGCCTGCAGGTCAACGAGCGTTTGCAGGGCGACGAGGCGGTGTTCTACCGCGTGCTGCAGCTGGGCGATACCGCGCAGACGGTGTTGGTGTTGTTGAACAAGGGCGATGCGGCGCACACGTTCGAAGTGAGCCGTTACCTGCAGGGCGGGCAGTGGCGTGATGCATTGGATGGCGGCAGCGTAAAGGTGAAGCGCATGCTGAAGGCCGAGGTGCCGGCACACGGCGTCAAGGTGTTCGTGCTCGATGCGCAGGTGAATCAGAGCGAGTTGCAGGCGCAGCTGGATGCGGCGATGGCGGATCAGATCGCGCGGGATAAACGATTGGCGCAATAACGCCCGCTTGAGCCCCTCTCCCGCCTGCGGGAGAGGGGTTGGGGTGAGGGCAGCTTCAGCTTCGCGCCAAAAGCCACCCCTCCCCAACCCTCCCCTTTGCTACGCAAAAGGGAGGGGGCTGATTGCGGCGAGCGTTCGGCTTTGCTGGTCTCCCTTCGCGGCGAGCCGCAGGTTTTGCTTGTCTCCCTCCCTTTGCCGCAGGCAAGGGGAGGGTCGGGGAGGGGGAGCTCTTGCTTCTGCCTCCCGCTCCCGCCTTTGCGACGCCACCAGCCCCACCCGCTACAATCCGCCCCTAGGCATTCCCGGCGGCATCGCATGAACCAGCTTCCCCCACAGACCCCCATCGAAACCCTGTTGCAGACCGCAATGGACGGCAAACTGCCGATCCGCGCCTTCATGCAGGCCTTCGTGGCGTCCGAGGTGGTGCTGCTGACCGGTAGCCTGGTCACGCCTGACGGCAGCGGTTTTGATCCACTGCTGTTCGACAAACAGGGCGTGCTGCATGTGGCGGTGTTCACCGATATGGCGCGGGTTGGTTTCCACCAGCAACAGGCCCCGCACAACATCCGCATGCTGATGCTGGAGGTGTTGCGGCGGGTGCCCGGCGGCTACGGCGTGGTGATCAACCCCGGCACGCCGCTGGGGTTTGAAATCTCGCCATCGGGCGTGGGCGAGATCCTCAAGGATTTCACCTGATAGAACCGCGGTCCCGGCTACGCGAACACCTGTAGCCCGGGTAAGCGCAGCACACCCGGGGCCTGTGCCTGATTGCGCGCGTGGTTGCCGGTTTCAATTGGATCGTCCTGCTTTCCCCGGGTGCGCTGCGCTTACCCGGGCTACGGGGCGAGCCGCACTTCGCTGTGGCTCAGCCGCGACGCGAAGACTCGCGCACCACCAGCTTCACCGGAATGGTCAGCCCTTCCACGGCTTCACCGGCAATCAGGCCCAGCAGCTTGTCGACCAGCAGCTGGCCGGCCTGCTTGGTGTCCTGCTGCACCGTGGTCAGCGCCGGCGATACCGAGGCTGCCAGCGGAATATCATCAAACCCGGTCACCGCGATGTCCTGCGGCACCTGCAAGCCACGTTCGCGCAGGGCGCGCAAGGCACCAATGGCGATCAGGTCGCTGGCCGCGCAGATCGCATCAAACGCCATGCCTTGATCCAACAGCGCCAGGCAGGCGGCATGACCGGATTCCTCGGTGGTGATGGCATCGTGCTGCAGGCGCGCATCCGGCGTCAGCCCGCGGTCGCGCAGTGCCTGCACGTGGCCACGGTAGCGCTCTTCGAATTCCGGGTAGTGGCTGGAAGCATGGCCCAGGAAAGCGATGCGCCGGCAGCCCTGCTCAAGCAGGTGCGCGGTGATGTCGTAGCCGCCCTGGAAATTGTCGCTGCCCACCGACACCCCCGGCTGGCCGGGCAGGGCGGCGCCCCAACGTACGAAATGAGTGCCTTGCTCGACCAGCCGCTGCAGGCGCTCCACCGACTCGTGGTAGTCGCCATAACCCAGCAGGATGATGCCGTCGGCCTTGTTGCTGTCCTCGAAATCGGCGTGCCAGTCGCTGGAAAGCTGCTGGAAGGACACCAGCAGGTCGCGCCCATGCAGGGCGCAGGCGCGGGTGATCGAGCCCAGCATCGAGTGGAAGAACGGGTTGATCAGCGAATCGTCCGGGGTCGGGTCCTCGAAGAACAGCAGGGCCAGCGTGCCGGATTGCTGGCAGCGCAGGCTGGAGGCGTTCTTGTCGACCTTGTAGTTCAGCTGCCGGGCGATATCCAGGATGCGCTGGCGGGTCTCGGCGTTGACCATCGGGCTGCCGCGCAGCGCTCGCGACACGGTGGGCTGCGAAACGCCCGCCATGTGTGCGATATCCAATGAGGTGGCTTTGCCCTTGATGACCATCATGCCTGGCATTGTGAAGACGTCGGGCATGATGCCATGCGCCACCCGGGACGGGGGATGGACGCGGCTCCGCGAGCCCGGCCAGGGCGCGGGCGGGCGCTGCCGCAGGGCTGCTCCAGGCGATTCAGGATCAGCGCAAGCCTTACGTGCCAAGGCATTCGCGGATTGACTGATATCTGTCGCGGGAACGATATAATGCGTGGGCTATTGCCCGCATCCGGCGGGTGGACCCCAACGGAAGAGTAGGAACCTATGGCCCGCGGCATCAATAAAGTCATCCTCGTCGGCAATCTCGGCAACGACCCGGACACCAAGTACACCCAGGCCGGCATGGCGATCACCCGTATCAGCCTGGCCACCACCAGCGTGCGCAAGGACAAGGACGGCAACCAGCAGGAGCGTACCGAATGGCACCGCGTGGTGTTCTTCGGCAAGCTCGGCGAGATCGCCGGTGAATACCTGCGCAAGGGCAGCTCGGTCTATGTCGAAGGCGAACTGCGCTACGACAAGTACACCGGCCAGGACGGTGTGGAGAAGTACACCACCGACATCGTCGCCAACGAAATGCAGATGCTCGGCGGCCGTGGTGAAGGCGGCGGCGGTGGCGGCGGCATGGGCGGCGATCGTCCGCAGCGCCAGCAGGCCCCGCGTCAGCAGCAGGGCGGCGGCCAGGGCGGTTACGGCAACCAGGACCAGGGCGGCGGCGGTGGCTACGGCGGCGGTCAGCGCCAGCAGCAGCGCCAGGCCCCCCCGCAGCAGCAGTCGGCTCCGCCGATGGACGACTTCGCGGACGACGATATCCCGTTCTAAGACACCCATCGGTGTTGGTGAAGTGGATTAACGAAAAGCCCCGTTTTACGGGGCTTTTTTTTTGTCCCGATGATTCTTCCATTCAACGTGCCATTGCTTTGCAGGACGCGCAGGCCGCATCGAGTGCGACAACAGCGCGGTCGCGCTCCAGGCGCTTGTCCATGGTCTTCCGCAGCTCGTTGAATTCAAAGGTCCAGCCGGCGGCCCAGCCGCCGCGCAGATAGCGCGCTGCCATCTTCTTGCGGCATTCCATCAACGACACGCAGCAGCGGGCGCGGCAGACGTTGTGCCGCGCAGCATGGTTTCTTCGTGCACCGCGTCTTGCAAAAAATTGATTCCCTCCTTTATGGTGCAATCGATTGCATTGCTGCGAATCGTCAGCGTTTGTTACCGGCTGGGAGGCCGGAAGGTGGATGTCCATCCATTCGATCGAACCCGCACCGGCCCCGGTGCTCACGCGGCGCGATGCGCTGCGCATTGCTGTCGCCGGTAGCCTTGGCCTGGGTGTGGCGGGTGTGCTGCCTGCGTTTGCCGCCACCGCGCCGCTCAAAGGCAACCTCAAGCATTCCGTTGCCCGCTGGACGTTCCCGCAGCAGTCGGTTGCCCAGCTCTGCAGGACGGTGAGGGACATCGGTTTTGCCGCCATCGACCTGGTGGGCCCGGAGGATTGGCCCACGCTGAAGGCCAATGGCGTGTACAGCTCGATGTGCAACGGGGCGGAGATGGGCCTGGACAAGGGCTTCGCCGGCAGCCAGTTCCACGACCAACTGGTGCAGCGCTACACGCGGCACATCGATCTGGTGGCCGATGCCGGCTACCGCAACCTGATCTGCTTTTCCGGCAATCGCAACGGCATGGACCCGCAGGAAGGCATGGCCAATGCCGAAGCGGGACTCAAGCGCATCCTCGGGCATGCGGAGAAGCGCGGCGTGGTGTTGGTGATGGAGTTGTTGAACTCCAAGGTCGATCACCGCGATTACCTGTGCGACAACTCCGCATGGGGCGTGGAGCTGTGCCGGCGGCTCGGGTCGGACAATTTTGGCCTGCTATACGACATCTATCACATGCAGATCATGGAGGGCGACATCATCGCCACCATCGGCAAGCATCATGCCTGCTTCAAGCACTACCACACCGCGGGCGTGCCTGGCCGGCACGAGATCGGTGACCAGCAGGAACTGCACTATCCCGCCATCTGTCGCGCGATCCGCGACACCGGTTTCGAAGGGTATCTGGCGCAGGAATTCATGCCTGCCGCACCAGATCCCATCAACTCGCTGCGCGAGGCCATCCGCCTCTGCGACGTCTGAAACGCTATCCACCCAGGTGAAATACCCATGGCAGACAATCATTACGACGCCATCGTCGTTGGCTCGGGAATCAGTGGCGGTTGGGCAGCGAAGGAGCTGACCGAGAAGGGCCTCAAGGTGCTGATGCTGGAACGCGGACGCAACATCGAGCACATCAAGGACTACGTCAATGCGATGAAGGAGCCGTGGGATTTCCCGCATCGCAACCGGCCAACCCGGGCGATGAAGGCCGACCATCCGGTACTGATGCGTGACTACGGCCTGGCGGAGAACCTGGAAGGAATGTGGGCCGATGAAAAGGAATCGCCCTATACCGAGACCAAGCGTTTCGATTGGTTCCGTGGCTATCACGTAGGTGGTCGCTCGCTGATGTGGGGGCGGCAGAGTTATCGCCTGTCCGACCTGGATTTCCAGGCGAACCTGAAGGACGGCATCGCCACCGATTGGCCGATCCGTTACGCCGACATCGCGCCCTGGTACGACCACGTGGAGAAGTTCGCCGGCATCGCCGGCACGCGCGAGGGACTGGACGTATTGCCGGACGGTGAGTTCCTGCCGCCGATCCCGTTGAACATCGTCGAGAAGGACGTGGCGGCGCGCATCAAGAAGGCCTTTGGTGGGACGCGCCATATGATCCACTCGCGTACCGCCAACATCACCCAGCCCATGCCGGAGCATGGGCGTGTGAACTGCCAGTACCGCAACAAGTGCATCCTGGGCTGCCCCTTTGGTGCGTACTTCTCGACCCAGTCGGCGACGCTGCCAGCGGCGATGAAGACCGGCAACCTGACCTTGCGGCCATTCTCGATCGTCAAGGAAGTGCTGTATGACAAGGACCGCAAGCGTGCGCGGGGCGTGGAGGTCATCGATGCCGAGACCGGGAAGACCTACCAGTACACGGCCAAGGTCATCTTCCTCAACGCCTCCTCGTTCAACTCGACCTGGCTGCTGATGAACTCGGCCACCGATGTCTGGGACGGCGGGCTGGGCTCTTCGTCCGGCGAGCTGGGGCACAACGTGATGGACCATCATTTCGGTGCCGGCGCGTCGGGCCGTGTCGAGGGTTATGAGGACAAGTACTACTTCGGTCGTCGCCCCTGCGGCTTCTACATTCCCCGTTTTCGCAACGTCGCCGCCGACAAGCGTGGCTATCTGCGTGGGTTTGGCTACCAGGGCGGCGCCAGCCGCACCGGCTGGTCGCGCGAGATCGCCGAACTGAACATCGGTGCCGACCTGAAGGATGCGTTGACCGTGCCAGGCGACTGGCGCATCGGCATGACCGGGTTCGGCGAAATGCTGCCGCACCACGACAATACGATCCGCCTGGACCCGGACCGCAAGGACAAGTGGGGGTTGCCGGTGTTGGCCATGGACGTTGCGATGCGCGCCAATGAGCTGGCCATGCGCAAGGACATGGCCGCCGATGCCGCCGAGATGCTGGAGGCCGCAGGCGTCAAGGACGTTAAGTCGCACGACAACGACTACGCCCCAGGCAAGGGCATCCACGAAATGGGGACCGCGCGCATGGGGCGTGATCGCAGCAATTCCGTACTGAACCAGCACAACCAGGTCTGGGATGCGCCCAACGTCTACGTCACCGACGGTGCCTGCATGACTTCCAGCGCCTGCGTGAATCCGTCGCTGACTTACATGGCGCTGACGGCACGGGCCGCCGACCATGCCGTACGCGAACTGAAAACGGGGAACCTGTGATGGACCGCCGCGAATTGCTGAAAATGATTGTCGCCGCCACCGGCGCGGCAATTATCGGCCTGCCCGCGCTCGGCCAGTCACAGTCAACGGACGCGGGGGTGAAAACCCTCTTCTCAGCTGCTGATGCAGGCATGCTGGACGAGATTGCCGATACCATCCTGCCGCGGACCAAGACGCCGGGGGCAAAGGACGCCGGTGCCGGGCTTTTCATGGTGCAGTTTGTCAGCGACTGCTACACCTCCCGGCAACAGGAGGCGTTCCGCGCCGGCCTGGTCGATATCGACAAGCGCGCCGGTGGCCGTTTTGTATCGCTCACGCCGCAGGCCCGCACCGAACTTCTGCGCGCGCTGGATGCCGAAGCAAAAGCACACGCGGTCAAGGTGAACGAGACCGGCACCGCCCCGGAAGGCGGCGTGATGCCGCATTACTTCACGATGATCAAGCAACTGGCGATTTTCGGTTTCTTCACCTCCAAGGTCGGCGCGACCGAAGTGCTGCAGTACGTTGCCGTGCCCGGCCGCTACGACGGTGACCTGGCGTATGTTCCCGGCACGCCCGCGTGGGGGACCAGCTGATGGACCGCAACGATTGGATGATCGGCCCCGTGCGGATGGCGGCCTGCCTGTTGGCCGCAGCGCCCGCGTTCGCGCAGGCCGCCGGCGACCCCGCGCGCGACCCGAAGACGACCGAAGTGTGGACGCCCGTGCCTGCGATCGTGACCACGCCGGTGGGCGGTGCACCGTCCGACGCGATCGTGCTGTTCGATGGCAGGGATGTTTCCGCGTGGGAATCGGAGCAGGGCGGGCGCGTGCCATGGTCCGTCGCTGATGGCGCGCTCACCGTGGTTCCGGGCAGCAAGGGCATCCGCACCCGGCAGTCCTTCTGCGACATCCAGCTGCATGTGGAGTGGCGTACGCCTGTCGAAACCAAGGGTTTCGAGGGGCAGAACCGTGGCAATAGCGGCATCTTTCTGCAGTCACTGTACGAACTGCAGGTGCTCGACAGTTACAACAACGCCACCTATGCCAACGGCCAGGCCGGCTCGATCTACAAGCAGGCGATGCCGCTGGTGAATGCCTCGCGTGCGCCGGGGCAATGGCAGAGCTACGACATCATCTGGAAGGCACCGCGTTTTTCGCAGGGCGGTGGGCTTATCTCGCCAGCGCGCATAACCGTGCTGCACAACGGCGTACTGGTACAGGATGACACCGTGCTGGCGGGCAAGACCGAGTACATTGGTGCGCCTTCGTACGCGCCACATGCATGCGCACCGCTGTACCTGCAGGAGCATGATTCCAAGGTTAGCTACCGCAACATCTGGGTGCGCGAACTGTAGGCCTTGCTCCTACTTCGCCAGAAAGCTGGCGATGTCATCGATTTCCTGTTGCGACAGCTGGACAAAGGGCGGCATCAGTCCGCCGCCCTGCCTGATCCTGTCCTTGATCTGCGCCGGTTGCAGTCGCTTGGCTACGTCCGTAAGCGCGGGAAACGTCGGTGGAATACCTGCCCGGGTTGCGCCATGGCAGGCCACGCAATGCGTTGCATAGAGCCGCGCACCGGCTACTGCAGGGTCGTCCTTGGTCCACGCAGTCTTCGCAAACGTGGCGCCGGATAGAACCAGCGCCACGGTGAGAATCGGTTTCAAGCCGGTGTGCAAGCGCGTTCGCAAGCGGGAATCCGTCACGCGTCAGCGCCGTGCATCGGCGCTGGCGGAGACAGTGGAGCTGAGGTGTTCACGCAGATAGTCCGCGCCGGTCTGGATGACCTTGGCCGGCTCGCGTGGCTTGTCGTGCTCGATGATGTACCACTGCACGCCGGCCGCTGCGGCGGCAGGCAGGATCGCGTTCCAGTCCAGCACGCCTTGGCCGACTGCAGCGAAACCGCCTTCGTCTTCCGCCTGGCCTTTCGCTGCATTGTCCTTGGCATGTACCGCGAACACATGGCCGCGGAATTTGCCCAGCATCACCGCCGGGTCCAGGCCGGCACGCGCCACCCAGGCCAGGTCCAGTTCGGTCTGCAGATCCGGGCCGGCCGCTGCGAACAGCAGTTCCAGCCCCGTCCTGCCATTGAAGTCGACCAGTTCGAAGTTGTGGTTGTGGTAGGCCAGGCGCATGCCCTTGGCCCGCACCTGTTTCGCTATCTGGCCCAGTTCCTGGCCCAGTGCTGTCCAGCCCGCGGCATCGGTTGGGCGATCCTTCTCGACCAGGTAGGGCACCACCAGCGTCGTGTTGCCGATCGACCGGTTGAAGTCCACCACGCCATCCAGGCCTGTGCGCAGCTCGCCCAGTTGAACGTGCGAGGAAATGGCCTTGATCGAATAGCGGTCCAGCAGCTGCTTGAGTTCGGCAGCGCTGACGTTCTGCGTGCCAACGGTTTCCACCGCGCGCACGCCCGCGTCGTGGACGATCTTCAACTGCTGGTCGAGCGAGCCGGCGTTGCGCAGGGTGTACATCTGCACCGCGATCGGCGGTTGCGGGCCGGTGCTTTCTCGTGCGAAGGCGGGCAGGGCAACGAGGAGGAGCAGGGCGAGGGTTGCGGTTCTGCAAGCAGGGATTTTCATCAAGAGATCCTCCGGGAATTCAAACGATGGCGGTCCAAGCGCGGGTCCTGGCCGATGCAATGACGTGGTCGATGATGCGTGCCGAGCGCAGCCCGTCCTCGAAGGTAGGCAGGCCTTGCGGCTGCTCGCCATCGATGGCGCGGTAGGTGTCGGCGACAAACGCCTCGAAGCACTGGGCGTAGCCCTGCGCGTGACCGGCCGGCAATACCGACAGCCGGCGTTGTTCGGCACTGCCGGCCCCTGGCCCGCGCACGAACACTTCCTCGCGCTGGTCGGGCAGGCCAATCCACAGCCGCTCGGCGTCCTCCTGATTGAATGCCACGCTGGCCTTGGCCCCGTCGATCTCGAACCACAGGCGGTTGCGGCGGCCCGCCGATACCTGGCTGACCGTCAACGAGGCCAGCGTACCGGCGCCGGTGCGGAACATTGCCGCGGCCACGTCCTCGCTGGCGACCGCCTGCATCGCGCCGCCCGCCGCTGGTGTGGTGAAGCTCTGGCCGGTGACGGCGCCGCGTTCGGCGATCACCGTATCGAACGCCGCGCTGACCTCAACGAAGCGCTCGCCGCTGACCCATTCCACCAGGTCGCACCAGTGCGAGCCGATGTCGGCGAACACGCGCGACGCGCCGCCCAGCGTCGGGTCCACGCGCCAATTGTTGCTGGCAGGGTCCAGCAGCCAATCCTGCAGGTAGCTGCCGTGGATCAGGTGCAACGGGCCCAGTTCGCCTTGTTCGATGCGTGCGCGCGCCTCGCGGACAACAGGGTGGTAGCGGTAGACGAAGGGCACGGTGGCGACCAGCCCAGTCGAAGCCGCCAAGGCGGCCAGCGCCTGGGCGTCTTCCAGCGTGGTGGCCAGCGGCTTCTCGCAGACCACGTGCTTGCCCGCTTGCAGCGCGGCCTGCGCGATGGGGCGGTGCAGATGGTTGGGCGTGCAGACGTGCACGACCTGTACCTGTGGATCGGCAAGCAGGTCTTCGATGTCGTGGTAGCCGCGCGGAACTCCCCACAACTGCGCCACCTCGGCTGCGCGCTGCGGGGAAGACGCGGCTACGCCACGCACCTCGGCACCGGCCAGCAATGCCGCGCGGCGATGTACGGCAGCGATCATACCGGTGCCGACGATGGCGATTCCAAGCTTTGGCATCGGTGGGGCTCCTCAGGGCGTGGAAGGTGCGGCCGCGACCAGCGGGCGGTCGCGGAACAGCAACAGGAAGGCGATCAGCACCACCAACGCCACGCCGGCCGGGAACAACCAGATCTGCTGCCAGTCCGGCCCTGCGGCGGTGGTGAAGTGTTCCACCACCGCGCCAGACAGGAAGGTGCCGATCAACATGCCCACGCCATACGTGGCCAGGGTGATGAAGCCCTGTGCGCTGCTGCGGGCGGTGGGGCCGGCATGTGCATCGGTGTAGATCTGGCCGGTGACGAAGAAGAAGTCGTAGCAGATGCCGTGCAGCACGATGCCGATCAGCAGCAGCGAGAAGCCGCCGCCCGCATCGCCAAAGGCAAACAGGGTGTAGCGCACCACCCAGGCCGCCATGCCCACGGCCAGCATCGTTTTCACCCCAAGCCGCACGAACAGGAACGGCATGGCCAGCATCAGCAGGACTTCGGAGACCTGGCCCAGCGACTGCAGGCCCGCTGCGCCGCGCACGCCCAGATCGTTGAGATACGGGTTGGTGAAGTTGTAATAGAACGCCAGCGGAATGCAGATGGCGATGGAAGCGAGGAAGAACACCAGATAGGAGCGCGACTTCAGCAGCCGCAGCGAATCCAGCCCGAGGATCTGCCCGAGCCCGGCATCGCGCTGCTGCGCCAGCGGCGGCGTGTGCGGCAGGGTGAATGCATACAGGCCCAGCACCAGCGACGCCATCGCCGCCATCCGGAACGTCAGCTCCAGCCGGTGTGCCTGTTCCCAGCCCAGCCAGCCGATCAGCACGCCCGCCACGATCCAGCCGACGCTGCCGGCCACCCGCACCAGCGGGAATTGTTTCTCTGGCGACTGCATGTGCCGCATCGCCACGCTGTTGGCCAATGCCAGCGTCGGCATGAACAGCAGCATGTAGCCCATGACGCAGGCGGAGAACGTGCTGAAACTGGTTGCCGTGGACGCCAGCCACATGAGCAGCGCGCCGGCAAGGTGCAGTACTCCGAGAATGCGCTGCGCGGCGAAGTAGCGGTCCGCGATCAGGCCGACCAGGAAGGGCGCGACGATGGCACCGATCGATTGGCTGAGGAAGGCGGTTGCCACCTGGCTCGCGCTGGCCTGAAGCGGGCCCTGCACAAGGTAGGTGCCCAGGGTTACAAACCACGCGCCCCAGATGAAGAACTGCAGAAACATCATCGCGCCCAAGCGCGACATCGCGTGCGTCATGGCTTGCCCTCCCGGGCGGTTGATGGCTCAGATACCCAGCATGCGGTGCAGTGATCCAGGATCGGTGCCGCTGTCGGCAAAGTCGTCGAAGGCGCGCTCGGTTACGCGGATGATGTGGTCGCGGATGAACGTGGCGCCCTCGCGTGCGCCGTCCTCCGGATGCTTCAGGCAGCACTCCCACTCCAGCACCGCCCAGCCTGGGAAGTCGTACTGGGCGAATTTCGAGAAGATCGCCTTGAAGTCGATCTGGCCGTCGCCGAGCGAACGGAACCGCCCCGGCCGATCAATCCAGTCCTGGTAACCGCCATACACGCCACTGCGGGCGCTGGCGTGATACTCCGCGTCCTTGACGTGGAAGATGCCGATGCGTTCGTGATAGCGGTCGATGAAGCCCAGGTAGTCCATCTGCTGCAGCAGCAGGTGGCTGGGGTCGTACAGGATTTTCGCGCGGGGGTGGTGGTCCACCACCTCGAGGAAGCGTTCGAAAGTCGCGCCGTCATGCAGGTCCTCGCCCGGATGGATCTCGAAACACAGGTCCACGCCGCAGGCATCGAAGGCATCCAGAATGGGGCGCCAGCGGCGGCCGAGTTCGGCGAAGGCTTCTTCCACCAGCCCCTGCGGGCGCTGCGGCCAGGGATAGAAATAAGGCCAGGCCAGCGCGCCTGAGAACGTGGCATGCGCGGTCAGCCCCAGCCGCTGGCTGGCCTTGGCGGCCAGCAGCAGTTGCTCCACCGCCCAGGCCTGGCGGGCGGCCGGATCGCCGCGCTTGTCCGGCGGTGCGAAGCCGTCGAACAGGCTGTCATAGGCAGGGTGGACGGCGACCAGCTGCCCCTGCAGGTGAGTGGACAGTTCGGTGATCTGCAGGCCATGCCCGGCCAGCATGCCGGCCACGTCGTCGCAGTAGGCCTGGCTGCGCGCGGCCTCGGCCAGATCAAACAGTTGGGGAGCGCTGGAGGGTACTTGTAGGCCAGAATAGCCCAAGCTCGCGGCCCACTTGGCCAGCGTGTCGAGCCGATCAAAGGGAGGTGTGTCGCCGATGAACTGTGCCAGGAACAGCGCTGGACCCTTGAGCGTCTTCAAGCTGATTCACCTCGATGCAATCGATTGCATTACCCTAGCATGGGCCTCCTGCAGTTTTGTTGTGCACTGCACAGCGGCAAGAACGTAACGCCATGGCAACCATTTACGACATCGCAAAGCACGTCGGCGTTTCCGCCGGAACGGTGTCGCGTGCACTCTCCCGGCCGGACAAAGTCCTGCCGGCCACGCGCACGCGCATCGAGCAGGCCGCCGCCGCGCTGGGCTACATCCCCAACACGGTTGCCAGAACGCTCAAGACCCAGCGCAGCGGTAAGATCCTGGTCACCGTTCCGGACATCGCCAATCCGTTCTTCGCGCAGATCCTGCAGGGTGCGGAGGACGCTGCGCAGGCGGTCGGCTACGCCGTGCTGCTGGGCGATACCCAGCATCAACCAGACCGCGAGGAGCGCTATGCGCAGATGCTCCGGCGCAACGAGGCCGATGGTCTTATCGTGCTGGGGCATCGCCTGCCGCCGACGGCGCGCGACATCGTCCAACAGTTGGGCGATGCGGCACCGGTGGTCAATGGCTGCGAGTTCGACCCGGCGCTGGGCATTCCCAGCGTCCACATCGACAACGCGGCCGCCGCACGCGC
Organism: Stenotrophomonas nitritireducens; assembly: GCF_001700965.1. Classification (NCBI taxonomy): domain Bacteria; kingdom Pseudomonadati; phylum Pseudomonadota; class Gammaproteobacteria; order Lysobacterales; family Lysobacteraceae; genus Stenotrophomonas; species Stenotrophomonas nitritireducens. The sequence goes on from NZ_CP016756.1 coordinate 3,654,465, forward strand.
GGTGATGGAGCACCTTTACGGACTGGGGCACGAGCGCATCGCCGTGGTTGGCGGGCCGCCCGACAACCCCTTGCACCAGCAACGGCTGGAAGGGGTTCGGGCCGCTGGCAAGGCGCGTGGCCGCCTGCGCCACCTGAGCATCGTGCCGGGCGACTTCTCGGTGGAATCCGGGCATGCCGCCGCGCTGGCGCTGTTGGTCCTCGCGCCCGCACCGACCGCGATCTTCTGCTTCAGCGACCAGATGGCGCTGGGGACTCTGGCGGCCTGCCGGGATCTGGGCATCCGCGTGCCGGATGACGTGTCCATTGTGGGCTTCGACGACCTGGCATCCTCCCGTTACCTCACCCCTCCGCTGACCACCATCCGGCAGCCCATGCGGGAGATCGGCGAGCGTGCGGTCAACCTGCTGCTCGCCATCATCGAACATGTGGATGTGCCGCTTCAGCAGACGCTGGATTTCAACTTGATGCTGCGGGGTTCCACGGGCGCGCCAAAGGAAAAATGACGGCCAGGGCGGGGCAGGGTGCTGCCTTTGCGTGGCTCCCAATCCAGGGAGCGGCTCCGATCGACCTGTTTTTGACTGATCTCCTGGCCTCGATCGGTATCCCCGCCATCGGCGATTTACCTCGCCCGCGGCGGCAGGCCATTCAATCATTGCGGGCCACGCCTTTACTACATGGGCACAACCGTTGTGATCGCTGCTTGATGTGTGTGGTCCCGAAGGCCCTGCGCTGCATGGCTTTGTTATTTGTGCAATGTCCGAACAAGATGTCGGTGGTGACCGACGGCTATGACCACATGTCAATTGGGTCTAGTCCGAAAAATACATTTCGTTATTCGTGAAGGAATCGAATCTGCAGGTTTGCTAAAATGCCCAGCAGATTTTTGCTCACAGGGGGCGGGCGCAATCAGGGCGGACGGGAGGTATCCGGTTCTGGTTGTGCAGCCGATGTTTTTCGGAATGGTGCGCAGGCCCCAATCATTCCGCGCAGCCGATGGCTGCAATTGCTCAAGGACGGTTGGTTCATATGCAAGGCAAAGGAATGCGGGTACGTGACGCGTTGATGACGCGTGCGCGGGTATTGGCGGTTGCGTGTGCGGCCGTGCTGGGAACCGGCGCCGCACAGGCGCAGACAGCAGACGTAAACGCGCAGGAACTGCTGCGGCAACAAGAGCGCGAGCGCGTCTTGCGTGAGCAGCAGGAAGCACAGCCGGATGCGCGCCTGCAAGCTACCCCGGAAGAAGCGGTGGGGCGGCTGCCTGTGGACGAAGCGCCCTGTTTCGTCATCAACCCCATCACCCTGGACGGCGAAGAGGCTGAGCGCTTCCGCTGGGCCTTGAAGGCCGCCGATCCCAAGGACGATCCCGCTACCGGCCGCTGCCTGGGTACGGCCGGCGTCGATATCGTGATGAAGCGCGTGCAGAACGCGATCATCGCCCGCGGCTACGTCACCACCCGTATCCTCGCCGCGCCGCAGGACCTGAAAAGCGGGACCTTGCAGCTGACCGTGGTGCCAGGCCGGATCCACGCAATTCGTTTTGTCGACAGCGCGCAGTCGCATCCTGCAGTGTGGAATGCGATGCCGGCTGCGGCGGGCGATCTGTTGAACCTGCGCGACATCGAACAGGCCTTGGAGAACTTCCAGCGCGTGCCAACCGCATCCGTGGACATCCAGATTGCGCCGCCGGCCGAAGGGGCCGAGGCCAAGCCGGGTGAAAGCGATCTGCTGATCAGCTGGAAGCAGCGCTCCAAGGTCCGCGCAAACCTGACCCTGGACGATTCCGGCAGCCAGTCCACCGGCAAGCTGCAGGCCGGCGCCACGGTGTCACTGGACAACCTGGCCGGCCTGAATGATCTGTTCTATCTCAACGCGGGCAAGTCGGTGTTCAACGGCAGTGGCCGCGACACCGACAGCTGGGCCGCGCACTACAGCGTGCCGGTCGGCAAATGGCTGCTGGGCGTCAACGCCAGCAAGTACGACTACAGCCAGTCGGTTGCCGGTGCCTACGAAACCTATGTGTACAGCGGCGCCAGCCGCAACGCGGAAGTGCGCCTGACCCGCATGCTGTTCCGCAACGCCAGCTTCAAGACCAGCGGCTATGCACGGGCTTGGTACCGTGACTCGAACAACTTCATCGACGACACCGAGATCGAAGTACAGCGCCGGCGCATGGCGGGCTGGGAGCTGGGGCTGGCGCACAAGCACTTCTTCGGCAACAACACGCTGGATGCCGGGCTCGCCTATCGGCGCGGTACTGCGGCATTCGGCGCCTTGCCTGCACCGGAGGAAGCCTTCGGCGAAGGCACCGCGCGTGGCCGCATCATCACCGCCGATGCGCAGCTGATGCTGCCTTTCAAACTCGGCAAGCAGCCCGTGCGTTACACCGGCAGCTGGCGTGCGCAGTGGAATCGTTCCCTGCTGGTGCCGCAGGACCGGTTCTCCATTGGCGGCCGCTACACCGTGCGCGGTTTTGACGGCGAAATGTCGCTGAGTGGCGAGCGCGGCTGGGTGCTGCGCAACGAACTGGGCTTCGCGCTCGGAGGCGGCCAGGAAGCCTATCTGGGCGCGGACTACGGCCATGTCGGTGGCCCGGCCACGCGCTGGCAGATGGGCGACTACCTGGCGGGCGCGGCCATCGGCCTGCGCGGCGGCGTTGCCCACGCGCAATGGGACCTCTTTGTCGGTAGCCCGCTGCACAAGCCGGTGGGCTTCCCAACCGCATACACGACGTTCGGCTTCAGCCTGAGCGCCTCGTTCTGATATCCGGTGGTCACTTCGGCCGCCTACAAATGGAATCTGCTGCCTTCATCCGTACCGGAAAGGCAGCAGGTCAAAAATCCAAGCATCGAAAGGAAGCAATGCCATGAATCGTGTTTACCGTCTGGTCTATAACCGTACCCTGGGTGTGTGGCAGGTGGCGTCGGAACTGGTGAAGGCAGCGAAGGGCGGCCGCAGCAGCGGCACCGGCCTGTCCACGGCGGCATTGCATCCGATGAGCTTTGGCCTGTGGCTATTGATGGGCTGGGTGGGGCTGGTACAGCCGGTGACGGCACAGCAGGCACCCACCGCCCAGGCCGGCCGCATCGTTGCCGACCCCAGCGCGCCGGAACGGCAGCGCCCGACGGTGGTGACCTCGGCCAATGGCACGCCGCAGGTCAACATCACCACGCCCAGTGCGGCCGGTGTGTCGCGCAATACCTATAGCCAGTTCGATGTAGGCAGCGACGGCGCCATCCTCAACAATTCGCGCGGCAACGTGCAGACCCAGCTTGGCGGCTGGGTGCAGGGCAATCCGTGGTTGGCCAAGGGCACCGCGCGGGTCATCCTCAATGAGGTCAACAGTGCCAACCCCAGCCAGTTGCGGGGCTATGTGGAAGTGGCCGGTGACCGCGCCCAGGTGGTGATTGCCAACCCTGCCGGTATTTCGGTCGATGGCGGCGGCTTCCTCAATGCCAGCCGCGTCACCCTGACCACCGGCACGGCCATCGTCAATGCAGGCGTTCTGGACGGTTATCGCGTCGATGGCGGCGCAGTGCGGATCAGCGGCGCGGGCCTGGATGCGAGCGACAGCGACTACACCGACATCATCAGCCGCTCGCTGGAAGTGAACGCCGGCATCTGGGCCCAGCAGTTGCAGGCAAGCCTCGGCAACAACGTGGTCAGCGCCGATCACAGCCAGGTGAGCGCACAGGCCCGCAACGGTAGCGCCCCGGTGTTCGCATTGGACGTGGGTGCACTGGGCGGCATGTACGCCAACAAGATCTGGTTGGTCGGCAACGAGCACGGCGTTGGCATGCGCAATGCCGGCAAGATCGGCGCACAGGCCGGCGAGCTGGTGGTTACTGCCGAGGGCAGGCTGGAGAACAGCGGCACGCTGCATGCGCAGGACAACGCACGTATCACCACCAGCGTCGGTATCAGCAACAGCGGCACCATCAGCGCGGCAAATGAAGCCAAGGTCAGCGCTGCGGCGGACCTGGACAACAGCGACGGCACCATCAACGCCCGTCGTGTGGACGTGAACGCACAGTCGCTGCGCAATCACGATGGCAGCATCGAACAGACCGGTTCGCAATCATTGCTGATTGCCGCAGGCACGCTCAGTAATCGTGCGGATGGACAGATCGGCAGCGTCGAGATTGCGGAAGCCGGCAACGGAGGCGGCAACGGAAGCGGGGCGGGTGGCAATAACGGCGGCGGCAATGGCAGTGGCGGCCCAGAGGGCGGTGGCAGCACGGGTGGTAATGGCGGCGGCACCGTTGGTGGAGTCACGCCGCTAGCCGCTGGCGCGCTCAACATCTCGCAGTCGCTGGACAACGATGCGGGGCAGATCAATGCGCTGGGTTCGTTGCAGCTGGCGGTAAGTTCTGGCCTGGACAACAGCGGCGGCAAGCTCGGCGTCGATGGCCTGCAGGTCAGCGGTGGTGATCTGCGCAATGTGGCCGGCACCTTGCGTGTGCAGGGCAAGGCTGCGGTGGATGTAGCCAACATCGACAACAGCAAGGGCGTGTGGAGCGTCTCGGATACGTTCCTTCTGAACGCCCAGTCCCTGCTGAACAACGGCGGCAACATCGAGCAGGCAGCGACACAGGCGGCAACCTGGACAGTACGCGGCTTGGTAGACAACAGCGGCGGTACTTTCCACAGCAACGCACAGTCACTGAGCTTGGTGTTCGGCAACGTGGTGAACAAGGACGGCACGATCAGCCACGCTGGCAGCCAAGGCTTGAACCTGCGCACCGGCGCATTCGACGGCCAAGCTGGCGTCATCACCACGGCCGGCGGGTTGAACCTGAGCGCTACGCGCGTAGATCATCGCAACGCCGTGCTGCAAGCACAGCAGTTGAACGTGGATGCCGGCGATTTCGACAACCGTGGCGGCACCGTGGTGGCGACCGGCCAGCAGGCCAACCGTATCACCGTGCAGGGAACACTGGACAACGGCAGCGCCGGCACCATCGCCAGCAATGGCGATCTGTCGCTGCGGGCGGCGACGCTGGGTAATGCCGGCGGCACCGTGCAACATGCGGGTACCGGCACACTCAGCATCGATGCTGACACCTTGAACGGTCAGGGCGGCACCGTGCTGGGCAATGGCACATTGGCGATTACCGGTCAGAACACCGATCTGAGCGGCGGCAGCACCTCGGCGCAACAGATCAGCATCACCACCCAGAACCTGAGTACCGCAGGCGGCCAGCTATCGGCTACCGGCAATGAAGCTTTGCGTTTGAACATTGGCAAGCGCCTGGACAACAGCGGCGGCAGCATTGGCAGCAATGGCGCCATCGATCTGACCGCAGGCACGCTGCTGAACAACCAGGGCAAGCTGATTGCGGTGGGTAGTGCGGCAAGCACGCTGCAGGTCAGCGGCCAGCTGGACAATAGCGGTGGTGCCATTTCCAGCAATGGCAATCTGCATGTGCAGGCGGGGCAGGTAAGCAACAGCGGCGGCACGTTGCTGGCTGCCGAAGATACCGACCTGCTGTTGACGGTGGATGGCACGCTGGACAACAGCGAAGGCGGCCGCATTGCAGCCGGTGGTGAGTTGAGCCTGCAGGCAGGTGTGCTCGACAACCAAGGCGGTACGGTCGAGCACGCAGGTGAGGGCACGCTGGATATCGCCGTCGATACGCTGCTCGGTGCCGGCGGCAAGATCATCGGCAACGGCGACCTCGCACTGCAAGGCGAAGCACTCGACCTGCAAGGTGCAACCACCCAGGCCAAACGCCTGCAGGTGACCGCAGGCAGTCTGAGCACCGCTGGCGGCATGTTGGTTGCCACCGGCAAGGATGCCCTGCAGCTGAAAGTGCGTGATGCGCTGAACAATGATCGCGGCACCATTGCTGCCAACGGCGCATTGGTGCTGGATGCGGGTGCAGTGTCCAACCGCGGCGGTACGCTCAGCGCGGCGGGCACTGATGACAGTTACCTGCAGGTGGGTGGCGCGTTGGACAACAGCCAAGGCACCATCGCCAGCAACGCGGCAAGCTTGTCACTGGCCTCGGCCAGCCTAGTCAACGAGGACGGCACCATCAGCCATGCCGGTGACGATGCGCTGATTCTGCAAACCGGCCAGCTCGACGGCCAGCGTGGCACGATTGCCAGCTCCTCCGCGTTGACGCTGAACGCAGGCAAGGTAGATCACCGTGATGCCACGCTCAGTGCGGAGCAGCTCACCCTGGATGCGCAGGATTTCGACAACCGTGGCGGTACCGTGGTTGCAACCGGACAACTGGCCAGCACGCTTGCTGTGCAGGGTACGTTGGACAACGGCAATGCCGGCACCATCGCCAGCAACGGCGACCTTTCGCTGAAGGCGGCCACACTCGGCAATGCCGGCGGCACCATTCAACATGCGGGTAACGGCACGCTCAGCATTGATGCCAACACACTGAACGGCCAAGGCGGCACCGTGCTTGGCAACGGTAGTTTGAAACTCAGTAGCCAGCAGGCCGATCTGAGCAAGGGCACCACCTCGGCGCAACGCATCAGCATCACCGCTACGGACCTGAGCAACGCTGGCGGCCAGCTTTCCGCCACGGGCACCGATGCGTTGCACCTGCAGGTCGGCAACCGCCTGGATAACAGCGGCGGCAGCATTGGCAGCAATGGCAGCATTGACCTGAGCGCCGGGCAATTCATCAACCGGCAGGGCCAGCTGGTAGCCGCAGGCGACGCTGCAAGCACGCTGAAGGTCAGCCAGCAACTCGATAACAGTGGCGGCGCGCTGTCCAGCAATGGCGACCTGAGCATTGTGACCGGTGCGTTGAACAACGCAGGCGGCACGGTGTTGACCGCCGATAACGCCAGTCTGCAATTGAGTGTGGACGGCCTGTTGGACAATAGCGCCGGCGGGCGCGTTGCTGCGGGCGGCGACCTGAGCGTGGCCGCGGCCGTGCTGGATAATCGGGCGGGTACGGTCGAGCACGCAGGTGACGGCACACTCGATATCACCGTAAACACGCTGCACGGCGCTGACGGCAAGATCATCGGCAACGGTGATCTGGCGCTGCATGGCGAAACCCTCGATCTGCAGGGCGCAACTACCCAGGCCAAGCGCCTGCAGGTGAAGGCGGGCAGCCTGACCACGGCGGACGGTGTGTTGGTTTCCACCGGCAGCGATGCCCTGCAACTGCAGGTACGAGATGCCCTGAACAATGACCGCGGCACCATTGCAGCCAATGGTGCGTTGGCGCTGGACGCCGGCCGCGTATCGAATCGTGGCGGAACGATCAGTGCGGCGGGTGTCGATGACAGCTATCTGCAGGTAGATGGTGAGCTGGACAACAGCGACGGCACCATCGCCAGCAACGCGGAGTCGCTGACGTTGGCATCGGGCACGCTGGTCAACGAAAACGGCACTATCAGCCATGCCGGTGAAGGGGCGTTGGTGCTGCAGACCGGCCAACTTGATGGCCAGCGCGGCACCATCTCCAGTGCCGGCGCGTTGCAGTTGACGGCAGGGCAGGTGGATCACCGCGACGCTACGCTCAATGCCAAGCAGCTCACCGTGAATGCGGCCGGCTTCGACAATCGCGGCGGCACGGTGCTTGGCACTGGCCAGCAGGCCAACAGCATCACCGTGCAGGGCACGCTGGACAACGGCAACGGCGGCACCATCGCCGGCAACGGCGACCTGTCGCTGAAGGCCACCACGCTGGGCAATGCCGGCGGCACCATTCAGCACGCAGGCAGCGGCACGCTCAGCATCGATGCCACAACCTTGAATGGCCAAGGTGGCACCTTGCTCGGCAACGGCGCTTTGAACATCACCGGCCAGCATACCGACCTGAGCAAGGGCACCACCTCGGCTCAGCGCATCAGCATCACCACCACCGATTTGAACAACGCCGGTGGCCAGCTCTCAGCTACCGGCACTGAGGCGCTGCGGTTGCAGGTAGGCAACCGCCTGGACAACAGCGGCGGTAGCATCGGCAGCAATGGCACGTTTGACGTGAGTGCTGCTGCTTTCATCAACAACAAGGGCAATCTGCAGGCGGCTGGTGGCGGTAATAATCGGCTTGATGTAAGCGGTTCGCTGGACAATCGCGAGGGCAATATCCTTGCCGCCGGCAACACCCGCATCGACGCAGGCAGCATCGACAACCGCGCCGGAACCCTGCATGCGGCAGGTGATTCACAGCTGGTCCTCAGCGTTGATGGCCTGCTCGACAACAGTGGCAAGGGCACCATCTCGAGTGGTGGCGATGCCAATGTCAGCGCAGCGGCGCTGAACAACGCTGGCGGCAGCATCGCCAGCGGCGATGCACTTACCCTGGTCACCAACAACGCCATCGACAATAGCGCCGGCCTGATACAGGCTGGTGCAGCTCTGCAGCTGACCAGCAATGGACTGGTCAATGGCGCCGGCACCGTGCTGGGGAATAGTGTCAGCATCGACACCCGCGGCAACGCGCTGGACAACCGTGACGGTACGCTTGCCAGCCTGGCCGGTGCATTGGATATCCGCAGTGGCGCGCTGGACAACAGTGCCGGTCTGATCCAATCCGCAGCAGCGCTGCACATCGACACTGCAGGGCAGCAACTCAGCAACCGTAACTCCGGCAGCGCGGGCGGCATTGTCAGCGCAGGCACGCTCAACATCGACAGCGGCAACCTGGACAACCGTGCCGGTGTGGTGTTCTCGCAGGGCTCGGCCGAGCTGCACGCAGGTGATATCGACAACAGTGATGGCGGCTCACTGGTAAGTGCGTCCAACCTGCTCATCCAGGGCCAGGCACTGGCCAACAACGGTGGCGAGGTGAAGTCGGGCGGCGATGCGACCCTTGCACTGCAGGGTGCGCTGAACAACAACGTCGGTCTGGTCGCGGCCAGCGGCAGCTTGCAGGTGACGGCGACCACGGTGGACAACCGCAATACCGGGTCCGCTTCCACATTGGGCTTGCAGGCCGGCAATCTGCGGCTCACCGCGCAGAGCCTGGATAACAGCCTGGGTCAGTTGATCGCCGATCACGATGCACGGTTGCAACTTGGCGGTCAGCTGAACAACAGCGCCGGCCAGGTATCCACGGGGGGCGACCTCGTAGTTGCAGCCGATAGCGTCCTCAATACCGGCGGCACGCTGGTGTCTGGCAATGATCTGCAGCTGGATGCGCGTTACCTGTCCGGTGACGGCAAGGTGCTGTCACAAGGCGATGCCAGCTTGAACCTGGTGGAAGGCTTCACCAATACCGGCGAGGTGGCCGCCAACGGTAAGCTGACGCTCACTACCCAAGGCGCGTTGGACAATCAAAGCAAGCTCCAGGGCGGCGGCGTTGAAGTGCGCGCCAACAGCATCAACAATGCGGCCAACGGCGAGATCAGCAGTGCCGGTATCACCCATCTGGTTGCCGATGGTGCCCTGGTCAACCGCGGGTTGTTGGACGGCGTGGTGAATCACCTGCAGGCCGGGCAGCTGGACAACGTAGGCAGCGGCCGCATCTATGGCGACCATGTCGCCATCAACGCAGGCAGCGTGAACAATCGCGCCGAGTCGCTCAACGGCATCACCACCGCAGCTACCATCGCTGCGCGCGAGCGCTTGGATCTGGGTGTGCAGGGTGTGCTCAGCAATACCGGGCAGAGCCTGATTTTCAGTGATGGCGATGCTGCCATCGGCGGCGCGCTGGACGCCAACCGGCTTGCTACCGGTGCTGCGCAGACGATCGACAACCTGGGCTCCACCATCGAGGTCTCCGGCAACCTGGACATCGCCGCACTGGCGGTCAACAACATCCGTGAGAATGTTGTTGTCACCCAGAAAGTCAGCTCCAGTAGCGCTCGCCTGGACCAACCCGATTGGTGGAACAACGGCAGCAACAACACCAACAACATCCGCAATTCGTCCAATTACGAAGCGCATGAAATCTACTACCTGAGCCCGGATGACATTCTGGAGGACACGCCCTACATAACGCCGGATGGGCACGTCGTACAGAAGGCGGTGATTCGGGTAAATGCGCAGACCACGGCTTATTTCTTTGGTCGTGGCGCGCTGTACGGAGCCAAGGGCGAGCGTTCACGCATAGATCTGGCCACCGGCACCATGACCATCTATTACTCGCGCCGCCAGGACAACCAAAGCAATCCGGACCAGGTCAGCAGCGGTGCAGATGATCCGTTTGTCGAGCTGAGCGGCGTGGGGCCGGGTTCACCCGCTTTCAGTTATGTCAGTGACACCCTGACCTACAGCAATGCTTATGGCACCTGCACAACCAACTGCGTGCAGCTGACGGTATGGCATGCGTACAACGACCCGGACGGCATACTGATGTATCCGAAACGGTATTCCACCCAGAATCTCAGCGGCAACGAGCAGTACCGGCTTGCGACCCATACGATAGTGGAGGATGTGGTGCAGTCGGCTGGCCCGGACGCCATCATCCATGCCGGCGGCAACATGCGTATCGACACCGATGCGCTGACTAACAAGTACGCGCGTATCGCCGCGGGTGGCAACCTGGCTATCGTCGGTTTGAACAAGGCCGAGTCCAGCGTCGACAACATCGGCCTGAAGCTGTACCGGACGCATTCGTTCCAGAATGTGTCGGTCACCTTCGGTGGCGCCCGTCACAGCTGGACCAATCCGGACATCTCCGAGCTGACCGGTCAGCTCGGCGGGCAGATCACCGCTGGCGGCACCTTGACCGTGGATGTGGGCGACCTAAGCAACCTCAACGACGGCCGCAACCCGCCCAACGTGCAGGACGGCCTCAGCTTTGGCAACGTCAACACTGGCGGGCCGGCAGGCGGCAACGTCGGCCCGGGTGCCGGGCAGGTTCAAGGGCCCGGCGCAAGCAGTGGCCAGAGTGCTGGCACTGCTGCCGGCACCGGCCCGCAAACAGTGGCAAACAACGGTGGTGGTGGTGGCACCGGCACCGGCCGTCTGCAAGACCTGCTCGGCAAGATCGCCGCGCAAGCAAGTGCAGATGCACCAGACAGTACCCAGCAAAGCGGGCAGAGTGGCGCAAGCGTTGGTGGCGGGGCATCTTCCGTAACCGGTGCCACGGCGGTAAAGGCCAATGGCGACGATCCCGCAATGATTGTTGCCGGTAAATTGGACAACACCGCGCCCAGCACCAGCCTGTTCAAAGTGGATGCCAACCGCGGCCAGCACCTGGTGGAAACAGATCCGCGTTTTGCGGACTACCGCAATTGGCTGAGTTCGGATCACCTGCTGGCGCAGATGGGCTTCGACCCGGTTACCACACAGAAGCGTCTGGGTGACGGTTTCTACGAACAGAAGCTAGTGCGCGAGCAGATTGGTGAGCTCACCGGTCGTCGCTTTCTCGATGGCTATGCCAGCGATGAGGATCAATACCGCGCCCTGCTGGAAGCCGGCGCTACCGTCGCCAGCGGCTGGGGCCTGCGCCCGGGCATCGCCCTGACTGCGGAGCAGATGGCGCAGCTGACCAGCGACATAGTGTGGCTGGTTGAACAGACCATCACCCTTGCCGATGGCTCCACCACCACCGCGCTGGTGCCGCAGGTTTACCTGCGCGTGCAGCCGGGTGACCTGGCCGACAACGGTGCGTTGCTGGCCGGGGCCAATGTTGACCTGAAGCTGCGCGGCGACTTCGTCAATGAAGGCGACGTGGCGGGGCGCAAGCTGGTGTCCATCGACGCCGGCAACATCCGCAATCTTGCCGGCGCCAACATCAGCGGCCAGCAGGTAGGGCTGCAGGCCAAGCAGGACATCGACATCATCGGCAGCACGGTGACCGCAACCGATGCGCTCAGCGTAAAGGCGGGCGGCAACATCACCGTTGCCAGCACCACACGCAGTTGGGAGAACAGCGGCTCGCATGCACAAAGCAGCACCAGCATCGATCGCGTAGCGGGCCTGTACGTAACCAGCCCCAGCGGTATCGGCGCACTCACCGTCAATGCCGGCGGCGACGTGACGTTGACCGGCGCGCAGGTAATCAATGCCGGTGTGAACGGCGCAACCGTGCTGGCAGCCGGTGGCAACCTCAACCTGGACACCATCGCCCAGAAGCAAAGCCTCGACCTCACCACCGACAACCGCAACTACGTCCGCAACAGCCAGACCACGCATGTCGGCAGCACGGTGAGCGGCGCCGGAAACGTCGTGTTGCAGGCAGGCAATGACGTCAATCTGACGGCTGCCAATGTCAACGCCGGCAACGCAATCGCCGTGCAGGCCGGGCGCGATATCAACAGCAGTGTTGCGGTGGATGTCAGCACGGTTGAGACCAGCTATGCGGGAAAGAAGGCCTCTGGCGCGGTATCAGCCAGTGACGAAACCGTGCGCGGTACGCAGATCACCGCTGGCGGTGACATTGCGATGCAGGCCGGGCGCGACGTTACTCTGCAGGCAACCACCGTTGCCAGCGACGAAGGCGGCATCGGTGTCTCTGCAGGCCGCGACGTCAATCTGACGGCTGCGCAGGAACAGCACGACCTGACCATCGACGAGCAGCGCAAGAAGAAGGGTTTCCTCAAGACCAAGACCACTACCACCCACGACGAATGGCATGACAGCATTGCAGTCACCACCACGTTGAGCGGCGAGACCGTCACCGTGGCAGCCGGCCGTGACCTGACCTCGCAGGGGGCGCAGATTGCGGGGACGGGGGATGTGGTACTTGCAGCAGGGCGAGACCTTACACTCGGTACGGCAGAAAGCACCTCGACCGAGGTGCACGACAAGACCGTGACCAAGTCTGGTCTGTTTGGTAGTGGCGGCATCGGTTTCACTGTAGGTAAGCAGCGTACCGATACCGAGGCTGATACCACCGGGGTAAGCCACACAGGCAGCACGGTAGGCAGCCTGAGCGGCGATGTGACTCTGTTGGCAGGTAATGCACTGAAGATTGAAGGCAGCGATGTGATCGCCCTGCAGGGGGATGTCACCGGCAAGGCCAAGTCCATCTCCATCACCGAGGTGCACGACACCACTACGGCGGAGCAACAGACCCGATTCAAGCAGGCGGGTTTGACGGTTGCAGTCAGCGCGCCAGCACTGAGCTTGCTGCAAACGGCCAATGACCTGAACAAAGCCGCAAAGCAATCCGGCGGTGACGGCCGCATGCAGGCGCTGGCAGCAGGGACAGCGGCGCTCAACGCTTACAACTCGGCCGGTGCGATGGGGCAGCTTGCCGATGGTCTTGCCAGCGGCAACCCGGCAGACATGGCCAAGGGGGCGAACGCCAGCATCTCGGCCACCATTGGCGCCAGCAAGAGCTCGAGCCAGAGCACACAGAGCAGTAGCCAAGCCAAGGGCTCCAGCCTGCAGGCAGGCGGTGACGTCAGCCTTATCGCAACCGGCGGTGGTGAAGACAGCAATATCCTGATTCGCGGGAGCGACATTACCGCCGGCAAGGATGTGCTGCTTGCTGCTGACAACAACATCACGCTTGAAGCAGCTCAGAACACCGCCGAACAACACAGCAGCAGCAAGAGCAGCAGCTGGGCGCTGGGCGTGGCTGCCAGCTATGGCAGTGATGGCGGCGCCATAGGCGTAACCGCAAGTGCCAGTGCATCGCGAGGCAATGCCGATGGTAAGGATGTCACCCAGCGCAACACGCATGTAACCGCTGGCAATACCGCCACTGTTATCAGTGGCGGTGACACCACGTTGAAGGGCGCACAGCTGTCGGCAGATAAAGTGGTGGCCAATATTGGCGGTGATCTGAACATCGAGAGCCTGCAGGACACCAGTACCTATGACAGCAAGAACAAGAGCATGGGCGCCAGCGTTACCGTCGGTGCAGGGTTCAGCGGCAGTGCCAGCTATAGCAGCAGCAAAGTCGATGGCGACTACGCCAGCGTTACCGAGCAGAGCGGCATCCAGGCCGGTGCAGGCGGTTTCGATATCACTGTTGCGGGCAATACCGATTTGAAGGGTGCGGTGATTGCCAGTTCGCAGGAGGCAATCGACGCGGGTTTGAATCGGCTGCAGACAGGCACGCTGACGTCTTCGGATATCGAGAACCACAGCCAGTACAACGCCAAGAGCGTCAGCCTTTCAGGCGGCTACAGCGTCGCTGGCGAAGGTGGTGGAACCGAGGGCAGCCCGAGTACTACCAACAACGGCAGCAACTGGTCGTGGCAGAACTACAACACTGGCGCGCAAGGCGCAGCCGCCGGCTACGGCAGTGAGAAAGGAAAGGAGAGCTCGACTACAGCCAGTGGTATCAGTGGCGGGACGGTAGTCATCACAGATCAGGCGGGCCAGCAGGCACTGACCGGCAAGACCGCGGAAGAAGCGCTTGCCGCGTTGAACCGTGAAGTGCTCACCGGTGATGGCGCCAACGGTCTAGCCAAGGCCTGGGACGGTCAGAAGCTGCAGCAGCAGGTGGAAGCGCAGGCGCAGATCACGGCGATGTTCGGGCAGCAGGCTGGTAAGGCGGTTGGCGACTATGCAAGCAGTAAAGCCCGAGAGCTTCGTCTGCAAGGGGATGAGGAGGAAGCCGCCAAGTGGGATGAGGGGGGGGCATATCGCGTTGCTGCACATACGCTGATGGGCGCGCTTGGCGGAGGTGTTGATGGAGCGCTGGGTTCGGGCTCCACTGCATTGGCCGCCCCCTATATCACGAATTTGACCAGCAATCTGCCAGAAGGAGTGAAGGCTGCTGTTGGGGTGGGGCTTGCAGCAGGGCTAGGTTCTTTGTTGGCAGGCAGCACGGGTGCTGCTATGGGTGTTAATCAAGATGTGAATAATCGTCAGTTGCACCCTGATGAACTGAATTTTCTGGCCGATAAGGCGAAGGAATTTGCAGATATTATCTATGGTTGCGGGGAGCAATGCTCTTCCAACCAAATTAAGGATGCGCGTGGGCGGTTGATTCGAGAGGCCTACTCTCGCGTGGACAGCATTGGTAGCTCGCCGGACGCGTACGATGAAGTTGCCGAAGCTTTTATAAATAATAATCCTGTCGATTTTGCGTGGGGAAAGGGGTTTTATGCGACCAGAGATCAGTACATCGACACCAGCTATTTCAAAGATTTTCTTGCGTCGGACGTCAAGGCCTTTGATTACTTGACGGGCGCTTTGGCTGACGGTGGCGCAACCCGCGAGTACCTGCAGGCAGCATATCGAAATGTGCTGTCTGATTTGGCGGATGCTTCGCGAGGTAGGGACGGGGTTGAAATTTTAGAGACATTCTCTGGCGATATTGGAATGGCTCTTGGCATTGTCAGGAAATTGGCAACTGGCGATTCGGAAGGAGCGGCTATCGATGCCGTTATTGCCGCGGTGCCATGGAAAATAGGTAAGTTGTTCAGGCCATTGGCTGTTGCTACAGACGGTACGTACTGGCTTAACGGCCGAGTGATTGATGCTGCTTGGGTGAACTCGAAGAATGAGTTGACTTGGGTCAATCCGCTTACAGGTTTGAAGGAAGTGTTTCCTGATGCCGCGAAGGTTGATGTTGATCACATTCTGCCAAAGAAGTTCTTTTCGGAGATCGAAGGGTTTAGTGCATTGCCTAAAGCTACGCGTGACGAGTTAATGGATATGGTGGAAAATTTGCAACCAATGGCAAAGGGGGCAAATTGCTCCAAGAATTGTTTGGTTGAATTTGTTGATGGCGGATGGGAGACTTGGGGAGGGCAGAAAGTATCAGAAAATTATAAGAAATATTTGTTGGAGCGGCAGAATTCTGTTCGAGAGAAAGTTGAGGAAGTAATTGAGTCAATGAGAGCTGGCAGACGAGAGTAAGCTTATGAAGGTTGAACTGAAGTACTACGACGGTGGAGTCTATTCTTCGACGGCCGATATGCCGGAGCATGTTCGCTCCGGTGTGTTGATGGGCAAGCGCGGGCAGGCCTGTGAATCGATCCTTTCTCGCGGTAAGTCTTGGCTTGTTGAGCCATTCTGTACTTATCAGCCAGAATCATTTCGAGCTATTTGCCGTGAGGGCGGTGAGTTGCTTTTGGGTGTCAGTACCTTTAATGATCCTGTGAGAGAGGCGCGTGGGACGGTGATGTTGCCGGACCTTATTATGTGTTTCCCTTCCTGCCTGGTAATGATTGAGCCCGGCAGTTTGGGCGGTAACTTCGAAGATGGTTGGGATTCGTTCGGCTCGTTGCTCGCTCTGCCCGAAAGCATTTCGAGGTCGTGGTTGTGGAGGACGGGCGGGTGGAAGATACCTGCGGAGTTGCCATCGAGCCCGCTGATCAACCGAGGATTGGTCGCACATCCAAGTTCGTCTTGGGTGCCCGTGAACAGAGTTCTAGAGTCGTTTGATCGGAAGAGCGCGGGGGCTAGGATGTCGATGCTTGTCGAGAGATTACCAGGCGCGGTTGACACCCGGTTCGATATGGATGGTGAGGCTTATCAGTGGACCTCCATGCGTTGCTTTCTAGATACGAGGCCTAGCAACGAAAGTGGGCCGCAAGGAGATCAGTTTTTTGTTATCGACTCATGCAAGGATGGGGTTGTTTATCATATTCATGCAGGGAATGTGGATTCTATTCGAGTACTGGAGAAGCCCGGTGAAGCAATAGATTTTTATTCCTCTCATGTGTTAACTGGAAATGGTGGACAGTTCGACTTCATGCCGTGGAGCCGTCCATTGTAAAAAATGTGGTGAGAGATCGAACACTGTTGCAGCTACCTCTTCGACCAAAGCAATAAGGTGGAAGGGTGTAGCAAACGGCAGTTGGCTGGATGGCGCGATGTGGTCCTTGATGTCGCTCAGAACACCCATGCCGAAGTGCATGACAAGACCGTCACCAAGTCCGGATTGTTCTTCAGCGGTGGTGTTGGATTCACCATCGGCAGGCGACAGACGACCGGAATCTCGGCAGAATTGCTATGACAGGTGATGGGTGCCGGTGGGAATGTTTATAGGTATAATCCGAGCTCCGGTGGATTTTCAAAATATTGATAGCCAATGAAGCCATACATACAGATGTCAATCAGAACAAAGATTGAGACGGCTGATTGGGCGATCGGTAAAAAATTGATTGAGTCCTTAGGGTTGAGTGGGGAGCGTTTGCTTCCGAAGCAGATCTCGCACAATGCGGATAAATTCTCTAGCAACTTGATTGATTTAGGCTCTATTGAAGATTGTTGGGCCTCCAAGGAAATTGTTGACATAAATGGTGTGCAGTCAGTCTTTCGTCGCGATTTTGCTTGGAGGAGGGGCGGCCTATTAAGTCAATAGGTAGTGTGGTTCATACATTCAAGAATATGAGAGGTCAGATTGTTCCTGGTTCGGTCTCTCTGAGGGCGGATTATTCTGATGAAGTCAATTGGGTGCCTATTTTCCGGAGATGGTGCGAGATATTTAAGCCTCAGCTTGGCATGCTTCATCTATTTACTGCACCTGAGCTTGGTCCTAGTGACATAAATGGTAGCTTCCAGATTGGATCATTCAATTCTGCGCTAAATCCGGAAATTCCGGATATTGGCTGGTCCATGTTCTACGGGGATGAGTTTTGCCGGGAGGTTGATCAGGGAAGGATTAATTCGGCGGGATTTTCTGTCGAGAGTTTTGGTGAAGGATACTTGCTGACGGTAACGGATGAAATTAGTGATGTAATGAATGATTTTCCGCTATTTTACCGGCGTCGTGCTGAGCTCGGGCATCTGTTTCGGAATGACTTGTTTTTGGCGGGGGAGCAGGGTTAGGTTTAGTTCTCGGCGCTCCTTTATGATTCGTTGATGAAAGTGTTTGCGGTTTTGGAAGTGCTCATTTCTATTGGTCTCCGCGATTGTTGGTCGAGCGGAATGATTCGGTGATCTTGAATCTCATATGGCCGCTGCTATCGCCGTATTCAGTGGTTTTGGTCGAGGTCTTGATGTTTTAACAAGGAAGTATTGGACGATCGAATGAAAGGTAACCTTCAGAGCGTTTGCTGGCCGCGGTTGTTGCGCCAAGTTGTCCGGCTGCTTCATCAAGGAAGTAGTAAAAAGTGAGCTTCCGTCATACGACGAGCCCAAGCAAGAAGATGTGGGCTACCTCAGGGTCTCGGGCTCACGCAACGTAAAGGTGTATCCGAACAGTACTTGCGTAAGTACTGACGTGCCGGGTAGCGGCTAGCGGCCGCGCACATTGACGCTTGCCGTCTTGCCTTGGCGCTGCAGTTTCCAGCGTGCGTCACCGGGTTCCTCGCCGAGATAGATGCAGTCGTGCTCACGCAGGTCCTGCGGCTGCGCGGGGGTTCCGCGTGTGGCCAGGTAATGCGGTGATGCACACAACAGGTGATCGATGCTGATCAGCGGGCGGCCCATCAGCCCCGGCGCGGGATGGTCGGAAATGCGTATGGCCAGATCGATCTCGTCATCGATCAGATCCAGCTGGCGGTCTTCGAAGCGCAGCAACAGATCAACCTTGGGATAGCGCGTCAGGAAATCGGCCACGTGCGGGTGGATCAAGGCCCGTCCCACCGCCTTGGGCACGCTCACACGCACCAGCCCCTGCGGCTCGGGACTGAGTTGGTGCGAGATCGCCATCACCGACTGGGCGGCACTGGAGACGTCGCTGCAGCGTTGGAAGACCTCCTGGCCAAGATCACTCAGGCGCAGCTTGCGTGTGGAACGCTGCAGCAGGCGGATGCCCAGCGCCTTTTCCAGGCGTGCCACCGAGCGGCTGGTTGCCGAGGGCGTGGCACCGAGCTGGCGCGCGGCTTCGGAGAAGCTGCCGGTTTCCACCACCTTGACGAAGGTGACCATGTCGGCCATCAAGGCGACGGTTGTATTTGTGCTCATGGCGCAAAAATAATTTGGTTTTTCGGGTGATTCCCCCGAGTCTGATCTGGGGAATAGACTTTTTCCAGCGGGAAGCGCTCCGGCTGCCGCCGCAACGTGTAACCGCCTGCTCTCCGCGCCCGATCAGGCGCGGGACAATGCCAGGCACGCAGCGGCTGGCATGCAACCGGGCGCGCGTTTCACTGTGGTGAAGCGCACGGATCCGGTGTGCAGGCGCGGCCGCACAACGCAAACACCGGCCCCTTCCGCTGCAACCGCCAATACATTTGGAACCCTGTCGTGACTGCCTACTACCCGGAATTCTTTTCCCTGGCACTGATCCACCTGTTGGCGGTCATCGCGCCCGGGCCGGACTTCGCCGTCACCGTGCAGCAAAGCTTGCGCAAGGGGCGGCTGGCCGGCATCTGGGTGGCCATCGGTATTGGCGCCGGCATCTCGGTCCATGTGCTGTACACCTTGCTGGGCGTTGGCGCGCTGTTGCATGCCCATCCGTCGTTGATGGCGTTGGCCAAGATTGCGGGCGCGGCATATCTGCTCTACCTGGTGTTTTCTTTCCTGCGCAGCGCCAAGCGGGAAACGCCGGTTGTGGAGATGGAGCTGGGCGCAATGACCGATGGCAGCGCCTGGCGGTCGTTTGCGCTGGGCTTCATGACCAATGCCACCAATCCGAAGGCGACGCTGTTCTTCCTGGCGATCTTCACCACGGTGGTCAGTGCGACCACGCCGCTGAAAATCCAGGTGCTTTACGGCGCGTGGATGTGCTTCGTCAATGCCGCCTGGTTCGTGCTGGTCAGCCTGGTCTTCGCCCAGCCCGGCGTGCGGCAGAAGTTCCTGCGCATGGGCGGGCGGCTGGAAGCATTCATGGCGCTGGTGTTCCTGGGCTTCGCGCTGCGGCTGTTGTGGGATGTCGGCAGAACCTGGCTGGGTGCTGCTTCCGGTTGAGCTGGGGCCTTTCTGAGCTGCGCTGGCAGCAGGAAATTTGGCGTGGGCTCACGCCTCGAAACAACGAGCAGGGCGGTAGGGCACAGCCATATTCCGCTGCGGCATTGCCGGTGACGCCGTTGCCGTGCATGCCCCGGCACTACAGGGCAGCGGCGGGGTTATGGCGGTGCGCGACGTCAACGCACGCCGTGCATCATCCGTTTCAGCAGCGGCGAGGCGATCAGCGCCACTACCGCGCAGCCCAGGCCGATCCACATCAGCAGCCAGAACAGGTGTTCGTAGCGGCCGGCGGCTTCGGCGATGTTCATCACTTCGCCTTCCGGCACGTCGATGGCGGCCAGCTTGCCGAACAATGCCGCCAGGGTTTCGGAAAACGCAGTCGCCAGGAACCAGGTGCCCATCATCAGGCTGACCACGCGCGGTGCGGCGAGCTGGGTGACCGCCGACAGGCCAACCGGTGACAGGCACATCTCGCCGATCTCCAGGATCAGGTAAGCCAATACCAGCCACCAGACGCTGGCCATCTGCCCGGTTGCGCCTACCTGTTGCGCAGCCAGTGCCAAGGGCACGAAGGAGAGGGCGCCGAATACCAGGCCGAACGAAGACTTCAATGGCTTGGACGGATCGAGCCGGCGCTTGTCCAGCCAGGCCCACAGCGCGGCAAACAGTGGAGCGAGCAGTACCAGGAACAGCGCGCCCAGATAGGTCAGCGAACCGGCGGTCTGCGGCAATACGAGGCAATCGCGCACCAGCATCACCAGCATGGCAATCACGATAAGCGCAAACAGCAGGCGCGGTGCCTTGGACGCAGGATCGCGGTCGGACAGGCGTGCCGCCACCACGAAGCCCAACGGCGCCAGCAGCAGCGAGACGATGGACCACGGCAACGGCGTGCCTTCGCGGATGACCAATGCCGGCACCAGATCCTTGGTCAACAGGCGGTCGGTGAAGGTGACCCAGGAGCCGTAGGTCTGCTCGTACAAGGTGAAGAAGACCAGGGCCATGAAGATCAGCACCATCAGCGCGATCATCTGTTGGCGCTGGATGGGCGTGCATTGGCTGCCGGTGAACCAGGCAAACCACAGCAGCACACCGCCGAGCACGACGATCATCAGCATCAGTGCCAGGCTGATCTCACCGCCCAGGGCGAAGGCGCCGTTGGCGGCAGCCCACATCAGTGCGGCCACCGGAACCACGCCGACAATGGCGACCGCATAGATCAACCATTCGCGCGGCAGGCCAAGCACGCGCTCACGCAGGCTGGCAGGTTGCGCCGGCTCGGCGTGGCCTTGCAGGTACTTCTGGCCCCACAGGAACATCGCCAAGCCGACCAGCATGCCGATGCCGGCCGCGCCGAAGCCATATTTCCAGCCATAGGCTTCACCGAGGAAGCCGCAGACCAGCGAGGCGAACAGGGCGCCGAGGTTGATGCCGGCATAGAACAGGGAGAAACCGGAGTCGCGGCGCGGGTCGTTTTCCGGGTACAGCTTGCCGACGATGGTGGAGATATTGGGCTTGAGAAAGCCCACGCCCATGATGATCAGCGCCAGCGACAGGTAGGTGATAGATAGCGCGGCCTCGTCGCGGACCACTTCACCTGCCACCCGCTGCGCGGCATGGCCTTCAAACGCCATGCCGGCGTGGCCGAGCACCAGCAGGATGCCGCCGAACACCACCGCCTTGCGCATGCCCAGCCAACGGTCGGCCAGCAGTCCGCCAAACACCGGTATGCAGTAGACCAGCCCGCCGTAGGCGCCAAGCAGGTCCAGCCCGGCCTTGTCGCCGAACAGGTGGTACTTGGTGAGGTAGAGCAGCAGCAGGGCCTTCATGCCATAGAAGGAGAAGCGCTCCCACATCTCGGTGAAGAAGCAGACGTAGACGCCCTTGGGGTGGCCGAGGAAGTCGTCGGTGCCGGTGGCTGGCAGGATGGATGTGGACATGGGCAGCGTTTGGATCGACGCCGGCGAGTATAGGTGGCCGCTTGGGTCGGCATGGCCCGCGCTGCAGCATCGGCTCAAACCCTCGCCCGGCTGTGCCAAATTGGAGTGTTGGCTGTGCCGCATGCGGGGCCGTGCGGCGTCGCGGCTGGACTTGCTGTTAAGCGGGCGTTAGCGTGGCGAAGGTTTTTTTGCCATTCAAGGGCTTTCCATGAACAACGCTGCGCCTGCGCAGCTCACATTCCGCGCGGTGGTTCTTGCCATCGTGCTGGCTGTGGTGCTGTCTGCCGCCAATGCTTACCTGGGCCTGTTCGCAGGCTTGACCATCGCAACCGCCATCCCGGCGGCCGTCGTCTCGATGGGCGTGCTGCGCCTGCTCGGTGGCGGCACCATTCTTGAAAACAACATCGTCCAGACTGGCGCCTCGGCCGGTTCGTCGATTGCCGCCGGCGTGATCTTCACGATCCCGGCGCTGGTGATCATGGGCTACTGGCCGGACTTCAAGTACTGGTGGGTGCTGGGTATCGCCGGCCTGGGTGGCCTGCTGGGCGTGCTGTTCTCGGTGCCGCTGCGGCGCTCGATGATCGTCGAAGATCCGCTGCCCTTCCCGGAAGGCAAGGCCGCGGCCGAAGTGCTCAAGGCCGGTGAAAACCCCGGCCCGGGCATGAAGATCCTGGGTATTTCTGCGGCCATTGGTGGCCTGGTCAAGCTGGCGGCGGCCTCGGGCCTGCGCATCTTCCCGGATGCCTGGGCGCAGTCGGCCTATGTCGGCAGCTCCAAGATCACCGCCTTCATCGGCACCAACCTGTCGCCGGCGCTGCTGGGCGTGGGTTATATCGTCGGCCTGAACGTCGGAATCGTGGTGGTGTCCGGCTCGATCCTGTCCTGGCACATCGCTATTCCTCTCTACCAGGCGTTCTTCCTGGGCGGCAACCCGGACCTGGCGGCCTCCATCGCCAATGCCGGCTCGGCTGAAGCGGCGTTCGCCATCTGGGGCTCGCAGATCCGCTACCTCGGTGTTGGCGCCATGCTGATCGGCGGCGTCTGGACCCTGTTCTCGCTGCGCAAGTCGCTGTTCAACGGCGTCAAGAGCGGTTTTGCCGCCGCCCGCAAGAGCAGTGGCCCGGCCCTGGCCGAGACCGAGCGCGACCTGCCGATGAAGTGGATGCTGATCGCCCTGATCGCCTTCACCCTGCCGTTGCTGGGCCTGTACCAGGCCATCGTCGGCCAGTGGCACGTGTCGATCCCGATGACCATCATCATGATCGTCGCCGGCTTCCTGTTCGTGTCGGTATCGGCGTACCTGGCCGGTTTGATTGGCTCGTCCAACAACCCGGTCTCGGGCATCACCATTTCCACCATCCTGTTCGCCTCGGTGGTGCTGGTGCTGCTGCTGGGCAAGGACGGCCTGATTCCGGTTGGCGTGGGCGGTGCCCCGCTGGGTGCGGTGGCTGCGATCATGATCGGCGCGGTGGTCTGCTGTGCCGCCGCTGTCGGCGGTGACAACCTGCAGGACCTCAAGGCCGGTTACCTGGTCGGCGCAACCCCGTGGAAGCAGCAGCTGATGCTGGGCATTGGTGCGTTCTCCTGCGCCCTGATCATGGCGCCGGTGCTGAACCTGCTGGCCCATGCCTACGGCATCGGCGCGCCGACCGCGGAACACCCGAACTCGCTGGCTGCACCGCAGGCCAACCTGATGGCGTCGGTGGCGCGTGGTCTGTTCGGCGGCCAGCTGCCGTGGACCATGATTGCTTTGGGTGCTGGCGTCGGCGCGGTGATCATCGCCATTGACGAGTGGTTGAAGAAGACCGGCAAGCGCTTCCGCGTGCCGGTGCTGGCTGCTGCCATCGGTATCTACCTGCCGCTGGAGCTGATGGTGCCGATCTTCCTGGGCGGCCTGCTGGCCCACCTGGTCGAGCGTTTCCACAAGCTGCGTGCCGATGACGAAGAAGGCCGTGATCGCGTGCACCGCCCGGGCGTGCTGTTTGCAGCGGGCCTGATCACCGGTGAAGCGCTGATGGGCATCGCCATTGCGGTGCCGATCGTGGTCAGCGGCAAGGGCGACGTGCTGGCCCTGCCGCTGGGCGGTTTCGCTGACACTTGGGCAAGCCTGTCGGCCTGGGTTGGCCTGTTCGTGCTGTTCCTGGTTGGCCTGCTGATGTACCGCATCGGCAAGAAGGGCGAGCCGGCAGCGAAGGCTTGATTTTCCCTTCTCCCCTTGTGGGAGAAGGTGCCAGCAGGGCGGAAGAGGGGAGCTTTTGGTTTTGAGTTGGCTGGGGCTTGGAGCATTGAGCCAAAGCCAAAGCCAAAGCCAAAGCACCCTCCCCAACCCTCCCCTTGGCCTGCGGCCAAAGGGAGGGGGCTCAAGCCAAAGCCAACACAAAGCCGTCCTTGGGCGGCTTTGCTGTTTTCGGCGGTTGCCTGGCCATGACTTCAAGCCTTTGCAGCCGGATGGCCTGGCCGCCTACCATCGGGGTTTGCCTTTGCCTGGGAGTTGCCCATGAAGCTTCGTCACGCCCTGTTGCCGCTATGCCTGCTGGCCGCCTTGCCGTCGCTGGCCAGTGCGCGCGGTTTTGAAGTCCGCGACATGGTCAAGCTGGACCGCGCGTCCGCGCCCCTGCTCACCGCCAACGGCGCGCAGGTGGTATTTGCCAAGCGCATTGTCGATGCCGACCTCAAGGCCAGCAGCAGCCTGTGGATCCGCGACCTGCGTACCCGCGACATGGCGCCGCCGAAGCAGCTGACCCCGGCTGGCTGGAACGTCAATTCGGCCTCGATCGAAGGCCAGAACGTCTATTTCCTCAGCGCCAAGAACGGCAGCCAGCAGCTGTACGTGATGCCGCTGGCAGGTGGCGAGCCGCGCCAGCTGACCGATTTCGCGCTGGATGTGGACAGCTACCGCATCTCGCCGCAGGGCGACCGCGTGCTGTTCAGCGCCGGCGTGTTCCAGGACTGCGGCTCGGACCTGGCCTGCACCAGCCAGCGTCTGGACAAGGACAAGGCCGACAAGAGCAGCGGGCAAGTGTTCGACAGCATGTTCGTCCGCCATTGGGATACCTGGGCGGACGGACGTCGCAACACCTTGTTCGTGGCTCCGCTGCCGGCTGCCGGCGCGGCTGCGGTGAAGGGCGCATCGGCGATCAGCGCCACGCTGGCTGGCGACGCCCCGTCCAAGCCGTTTGGCGGCAATGAAGACTTCGCCTGGGCACCGGATGGCAAGACCGTCGTGGCCAGCATCCGCGTGCAGGGCAGCAAGGAGCCGTGGTCGACCAACTTCGATCTGTACAAGCTCGATGCTGCCGGCAAGCAGGCACCGGTCAACCTGACTGCGGCCAACCCCGCCTGGGACGCCGGCCCGGTGTTCAGCTCCGACGGCAAGACCCTGTTCTACCGTGCGATGAAGCGCCCGGGCTTTGAGGCTGACCGCTTCGGCCTGATGGCGATGGACCTGGCCAGTGGCAAGGTCAAGGAAATCGCCGCGCAGTGGGACCGCTCGGCAGACGGCATCACCTTGTCGGCCGATGGCCAGACCATCTACACCACTGCCCAGGATATGGGCGAGCACCCGCTGTTCTCGGTGGCCATCGCCGATGGCACGCCGACCAAGCTGGTGGGCGAGGGCAGCATCTCCTCCTTCGATGTCGCCGGTGACGCGCTTGCTTTCACCCGCAATTCGCTGAAGAGTGGCGATCAGGTGTTCACCAGCAGCACCGCTGCCGGCGCACCGCAGCGCGCCATCACCCAGAGCGCCGGCGAAATGCTGGACGGGGTGAACTTCGGTGACTTCGAGCAGTTCTCGTTCAAGGGCTGGAACGACGAGACCGTGCACGGTTACGTGGTCAAGCCGCACAACTACCAGGAAGGCAAGAAGTACCCGGTGGCGTTCCTCATCCACGGCGGCCCGCAGGGCAGCTTCGGCAATGGCTGGAGCTACCGCTGGAACCCGCAGACCTATGCCGGCCAGGGCTACGCGGTGGTGATGATCGATTTCCACGGTTCCACCGGTTACGGCCAGGCCTTCACCGATGCAATCAGCCAGCATTGGGGCGACCGCCCGCTGGAAGACCTGCAGAAGGGCTGGGCCGCAGCGCAGCAGAAGTACAGCTTCCTCAATGGCGACAAGGCCTGCGCACTGGGCGCCAGCTATGGCGGCTTCATGGTCAACTGGAGCGCCGGCAACTGGAACGAGCCGTGGAAGTGCCTGGTGAACCACGATGGTGTGTTCGACCAGCGCGCCATGGGCTATGCCACCGAAGAACTGTGGTTCACCGAGTGGGAGCAGGGCGGTACCCCGTACGACGTGCCGCAGAACTACGAGAAGTTCAACCCGGTCAACCACGTCGCCAACTGGAAGAAGCCGATGCTGGTGGTGCAGGGCCAACTGGATTACCGCATCCCGGTGGAGCAGGGCCTGGCCACGTTCACCGCGCTGCAGCGCCAGGGTATCGAGTCCAAGTTCCTGTACTTCCCGGACGAGAACCATTGGGTGCTCAAGCCGCACAACAGCGTGCAGTGGCATGACACGGTCAATGGCTGGTTGAAGCAGCACATCGGCCAGTAAGTGGATGAAAGGGGCGTGCCGGTGGCGCGCCCCTTTTTTTCAGGCGGCGGCGCCGTTCGCGGAGGCCATCACCGCGGCAGTCGCGAAGGAGAGGGTGCGATGGGAATGTTCAGCATCTGGCATTGGTTGATTCTGCTGTTTGTGTTCGCACTTGCGGCCAGCGTGGTCGGCCTGATTGTCTGGCTGCTCGTGCGTGCCTCGCGTGTTCCCGGCAACCCGGTGGCCACCGCGCAACAACGCCTGCAGCAGCTGGAACAACTCAGGGCCCAGGGCCTGATCACCGATGAGGAATACGCGCGGCAACGTGCGGCGGTGGTGACACGGCTTTGAATTCCGCCGGCAATTGAAGGTGTGTCAAACCAGGTCTGGATGACCGGGAAAAGGCGAGGGACGCGCCATCGTATCCAGTCCTGCGCAATTGCTGTCTCCCTTACGGTGCGGTGCGGCTGCAGGTTTCATCCATGGGCGAGGGGGCTTGCCCGCATACGCACAACAAGGGGATAGACGATGACGGCAGCCGCAACAGGCGCACTCATCAGCAATGACATCATCGTATTCGGCCTGATCGCCGCCACGCTTGGCGTTATTTTCTGGACATCGGGCAGCAGCAACCGGCTGCTGAAGAAGTTCTACAGCTTCGTGCCCGCGCTGCTGCTGTGTTACTTCATTCCCGGTGTGTACAACACCTTCGGCCTGATCGACGGTGAGACCACCAAGCTCTACAACCCGATCGCGCGCGATGTGTTCCTGCCGGCCGCCCTGGTGCTGCTGACGCTTTCCATCGACCTGAAAGGCATTCTTGGCCTGGGCTGGAAGATGCTGGCCATGTACGTGGCGGCGGTGCTGAGCATCATGCTCGGGGCGGTGGTCGCGTTCCAGTTGATGGCCTGGCTGCATCCGGAAACCGTTGCCGGTGCGACCTGGGGCGGGATGGCGGCACTGGCCGGCAGCTGGATCGGTGGCGGCGCCAACATGCTGGCGATGAAGGAGATCTTCGAAGTCGACGCCACCACCTTCGGCCAGTTCGCGGTGGTGGATGTCGGCGTGGGTTACGTATGGATGGCGGTGCTGATCTTCTTCGCCTCACGTGCGCCGGCCATGGACAAGCGCAGCGGCGCCGATACGCGCGCGCTGGATGACCTGCGTGATCGCGTGGCCAGCTACCAGGCCCAGCACGCGCGCATCTCGGCGCTGGGCGACATGATGGTGATGGCCGGCGTGGCGTTTGGTGCGGTGGCTTTGTCGCATGGTCTGGCCGCACCGTTGGCGGATTGGTTTGCGGCCCATGTCAGCTGGTCCAGCGCGGTAAGCATGGACAAACCCTTTGTCTGGGTGGTGCTGCTGGCGACCTTCATCGGCCTGGGCCTGAGTTTCACCCGTGCGCGTGAGCTGGAAGGCGTGGGCGCATCGAAGTGGGGTTCGATGTTCCTGTACTTCCTGATCGCCTGCATCGGCATGCAGATGGACCTGCTGGCGCTGCTGGAAAAGCCCTGGCTGTTCGCGTTGGGGGTGATCTGGATCGGCGTGCACATCGTGCTGCTGTGGCTGGCTGGGCGCCTGCTGCGCGTTCCGTTCTTCTATTTCGCCATTGCCTCGCAGAGCAATATCGGCGGCCCAGCCTCGGCGCCGGTGTTGGCTACTGCATTCCATCCTGCGCTGGCGCCGGTAGGCGTGTTGCTGGGCACTCTGGGTTATGCGGTGGGTACCGGTGCGGCGTATGTGGTTGGGATCACGTTGCGGGCGATGGCTGGGGCGGGGTGAGTTCTGGTGCGCGCTGCGCGCGCTCCTCTCCCCAACCCCCCGCACCGCGCCCCAGCCCTTGCGCTGACGCAAGGCGTTCAATGAGCAGCGAACCTGTGGCTCGCAAGCTGCTCCTTTCACCCCGCAAGGGAGAGGGGCTCAGCGTGCTCCGAACGCCAGCAACATATGCAACTGCAGCTTCAAAGCCCCTCTCCCTTTACGGGAGAGGGGTTGGGGAGAGGGAAAGGCGCAAAGCGCCGCTTTCCCCAGACAAACCCCGCACACAACACCACCATGCTAGGCTCCACCCTCCCACGCCACGTCACCAACGTGGCGTTTTTATTTCCCTTCGATCGACAGGAACAGGCCTTATGCCGACCGAACCCAGTACCGCCCTCATCACCAATGACATCGTCGGCCTCGGCCTGATTGCTGCCACATTGGCCCTGATCTTCTGGCTGGCCAGTGGCCCGACCCCATTCTGGAAGAAGGTCTTCAGCTGGGTGCCCGCACTGTTGCTGTGCTATTTCATCCCCGCCATCTACAACACCACCGGCCTGATCGATGGCCACAGCACCAAGCTCTACAACCCGATCGCACGCGATGTACTGCTGCCGGCCGCCTTGGTCCTGCTCACGCTGTCCATCGACCTGAAGGGCATCGCCAAGCTGGGCCCCAAACTGCTGATCATGTTCGTCACCGGCACTGTCGGCATCGTGCTGGGCGCAGCGGTGTCGTTCCAGGTGATGAAGTTCATCCACCCGGAAACCGTGGCCGGTGACACCTGGGCCGGCATGGCCGCCCTGGCGGGCAGCTGGATCGGCGGTGGCGCCAATATGGCCGCCATGCGCGAGACCTTCAACGTCGATGCAACCACCTTTGGTCAGATCGCGGTGGTCGACGTGGCCTGCGCCAGTCTGTGGATGGCGGTGCTGCTTTGGCTGGCTGGGCGCTCGCAGGCGATTGATACCAAGAGCGGTGCTGATACCTCGGCCATTGACGACATGAAACGCCGCATCGCCGAATACGAAGCCAAGAGCGCGCGCAACCCCAGCCTGACCGACCTGATGGTGATCGTGGGTGTGGGCCTGGGCATCGTCGGTCTTGCCCATGCTTTGGCCACGCCGCTGGCCGGCTGGTTCGGGCAGAACGTGAGCTGGGCCAGCAAGGCGTCACTGGATTCTTCGTTTGTGTGGGTGGTGATGCTGTCCACGCTTGCCGGCCTGCTGTTGAGCTTCACCCGCGCGCGCAACCTGGAAGCTGCCGGTGCATCGAAGATCGGCACCTTGTTCCTGTACTTCCTGATTGCCTGCATCGGCATGCAGATGGATCTGCAGTCCTTGGCCGACCGCCCGTGGCTGTTCCTGCTGGGCGTGATCTGGATGGGCGTGCACATCGGCTTGCTGTACATCGTGGGTCGGTTGCTGCGTGCGCCGTTGTTCTTCTTTGCCATTGGCTCGCAGGGCAATATCGGCGCCGCCGCATCGGCACCGGTGGTGGCGGCGGCCTTCCATCCCACGCTTGCGCCGGTGGGTGTGCTGCTCGGCACGGTGGGTTATGCCACCGGCACGGTGATCGCCTATATGACCGGCTTGATGCTGAAGTGGATGGCTGGCGCCTGAGGCTTCAGCCGCCCTGCCTGCCGCCTCTTGTAGGAGCGGCGTGAGCCGCGAAGCCGGCGAGCATTGTAGTGCCGAGCCATGCTCGGCAGGGCGTTACCGGTAAGGCCTCTGCCGAGCATGGCTCGGCACTACATGAAGCGAATGCCGAGCATGGCTCGGCACTACAGGTAGCAAAAAGGCGGCGCCCATGGCGCCGCCTTTTTGTTTGTCTTCCCGTTGCTTCAGCAGCAGCGGAAGCCGCTCCTGCCGCCGAAGCGGGCTTCCTGGCGTTCGCGGAAGAAGGTTTTGTAATCCATGACCTCGCGGTCAGGGTGCTTCTCGCGCATGTGCCGGACATAGTTGTCGTAGTCCGGCACGCCGCAGCAAAGCCGCGCGGTCTGCACCAGACGCCGCCAGGTGCGGCGGAACGTCTGGTACTGGCCGACGGGGACCAGCTCGGTGCCCATTACAGGTCAACCTCGTGCGGCTTCAATGCCACGTAAGGCGTTTCCTTGTCGGTGCGGGTCGGCGAACGACGTGCCGCGGCAATGGTCTTGATCGAATACACCAGCACCGCGAACACCACGAACAGGAACAGCGCGGTCAGGCCGGTGTTGATGTAGTTGTTGACCATCACCTGGTGCATCTGGTCGAAGTTCTTCGACGGTGCCAGCAGCTCCTGGGCGGCAATGGCATCACGGTACTTGTGTGCCTGGGCCAGGAAGCCCACTGCCGGGATGTCGGAGAAGATCTTGATGAAGCCGGCTGCGGTGGTGCAGATCAGCAGCCAGATGGCCGGAATCAACGGCACCCAGGCGTACTTGTCCTTCTTCATCTTGAACAGCACCACGGTGCACAGCAGCAGCGCCACGCCGGCCAGCATCTGGTTGGCGATGCCGAACAGCGGCCACAACATGTTGATGCCGCCCAGCGGATCGGTCACGCCCTGGTACAGGAAGTACCCCCACAGCGCCACGCAGCCGCCGGTGGCGATGAAGCTTGCCACCCACGAATCGGTGCGGCGCAGGGCCGGCACGAAGTTGCCCAGCAGGTCCTGCAGCATGAAGCGGCCCGAACGGGTGCCGGCGTCCACCGCGGTCAGAATGAACAGTGCTTCGAACAGGATGGCGAAGTGGTACCAGAAGGCCATCATGCCTTCACCCGGCAGCACCGCATGCAGGATCTGCGCGATACCCACGGCCAGGGTGGGCGCGCCACCGGCACGCGAGAGGATGGTGGTTTCACCAATCTCCGCGGCGGTTGCGGTCAGCTGCTCCGGGGTGATGGCAAAGCCCCAGTTGCTGACCACCTGCGCAGCATGCACCACGTCGGTGCCAATGATGGCGGCCGGGCTGTTCATGGCGAAGTAGATGCCCGGCTCGATGATCGAAGCGGCCACCATGGCCATGATTGCCACAAACGATTCCATCAGCATGCCGCCGTAACCGATGTAGGCGGCATGGCCTTCATTGGCCAGCAGTTTGGGCGTGGTGCCCGAGCTGATCAGTGCATGGAAGCCCGAAACTGCACCGCAGGCAATGGTGATGAACAGGAACGGGAACATGCTGCCCTTCCACACCGGGCCCGTGCCATCGGCAAACTGGGTCAGCGCGGGCATCTTCAGTTCCGGCATCACGATCAGGATGCCGATCGCCAGGCCGACAATCGTGCCGATCTTGAGGAAGGTGGACAGGTAGTCGCGTGGGGCCAGCAGCAGCCACACCGGCAGCACCGCGGCGACGAAGCCGTAGCCGATCAGCATCCAGGTGATCTGGATACCGGTGAAGGTGAACATCGGGCCCATCACCGGGTCAGCGGCAACCTTGCCGCCGTACCAGATGGCAGCCAGCAGCAGGATCAGGCCAACGACTGAAATCTCGCCGATCTTGCCCGGCCGGATGTAGCGCATGTACACGCCCATCAGGATGGCGATCGGCATGGTCGCGATCACCGTGAACATGCCCCAGGGACTGCCCTCCAGTGCCTTGACCACGATCATCGCCAGCACCGCGAGGATGATGATCATGATCATGAAGACGCCGAACAGGGCGATGGTGCCGGGCACCTGGCCCATCTCCTCGCGCACCAGGTCACCCAGCGAGCGGCCGTTGCGACGGGTCGAGATGAACAGGATCATGAAATCCTGCACCGCGCCGGCCAGCACCACGCCGGCAATCAGCCACAGCGTGCCGGGCAGATAGCCCATCTGGGCAGCAAGCACCGGGCCCACCAGCGGGCCGGCACCAGCAATCGCGGCGAAGTGATGGCCGAACAGTACGTGCTTGTTGGTGGGCACATAGTCCAGGCCATCGTTGTTGAGCACTGCCGGCGTGGCGCGGGTGGGATCAACCCCCAGCACCTTGTTTGCGATGAACAGGCCGTAGTAGCGGAAGGCCACCAGATACAGCGATACCGCTGCCACCACGATCCACAGGGCATTGATGTGTTCGCCGCGCCGTAGCGCCACGACGCCTAGACAGAATGCGCCGATCAGGGACAGCAGCGCCCATCCGGCTTTTGAAAAACCTTTCATCGAGTTGCCTCGCAGGGGAATATGCCCAAGGTTCTACCCATGCTGGTCGGGGGTCAATGTGCATGGCGGCTGAAGCGGATGCGACTTTGGTCTTAGGGCGATGTCTTATCGAACATGACTGCGGGGGTGTATTGGCTTTAAGTGGCAGGCTGGAACAAATGGTTGCAGTGATGACGATTGGTTTGGGTACTGGCGGCAGTCATTGTCTGCTGCATGTTCAAGGAGATTCCTCATGAGTAACCAGGATTCCGCCCGGGTGGTTCGCAGCATCCGTGGCATGCCTACTTCCGATGGTGCGGGGGTGCGGTTGACCCGTGTCATCGGCACGCCATCATTGCCGGAGCTTGATCCGTTCCTGATGCTGGACGAGTTCGGCACCGACAGGGCAGAGGACTACATCGCCGGCTTCCCCGAACATCCGCACCGTGGCTTCGAGACGGTGACCTATATGCTCGATGGCCGTATGCGACACAAGGACAACCACGGCAACGAGGGATTGCTGACGCCTGGCAGCGTTCAATGGATGACAGCCGGGCGAGGGCTTGTGCACTCGGAGATGCCCGAGCAGGAATCAGGCCGCATGCGTGGCTTCCAGCTGTGGGTGAACCTGCCGGCGCGCGACAAGATGACCGATCCGCGCTACCAGGAGTTCGCTGCCGAACGCATTCCGCAGCTGGCAGCGGCCGAGGGTGTCAGCGTGAAGGTGATCGCCGGTACGGTGGATTCGGTCAGCGGGCCGATCCAGCAGCCGGCTACCGAGCCGTTGTATCTGGATGTAAGCCTGAGCCCGGGCAGCGCCTGGACCTGCCCGCTGCCGGCCGGGCACAACGCGTTCGCCTATGTCTTCGAAGGCGATGCATCGCTGGGTGAAGGTGAGGATGCGCGTGCGGTGGAACTGCAGCAGCTGGCCGTGCTGGGTGGTGGCAGCAGATTGCAGATGCGCGCCGGTGCGCAGGGCGCACGATTGATTGTGGTGGCGGGGCGTCCGTTACGCGAGCCAATAGCGCGGCATGGGCCGTTCGTGATGAACACCCGCGAGGAGTTGATGCAGGCCTTCGTTGATTACCAGGAAGGCCGCTTCTGAGCGATGACCGGTCCCGCGCGTTCTGCGCCGGGACCGGCATCAATACCGGCTCAGTTGCTACCGGCCAGCGCGGATGGATTGAGGTTCAAGGTCTGCGTCAGGTTCTGCAGCGTGCCCAGCTCGGTGGTGTCGGCCGCGTCGATCCAGATCTGCGCGTAGCGGTTCTTGTCCAGCTTGACCACGCTGATGCGGCGCGATTCCAGCCCGGGGACATCGCGGCCACCCATGTCGAGTTTGTACCAGTACATCGCTTCGCCGCCGAACTCGCCTTTCTCAGCGCGCAGCGGGCGGTTCAGGGCCAGGCCGGGATCGCGCCCGCTCAGCATCATGTTCAATACCGTGCGGCCATCTTCGGTGGTGGCCTTGCAGACGATGAAATCACTTTGCGTCTGTTGATCCCAGTGCAGCCCGCTATTGGCGGGCAACGACGGGCATTGCACGGCCTGCTGGGCGAACGCGTTGGCGCAGGCGCCTAGCGCGAGTACGGCAGAAAAAAAACGGACAGTCTTCACTTCGCATTCCCCCATGGAACATCGGCCAACGGCGCGACGAAGTCGTGTGGATGGTTCTGAAGTCACGGCACGGCATGGCTGGTGGGTGGTATCCGTCCCCCTCTGTACGTGCATCCCCATGCGCGCCAGCCAAGTGGCGACGGTATTACAAAATCCCCATCACTTGCAAAATGTCTTTGCGTTCAACGGAAACGGCCCCGCATGGGGGCCGTTTCGTTTATTGATAACAGTTGAAACCAATGGCTGGCTTACTTGTCGCTGCCGATCCACTTATAGGCCAGGCCGCCGATGGCCGCGCCCAGGATGGGTGCCACCCAGAACAGCCACAGCTGGCTGAGCGCACCGGCGCCGGCAAACAGGGCGACCGCCGTGGAGCGGGCCGGGTTCACCGAGGTGTTGGTGACCGGGATGCTGATCAGGTGGATCAGGGTCAGGGCCAGGCCAATGGCGATCGGCGCGAAACCGGCCGGGGCGCGGCCATGGGTAGCCCCCATGATCACGACCAGGAACACGGCGGTCAGCACCACTTCGCACAGGAAGGCCGCCGCCACGGTATAGCCGCCCGGCGACAGTGCGCCGTAGCCATTGCTGGCGAAGGCGCCGGGCGAACTGCCATCAATCAGGAAGCTGGCATTGCCTTGGGCGATCTGCAGCAGGATGAAGGCAGCAACGATACCGCCCAGCACCTGGGCCACGATGTAGGGCAGCAGGTCCTTGGCCGGGAAGCGGCCGCCGGCCCACAGGCCGATGCTCACGGCTGGGTTGAAGTGGGCACCGGAGATGTGGCCGAACGCATAGGCGCCGGTCAGTACGGTCAGGCCGAAGGCAAGCGCAACACCGACAAAGCCAATACCCAGCGGATTACCGTCACCGCCGAATTTCGCAGCCAATACCGCGCTGCCACAACCTCCCAATACCAGCCAGAAGGTACCGAGAAACTCGGCAGCCAGACGCTTTCCCATGCTCATGATCATGTTCCCTTTGATATTCCCCGGTTCGGGTGTGGGGAAAATAACGGAGAAGAGGGGAGGATGAGTAGCGAAATCGTTAACTGTTTCTCGCTATTGCCTGTAGGTAATTAGGGCTATGCGTGACTTGCGGGTTGCCGGCGACAGCGGCGCAGGGTCGCGTCGCCGGGTTCCGCCCCTGCAAGGGTTTGCCGAAGGCACTCAGCCCGGCAGCGGGATGAACTCCTTGTCGTCGCCCGGGATGCTGCCGAAACGGCCTTCACGCCAGTCGTCCTTGGCCTGCTCGATGCGCTCCTTGGAGCTGGAGACGAAGTTCCACCACAGGTGGCGCGGGCCATCCAGCGGCTCGCCGCCCATCAGCATCGCTTTGACCGGAGTTTTGGCGCGCAGGCGGCCGCGCGCGCCGGGTTCGGGGATGACCAGGTGCTGGCTGGGAACGTCGGTCCCGTCCAACTGCGCGTCGCCTTCCAGGATGTAGAGCGCGCGCTCCACGTGCGAGGTGTCCAGGTCGATCTCGGCGCCGGGTTCCAGGTCGATGGCGACGTTCAAGGTGTCGGCGAACACCTTCACCGGCGATTCCTCGCCATAGGCGCGGCCGGCGATCACCCGCAGCCAGGCGCCGTCACGGTGTTGCTGCGGCAACTGGTCGGCGCCGAAATGGAAGAAGGCCGGATCGGTTTCCTCGTGGCTCTTGGGCAGGGCAACCCAGGTCTGCATGCCATGCACGGCCTGCTCATGCTCACGCACGGCGGCGGGGGTGCGTTCGGAGTGCGCAATGCCACGGCCGGCGGTCATCCAGTTGACGTCGCCCGGGCGGATGACCTGTTCCGATCCCAGGGTGTCGCGGTGCCCGATCTGGCCGGCCCACAGGAAGGTGACCGTAGCCAGGCCGATGTGCGGATGTGGGCGTACATCAATGCCCTGGCCGGGGCTGAAGATGGCCGGGCCCATATGGTCCACGAACACGAACGAACCAACGCTGCGCGCCTGCAGCGTAGGCACCGCACGACGGACCTGAAAGCCGCCAAGGTCGTGGACGCGCGGGCTGATGATGGTGGTCATGGCGGGCTGGCTCCGGATTGCTTGAATGTGCGCGCAGGATGGCATGGCAGAAGCGAAGAGGGAGTCGTCGTGCGGGGAATGGATTGTTGTTTGGGTGGGTTGATGGGGCTGGGGAGGGGGGAGCTCCTGCTATTGCGCATCCACCAAAACAACCGGACAAGCAGAGAAAACCAGTCTCCCCTGCAACTACACGGCTGCCCTACCCAAGCCCCCAAACAAGGACCGGAGAGCAACGTGAAGGGCTACAATCGCCATCTTCCTTCCCCATCCCGGAGACCTCCGCAGTGACCCGCAAACTCGTGCTGTTGCGCCATGGCCAGAGCCAGTGGAACCTCGACAACCGCTTCACCGGCTGGGTGGACGTGGACCTCACCGAGCAGGGCCGCCAGGAGGCTGCTACCGCTGGCCGGCTGATGAAGGAAGAAGGCCTGCAGTTCGATGTGGCCCACACCTCGGTGCTCAAGCGCGCCATCCACACCCTGCAGGGTGCCTTGGCCGAGCTGGGCCAGGATTGGCTGCCGGTCAACAAGTCCTGGCGCCTGAACGAGCGTCACTACGGCGGCCTGCAGGGCCTGGACAAGGCCGAGACCGCCGCCAAGCACGGCGAGGAGCAGGTCAAGGTGTGGCGTCGTTCCTACGACATCCCGCCGCCGCCGATGGACCTGGCCGATCCGGGCCACCCGATCCACGACCGCCGCTACGCCGGCCTGGACCGCAATGCGCTGCCGGCCACCGAATCCCTGGCGACCACGCTGGAGCGTGTGCTGCCGTACTGGCATGACGCCATCGCCCCGCAGTTGAAGGACGGCAAGACCGTGCTGGTCACCGCCCACGGCAACTCGCTGCGCGCGCTGTACAAATACCTCAACAACGTGAGCAAGGAGCAGATCCTTGAGCTCAACATCCCGACCGGCATTCCGTTGCTGTTTGAATTGAACGACGACCTCACCGTCAAGTCGTTCCGCTACCTGGGCGATCCGGAAGCGGCCAAGAAGGCCGCCGAGGCCGTGGCCAACCAGGGCAAGGCCAAGTAAGCGACCCGCTGAAAGCAGCGTCGCTGTTGCCTGCTTAGGCAGTGAATCACCCAAAGACCGATGTCAGCTTGCTGGCATCGGTCTTTGCGTTTGTGTGGAAGTGGCGTCAGCCGCGAAGCTGGCATTGCTGAGCTTGCAAGCGTCGACTGCACCTGATGGCGTCTCTGCTTCGCGGCTTACGCCGCTCCCACAAATTCAGTTCCGCAGCTCCGTAGCCCGGGTAAGCGCAGCGCACCCGGGGCTGTGCATTGAAAGGTCAGCGCCGGAACCGGCGTTATTGTTGTAGGAGCGGCGTAAGCCGCGAAGCTGGCATTGCTGAGCTCGCAAGCGTCGACTGCATCTGACGATGTCTCTGCTTCGCGGCTTACGCCGCTCCCACAAAACTCAATTCCACTGCTCCTTAGCCCGAGCAAGCGCAGCGTACCCGGGGCTGTGCATTGAAAGGTCAGCGCCGGAACCGGCGTTATTGTTGTAGGAGCGGCGTAAGCCGCGAAGCTGACACTGCGGAGGTCGCAAGCGACAGATGGCGTCTGACGATGTCTGTGCTTCGCGGCTAACGCCGCTCCTACAAACTCAGCTCCGCAGCTCGGGCTGTACCCTCAACGTTGGCACTGGGTGGGGCTGGCATCACAACGTGCGTTGTCACGCAGGGCAAGATCCTTGCCGATGTTGTAGCCGCCATACAGCAGTGCTGTCAGCAGCAAGGCCAGACCAACCATCAGGTTCTCGGTGCGGGTGCCAGCAGGCTTGGTGCCACGGTGATGGTATGTGGGTTGCTGACAAGTTGGATGAGCAGCAGATCCACCGCCGCAACCTCCAGCGCCGCCGCAACCGCCATCCGCGACTCAAGCGAGGCACTGCCCTCGGCTTCCAGCCGTTGCACGGTGCGCGCGCTCAAACCGCAGAGGCTGGCCAGGTGCTCCTGCGACCAGCCGCGGGCCTCCCTCAGCTGTTTGATCCGCTGTCCGTCGATCTTCATTGTTCCATCTTCCATGGCGCGTTCCTGACGATGTTAGCCGAGCGCGCAGGCTGCCGGATGCGCGCGGTCGACAACACGACAGCAAGCCGACAGCAGCGTGTCGGCTCAATTGAATCAATGGCTTGCAACTTTTCCTGGCGGTAGTCGCGCGGTGTCGCAGCGCGCATTTCAATGGCTGTAGCGGTCTTTTGGGGAAGGCATGTGCCATGCCATCATCGGCCACTGATCACGATGACTGGAGTGTCTGCTTGAGCAAATGGATGATGTCGGTAGTGGCAATGGTGGCGCTGAGCGCCTGTAGTGGTGATCCCGAAGCTGCACCCAACGCCACACCTGAAGCGGCCGCTGCGAAGCCCGCAGCAGCAAGCACTCAGCGCGGCGAAGGGGCGGCCTACGAAGTGCTGGGCAGTCAAGTCTGGGACGTGCCCGACCCGGTCAGTGGCCGTGGCTACCAGGTATTCGTGGCCTTGCCTGCCGGCTATGCGGACAACGCCGACAAGCGCTACCCGGTGCTGTACGTCACCGATGCCGACTATGCGTTTCCATTGGTCTGGCAGATGGCGCGGCGCCTGAATGTCGAAGGCCGCAAGATCAACGACTTCATCCTGGTTGGCCTGTCCTACGCGAAGGGCGAGGGTGGAATGCAGAGTCGCCGGCGCGACTACACGCCCACCGCCAATGGCCCAAGCGGTTCGCCAGCCGATGCCGTGCACGGTGGCGCCGGCGCCTACATCACCTATCTGCAAACCCAGGCGCTGCCCTTCGTGGCCAAGCGTTACCGCACGGACGAAAACCGGCGCATGTTCCTGGGGCATTCCTATGGCGCCCTGCTTGGCACGCAGGTGCTGCTGGAGCGGCCGCAGCTGTTCAATGGCTACATCCTCGGCAGCCCGTCGTACTGGTTCGACAAGCACGAGATGGAGCGGCGGCTGGCCCAGGCTGGCAAGGCGCCCGAGCTGCCGGTACGGGCCTACATGTACGTGGGCGAGTACGAATCGGTGCAGCATGGCGGCGACGCCGACATGGTGGTCGATGCGCAGCGCATGATCGGTCTGCTGGGCGCCCGTGGTGGCAAGGCACTGGAGCTGAAACTGGACGTGCTCAATGACGAGGACCATCTCAGCGTTGCCCCGCGTGGCTTCATGCATGGGCTGAAGTACCTGCTGGCTGCGCCGCAGGGCTGAGCCACGCCTGGTACAGGGCCGGGCGCTGATAGCGTCCGGCCGGGGTACGCGGCAGCACGACCAACGGCAGGTGCGCTGGCGCGCGATGTGTCTAGACTTTGGTCAACGCCTTGCCTGCGCCAAGACATGCCCTTGCCGCCAACCAGATATCGCAGCGACACAACACAGGCGTCCGTCCGGCGCCGGGTGTTCGAGGGTGAGCGCCTGGCCGTTCGGGTAAGTTGGTACGCGCCTGACGAGCATATGCAACGGCATGCGCATGACTGCCATCAGCTTTCATTGCTCCTGCTGGGCACCTTGCAGGAGCAGACCTCGCGCGGCGAGGAGCGCCTCGCCGTGCCGGCATTGGGGGTGAAGCAGGCCGGGGTGATGCATGCCAATGACTATGGTCCGGCCGGTGCATTGATGCTGGGTATCGATCTACCGGCCACGTTCGACCTGCAGGAGAAACTCGGCATAGGCCAGGCGTGGCAATGGCGTGGCGGTGACCTGCAGCCGGCGCTGCAAAGTGGGCGAAGCCTGCTGTCGGCCTTGTTTGCCGGCGAGCTGAGCCATAGCGATATCGACAGCCGGCTGTGGGAGCTGCTGGCCAGCATGGCCGCCACCGGCGAGCGCCCGGCTGGCGCGCCGCCGCGGTGGCTTGCAAGCAGTTGCCTACGCCTGCAGGAGCAGACGCTGCCCTTGGCCGAGCTGGCCAGCGAGGTCGGTGTGCATCCGGTGTACTTCGCCCGCGCGTTCGCGCGCTGGATGGGTTGCGCACCGTCGGTGTTCCGTGCGCGCGCGCAGTTGCAGCGCGCCTTGCCTTTGTTGGCCAAGGGCCACGCGCTGGCCGATGTGGCACAGCGCGCCGGCTTTGCCGATCAATCCCATCTCAGCCGCATCGCGCGGGCGCATAGCGGCTTGACCCCGGCCCGGTTGCGCGCGCTGCTGCGGGCATGAGCAGGTTCAATCCGTTCAAGATTTGCCGGGCAGCGAGCAGGCATCGTGCTTGCGGTCAGTCACGGAGTCAGCCCATGTATCTGCGCAACATCCTGTCGCTGCTCTTGCTGCCCGCCTGCCTGGGCGCTGCGGCAACGGCATCAGCCGCGACTCGGGAACAGGCTGCGCGCCAGCTCGCCACGTTCCTGGACGGCATTCCGCAGCTGAGCCCCGGCTATGCGGTGGTGGTGGTCGATCATGATCGGCAACTGCTGGGCTATGCACGCGGGCAGCGCAATGCCGGCACGGCAGCGCCGTTGACGATGCACACGCCGATGTACATCGCCTCACAGACCAAGTCGTATATGGGGCTGCTGGCGCAGTTGCTGGACCAGCAGGACGTGCTGCGCCTGGACAGTACCCTGGCCGATCACTGGCCGCAGCTGCACCTGCCTGACGGCGTCGATCCTGCTGCCTGGACCTTGGCCGATCTGCTCAATCATCGCGTTCCCTTGAGTGCCGATGCCATCACCATGCTGGAGGCCTACATCGGCAGCCCTGATCCGGCGCTGTATCCGCAGCTGCTGCAGCAGTTCGCCAGCAAACGCGCCGATGGCTTCGACTACGACAATCTCGGCTACAACATCTACGCGGCCATCCTGCAGCAAAGCACCGGCCGCTCGTGGCAGGATTGGTTGCAGCAACAGCTGTTCACGCCGCTGCAATTGCATGAAACCGCAACCCGCACCTCGTCCTTGGATCCGACGCAGCTGGCCTTCAATCACCAGTGGATGGGCGCAGGGCAGGGCTGGCGGCTGGTGCCACCCAAGGCCGATGCGCTCATGCATTCGGCTGGCGGCATGATGACCTCACCGCGCGACATGGGCCGCTGGTTGCGCTTGCAGCTGGGCGCGGGCTTGTCGCCACAACTGGATGCCCCTGCGCTGCAGGCTGCACATCGTATCGGGGCGCAGGTGGACCCGAAGGCGCGCAATGCCTACGAGTTGCCCTGCAACGGTTATGCCTACGGCTGGAACGTGTGCGACTTCGAAGGGCATACG
This sequence comes from Stenotrophomonas nitritireducens, assembly GCF_001700965.1. Taxonomy (NCBI): domain Bacteria; kingdom Pseudomonadati; phylum Pseudomonadota; class Gammaproteobacteria; order Lysobacterales; family Lysobacteraceae; genus Stenotrophomonas; species Stenotrophomonas nitritireducens. The sequence goes on from NZ_CP016756.1 coordinate 3,695,268, forward strand.
CTCTACATCCATGGCGGCAGCTACACCGGCGCGCGCAGCATGATGGCGTTCTCGCCGGATCTGGGCGTGGGCATCGGCGTGTTCTCCAACTCGGACAACGCCACGGGCTGGCTGACTTCGCGCACGGTTGTGCAGTTTTTCCAGTATCTGATTGAGCATCCGGAGGCTGATTCCTGGGCGCGGATCCGTCAGCAGGCTTACCCGCAACGTGTTGCCGAGCAGTTGGCTGGCACACAGGCACGGCAGCGCAAGGCGCACGAGGATCCGCGTTGGCAGGGTTGGCAATGGCAACCCGTTACAACCGCTGTTTACGCCGGCGACTATCAGGCGGCGCAGTTGCCGGTGACGGCAGAAGTTATTGCGTCCGATGAAGGGCTACAGCTCCAACTAGGTGCGCTCAAGCGCACACTGACGCCCGCTGCGCCGGATCTGTTTGCTGCCCAGGATGGGCCCTTGTCGATACCGGAGCCCTTGCAGTTCCTGCGGGACGGGCAGGGTGGGCTGCTTGGCTTTGAATTCGATGGGCAGCGTTATCTGCGTGCCTCGCCCAAGTAACTGCAAGCGGCGGCCTCAGTTTGTGGGAGCGGCGTAAGCCGCGAAGCTGGGCACGCCGAGATTTCCTCGGAGTTTGCGGTCTGAGCATCTACGTGCTTCGCGGCTTGCGCCGCTCCCACAAAAGAGGTGTGCATTGGCTTGCCGTACAACGCAGAAGCCCGGCATCGGCCGGGCTTCTGGTCAACACGTTCGGTGCGGACTTACTTGAAATCCAGGGTCTTCTCGAACGACTTCAGTTCGTGTCGCGCCATCGCCAGGTTGGCGTGGGTGCGATCAAGCATGACGTACAGGAACAGGTCCTTGTTGCCGTCAAGCGGGCGGATCAGGTGGTACTGCTTGGACAGGGTCAGCAGGATGTCTTCCACCACATCGGTCAGGCCGAGTGCGTTTGCGACGCGACGCTTGGCACGGACCACGTCGGCGTTGCCGGCGGCGGCAACTTCCATGTTGATGGCGCCGCCGCCCAGGGTGCCCAGGGTCATGCCACTGTCGCCGTCCACCAGTGCCGCGCCGATGAAGCCGGCGATTTCGCTCAATGCGTCAAGTCTTACGTTTGCAGCCATTTCCCATCCAATGAAGTAAATATTTCTACAAATGCAAAGCCCGCGCAGGTGGATCCCGGGCGAGCGGCGGCGAAGCATAGCGAAAACCACGCAATAGCTGCCAGCCGTGATGCATACATGCAACTTCCTGCGGGCCTGCGTGGCACAGGAGGCCGCGCAGGCTCGCTGCGCAGCCTGCCGAGCAGGCCTGGGCACTCAACGGAAGAACTGGCTGGGTGTCAGCCCGAAGCGGCGCTTGAACATGGTGGCGAATGCGCTGGGGCTTTCGTATCCGAGCGCCAGGGCCACGTCGATGACCTTCTCGCCTACCGCCAGCCGCTCCAACGCACGCAGCAGACGCGCCTGCTGGCGCCATTGGCCGAAGGTCATGCCGAGCTCGCGGGCACACAGGCGCTGAATGGTTTTCACGTCCACCTGCAGGCGTGCGGCCCAGTCCTGCAAGGTGGACGCGTCGTCCGGATGTCGCTCCAGCTGCCTGCCGATCCTGCGCAATCGCGGATCGCTGGGTTCGGGCAGATGCAACGGCAGCACCGGCAAGGTCTGCACCTCATCCAGGATCAAGCGCATCAGGCGGCCGTCGCGGGAGTGCTCGTGATAGGGCTGTGCCACGCTGGCGGCGGCGTGAATCAGGGCCGCCAGCAGTGGCGTGATGGAGACCGCCGATGGCGTGGCCGGTGCCTGCGGCATGTGACTGGGGGCGATGTACAGGCTGCGCATGCGTACCGCACCGATGCAGTGCACCTGGTGGCCGATACCGGCGGGCATCCAGATCGCGCGGGTGCTGGGCACCACCCAGCGGCCCATGCCGGCGCGCACCACCAGCACGCCGGTTTCGGCGTAGATCAGCTGGTGCCGGTCGGGGTGGTGGTGCAGGGGAATCGGCGTGGTGGCGTCGTAGTCGCGTGCCTTGCAGTACACGGCGGTATCGGGCCCCACCGGCAGCGGCATGCGCCGGCCTTTGCGGGAAGCTATGTCCTTTTCGAGAAGATGCATGACCATATCGCGCAGGATGGGCGTGGTGCTTGAATCTACCATGCGATCCGCCTCCCCAACTGCAGTCATGCCATGTCATCCATTGCTCCATCGGTTGCAGTCCCTGCTCCACAACGTCGTCCCGTCGCTGTCGGGGTGCTGGCTGCGATCAGCAGCTCGCACTTGGTCAACGACATGATGCAGTCGCTGATCCTGGCGCTGTATCCGATCTTCAAGGGCCAGTTCCATCTGAGCTTTGCCCAGGTGGGCCTGATCACGCTGACCTATCAGCTCACCGCCTCGGTATTCCAGCCGCTGATCGGCCTGTGTACCGACAAGCGCCCGGCGCCGTACTCCTTGCCGATGGGCATGACCTCGACGCTGTGCGGCCTGTTGCTGCTGGCGTATGCGCCCAACTTCGGCACGGTGCTGGCGGCGGCGATGTTGATTGGCGTGGGCTCGGCGATCTTTCACCCGGAATCATCGCGCATCGCGCGCCTGGCCTCCGGCGGCCGCCACGGGCTGTCGCAATCGGTGTTCCAGCTCGGTGGCAACGCCGGCACTGCCGTCGGCCCGTTGCTGGCGGCGCTGGTGATCGTGCCGAACGGACAGAGCAGCGTGGCATGGTTCGCCGGTGCGGCGCTGCTCGGCATCGGCCTGCTGAGCTATGTGAGCCGCTGGTACCAGCAGCACCTGGTTGCCAGTGCGGCCAGCCCCAGGCCGGCGCAGACCAACGCCTTGCCGCAGCTGCCGCCGCGCACGGTGGCGTGGGTGATCGCGATCCTGCTGGTGCTGATTTTCAGCAAGTACTTCTATATCGCCGGCCTGAGCAGCTATTACACGCTGTACCTGATCCAGAAGTTCGATGTATCGGTGCAGAGTGCGCAGCTGCATCTGTTCGGCTTCCTGGCGGCATCGGCGGCAGGTACGTTGCTGGGTGGGCCGCTGGGTGACCGGATTGGCCGCAAGCCGGTGATCTGGGCATCGATCCTGGGCGTGGCGCCGTTCGCGTTGATGCTGCCGTATGCCAACCTGCAATGGACCATGATCCTGTCGATGATCATCGGCTTCGTGTTGTCCTCGGCGTTCTCGGCGATCCTGGTGTATGCGCAGGAGCTGATGCCCACCCGCATCGGCACCGTGTCCGGGCTGTTCTTCGGCTTTGCCTTCGGCATGGGCGGCTTGGGCGCGGCAGTGCTCGGCGTGCTGGCCGACCACACCAGCATCATCTGGGTCTACAAGGTGATCTCGTTCCTGCCGCTGCTCGGTATCGTCGCCGCATTCCTGCCAAGCCGCCGTGCAGTGGGCCACTGATGCGGGGAAAGTGGGCCGGCGCTTGGCGTTCGCGCACGTGACGCATAGGCTGTGGCCTGGATTGTTTGCACCACATCGCACTGATGCCTGATTCGACGACGTTACCGGCTCGCCAGCAATTTTCCACGCGCGCGGCTTTTTTCATTCCCGGCTTTGCCATTGCCTGCTGGGCGCCGCTGGTGCCCTTCGCCAAGGCCCGCGCGGGGCTGGATGATGCCATGTTGGGCGTGCTGCTGCTCTGCCTGGGCCTGGGTTCGCTGTTGTCGATGCCGCTTGCCGGGGTGCTGGCCGCGCGTCGCGGTTGCCGCCAGGTGATGTTGCTGACCGTGTTGATGATGGTGCTTACCTTGCCGCTGCTGGCGACGGCGTCCACGCCGTTGGCGATCGGTGTAAGTCTGTTGGTGTTCGGTGCCGGCATCGGTGCGATGGACTGCGTGATGAACATCCAGGCGGTGGTGGTGGAGCGTGAGTCCGGCCGCGCGATGATGTCCGGCTTCCACGCGTTCTACAGCATCGGTGCATTGATCGGCGCGGCATTGGTATCACTGTTGCTGTCGGCAGGGGCCAGCGCCTTGGCGGCGTCGCTGGTGGTTGCCGCTGGGGTGGTGGTGATCACCGCCGGCTCGGCGCGTTGGTGGCGCACCGAACGCGCGCCGCACGGTGCGTCCAGTTTTGCCTTGCCACGTGGCGTGGTCGTGGTCATTGGTGCGGTCTGCTTCATCAGCTTTCTTGCGGAAGGCTCGATGCTGGATTGGAGCGCGGTGTTCCTGCACGAGGTGCGCGGAGTGGCTGTGGCGCATGCCGGCTGGGGTTTTGTAGCGTTCAATATCGCCATGACCGCCGCGCGCCTGCTGGGTGACAGCGTGGTGAACCGTCTGGGCCCGCGTATCGCCGTGCTGGCCGGTGGCATGGTGGCGTGTGCGGGGTTCGTTCTGGCTACGCTGGTGCCCGGTTTTGCGATGGCGATGGTTGGCTATGCATTGGTGGGCATCGGCTGCGCCAATATCGTGCCGGTGATGTTCAGCCTGGCCGGGCGGCAGACGCGGATGCCGGAAAGCGTCGCCATTCCGGCCGTCACAACGATGGGCTATGCCGGCGTGTTGTTGGGGCCGGCGGCGATTGGTTTCATCGCCCAGCAGTGGTCGCTGCAGACCGCATTTCTTGTTGCCGCTGCGGCATTGGCCTGCGTAGCGGTGATTGGTTCGCTGCTGCGGGTGCGCTGACGGCACCCGCAACACAACGTTGGCTGGTCAGTAGGGGCTGGCGGTCGGGCGGATGATGATCTCGCTGGTGTCGACGTCGGCCGGCTGACAGAGGGCGAAATGGATGGCGCGGGCAATTGCGTCCGCACTGATCGCGACCTTGCGGAAGGCCTTCATTTCCTCGCGGCCCTGGGCATCGGTGATGCTTTCAGCCAGTTCCGATTCGGTCACCCCTGGGCAGATGGTGGTGACGCGCAGGTCGGTGTTCTCTTGGCGCAATCCTTCGGAAATGGCCCATACCGCGTATTTGGTGGCGCAATAAACCGCCGAGGTCGGCGATACCGCATGTGCGCCGATGGACGCGATGTTCACCACATGGCCGCTGGCCCGGGCTTTCATGATGGGCAGCACGGCGGCAATGCCATGCAGCACACCGCGGATGTTCACATCGATCATCCGGTTCCATTCATCGACCTTGAGCGAGGCCAGTGGTGACAGTGGCATCACCCCGGCGTTGTTGATGATCACATCGATGCGGCCATGGCGGGCAATAGCCTGATCGGCGAAGGCCTGGACATCCTCACGGCGGGTCACGTCCAGCCTGCAGGCATGGGCAATGCCACCTTGGGCGACGATCTCGGCGGCCAGTACGTCAAGCCGTTCGCTGCGGCGTGCGCCCAGCATCACGCTGGCGCCGGCCTTGGCCAGCAGGCGGGCGCAGGCTTCACCTATGCCGCTGCTGGCGCCGGTGATGAGGATGACCTTGTTGTCGAGCTTGTGCATTGGACTGGCTCCAGTGGAAAAGGGTTCATTGGGAGGCGATGGGGGCGGGCACGCGGATCAGCTGCATGCCGGCGTGGTGCAGCACGCCATCGATGAAGTCGCCATCGGCGCTGAAGCCGGTGTCATCGAGATAGGTGATGTGGGTGCTGTCGATGCTGTAGCTGCCGCGGTAGGCGCTTTCGCGCCGGCCGCGTGCTTCGTCATAACGCCCGTCGGGCTGCAGGTGATGGTGGGCGTGGCCGTCGCCGGTGATCCACAGGCCGAGATAGGGATGTGTCTGCAAGCGGGTTTCCTTGAGCAATATTGGGCAGGGGGCGTACCGGGGAGTGCGCACTGGACCGGTGCGGCAACGATAGGTTCGCGGGATTGTTCAGGGAATTCCCTTGGCGCTGGACGCTGCGGTTACCATTGCTAACCAATGGATGCCGACCTCAATCTTCTGCGTGTATTCCTGGCCGTTGCCGAAGCGCGCAATTTCCGCTTGGCCGCGGACCGGCTGGGCGTGACGCGCTCGGCGGTCAGCCAGGGCATGCGACGGCTGGAGGACAGCCTGGGCATCGGTCTTGTGCACCGGACCACGCGCAATGTGTCGCTCACCGAGGCCGGTGAGCGCCTCTACCGCAGCATTGCCGAACCGCTGGACGCGGTAGCCACGGCCTTGGGTGAAGCGGTGGTGGCGGGGCCGCCGCGCGGTCTGTTGCGGGTGGCGGTGACGTCGATCGCCGAACCGTTTCTGTCCGGGCCGCTCATTGCGTCCTTTGCCGAGGCCTACCCGGGCATCACCCTGGACGTGACCGTCACCGACGACGAATCGGACATCGTTGCCGCCGGTTTCGATGCCGGGGTGCGGTTGGGGGAAGTCATCGAACAGGACATGATTGCGGTGCCACTTGGCGGGCCGCAGCGGCAGGTTGTTGTGGCGTCGCCGGCCTATCTCGCTCGCCATGGCGCTCCTACGCATCCGCGTGAACTGGCGGCGCATCGCTGCATCGGTTGGCGGCGCGCGCCCGGGGTAGCGCCGTATCGCTGGGAATTCGGCAATGACTCGGGTGACTTCGAGGTGGCCGTGTCGCCGCAGATAACCACCAACGACATGCAGTTGATGGTGCGTACGGCACTGGCCGGCGGCGGCATCACCATCGGCATGGAGGACAGCTTCCGCGCGCACCTTGCGGCTGGTGCGCTGGTGTCCCTGCTGCAGGATTACCTGCCGTCGTTTGCCGGCTTCTATCTGTATTTTCCAAGCCGCCACAACCAGGCCCCGAAGCTGCGCGCGCTGATAGCGCACGTGCGTGCTTTCCATTCGGTAGTGGATGGGGGAACTGCATCCGAACGGTGATGCCTGGTTGCGGCCACTGATGGCGTGGCTTCGGATAGGCACGTGCCAGTGGGCGACGATGCCGGTCTGTCTGCGGGCAATCACGGCACAGGCGCCGCAGCATGCCGAGTGCCGGCATGCTGCAGGCCATTGCCCGCCGCGGCGGGTGACCAGCGTCGGCCGTTCATGTGTGGCGATGAACTGATGCGTGACCTTCGGCGGGTCCCTCGACAGCTGCCGATCCTTTACCCTCGGAGGTTGCGCCGCGCTGTCTTGCGCGGGCCTTTCCTGTTTGGCCGGAGATATCCATGTCGTTTTCCAAGCTCGTCCCGTTGTCCCTGACGGTTGCAATCGCCGCCTCGCTGGCCGCCTGCGGCAAGACCGATACGGCGCCCGCCCCGGCGGCCGAAGCCAAGGCCGCGTTCGACCAGTCGCAGCTCAAGACCTCGCTGATCTCGCTCAATGCCGCCGATCTGGACCCCAACATCCAGGCCTGTGCCGACCTGAACGGCTTCGTCAACAGCAAGTGGCTCAAGGCCAACCCGGTGCCGGGCGACCAGACCACCTGGGGCAGCTTCGAGATCCTGCGTGAGCGTTCGCTGGAAGTGCAGCACGCGTTGGTTGAGCAGGCAGCTTCCGGCAAGGCCGCTGCCGGTTCCAACGAAGCCAAGATCGGCGACATCTGGAAGACCGGTTCGGACGAAGCCACCATCGAGGCGGCCGGCATCAAGCCGCTGCAGCCGGAACTGGACAAGATCGCCGCACTGGGCGACACCGCCGCCATCACCGGCTACCTGCGTGAGGCCTATGCGCAGGGCAATGGCTTCCTGTTCTCGCTGTATGCCAGCCCGGACTTCAAGGATTCGTCCAACGTCATCGCCTATGTCGGCCAGAGCGGTCTGGGTCTGCCGGAGAAGGGCTATTACTTCGATGCCTCGCAGGCCAAGATCCGCGATGCCTACGTTGCCTACATCGAGCAGCTGCTGACGCTGTCCGGCGTCGACGCCGCGCAGGCCAAGGAGCAGGCCAAGGCGGTGATGGATTTCGAGACCCGTCTGGCCAAGGCCTCGTTGTCGCGCATCGAACTGCGTGACCCGGCCAAGCGCTACAACCCGGTCAGCGCCGCCGATGCCGACAAGCAGACCCCGAATTTCAGCTGGACCGCACTGTTCGACACGCTGCAGATTCCGGCCAAGGACAAGTTCTCGCTGGCCCAGCCGGGCTTCTTCAACGAACTGAACACCATGCTGTCCGACGTGCCGGCCTCCACCTGGCAGGCCTACCTGCGCTTCCACACGGTGGACAACGCCGCGCCTTACCTGAGCAAGAACTTCGAGCAGGCCAACTTCGATTTCTTCAGCAAGACCCTGCGTGGCCAGCAGGAAATGCAGCCGCGCTGGAAGCGCGTGCTGGACTCTGTGAATGGGTCGATGGGCGAAGCGCTCGGCCAGCTGTACGTGGACGCGGTGTTCCCGGCCGAATCCAAGGTGGCGATGGAGCACCTGGTGCAGAACCTGTCGGTCGCGCTGAAGGCGCGCTTGGAAGGCCTGCCGTGGATGGGCGAGGACACCAAGAAGAAGGCGCTGGAGAAGTGGGCCAGCTTCACCCCGAAGATCGGCTACCCGGACAAGTGGCGTGACTGGTCTGGCCTGACCACCAGCAGCGACAGCTATCTGGGCAACGTGCAGGCCGCGCAGGCCTTCAACTACCGCTACATGCTGGGCAAAATCGGCAAGCCGGTGGACAAGACCGAGTGGGGCATGACCCCGCAGACGGTGAATGCCTATTACAACGCCACCAAGAACGAAATCGTGTTCCCGGCCGCCATCCTGCAACCGCCGTTCTTCGACGCCAAGGCCGATCCGGCGCTGAACTACGGTGGCATTGGCGCGGTGATCGGCCACGAGATGATGCACGGTTACGATGACTCGGGCAGCCAGTTCGCCGCCAACGGTAACTTCGACAACTGGTGGACCGATGCCGACCGCAGCGCGTTCAACGGCCGCACCGATCAGCTGGTGGCACAGTTCGACGGCTACGAATCGCTGCCGGGCGTCAACGTCAAGGGCAAGCTGACCCTGGGCGAGAACATCGGTGACCTCGGTGGTCTGACCGTGGCCTATGACGCGCTGCAGATGGCGCTGAAAGAAGACCCCAAGGTCAACGTACCGGTTGATGGCTACAGCCAGGACCAGCGCTTCTTCATGAACTGGGCCACCGTGTGGCGTCGCAACTTCACCGATGGCGAGCTGCGTGTGCGCCTGAACACCGATCCGCATGCACCGGCCAACTTCCGCGCCAATGGTGCGCCGTCGAACATGCCGTCGTATGCCGCTGCGTTCCAGTGCAAGGCCGGTGATGCGATGGTGCGTGCCGACGACAAGCGTGTGGTGATCTGGTGATCACCACGGTACATCGTGCGTAACGTTTGAACGAAGAAGGCCCGGCATTGCCGGGCCTTCTTTTTGGCAGGGTTACATCGGCGCGCGGGCCGACTGGCTTTTGTGGGAGCGGCGTAAGCCGCGAAGCAGATACACCATCAGGTCGCACGTTTGCCAACAGCTTCCGCAACATCAGCCTTCGCGGCTTACGCCGCTCCCACAATGACTGTAACCAGGCTGGGTTCGCTGAGTTTTGTAGGAGCGGCGTAAGCCGCGAAGCAGATAAGCCATCAGATGGCCTATCTGCCAAGAGCTGCGGCGATGCCAGCTTCGCGGCTTACGCCGCTCCTACATGGTTGCGTCCTATACGAGCGCGCCGAGCAGTTTCGCCGCGAACGCGCGTTCTTCCTCGCGCAGCGTCAACACCCTTACGCCGGTCTCCGTCACCTCGACGGTGTGCTCGCATTGCGCCGACAATTTTCCATCGCGCGTGGTCACGGTCCAGCCATCGTCGTGGTTGTCGATTGCCGCGCGGCCCTGATTGATCATCGGTTCGATGGTGAAGGTCATGCCGGGCTGCAGTTCCAGCCCGGCGCCGCGATGGCCGTAGTGCAGTACCTGTGGTTCCTCGTGCATTTCGCGGCCGATGCCGTGGCCGCAGTACTCCTTCACCACCGAATAGCCGGCGGCCTTGGCATGGCGCTGGATGGCGTAGCCGATGTCGCCCAGCGTCGCGCCGGGGCGTACCGCGGCAATGCCCTTCCACATCGCCTCGTTGGTGATGCGTACCAGCCGCTGTGCCGGGTGGCTGACGTCGCCGATCAGGAACATGCGGCTGGAATCGGCGATGTAGCCGTTCTTCTCCAGGGTGATGTCCAGGTTGACGATGCTGCCGCTGCGCAGGATGTCCTTCGACGACGGCACGCCGTGGCAGACAACCGTATCGATGGAGCTGTTGAGCACATAGGCGAAGCCATACTGGCCCTTGCTGGCAGGGCGCGCCTGCAACTGCTCTACGATGAAGCGCTCCACCCAGTCATTGACCTGCAGGGTGGTCATGCCCTCCAGCGGCAGCTTCAGCAGTGCCTCGAACACGGAAGCGAGCAGACGGCCGGATTCGGCCATCAATGCCAGTTCATGTGGCTGCTTGATCATGCTTCTGCTACCCGCATGCTTGCCGGGCTTACCCCGGCCGCCGCAAGTTCTCGGGCGACCAATTCCTGGAAGCTCAGCTGCGGATTGAGTTCGCACAGCATGCCGATCTTGATCCAGAACCCGGCCTGCGCGTTGATGGAGCGCCCCGAGACCGAGCTGGCCCTGCGCAGGTTGTCATGCAGTTCGTCGTCGATGTTCACGATGCCCACGAGGCGCTCCGGCTAAAAGAATGCACGGATCATATACGAATCGTATATATCAGCACTGAATCCATCTTCGCCAGAGAGCTCGGGCAGGGCGTTGCAGCCACCGACGTTGACGTCGGGGCAGGGGAGTTTGGAAGGTATTCAGCGTTGGGCCAGCGGGCAGGCTTGGAATGGCCCGGCACCGCCGCTATAATCGCCGGCTTACCGCGCCATCCTGGCGACTGGGCAACATAGGAAAACACCACCATGGTCAAGATTCGACTGACCCGCGGCGGCGCCAAGAAGCGTCCGTTCTACCACATCATCGTCACCGACGTCCGTAGCGCCCGCGACGGCCGCAACATCGAGCGCGTCGGTTACTACAACCCGGTTGCCCAGGGTGCCGAGCAGCGCGTTGTGCTGGATATCGCCGCTGTCGACAAGTGGGTTGCCAACGGCGCTCAGCTGACCGACAAGGTTCGCAACCTGTACAAGGAAGCGACCAAGGCCCAGGCCGCTGCGGCCTGATCCTGGCGGGCCGCGCGCAAGCGCGGCCCGACTGCTATATGAAGAAAGATATCGAGCGCCGGATCCTGCTGGGCAGGGTTGCCGGCGTTTTTGGTGTGCGCGGCGAACTGAAGCTTGAGTCCTGGACCGAGCCACGTTCCGCCATTTTCAAATACCAGCCTTGGATTCTGCGTACCCCCGCGGGGCAGGAGTCCGAGCTGACCGGTGTGCGTGGCCGCGATTCGGGCAAGACCCTGGTGGCGACCTTCCCGGGCGTGACCGACCGCGACGTGGCCGAGTCCATGATCGGGACCGAGATCTACGTCGCGCGCAGCGCCTTGCCGCCGCCGAGCGCGGATGAGTACTACTGGGTGGATCTGGAAGGCCTGGACGTGCAGACCGTCGAAGGCGTCAAGCTGGGCATTGCCTCGCACCTGTTCAGCACCGGCTCCAACGACGTATTGGTAACGCGTGGCGACCGTGAGCGGATGATTCCGTTCGTGATGGGCGACTTCGTCAAATCGGTGGATTTCGAGGCCAACCTGATCGTGGTTGATTGGGATCCGGAGTTCTAAAGCCCGTGCGTGTAGATGTCATCAGTCTGTTCCCGGAATTCCTCGCCCAATCGGCCGCGCTTGGCGTGGTCGGTCGTGCGCAGGAGCGGGGCTTGCTGGAGCTGCATGGCTGGAACCCGCGCGACTATGCCCAGGGCAATTACCGGCGGGTGGACGACCGTCCGTTCGGTGGCGGCCCGGGCATGGTGATGCTGATCGAACCGCTGCGCGCGGCCCTGGCAGCGGCGCGTGCCGCTGATCCCGCCCCGGCACCGTTGATCTATCTCAGCCCGCAGGGCCGGCCGTTGGACCAGGCCAAGGTCCGCGAGTTGGCTGCGCTGCCGCGGATGATCCTGCTGTGTGGCCGCTATGAAGGCGTGGACGAGCGTTTCCTGGCGAGCGAGGTGGACGAGGAGATCTCCATCGGCGATTACGTGCTGTCCGGCGGTGAGCTGGGTGCGGCGGTGATCATCGATGCGGTCACCCGCCTGCAGGAGGGCGCCTTGAACGATGCCGAATCGGCCGTCCAGGACAGTTTTGAAGGTGACGGCCTGCTGGATTGCCCGCATTACAGCCATCCGGCCAGCCATGCACTGGGCGATGTGCCGGACGTGCTGCGCTCCGGCAACCACGCCGCCATCGCTGCCTGGCGCCGCCAGCAATCGCTGCTGCGGACCGCCCTGCGGCGCCCTGATCTATTGGACGAGGCCAGCCTGAACAAGGCTGACCGCAAGCTGCTGGCCGACGCCCGGCAGCGGCTTGCAGATTCGTTCAAGCAAGCTACTGGCGCCGGTGGCGATCAGTAGGTTAGAATTGCGAGTTCCCGTTGGCTGAATGGCCTTGCGTGGAATCAGAACAATAACGTGCAGCGCAATCCGGCGACTGTATGAGCCCAAGCTGTCGATCCGACACGCCCACCCCGAACAATCGGTGTAACCCAATGAGCAAGCTGAACAAGTCCATCGTCGCGGAATTCGAATCCGCCCAGATCACCCGCGAACTGCCGAAGTTCAGCCAGGGCGACACCGTCGTGGTGAACGTGAAGGTTAAGGAAGGCAACCGTGAGCGCGTGCAGGCATACGAAGGCGTCGTCATCGGCACCAAGAATGCTGGCCTGAACTCCGCTTTCACCGTGCGCAAGATCTCGCACGGCTACGGCGTCGAGCGCGTTTTCCAGACCCACAGCGCCATCATCGACTCGGTCGAAGTGAAGCGCCGCGGTAAGGTTCGCGCCGGTAAGCTGTACTACCTGCGTGGTCTGGAAGGCAAGGCTGCCCGCATCAAGGAAGACTTGGCTGCTGCCCAGCAGGCCAAGGCTGCCCGCCTGGCTGCCAAGGCTTCTGCCGAGTAATCCCGCCAACAGGCCCAGCCTGTTTGCAGCAACGGCCACCTTCGGGTGGCCGTTTGCGTTTGTGGGGTTGGGGGCTGGGAAGCTTGGGAACGCTGGAAGCGGGAAGCGGGAAGCGGGAAGCGGGAAGCCCCCTCATCCGCCCTCCGGGGCACCTTCTCCCGCAGGCGGGAGAAGGGAAGGCTGGCATTGCTGTGTGCTGAGGTATTGCGTGCGCTCCGGCTTGCGCTCCGGCCTGTGCTCTAGCCTTTCGCTCTCCGGCTTGCGCTCCGGCCTGTGCTCTAGCTTTTCGCTCTAGCTTTCGCTCTGGCTTGTGCCTTGGCCTGTGCTTTGGCTTTGGCTGGTGCTCTGCGCGGCCAACTATCAAGCAGCAGAAAAACCTGGCTATCCCTTCTCCCGCTTGCGGGAGAAGGTGCCCGGAGGGCGGATGAGGGCGCTGTTGCCCTGTGCTTGCTTATGCCGTTGCCGCTGCAGTTGCCGCTACCGCTAAATCAGGTCTCAGCGGAAATGCGCCTCGATCTGCTCCAGCGTCTTGCCCTTGGTCTCCGGCAGCCAGAACGCGGCAATCAGGAAGAACGCGAACGTACACGCGGCCCAGAACAGGAACATGCTGGCATAGCCGTAATGCCCCACCGTCGGCAGGAACACCGCCGCGATCGTGGTCGACACAAACTGGTTGATCAGCAGCGCAATGCTCATGCCATTCGACCGAATGCGGTTTGGCATCAACTCCGACAAGGCCAACCACACACATACACCCGGGCCCACCGCGAAAAACGCCACGAATACCAGGATGCAGGCTGCCACCGCCCAGCCATGCGACGCCGGCGGCACCGGGCCTATCCAGGCCTGCTCGATGCGCAGCGGTGCATTGGCGGCGGTGCTCGGATCCGGGAACGGATTCAGATGCAGGCCACGGAAGAAATGGCCAATCACACTGTCGCCGCGCACGGTGGTCGCGCGTTCGATCAGCAACTGCTGGTCGCTGGGGTTGTCACTGCGCAGCGAACGCACGTCGCTGAAACCGCCGTAGCTCCATGACACGGTCAGCTGCGAGGGTTGCCCGTCGCGATTGCGGGTGCCGGCCAGCTGATGCCATTGCGCCGGATCCAGCTGCAACTGCAGGCCATCGCCCTGCACCGCGTGCTGCAACGCCGGCTGCACATCAGCGCGGCCCTGTTCGGCCTTGAAGAACAGCATCGCAGCGGCCAGCAGAGCAAGACAGATGCCGCCGCTACCAATCATCAACAGGAACTTGCGGCCCTTGCGATCGACCAGGAACAAGGCCACCAGGGTCATGATCACGTTGAGCAGCTTGATCGCCACATCCGCGCCATTGGCTGCGGCACCGGGCAAGCCGGCCTGGTTGAGGATGTTGACCGCGTAGGCGAGGATCGAGTTGATGCCGGTGGCCTGGGTGAAGGCCAGTACCAGGCAGGCCAGCACGAACGGCACCATGTAGCGGCGGCTGAAAAGCCGGTCGCGCTCGCCATCGGCCTTGGCCGTCACCGGATTCTGGATCTGCGCCAGCGTGGCTTCCACCTGTGATGCCGGCAGCGTGGCCTGCAGGCCGCGGCGTGCGGCATCAATGCGGCCACGGCGCACCAGCCAGCGTGGTGATTCATTGAGCCAGAACAGGCCGATGCAGAACACCACGCCCGGCAGCAGGCAGGTCCAGAAGATGGTGCGCCAGGCCTGGTCCTTGACCGCGAACAGATGCTGCGCCTGCTGGACCAGGGGCAGATTGCGCACGGCCTCGGCCGCGGCATCCACCGAATGTGCCTGGTACAGGCCGATCAAAGCCGCCAGCACCAGCCCCACCGTCAGCAACAACTGGAACATCGCCGCGCCGCGGCCGCGACGCTCTGGTCCCAGTACTTCGGCCAGATACAGCGGCACCACCACGCCGATCAAACCACCGCTGATGCCTTGCAGCAGGCGTCCCAGCAGCAGCGGCGTGTAGCCCGAAGCCAGCGCCATGATCGGGATGCTGGCGGTGAACAAGATGCCGGCCAGCAGCATTGCGCCACGTCGGCCGATCAGGTCGGCGATCATGCCGGCGAACAATGAGGACAACACGCTGCCCAGCAGCACCGCAGCCACCACGAAGCCCATCTGCTGGCTGCTCAGTTGCCAGGCATGGCTGGCGGTGGCTTCCAGGTAGGGCAGGGCGCCGGCGATGATGCCGATATCAATGCCGTACAACAGTCCTCCCAGGCCGGCGATGAACAGCAGATAGCGCACGGGCCAGCGTGGCGCGGCGTCGCTGGCGGGCACGGCAAAAGAGGTGTCGGTCATCAACGCGTTCCTGGGGCAAGATTTTGTAGTGCCGAGCCATGCTCGGCTGTACTTTGCTCCGGCGTTTGCGCTGCCGGACCGCGCCGCGCATCCGCGCGGTATGCCGAGCGCGGCTCGGCACTACATGTAGCGGATCAGTTCGGGTCGACCCGGTGGCCGGCTATCCATACCTGTTGCAGTTGCAGTTGCGGGTCCAGCACCACCATGTCGGCGCGAAGGCCGGGGGCGATGCGGCCGCGGTCTTCCAGGCCCAGGTAATCGGCCTGGATGGTGGAAACACGCTGCGAGGCGTCGGCCAGTTCCAGCCCGACATCGACCAGGTTGCGCAGCGCCTGGTCCATGGTCAGTGCGCTGCCGGCCAACGAACCGGTCGACAGCCGCACGCAGCCCATGCACTTGTGCACGCGCTGTTCGCCCAAGGCGTACTCACCATCGGGCATGCCGGTGGCGGCGGTGGCATCGGTGACCGCATACAGGCGCGGGATCGCGCGCACGGCCATGCGGATGGCGCCGCGATGCACGTGCTGCAGATCGGGAATCAGTTCGGCGTACTCGGCATGCGCCAAGGCCGCAGCGGCGATGCCGGGCTTGTAGTGATCAACACCGGTCATGCCGTTGAACAGATGGGTGAAGCCGCTGGCACCGGCCTGCAGTGCGGCCACTGCGTCTTCATAGGTGCCGGCACTGTGGCCGATCTGTACGCGGATGCCCATCGCCGCCAAGGCGGGGATCAGGGCTGTGTGCTGGCCGATCTCCGGTGCGATGGTCAGTACCTTGATCGGTGCCAGTGCGTGCAGGTGCTGCACTGATTCCAGCGTGGCTTCGAGCGTGCGCGGCGGTTGCGCGCCCAGCCGCTGCGGGCTGATGAAAGGGCCTTCCAGATGCACGCCGATGATCTGCGCGGCATCCGCATCCGGCGTTGCCATCACCTGCGCCACACCGCGCAGGGCGTTTTCGATCTCGCCGTACTCGGCGGTCATGGTGGTGCCGAGCAGGGTGGTGGTGCCATAGCGGGCGTGGGTGTGGGCGATGCGACGGGCGACATCGCCGCCCTGCATCAGGTCCACGCCGGCAGCGCCATGCACGTGCAGGTCGATGAAGCCGGGCAGGATGATCAGCAGCTCGCCGCCATCACCGGCGTGATCGTCCACCTCCAGCGTGCGCAGCTGCTGGTCGAAATGGACGTGGCCGCGGCGCCAGCCCAGCGGGGTGAGAATGCGGCCGTACAGGCTGCGGGTATCGGTCATAGCGGTGGCTCGGCGGTGATCACTTCGATGCCCTGCCGCTGCAGCCCTTCGCGGGTTGCCTCGTCGATGCCGGGGTCGGTGATGATGGCGTGGATCTGGTCGAGACGGGCAATGCGGTGCAGGCTGACGCGGCCGAATTTGGAGGCGTCGGTCAGTACCACGATGCGGCGTGCGCGTTCGACCATGCGGTGATTGAGGCGGGCTTCGGCTTCGTCATGAGTGGTCAGGCCGAACTGCAGGTCCAGGCCATCGACGCCAAGGAACAAGGTGTCGAAGCTGTACGAGGTGAGGCTGGCTTCGGCCTGGCTGCCCTGCAGCGACAGTGACTGCTTGCGCAGCAGTCCGCCGGTCAGCAGGACATTCACCGCCGGCGCATTGGCCAGCTCCCAGGCGATGTTCAAACCATTGGTCATCACCGTGACGTCGCGGTGATCGCGCAGGTGCCGGGCCAGGGTCATGGTGGTGGAGCCGGAGTCGATGATGATGTTGTCGCCCGGCTGCACCAGCTGCGCGGCGCGCATGCCGATGGATTCCTTCAACGACAGGTTCAGCGCATCCTTCTCGTGGATGTCCTGTTCCTGCGGCGGCATCCGTACCAGGGTGGCGCCGCCGTGGGTGCGCGTGGCCAGGCCCTGCGCCTCGAAGTGGCCCAGGTCGGTACGGATGGTCACCGCCGACACGCCGAACTGTTCAACCAGTTCGGCAACCTGCACCGTGCCTTGGTCGATCAGGCGCTGCAGGATCTGCTGTCGGCGGGGACGGGTATTGCGCATGGTTGGTTCTCTTGTGCGTTTGAAAGCGGAGATTAACCGTTCGCAAGGTTCGCGGCATGCGAACTTTCGCTTTGCTTGCGAGTACCTGCCTCATTGGCACTACAGGCGCGCGCGTATTCGTCCAGGCACTGGCCGATGCGATGCTGCACCAGCGCTGCCGGCGTGGCGGCCAGCTGTCCTTCGCGAACGGCCAGATACTGGCCCGGCAGGTATTGGCTGAGCAGCACCAGCGGCGGGGTGTGTTGTTCAAGGTTGGCGAACAAGGTCTGCACGGCCTGCAGCAGTTCCGGCTCGCCCCAGTAGTAGCGGCAGCGGTCGCTGAAGGCGTAGGCGCGCAGCAGACGCAGGGTGGCTTCATCGCCGTGGTAATGCGCCTGCCAGTTCTTCGGCTTGGCCAGCATCACCTGTTCCAGTACCTGCGGCAGCTTGGAGCACTGCGCTGCGGGCAACAGTTCGCTTTCAATCGCGGCCAGCGCGAACAAGGCTTCGCGGTAGGCGAACGTCGCGGCCGGGCCAACCTTGAGGATGGCGAAGTGATCGCGCACCAGTGCGTGCAGGCCGGATTCGCGCTGGTAATCGGTGGAATGCGCTTCAAACACGATGCGCGGCTGCTGTTCCAGGAAATCAGCCAGTTCAGCGGCGGCAGCGGCGTCGTACTCGTGCACGCTGCTGTGGTCGAAATCCACGCCCGGTTGCACCACCATCGCAATCACGCGCTGCCAGGCATCGCGCAGTTCTGGCGTATCAAACGCCTGCTGGTGGATGGCAAGGGTCTGCGCGGCGGCCGCGGGTGTGGTCACGGCCAGCCCGCCTGCCAGCGAGGCCTCGCCACCGGGAATCGGCACTTCGGTGCCAATCACGTAGACCGGCGGCGGCAGGCCCATGGCCTTGGCGGTGGTCTCGGCGATGACCGCCAGCTCGGCCGAACGGGCGGCGACGGTGGCGTCGGGCAGCGGTGTCGGGTCGTCGGCGCAGGACATGCTGCAATCCAGGTGGATCTTGTGGAAGCCGGCAGCGACATAGGCGTCGATCAGCACGCGCGCGTTGGCCATGGCTTTGGCGGCGGGCTGCTTCTGCCAGGCATTCGGGCCGAGGTGGTCGCCGCCCAGGATCAAACGCGCATGCGGGAAACCTTCTTCATCGGCCAGTGCTTCCACGTAGGCGCGGTACTGCGGCGGGGTCATGCCGGTGTAACCGCCGAACTGGTCAACCTGGTTGGAGGTGGCTTCGATCAGTAGCACGGTGCCGTGGCGCGCGGCCACGTGCATTGCCGCGCGCAACACCTGTTCGTTGCTGCAGCAGACGCTGTACAGGCCGACGTTGTGGCCTTGGCGATGAGAGGCAAGCAGGGATTGCAGCGGTGACATGGTCAGGCTCCGGGAATCAGGTAAGCGGGTTGGCAGGCAAGCAGGGCGGCACCACGTGCGCCGCCGGCATCGCCGAAGCGTGGCGGCACGATGGGGGGCACTTCCACGCCATTGAACAGATGTGCGGCAATGGCCGCGGGGAGTTGCTGGTACAGCGGCGCGTACTGCGACAGGCCGCCGCCCAGCACGATCACGTGCGGGTCCAGCGCCAGAATCAGCGCGGCGAAACTGTGCCCAAGCAGATCACGGTGGATGTCCAGCGCGTTGCTGGCGCGGCTGTCGCCAGCCTCGGCCAGGGCGATGACCTCGCTGGCGTTGGCGGCGGTGCCGCCGAGGTGGCGTTCGATCATCGCCACGCCGCTGCCGGAGACGTAGCGCTCAACGCAGCCCTGCAGGCCGCAGCCGCATGCCAGCAGAGGCAGGCCATGGCGTTGCAGCAGGTTGGCCGGCACGCTCCAGTGGCCCCATTCACCGGCCAGGCCGTTGAAGCCACCCACCAGCTTGCCATGCAGGCAATAACCGCCACCGGCGCCGGTGCCGAGGATGGCGCCGAACATGCTGGCGTAGCCATCGGCCGCGCCGCCATGTGCTTCTGACAAGGCAAAGCACTGCAGGTCGTTGCCGAAGTGCAGCGGCCGTTGCAGGCGCGCCTGCAGATCGGCAGCGACGCACTGGCCGGTCAGTGCCGGTACGTTGGCGCTGAGCTGGCGGCCGCTGCGGCGTTCGCGCACGCCCGGCAGGGCGATGCCGATGGCCTGCGCGCGCTGGCCGAGTTCTGCATCGGCGTCGCCCACCAGCATTTCTACCGCCTGCAGGAAGCCGCTGTAATCGCCCTGCGGGGTGGCGATGCGTTTGCGCCACGCAACCTGCAGGGCGGCATCGCAGGCCACCAGTTCTATCTTGGTACCGCCGATGTCGATGCCGTAACAGGCTGGTGCGCGGGTATCAGCCATGGTGGATGGTGACGCCCTTGACCACGCGGTTGACGGTGCCGTCGGGGAACGGATTGTCCGGCGTCAGCCCAAGTGCGGCCGAGCGCTGCAGGGCATACAACTGCGCGAACGGCAGCCATACCGGCGCCAGCCAGCTGTCGGGCAGTCCGGCTACCGGCAAGGAATAATCGTCGTGGATGCCCAGATCCGAATGCGGGCCGATCGACAACACCTTGCCGGCGACGCCATCAGCGCGCAGTTCTTCCAGCAGGTCCTGTTCGTAGCGGCGTGACAGCGGCTCGGCACTGCGCAGTACAACCACCAAGGTCTCATCGTTGAGCGTGGACTTGGGGCCGTGGCGGAAACCCAACGGCGTATTGGCCAGCGCCAGCACGCGGCCGGCGGTGAGTTCCAGCACCTTCAATGCGGCCTCGCGGGCGAGGGCTTCCAGCGGGCCACTGGCCAGGTAGATCACCCGGTTGTACGGCTGCGTGGCCAAGGCGGCGACCGGCGCATCCCAGTTGCGCAGGCCCTGGCGCGCAAGCGCGGCAACCTGCTGCAGGTGATGTACGCGTTCGGCCCACGGTGCACTGTCGAACACGCTCAGTGCGGCCAGCAGCATGCAGCTCAGGCTGCTGGTCATGGCGAAGGCGCGGTCGCAGCTGGCGGCCGGCATCAGCAACGTGCAGGTGTCGTCCCGGTCGGCGCCACGGCGGGCCAGTTCGCCGTCGGCGTTGCAGGTGATGTCGAGGAAGCGCGCGTCGTCCACGTCGGCGCGCACGCGATCGACGGCGGCCACGCTTTCCGGGCTGGAACCGCTGCGGCCGAACGACACCAGCAGGGTCGGGCGGTCGCGCTGCAGATACAGCGCCGGGTGGGTGAGCAGGCTGGTGGTGTGCACGGCGCGTACTTCAGCCGGCCACTGCGCGTTGATGCTGTCGGCCACCATCTCGGCGATGAAGCCGGAGCTGCCGGCACCGGTGAAGATCACCCGTTGGCGCGGGTCGGACAGGCGCTGGCCGAGGAAATCCTGCAGGCGCGTGCTGGCCTGCTGCAGATCAACTGCAAGGGTTTCCCACAGCGCGGGCTGCTGGGCGATTTCGCGGGCGGTATCGGCTCCGCCCAGGCGCTGCCAGGCGGTCAGATCGTGAAGCAGGGTGGCATCCATGTGTGATTCCTGTTTGGCCAGCGCACGATCTTTCTTTTCTTTCGAAATGTCAAATAGCGAAAGTAAAGCGAAAGAAAATAATTCAGCGGGTTTGCCCGCTTGAGAATCGTCCCAAGCGAAAGGTTTCTCGCGAAACGCTTTCGCAGCAATGAATACAGTCAGCTGGATGATATGAAAGGTGTTGCTCTGCACCATCTTTCGTATGGAAGAAATCTTACTTATCTTTGGCTTTCATTTTGTTGACATCTTTCGATTTACTGCCCTAGAGTCGGCGCACTCGGTTTCGAAACGCCCGTTGAACGGGTTGGAGGCAAGGTGGAACACTGCGTTCGTCAATCGCCGCTGTTGCTGGCCCTGCTTTCGGCCCTGTTGTTGACGGCAGTGACCGCACAGGCCGAGCCCATCGGCAACCTGCGCTCGGTCGCTGCCAGTGATGGCCGCGACGGCGTACGCGCCTGGGACGTGCGCAATGACAACGGCAGCACCCTGCGCATCGAGGTGTTGGCCAACGACATCGTGCACGTGCAGGCCGGCCGCAACGGCAAGTTGAGCGGAGCCGGTGACAAGGCGGCCCCCATCGTGTTGCCGCAGCCAGTACAGCCGGTGCAGGCACAGCTGGAGGAAGACGCGCAGGAAATCCGCGTGCGTACCCCGGCGCTGGTCCTGCATGTGCAGCGACAGCCCTTGCAGCTGCGCCTGGAGCGGCTGGACGGCGGCAAGCCGGTACCGCTGTGGCAGGAACAGCAGCCGCTGGACCTGGCTGCCGAACAAACCGTGCAGGTGCTGTCCTCGCAGGCCGATGAAGCCTTCTACGGAGGCGGTCAGCAGAACGGCCGTTTCCAGTTCAAGGGCCGCGAGCTTGAAGTTTCCTATTCCGGTGGCTGGGAAGAGGGTGACCGCCCGAGCCCGGCACCGATGCTGCTCAGTTCGCGCGGTTGGGGCATGTTGCGCAACACCTGGAGCGATGGCAGCTACGACCTGCGCCAGCCCGATCAGGCCACGCTGCTGCACCGCGAAGACCGCTTCGACGCGTATTACTTCGTCGGCAATGATCTGCAACGGCTGCTGGAGCGCTATACGCAGTTGACCGGGCGGCCGAACATGGTCGCGCGCTGGGCGTTGTCCTACGGCGATGCCGATTGCTACAACGACGGCGACAACATCAAGAAGCCTGGCAGCGTGCCCGAAGGCTGGAGCGACGGCCCCACCGGCACCACCATCGATGTGGTCAACAGCGTTGCCGCCAAGTACCGCGAATACGATATGCCCGGTGGCTGGATCCTGCCGAACGATGGTTACGGCTGCGGCTACAAGCAGTTGCCGGAAACCGCGCAGGGGCTAGCCAAGTACGGCTTCAAAACCGGTCTGTGGACCGAGAACGGCGTCGACAAGATCGCCTGGGAAGTAAGCAAGGCCGGCAGCCGCGTGCAGAAGCTGGACGTGGCCTGGACCGGTCAGGGCTATCAGTTCGCGATGGATGCCAACCGCCAGGCCTTCGACGGCATCCTCAACAATTCCGACTCGCGCCCGTTCCTGTGGACGGTGATGGGTTGGGCTGGCATCCAGCGCTACGCGGTGGCGTGGACCGGCGACCAGAGCAGCAGCTGGGACTACATCCGCTGGCACGTGCCGACCCTGGTGGGTTCCGGTTTGTCCGGCATGGCCTACGCCAGCGGCGATGTCGATGCGATCTTCGGCGGCAGCGCCGAAACCTTCACCCGCGACCTGCAGTGGAAGACCTTTACGCCGGTGCTGATGGGCATGTCCGGCTGGTCGGCGAACGCGCGCAAGCACCCGTGGTGGTTCGACGAACCCTATCGTTCGATCAACCGCGATTACCTCAAGCTGAAAATGCGGCTGACCCCGTATATGTACGGACTGGTGCACGAGGCTGCACAGACTGGCGCGCCGCCGGTACGCGGGCTGATGTGGGACAACCCGCAGGACCCGCATGCGCAGGATGAAACCTACAAGTACCAGTTCCTGCTCGGCCGCGATCTGCTGGTTGCGCCGGTCTACCGCAGCCAGGCGGCAAGCCGTGGCTGGCGCCGCGACATCCATCTGCCTGCCGGCGGTTGGTACGACTATTGGGATGGCCGCCATCTGCAGGCCGGTGCCGCAGGCCGGCAGCTGGATCGCCCGGTCGAGCTGGCGACGCTGCCGGTATTCGTGCGTGCCGGTGCGATCCTGCCGATGTACCCGGAGATGCTGTTCGACGGCGAAAAGCCGTTGGATGAAGTGAGTTTTGATCTGTATCCGCAGGGCGAGTCCAGCTACACGCTGTACGAAGATGATGGCAGCACCCGCCGTTACCAGAAGGGCGAATCCAGCACGCAGCAGATCCGCGTGCAGGCACCGGCGCAGGGCAGTGGCCCGGTGCAGGTCGAGATCGCACCGGTGCAGGGCGAGTACCAGGGCCAGCTGGCGCAGCGACGCTATGGTCTGCGCGTGCTCAACCGCAGCGCGCCCAAGGCGGTGCAGCAGGATGGTCGCGCGCTGCCGCAGCTGGCCGATGCCGCTGCGCTGCAGGCCGCAGCAGAAGGTTGGTACTTCGATGCCGGTGAGCGCAAAGGCACCTTGCATGTGCGCACTGCCAGCCAGGACATCCGTGCGCCACTGAAACTGCAGCTGGATTTCCCGATAGCTGCCGCACTGGCCGACGATGCTTTCCCGAACGCGCCGGAACTCGGCCGCGCGCTGCCCTCCGACAGCCTGTTGGTGGTCAACCGCCCGGCCGAAGAGCCCGGCCATCCGCTGGAAAACGCATTCGACGACGATCCGGCGACGTGGTTCCGCAGCGTGCGCAACCAGGCCATCCGCACGGGTGCCCACGAATGGGTGGTGGGCTTTGGCGAGCGCAAGCTGATCGACGGCATCGAGCTGGCCCCGCGAAACGACAAGAACTGGAAGCACGGTCAGGTACGCGACTACGAAATCTACATGGGCGACAGCAATGGCGAATGGGGCCAGCCCATCGCACGCGGGCACCTGCAGTTGAAGGAAGGCGTGCAACGCATCGACTTCCCGGCCCATGCCGGCCGGCTGCTGCGCTTCCGCGTACTCAGCGTGCAGAACCCGGAAGGCGACGGCGCCGGCGCAGCCGATCCGATGGTGACCGCAGCACAGGGCAATGCCGCACGTGCGGTGGATGCACTGCAGCCACGCGATGTTGGGCCGATTGCACTGTCCACCTTCCATATCCTCGAGCAGCAAACGGCCGAGCGGCCGGCGCGGCAGCTATACCTCTCCCAGCTGCCGCTGCCGGCCGTGTTGGCCGCCCAGGTGCATGCCGACCGCTCGTTCGCCGCTGAAGTGCCAATGCGCATGAATGACCTGCAGTTTCGTCGCGGTCTTGGCGTCGGTGCACAAAGCCGCATCGACATGAAGTTGAAGGGCCAGTGGAAGACACTGCGCGCCGACCTGGGTGTTGATGACCAATGCCGTCAGGCCGGTGGCCTGCAGTTCCAGGTATGGGGCGATGATCGCCTGCTCTATGACAGCGGCTTTGTGAAAGCACCGGGTGTGGTCAAGCCCGAGCTCGACATCCGCGGTCTGTCCAGACTCAGCCTGCGCACCTTGGGCGCGCAGGGCAGCCAACCGTCCCAGGTGTGCGCCAACTGGGCCAATGCCGTACTGATCGGCGAGGAGGGCGATTCCGCCGACATCCTCGCGCCATGACCCACCCGTAACACCGCTCCCCACCGGATTACCCCGGCTACGGCCCAAGAACCGTGGCATGGGATCGCTTTGCCCGCCATCTGCTGTTTTTTTGCGTGCCCTTGCCAGGAGAGAACCCGATGTTGCCAGCCAATCGCAGTGCCAAACGCTGTTTGCCAGCCCCGCTATCGTTGGCTGTCGCCAGCGTGTTGTTCGCCGTCGCCGCACCTGCGTTCGCGCAGAGCAGCGCCGAGAAGGAAAAGGAAAAGGACAAGACCACCGAGCTGTCGCGCATCGAGGTCACCGGTTCCAACATCCGCCGTACCGATGTGGAAACCGCATCGCCGGTGCAGGTGATCAGCAAGCAGGACATCGTCAACATGGGCGCGCGCACCTTGCTGCAGGTGCTCGACAACCTGCCGGCAGCACGTCCGGGGCAGGTCGATTCCAAATCATTGTTCTCCGGCTCCGACGGCGCCTCGCAGGCCAATCTGCGTGGCCTGGGTGCACAGGGCACGCTGGTGCTGCTCAACGGTCGCCGCCTGTCGTACTACGGCGCACCGGCGGGCTTCCAGACCCAGTTCGTCAACATCGACTCCATCCCCGCTGCGGTCATCGAGCGCATGGAAGTGCTGACCGACGGCGCCTCGGCGGTGTACGGCACCGACGCGGTAGCTGGCGTCATCAACGTCATCACCAAGCGCAGCTACCAGGGGCTGGAAGTCAGCGGCACCTGGGACACCGCGCCGCGTTTTGAGTCCTTTGATGAAAAGCAGGCCAGCGTGACCGGCGGCTTCGGCGACATGGATGAGGACGGTTACAACGTCTACGGCAGCGTCAATCTTTACGAGCGTGCCGGCATCCCCAATCGCGAGTGGTACCTGAAGCATCCGAAGCAGTACTACGTAAATAACCCGGACTACATCAAGAACCTGCGGCTGGACACCGGCAGCGCACCGGGCGTGTTCAATCCCGGCTATTACTACGCCATTGATCCGGTCACCAAGGCGCGCGTGGACGAAGCCGCCCCGGGTTGCGAGAACGTGCTGCAGGTTGCCACCGGCACCCGCTGCATCTGGCAGGACTGGATGACCAGCCAGATCAATGGCGGCGCCGATTCAAAGCGCATGACGGCCTACCTCAACGGCCATTTCCGGGTCAACGATGCGACCGAGGCATTCGCCGAACTGACGTACACCGACATCGACCTGCGCGCCAACGGTGGCACGCCGCGCGCCTATGGCACCACCACTGGCAATCCGCAGAGCTGGTTCTCGCGCAACACCGGCAATACCGTCAACCAGTTCCTGACGCCCTGGTTGGGGCCGAACAACGAGTACAACCACGCCAGTCCTGAACTGAAAGCCTTGATGGGTGGCGTGGTTGGCCTGGGCTATCTGCTGCAGGATGTGGGCGGCAACCATTTCGGTCAGCGCAACACCGACAAGAGCTACCGCGCGGTCACCGGCCTGCGTGGCAATGTGGGTGATTGGAACTGGGAGACCGCGTTCGCTACTGCTGGCTCGCATTCGGTGACCTACCAGACCACCAACGTGAACCTGAAAGGCTTCGAGAAGGCCTTTGGCCCGTATACCGTCGATCCGGGCAGCGGCCGCGTCATCATCTCCGATCATCCCGCGTACAAGTTCGGTGAGATCAGCCAGGCCAATGCAGCGCTGATCCGTGAAGCCTTCCCGACGTTTGATATCGAGTCGTGGACGCGCCTGCATACCTTGGACGGCAAGATCGAAGGCCCGCTGTTCAACCTGCCGGCCGGTGAAGTGCGTGCGGCGTTCGGCTTCAATGCCACCCGCGAGACCTTCTACACGCCGGGCAACCCGGACGCTGCCAATGGCCTGATCACCCAGCAGGGTGGCTCGTGGTTCGACGGCAAGCGCAATACCTATGCGATCTTCGGCGAAGCCGTGGCACCGCTCACCGACAAGCTCGAGATGGACCTGGCACTGCGCCTGGACAAGTACCCCGGCTTCAGCACCAATGCCGCGCCCAAGATCGGCCTGAAGTACCAGGCGCTGCCGCAGCTGATGCTGCGTGGTACCTATTCGGAAGGTTTCCGCGCACCCAGCCTGGCCGAAGCCGGCAGCGGCGGCGTGTATGCGCAGATTGGTGGCTACCGCGACGAAACGCGATGTGCCGAAACCAATGCCATCGCCGGGCTGCTGCGCCAGTCCAACCGTGGCGTGGACAAGGACCTGGGCAACACCCTCTGGAACAGCGACTGTGCCCGCAACGTCGCGCGCATGACCCAACCCAACCAGGACCTGAA
Source organism: Stenotrophomonas nitritireducens (assembly GCF_001700965.1). Classification (NCBI taxonomy): domain Bacteria; kingdom Pseudomonadati; phylum Pseudomonadota; class Gammaproteobacteria; order Lysobacterales; family Lysobacteraceae; genus Stenotrophomonas; species Stenotrophomonas nitritireducens. The sequence continues at coordinate 3,721,834 of NZ_CP016756.1, forward strand.
GCCGGAGAAGGCCAAGATCGCGACCCTGGGCTTCGTGCTGGAACCGACCGATTGGCTGTCGGTGTCGGCTGACTACTGGTTTGTCTATCGTCGTGACGAGATCGTCGCACCGGACTACAGCAAGGAAGAAGAGATCAGTGCGCAGACGCGCTTCCCGATCACCGAGACCGACCTTGCCAACCTGGCCGCGCTGGCCAGCATGTGCAGCGATCCGGCCAGCGGCGTCAGCTGTCCGTCGACCCTGCCGGGCTACAGTACCGGCAATGTGGCCAGCGTGATCGGCCAGTACCGCAACCGTGGCCGCACGCTGATCGATGGTTTCGATGTCGATGCGCGTGCGCGTTTTGACCTGGGTGAGTGGGGCCGCCTGACCACCGGCGTTGCCGCGACCATTGCCAACCGCAACATGTACAACTCCGACAACGGTGATGGCTGGTACTACGGCAACACCGTCGGCTACTACAACAACCCGCGCGTGCGTGCGACCTTCAACGCCAACTGGAACTACGGCAACTGGGATACCGGCTTCTACATCAACTATGTCGGCAAGACCAAGTGGGCCTACGACCGCATTGACCAGGAGGACAACAACGCTGAAACCTGTACCGGCAGCTACGTCAACGCCGGGCCGAAACAGTGCCACGGAGCGCCATCCTGGTGGACGGCAAACCTGAGTGTGAACTGGCAGGCGAACGAGCACCTCAGCGTGGGCGCAACGGTGAAGAACGTATTCAACCGCCTGCCGTTCTACGACCCGAACGACTGGATGAACTTCTCCGGCTATGCCAACAACTTCGGCCGCATCTACAGCGTCACCGCGACCTACAAGTTCTGAGCAGTACGCAGCATCGCTTCCCCCTCATGCATTGCATGAGGGGGAAGACAGTGACAACGTCAGCAAGGTCGTGGCATGCACGCCATCACCGGCAAGATCCATGAAAGAGGAAACACAATGAAGCGTAGGGAATTCATCATGGCCAGCGCGGCCCTCGCCGCCACCAGTCTGCTGCCGGAAACCCCGGCCTGGGCACGCGGCCGCACGATGCGGCTGGGCGTGATCGGCACCGGCATGCGTGGCCAGGTGCTGTTGAAGGAACTGGTACGCCGTGACGACGTGGAAGTGGTTGCCCTGTGCGACATCGAACCGATCATGCTCGGCCGTGCGATGGAGATGGTGGCCAAGGCCGGCAAGAAGGCGCCGCAGGCCTACGGTGCCGACCGCGACCAGAATGCCTGGAAGCGCCTGCTGGAGCAGCGTGGCTTGGACGGCGTGATCATCGCCACACCATGGGAGCTGCACGCACCGATGGCGATTGCCGCGATGCAGGCCAAGGTGGCGGTGGGCTGCGAAGTGGTCGCTGGCATCACCCTGCAGGACCACTGGGATGTACTCAATACCCAGCTCAGCACCGGTACCCCGTACATGCTGCTGGAGAATGTCTGCTATCGCCGCGACGTGATGGCGGCACTGCAGATGGTGCGGCAAGGCCTGTTCGGCGAATTGGTGCATCTGCAGGGCGGCTACCAGCACGACCTGCGCGGGGTGAAATTCAATTCCGGCGATCCGTCGCAGCCCTATGACAGCGGCGTGGAGTTTGGTGCCAAGGGTTGGTCGGAGGCGCGCTGGCGCACCGAGCATTCCGTGCAGCGCAATGGCGAGTTGTATCCCAGCCACGGCATCGGCCCGTGCGCGATGTATACCGGCATCAACCGCGGCAACCGCTTCACCCATATCAATGCGTTCGCCAGCAAGGCGCGCGGCCTGCACGACTACACCGTGGCCAAGAGCGGTGGCACCAGCCATCCGAGCACCAAGGTGAATTTCAAGCTGGGTGACATCGTCACCACCACGCTGGCCTGTGAGAACGGCGAAACCATCCTGCTGCAGCACGACACCTCGCTGCCGCGCCCGTACTCGATGGGCTTCCGCGTGCAGGGCACCAAGGGCCTGTGGATGGACGTCAACCACGGCATCCACATCGAAGGCCGTAGCCCGCCGCACCAGTGGGAAGAGTTCAAGACCTACCAGGACCAGTACGAGCACCCGCTGTGGAAGCAGCATGCTGATACCGCAGCAAGCGCCGGCCACGGTGGCATGGACTGGTTCGTGATCCATGCCTTCATTGAAGCCTTGAAGGCCAAGGCGTCAATGCCGATCGACATCTACGACGCCGTGACCTGGAGCGCGATCACTCCGCTGTCCGAGCAGTCGATTGCCAACAGCTTCCAGACCCTGGAGTTCCCGGACTTCACCAAGGGCCTGTGGCAGCAGCGCAAGCCGATCTTCGCCTTCGACGGCAGCTACTGATAAGAAGCACCTGTGCTGCCGAACCATGCTCGGCACTACAGATCCCGCTTTTGCTCAAAGCCCATCTCCCGTTCACGGGAGAGGGGTTGGGGTGAGGGCAGCTTCAGGGGCTTCACCGGCAATGCCCCTGCCGAGCATGGCTCGGCACTACAGATCCCGCTTTTGCTCAAAGCCCCTCTCCCGTTTACGGGAGAGGGGTTGGGGTGAGGGCAGCTTCTGGAGCTTCACTGGCAATGCCCCTGGCGAGCATGGCTCGGCACTAGAGATCCCGCTTTTGCTTAAAGCCCCTCTCCCGTTCACGAGAGAGGGGGTGGGGTGAGGGCAGCTTCAGGGGCTTCGCCAGCAATGCCTCTGTCGAGCATGGCTCGGCACTACACCCCCTCCCTTGCGCCGTAGGCGGAGGGGAGGGCTGGGGAGGGGTGGCTTTCAGGCCTTTCGCACAATGCCAGCTTCGCGGCTTACGCCGCTCCTACAACACCGGCAGCGCTCTCAGCGCCACGCTTTAGCGGTAAAGCCCACGCGCTACGCGCGATCAGCTGCCTCGCTTCGTTCCAGTTCCAGTTCCAGTTCCGGATCCGGATCGGCCACTGGCGAAGGTGGCGTGGCGGGCACTTCCGCCGGCGTGGCGTGCGCCTGCTTGCCGAGGATGCTGGCCTTGCGCCAGTTGCCCCAGCGGTAATAGCTCATGATCATCAGCATCGAGCAGAACGCGCTGACCGGGAAACTCCACCAGATCGCATCGGCACCAAACCGCGGCTGCAGCCACAGTGCGAATGGCACCCGGATGCCCCACATCGCCACCGCCAGGATCAGCAGTGGCGGCACCACCGCGCCGGTGGACCGGACCACGCCGGACACCACGAAGTTGACGCCAAAGAACAGGAACGACCATACCGCGATGTGATTCAGATGGCGGCCGATCTCCAGCGCTTCGCTGGCCGCCGGCAGGAACAGCGCCAGGGTGCTGCGATCAAACAGAATGATCGGTGCGATCAGCGCGCCGGTCAGCAGGAAGTTGAACAGCACGCCGGTGCGCGCGGTGGCATCTACCCGCTCCCAGCGGCCGGCACCGACGTTCTGGGCGGCCATCGTCGAACATGCCGCACCAATGGCCATCGCCGGCATCTGCACATACGTCCACAGCTGCATTGCCGCGCCGTAGGCCGATGCGGTTTCCACGCCGTAGCCATTGACCATGCTGATCATCATGATCATCGCCAGGGAGATCAGGATCATCTGCAGGCCCATCGGCACGCCCTTGATCACCAGCGCCTTGAGGATGACGGTGTCGATTTTCAGCAGGCCGATATCCTTGCGGCCCAGCCACAGCATGTGCCGCTTGTTGCGCAGGTAGAGCATCAGCCCGGCCAGCGCCAGCGCCTGCGAGAAGAACGTGGCCCAGGCCGCACCGGCGATACCCAGCTTCGGGAACGGCCCCAGGCCGAAGATCAGTACCGGATTGAACGCGATATCCAGCAATACCGACAGCAACAGGAAGCGGAACGGCGTGCGTGCATCGCCGGCACCACGCAGGGCGGCGGTGATGAAGGCGAATGCGTACAGCAGCGGCATCGCCAGGAAGATCACTTTCAGGTAGGCATCGGCCATCGGCAATGATTCGGCCGGTGTACCCATCGCAAGCAGCAAGCGGTGCGACAGGAACCAGCCCAGGACTGCAATCACCACCGACAGGCCGATGAAGAAGGTAGCACTGGTGCCCATCACCCGCCGCGCCTGCGGCAGGGCCTTGGCGCCGATCGACTGGCCGATCAGGATGGTGGCGGCCATGCCGATGCCGAACACCGAGCCGATCAGGAAAAACATGATGTTGTTAGCGTTGGCGGTGGCAGTCAGCGCTGCCTCGCCGAGGAACTTGCCGACCCAGACGGCATTGACCGAGCCGTTCAGCGACTGTGCGATGTTGCCCGCCAGAATAGGCAGGGCGAACATCAGCAGGCTGCGCCCGATCGGGCCTTCGGTGAGCGAGCGGGTTTGCTTGGCTTTCGACATGGACAACGTTGTCGGGATCTGGGCTGGCACACTAGCATTTTGCGGGTGAGGGCGGCGGTGGCAGGTATCACCGCCTGGATGGCAACCATGGAGTCAAGGCAACGCAATGAGTGGTGACGTCGTACCAGTGGCAAGCATCCGTCTTGATGTCTGGCTGTGGGCTGCGCGCTTTTTCAAGACCCGCAGCCTGGCCAAGCAGGCCGTCGACACCGGCAAGGTCGATGTGGAAGGGCAGCGCCCCAAATCCTCCCGTGCCATCCGCGTCGGTGACGCGCTGCGGGTGCAGCGTGGTGATGAGATTTTCGAGATCGCGGTAAGGGGGCTGAGTGACACCCGTGGCTCGGCGCCGGTGGCGCAGGCCTTGTATGAGGAAACCGCTGCGTCCAAACAGGCACGCGACGAGTTGCGCCTGCGCCGTGCCGCCGAACGCACCGGCTACCAGGCCCCGGAGCACCGCCCCGACAAGCGCGCCCGGCGCCTGATCCGCGCCCTGGGTGATCTGGACGCGCTCTGAGGACGCTCGGCAAGGGGCGGCACCAGGTAGTGCCGAGCCATGCTCGGCAGGAGCATTGCCGGTGAAGCCCGAGAAGCCGCCCTCACCCCAACCCCTCTCCCGTGAACGGGAGAGGGGCTTTAAGCAAAAGCGGGATCTGTAGTGCCGAGCCATGCTCGGCAGGGGCATTGCCGGTGAAGCCCCAGAAGCCGCCCTCACCCCAACCCCTCTCCCGTGAACGGGAGAGGGGCTTTAAGCAAAAGCGGGATCTGTAATGCCGAGCCATGCTTGGCAGGGGCATTGCCGGTGAAGCACCAGAAGCCGTCCTCACCCCGACCCCTCTCCCGTGAACGGGAGAGGGGCTTTAAGCAAAAGCGCGATCTGTAGTGCCGAAAGCAAAAGCGGGATATGTAGTGCCGAGCCATGCTCGGCAGGAGCATTACCGGTAAAGCCTCTGCCGAGCATGGCTCGGCACTACATATACAAAAACGCCACCTTGCGGTGGCGTTTTCATTCAAGCTTCCGCTGCTCAGCGCTTGCCGCTGCCCAGCAGGCCACTGCCCAGTTTGATCAGGTCGCTGACGCCGAACTGGCCGTCGCCGTCCTGGTCCAGCACGCTGCCCAGCAGGCCGCCGCCGATGCCGCCGGCCTGCGCAACCTGCTGCTTCTCCTGGCCCAGGACCTGCGCCAGGCCGTCCGGGTTGGCCGCTGCGCCGCCGCTGCTCATGCGCTGGGCGATATAGGCCATCACGATCGGGGCGAGGATCTTCAGCAACTGGCTGGAGGTGCTCGGGCTCAGACCGGTGGCCTGGGCCAGGCCGGTTTCGGCGCGGTCCTGGTTGCCACCGAAGATGTGGCCGAGGATGCCGGCGCCATTGGCAGCCGGGCTGTTGCCGCCGCCCATCACCGCACCCAGCACGCTGCCGATGTCCAGGCCGCTGTGGTTGTTCTGCAAGGCGCCGAACAGGGCTTCAGCGCCCTGCGGTTTGGCCGCGTTGTTGCCCAATGCGCCCATCAGCAGCGGCAGCGCGGCGCTGATCGCGGTCGAGGCCTGCTGGCTGTCGATGCCCAGCTGCTGCGAAACCTGCTGCAGCGGTGCGCCCTGCAGTTGGGAGAGAAGGTCGTCGGTCAGGCTCATCGGGTGGATCCTTGAAGGGTGGGTTGCCGACCGGCATGGTAACTCCCGCAAGGGGGCGTAAGTGAAGAGGCCAGTGGCGTGTTGGCTTGTGGGCGGAAACAACACCGCCCGCGCGTGGCGGGCGGTGCGTTATCAGCGTGGCGTCATCGGGCCGGGCTTACAGCTCGATGTCCTCGGCGCCCGGGGTGCCGGTCGGGAAGTCGCTGCCCGGATGCGGCGGCGGTGCGAACGGATCGGCGGGCGGGGCTGCGTCCGCCAGCTTCTTCAGCGCGGCGGCAATGCCGGCGCCATAGGCCGGGTCGGCCTTGTTGCAGTTGTCGATATGACGCTGCTTGATGAAGTCCGGCGCATCGCCCAAGGCACGGGCGGTGTTCTCGAACAAGCGCTGCTTCTGCTCGGCGTTATAGCTGCGGAACAGCGCACCGGGTTGGCTGAAGTAGTCATTGTCGTCTTCGCGGAAGTTCCAGAAGTCGGCATCGCCACGGATCTTCAAGGCCGGTTCGCGGTATTGCGGCTGCTCCTGCCATTGGCCATAGCTGTTGGGCTCGTAGTGCGGCAGGCCGCCGTAGTTGCCGTCCACGCGCATGGCGCCGTCGCGGTGGTTGCTGAAGACCGGGCAGCGGGCGGCGTTGACCGGAATCTGGTGGTGATTCACGCCCAGCCGGTAGCGCTGCGCGTCGGTATAGGCGAACAGGCGCGCCTGCAGCATCTTGTCCGGCGAGGGGCCGATGCCTGGCACCAGGTTGCTCGGTGCGAAGGCCGACTGCTCCACGTCCATGTACCAGTTGTCCGGATTGCGGTTGAGCTCGAATTCGCCCACCTCGATCAGCGGGTAATCGCTCTTGGGCCATACCTTGGTCAGGTCGAACGGATGGATACGGTAGGTTTCCGCTTCAAGCTCCGGCATCACCTGCACGAACAGCTTCCACTTCGGGAACTCGCCGCGCTCGATCGCCTGGAACAGATCGCGGCCATTGCTTTCGCGGTCCTTGCCAACCAGTACCTCGGCCTGTGCATCGGTCAGTGCCTGCACGCCCTGCTGGGTGACGAAATGGAACTTGACCCAGAAGCGCTCGCCGCCTTCATTGGTGAAGCTGTAGGTATGCGAGCCGAAGCCATTCATGTGACGGAAGCTGCGCGGAATGCCGCGGTCGCTCATCACCACGGTGACCTGCATCAGCGCTTCCGGCAGCAGGGTCCAGAAGTCCCAGTTGTTGCGAGCACTGCGCAGGTTGGTGTGCGGGTCGCGCTTGACCGCCTTGTTGAGGTCGCCGAACTTGCGCGGGTCACGCAGGAAGAACACCGGCGTGTTGTTGCCCACCAGGTCCCAGTTGCCTTCTTCGGTATAGAACTTCAGCGCGAAGCCGCGGATGTCGCGTTCGGCATCGGCCGCGCCGCGCTCACCGGCCACGGTGGTGAAGCGGGCGAACATCTCGGTCTGCTTGCCCACTGCCGAAAATATCTTGGCGCGGGTGTACTTGCTGATGTCATGGGTGACGGTAAAAGTGCCGAACGCGCCGGAGCCCTTGGCGTGCATGCGGCGTTCGGGAATGATCTCGCGGTTGAGGTTGGCCAGCTTCTCCAGCAGCCAGACGTCCTCCATCAGCAGCGGGCCACGCGGGCCGGCGGTCTTGCTGTTCTGGTTGTCCACCACCGGCGCACCGAAGGCGGTGGTCATTGGCGTCACCGGTGCGTCGCCATGCTTCTGCTTGGGTGTGGTGCTGGTGTCACGCTGGGATTGCGCAGCCTGCTCGGGCGAGGGGGCACTGTGGTACGGACAGGTCGGCTTGGTGTCGTTGCTCATGGCTGGCTCCTGCTGGCGTTGGGGAAGATCTCGTACCGACTTTAACCACCGGACCGTTAAATGAGTAATCAAATGATCCGCTCGTTGCCATAGGGCTTGTCTATCAGTCAGGATGCTTGGATCAGTTCTGCCTGTTTGTAGCGCGATGCCGGGTACGCTTTCCGACCGCATCGCTGCTGTACCCGCTTTCACCGGACCGTTCCATGAGCCAGCGCGCCACCCGTTTGCTACATCTGCTTGATCAATTGCGGCGCCGCCGCACGCCGGTGCGCGGTGCCGAACTGGCGCAACGGCTGGAGGTGAGCCTGCGCACGCTGTACCGGGACATCGATGCGCTGCGCGGGCAGGGCGCGGAGATCGTCGGCGACCCCGGCGTTGGCTTCCAGCTGCGGCCGGGCTTCCTGCTGCCGCCGATGATGTTCTCGGCCGAGGAGTTGGAAGCCCTGCTGCTGGGGGCGCGCTGGGTGGTATCGCATGCCGATCCGGAACTGGCGGCTGCGGCCGGCACGGCGCTGGACCGGCTCACCGGCGTATTGCCCGGGCCGCTGCGGCTGCAGGTGGAGACCAGCGGCTTGTTCGCCCCGCAATGGAAGCGCAGCGAACCCGAACCGTGGTTGCCAGCACTGCGGCGTGCGATCCGTGAAGGCAATGCGGTGCGCATCCAGTACTGCGACGCCGAAGGGCAGGCCAGCGAACGGGTGATCTGGCCGTTTGCGATGGCGTTCATGGCCGACATGCGGTTCCTCGCCGCTTGGTGCGAGATGCGTGGTGATTTCCGCCACTTCCGCGCTGACCGCATGCAGTCGCTGGAGGACACCGGCCGCCGCTATCCCGATCAGCGCCACAGCCTGCTCAAGCGCTGGAAGGCACTGCAGCTGCAGCACCGCAAGGCGTGACTGCTGACAGCCGCTGTCAGCAGACCCTGCGCACACTGCAGGCTCTTCCAACAAGGTGCCTGCCATGAGCAACACGCTGACGTTCTATACCCATCCTTACTCCCGCGCCCGTATCGCCCGCTGGATGCTGGAAGAAACCGGCCTGCCTTACGACGAAGTGGTGCTGGAGTACGGCAAGAGCATGAAGTCGCCCGAATACCTGGCGATCAATCCGATGGGCAAGGTGCCGGCACTGCGCCAAGGCGATGTGGTGCTGACCGAGAACGCGGCCATCTGCCTGCACCTGGCCGACCTCGTGCCGGACAAGGGCTTGCTGCCGCCGGTGGGCAGCGCCGAGCGCGGCCTGTGCTACCGCTGGATGTTCTTCGCCGCAGGGCCGGTGGAATCGTTCATCACCGCACGCCGCCACGGCGCACTGGCGCCGGCGATGGAAGCGGGCTACGGCAGCGAGGCCGACCTGATGCGCACCCTGATAGGTGCCGTGGAAGGCAGGAAGTATCTGGTCGGTGACAGCTTCACCGTGGCCGACCTGTACATGGTGGCCTTCCTCAGCTACTACATGCGGGTTGGCGAGCTGGAACCGCTGGCGGCGTTCGAGAACTACGTCGCGGCGCATCTGCAGCGCCCGGCGGCGGTACGCGGCAATGCCAAGGACGATGCGTTGATCCCGCAGGTAGGAGCGGCGTAAGCCGCGAAGCTGGGGGCAACCGAGCCGCGGAGAAAGTCGATTTCCAGTGCTCTTTCCGGCGTTTCCGGAAAGCAGCAAGCAACGCAAGTGTGGGAGCGGCGTAAGCCGCGAAGCTGGGAAGAAAGAAGCCGCCGAGGAAATCCCCTCTGACAATCTTTCCGGCATTTCCGGACAACAGCGTGCTTCGTGGAAGCGCTTCGACGGCCTTACATTGCTACTCCGTCGCCCTCTCCCCAACCCCCGCTACGCGCCCCGGCCCTTGCGCTGGCGCAAGGGCGTTCAACAGGGGCACGAACCGGTGGTTCGTAAACTCCCCTCTTTCACCCCGCAAGGGGAGAGGGGCTTAAGCAGGATCGTCAGCGCCCGACTAGATCAACGACTTCACCCGATACAACGCCTCCAAGGCCTGCTTCGGCGTCAACTCGTCCGGATCAATCGCCTGCAGCGCATCCAGCGCCGCCGAATTCGGCGAGGCGAACAAACCAAACTGCTGCGGAGCATCCAGCGCCTGCGGCGCCATGGCCGCGCTCTGGGTTTCACCACCACGCTGTTCCAGCTCGGCCAGACGGCGCCGTGCCTGGGCAACGGTGGATTTGGGCAGGCCGGCCAGCGCGGCCACCTGCAGGCCGAAGCTGCGGTTGGCCGGGCCATCCTTCACCGCATGCATGAACACCAGCGTGTCGCCGTGTTCCACCGCATCCAGATGCACATTGGCGATGCCGCTGGCGCCGCCTTCATGGCTTTCGTCGGCCAGCGCGGTCAGCTCGAAATAGTGGGTGGCGAACAGCGTGTAGCAGCGGTTCTGGTAGGCCAGGTGGCGTGCCACCGCGTCGGCCAGGGCAAGGCCGTCATAGGTCGAGGTGCCGCGGCCGATCTCGTCCATCAACACCAGCGAGTGGGCGGTGGCGTGGTGCAGGATGTAGCTGGTTTCGGCCATCTCCACCATGAAGGTGGATTGGCCCTTGGCCAGGTCATCGCCAGCGCCGATGCGGGTCAGGATGCGGTCGATCGGGCCGATCACCGCGCGGCTGGCCGGCACGAAGCTGCCGATATGGGCCAGCAGCACGATCAGCGCGTTCTGCCGCATATAGGTCGACTTACCGCCCATGTTCGGGCCGGTAATGACCAGCATGCGGCGGTCCGGATGCAGGTCCAGATCGTTGGGCTCGAATGGCGTGTCGCGCACGGCTTCGACCACCGGGTGACGGCCGCGTTCAATACGCAGGCAGGCGTCTTCCTGCAGTTCCGGCTGCGCCCAGTCCAGTGCCTGCGCGCGCTCGGCGAATGCGGCCAGCACGTCCAGCTCGCTCAATGCACCGGCGCAGCGCTTCAGCGGCTCCAGGTGCTCAGCGACGATATCGAGCAGGCCTTCGTACAACAGCTTCTCGCGGCTGAGCGAGCGCTCGCGGGCGGACAGCACCTTGTCCTCGAAGTTTTTCAACTCCTCGGTGATGTAGCGCTCGGCATTGGTCAGGGTCTGGCGGCGGGTGTAATGCACCGGTGCCTTGTCGGCCTGGCCCTTGCTGATTTCGATGTAATAGCCGTGCACACGGTTGTAGCCCACCTTCAAGGTGGCGATGCCGCTGGCCTGGCGCTCGCGCGCTTCCAGATCAATCAGGAACTGGTCGGCATGGGTGGACAGGCGGCGCAGTTCATCGAGCTCGGCGTCGTAGCCCTCGGCGATCACACCGCCATCGGACAGCTTCAACGGCGGCTGCTCGGCGATGGCGCTGGCCAGCAGCTGCGCGCTTTCATCGTGCGAGCCGAGTTCGGCGCGAAGCTGTTGCAGGCGCGGTGAATCCAGCGCATCCAACTGCGCGGTGATGGCTGGCAACAGACCCAGGCCATCGCGCAGGGTGGAAAAATCGCGCGGCCGCGCCGAGCGCAACGCCATGCGGGTGAGGATGCGTTCAATGTCGCCGAGCGCGCGGAAGCTGTCGCGCAGGTCGGCGTCGGTGCCGCGATCAATCAGCGTGGCAACCGCATGGTGGCGCTGCTGCAGCACGTTACGCAGGCGCAGCGGGCGGTGCAGCCAGCGCCGCAGCAGGCGCCCGCCCATCGGCGAGACGGTGCTGTCGAGCACGCCGAGCAAGGTGTTGCGGGTGTCGCCATCGACACGCGTATCCAGCTCCAGATGACGGCGGGTGGCCGCATTCATCGCGATTGCTTCGCCGGCGTTCTCCATCGAGATGGAGGTCAGGTGCGGCAGCCGCTGCTTCTGGGTTTCCTCGACGTAGCCCAGCAGGGCGCCGGCAGCGCCAGTGGCGCGCGGCTTGTCATCAATGCCGAAACCGCTGAGGTCATGCAGCTTGAAGAAGTTCAGCAGGTGGCGGCGGCCGCTGTCGGCATCGAACAGCCACGGTGCGCGACGGCGCACGCCATTGCGGTGGCGCAGGAACTCGGGCCAGTTCTCCTCGTCGGGGACCAGCAGCTCGGCTGGTTCAAGCCGGGCAAGTTCAGCTTCCAGGGCGTCGTCGCTATCGACTTCGTTGACCAGGAAGCGGCCGCCAGCCAGATCGGCCCAGGCCAGACCGTAACCGGCCTTGCCGCGCGACAGTGCCATCAGCAAGGTATCGCGGCGCTCGTCCAGCAGCGCCTCGTCGGTGACCGTACCGGGGGTTACCACGCGTACCACCTTGCGCTCGACCAGGCCCTTTGCCAGCGCCGGGTCGCCGATCTGCTCGCAGATCGCCACCGATTCACCGACCGCCACCAGCCGTGCCAGATAGCCCTCGAAGGCATGCACCGGCACACCGGCCATCGGAATCGGTGCGCCGCCGGAGCTGCCGCGCTGGGTCAGGGTGATGTCCAGCAGGCGCGCGGCCTTGCGTGCATCGTCATAGAACAGTTCGTAGAAATCGCCCATCCGGAAGAACAGCAGCAGGTCCGGGTACTCGGACTTGGCTGCGAAGAACTGCTTCATCAACGGGGTGTGTTCGGGCTTCTTCTCGATCACGCGCTGTCCACTTGGTCGGTTGGGCAGGGAACTGCCGCAAAGGCGACTATTGTAGGCGGTGTGCGGTGATAGGACGAACCCCGGGGATGTTGACCTGCTGCTGCCCGGGGCATGTGCAGCTCCGCTGCTGCACGCCTGCCGCAAAGAGGACGGAATCGCTCCGGGATGGGCGGCACGACAACCAGGCGATCAGGGCGGGCCGGCAGCCACGCCAGGGGGGCTTTCCCAGTCGAAAAGAGCAGGCCGTGGCGGTGATGGAGGCCCGCATCACAACGAAGGCGCATTGGTGGCGTGACCGCCGCCAACGAGAGGAGTGGCGCCTGCATTGCGATTTGGCCCCGCACGGGGTCAGGCTAGAAATTCAGGTTCAGCGTCACGCCCACGGTGCGGAAACTATCGGGTGACAGGTACTGCATGATCCCGCCGTCATTGATCACGCCGAGTGCGTAGAAGCTCCGGTAGTGCTTGTCGAAGAGATTTCGCGCATACACCGTCACGTCCCAGCGCCCATCCTCGGCGCCGATGCCAACGGAAAGATTGGCCAGACCATAACCCTTGCTCCTGGTTTTTGCCTGTGCAACGGCGTTGTAGAACCCACTTCTGTAGCTCCAGCCACCGCTCGCATTGAAGGCCAGGCCGTTGCTCAAAGAGTGATAGTAGACGCCGCTGAGCGAATAACTGTATTTGGACACAAACGTGGGTTCAAACCCGGACAGGTCACCCTGCAGGACGCCATCGACGATCTGGCACTTTGCCTCGCTGTCCCGGTTGCAGCGGCCGAAATAGTCAAGAAATTCCGCATCGGTGATCGCGCCATTGGCGATGAGGGTGAAGTCAGCGCTGGGCCGCCAATTGACCTCCATCTCCATGCCCTGCGTGCGCATCTTTCCGGCGTTTGCCATGGCAAAACCGTTGGTTTCCGCCACATACACCTGCGCCTGGAAATCTTTGAAGTCAGACCGGTAAAGGCTGGCATTCACGGTCAGGCTACGGTCAAGGAACTGCGACTTCATACCGAGTTCGTAGGCAGTGGATTTCTCCGGTTGGATCCGATACGACCCGGTGTTGGTCGGATCGATCGTCGGGCCCTTGTAACCGGTGGCCGCATTTGCGTACCACATCAGTGTAGGTGTCTGCTGGAACTGCACCGCGACTTTTCCAGAGACGTTTTCCCTGCTTATCTGCCCTGAAGAGGCGAGGACCGTGTTCAAGGGAAGAACCGGCTTGCCATCGATGAAAGGCACGCTGATCGGCGTCATGCCCGCAACCACCTTGTCGTGCGTGTAGCGCATGCCTGCACTGCCCGACCAGCGATCGCTCAGCGGATAACTTGCATTGGCGTAGAAGGCGTAGCTCTTGGTATCCGCGTCGACATGTTGCTTCGGGCCATTCAGGGAGAAATAGTTTCTCGGCTCACGCAATGCATAGTTGAACGCGCCGTAGGCGAAATATTCATACGTGCTTGCGACATTCACGTAGTACGCACCCAGCACGTAGTCCAGCCGCTCGTTGGCCGCATTGCCGGCAAGGCGGAACTCCTGGCTGATCTGATGGGCGCGGATGGTGGTCAGGTTGTTGTTCAGATAGTTGGCCGGCGTCTGGTCCACATCGTGGACCTGGTTCACCGTCGAGCCACGGTAGGCGGTTATCGATGTGAGCTGGGCGCCATTGGGAAGTTTGAGATCGGCCTTTCCGGAAAAGCCTGTAACCCCTTGGAACGCCTTTGCATCGGCATCGCCGTGGCTCACGAAATTGTCGCCTCCCACGTTGTCGAATCCAGCCAGTGCGGAGTTGTAGCCGGTGGTGAAACCCAGCGTATAGGGTACGGCTACCGCACGGGTGAGCAGTGTCTGGCGTTCGGCTGTCAGCAGCAGGTCCAGCGCTTCGCTTGCTGACCACAGCCACTTGCCGCGTATGCCGCCAGCGGTCTGGTCGCCGATGTTCCAGCGATGGAAAGAACTGGGTATCGCACCGTCCTGGTCCTTGTAGTAAGCCGAAAGACGTACGGCGGATGCATCGGTGAGCCCGAGGTTGGTGGAGATGCGCGCCACACGCTCGTTGCGCTCGCCCAGCGACAACGACAGTGAAGAACGGTTGTTGCCGATCTCGGGGTTGCGCGTGCTGATGTTGACCACACCGGCGGATGCGTTCTTGCCGAACAGGGTTCCCTGGGGACCACGCAGCACTTCGATATGCTCGATATCGCTGAAGCCGGCCACGCCGGGATCGCGGGGGATGCCGATGACGACATCATCTACCACGGTGCCAACGGTTTGTTCGGAGGCGACGCTGAACGCCTGGGTGCCTATGCCGCGCACCTGGAAGCCGCCGCCATTGGCGGTGCCCGCCGTGGCGGAAAAGGAAACGCCTGGTGCCAGATACTGCAGGTCGGAGATGCTGCTCATGTTGGTGCGATCAAGCTGCTCGGCGGTAACCACACTGATCGAGATGGGAGTGCGCTGCAGCGGCTTTACCTGGTGCGTGGACCTGACCATCACCGCATCCAGATTCTTGGTGGCTGGTGCTGCTTCGGTTGCCGGCTGCTGTGCCATTGCCGGCTGCACAGCGGCAATCGCTGAAAGCAGGGCCAATGACAGGCGACTGATACCGGTGATGGCTGCTGCATGCCGTTTGGTCGGGGCGAACGTTTCTTTCATGCACTTCTCTCCAGTCGTGATGGAACGGAACCGGCGTTGCCGGGGCTTTGTACGGCTGCTTTTCAGGCGTGCTGCCACGCGCTGGCAGTGCTGCTGGCGGCGCGCGCCGGCCTCGCGCGGTTTCATCCAGGCACGGCGTTGCCGGTTCGCGTTCCGCTCCGCGCGGAAGCAACCGTATTGATGGAAGAGAAGGCGGCGAACGAGCGTCGCTACATCAGCGCGCAGCTCAGCAGGCGATCAGGTGCCAATAGGCGCCGCTCAATGCCTGTTGCGACTGATCGATTGGAATGAGGCCGGTCGAAGCAACGGCCTCACTACCAGCGGGTGATGGAATCCTCGTTGCCGATGAGGCGGTGGCCGCCCCAACCAGTTGCGTGCCGCGTTGCAGCGGTCTGGCGCGGGGAAGGGAGCCGGGGAGAGCAGCCGATTACAGGCGATGGTGTTGCCAGAAAGTATTATCGGTTGCTGAGCACTGTCGCGTGCAGCGAATGGCATCCTCGCTGCCCGCAGAGCCTGGCCGGCTGATAGTTGTATTTGCGATGCCACGCTACCTTCCATTGCTGGCTCAGCTCCACGGGTTTGACGATGAGTGTCGCTATCTGCGGGAACGAAGATGTTCAAGAGGTGATGCGGGTGTCAACACGTTGGCGTGAGTTGTGTGAATTGGAACATTGCAGCAAGCGCACGCAGCCGCGCTGCGGTCGGCTAGATATCTGATTTTCATAAAGACGGGTGTTGGAGATATGCAAGGATTGCGATGTCGTGCCACGGTGATGTGCGTGTGCCTTGACCGCGGACATATGCACTTTGCGCAGTTGTGCACGAAGTGCGGCGTTCAATCTGACACCGGCCATGTACAGAACCAGCGAAGATCATCGCGATGGTTCGGGGGCTGGTTCTGGAATCACTTCAGTGCGCTGCTGTACGGCGGCGTCGTTGCTGCCCGGCAAGTTGTTCCGCCCGACGTATTGGCGATTCTGTCGAATTCCGGTGCTGGACAGTGTCGGTCGTGATGCACGGTGCCGAGTTGCTGCATGACGGTCTGCGTTGTCGCCGCTGGCACTGCAATGCGCGTTCTGACGTGTGCGGAAAATGCGTCGGTACAGCAGCGGTGATGTTTTCAAACGATACCGTTTGAATTGGACGTGTTGAATTGGACTCGTCAGCAATGATGTGGGAAAGAATCCTGCAGATGCCTGACGTTGAGCAGCCGCACATCCGAGCGCCGTCCTCGACACAAAGGCGGGAACACCACGCAGCGGTTGCCAGGCGATTGCTGGCGCAGTGACCTAGTCGCTACGCGATGGCTTCCCGGTCTTGCCAGTCTCCAGCATCCGCTGGCGGAAGAACGGATACAGCGCTGCGCTGAACAGGATGGCCACGGTGGCATAGGCCAGCAATCGGGCGTCCGCGCCGAGCAGGGCGTACAGGCAGTAAGTGACCGCCACCGCAGCGGTCAGCAGGCAGGCAGCGCGCATCCATCCCTGTTCACCACGTTCCAGCGTGGTGGCGAGCAACGCGCCGGCTGAGAACAGGTAGGGCACGATGGTCAGCAGCACCGCGATGTTGGTCAGCTGGTCGAATTGCCGGGCAAGCGTGGGCGAGGAGGTCACCAGCAGCAACGCACTCATCAGCGCTGCCACGATCATCAGGCCGGTGCCCGGCATGCCATGCCTGTTGAGCTTGCAGAACACCCGAGGGAACAGGCCGTCTTCGGCAGCGGCTTTGGCCGATTGCCCGACCAGCAGCATCCAGCCGCCCAGCGCGCCAACCGATTTGAAGATCGCACACAGGGCGATGATCAGCATGCCCCAAGGGCCGACCATCAATTGTGCGGCATCGGCAAACGGGGCTGAAGAATCGCGCAGCTGCGCCATCGGCACCATGCCCATGATCACCAGCGAGCAGCTGATGTAGATCACCGCCGCCAACGCCAGCCCGAGCAGGGTGGCGAGCGGGATGTTGCGTTTCGGGTTGTCGATCACATCGGCCGATACCGCCGCGCTCTCCACACCCATGAATGCCCACAGGGCAATGGACGCACTGCGTGAGATGGCATCGCTGTCGGGCATGCCGCTGACGTTCCAGCCGGCGTTGAACAGTGCCAGGTCGAACCACCACCAGCCGGCGATGGCGATGCCCAGTATCGGGATCAGCGCCAACAGCAGGGTGCCGGTTTCCAGCGCACCCACCCAGCGGGCGCCGCGGGCGTTGGCCAGGCTCAACAGCCAGATCACCGCCAAGGTGAAGCCTAGCCGCGGATACACGTCCTGCAACCAGGGCCACAGGTGGCTCAGGTAGCCGGTGACCACCAGCGCGATGGCGACATTGCCGATCCAGTTGCCAAACCAATAGGCGTAGTTGCTGACAAAACCGATGTAGTTGCCAAACGTGTCGCGCGCATAGGCGTAAGGTCCGCCGGGTTGCGGATCGAGCTGCGACAACCGGGCGAACACCAGCCCAAGTGCGATCGCCCCGGCGGTGGCGATCAGCCAGCCGAACGAGGAGATGCTGCCGACCGTGGCCAGGTTGGCCGGCAGCAGGAACACGCCGGTGCCGATCATGTTGCCCGCAACCAGCATGGTCGCCATGGTCAGGCCCATTTTGCGTGGGGTTGCCGTGCTCATGTCCAGGCCGGGTCGGAGGTGAAATCGATGGTCAGCCAGAAGCGGCCGGAGCGGGCGTCGAGCTGTTCGGCGATTTCATCACGCAGGCGGTCGACATCGCCGATGCTGCCCAGTTGCGCATCGGGCCGGGTGAGTACGTGGATCTCGACAAACCGCATGCGGCCGATCTTTGCGACATGGCTGGTGAAGCCTTCAAACCCGTGTTTGGCGACGAACTGCTGCATCACCTGCTGCACCTGCTGGTCCAGCTCGTCCGGCGCGACCTGCAGCACTTCACGGGCGGCCTTCCATGCGCCACGCAGCGGCACCGGCAGTGTGGCCAGGCTGATGCAGGCGAGAACCAGCGGGTCCAGGTAGGGGATCCAGTGTTCATGCGCACCACCGCGCAAGGCCAGCGCAAGGACGAAGGACAGCACCACCGCCAGGCTCATCATGCCGGTCAGCAGCCAAGCGCGCGCATCCAGGGTCAGCAGGCCCGATTGCAGGCGGCGTGCGTGGCGGCCGATCCACAGCGCCATTGCCAGGTCCACCACCACCAGCAGCGCGGCCCAGAGCAGGCCGGGGCCAAGCCGCGTCTCGTGGCCACCATCGCTGAGGCCGATGACCGCGTTGGCCAGGGCGTAGATGCAGGCGAGGCTGAGGATGGCGCCGCCCAGCGCCTCGACCATGGGCTCCAGGTGCCAGAAGCCATATTGAAAGCGAGGGCTCTGTTCCTTGGCCATCAGCCGCAGCACCGCCAGTGCCACCAGCGTCAATGCCAGGTCCACCATGCTGTAGATGCCATCGAACAGGATCGCCTGCGAGCGGGCGAGCATGCCGCCAAAGAAGCCGATCGCCGCAACCAGCACGGTTGCGGCGATCGAACGTTGCAATACCTGTTGTTCCTTGCGTGTGCTGGTCATTTAGCTCTGCGAAGAAGGCGGTTCGGGATGTAAGGGGCGCCAGGCTTGAAAAGCCCCTCTCCCGTTTACGGGAGAGGGGTTGGGGTGAGGGCGCTTTGAAAGCACGTGGAGCAGATTTTGAGTGGAGCGGAGCATTAGCAAAAGCCAGACTGCGAGAAGCCAAAAGCCAAAAGCCAAAAGCCAAAAGCCAAAAGTCAAAAGTCAAAAGTCAAAAGTCAAAAGTCAAAAGCCAAAAGCCAAAAGCCAAAAGCTCCCCTCATCCGCCCCTGCGGGGCACCTTCTCCCGCAAGCGGGAGAAGGGACAGCCAACGCACGGCCAACGCACAGCCGTCTCCGTTGGCTTAGATCTTCAAAACCTCCACGCGATAACTCGGCCTATCGCCGCTGTTGTCGATAATCAAACCATGCACATCCGACTCAAATCCCGGGAAACGTGCGTTCTGTTCGCGGGCGATGCGCAGCGACTGGATGATGGGCTCGTCGCTGGCGCCGAAGCGCTCGCCCGGCATGATGGTCGGAATGCCCGGCGGATAAGGCACCAGCATGGTGCCGGCGACACGGCCGCTGAGCTGGTCGATGTCCACCCGTTCAATCTCGCCACGTACCAGGTGGTTGTAGGCTTCGGCCGGACTGATCACCGGTTCCGGCAGCTCCACGTACATCTCGCGCATTACCTCGGCCACGCGGAACTCGCGGTTGAAGGCGTGCAGCGCCTCGCACAGGTCGCGCAGGCCCCAGCCGGCATAGGCGATGGCGCCGCCTTCGAGCAGGCTGGGCAGCGATTGGGTCAGCGGGGCGTTGGCGTCGTACAGGTCTTTGAAGGCCATCAGCTCGGTGACCAAGGTGCTCCACTTGCCCTTGGTGATGCCCATCGAGAACAGGAACAGCACCGAGTACAGGTTGGTCTTCTCCACGGTGATGCCGCGTGACCACAGGAACTTGCTGAGCACCGCCGCCGGGATGCCGAGCTTGCCCATCTCGCCGTCCATCGACAGGCCGGGGGTCAACAGCGTGACCTTGACCGGGTCGATCAGCACATAGTCGTCGGCCAGGTTGTCGAAACCGTGCCAGTGCGCCTTGGGCCGCAGATACCAGTCCGGCCGCGAGGCCACCATGGGTTTGTTGCTGTCGCCCTTGGCCAGGCTGCGCTCCACGCCATCGGGTTGCCAGACCTTGAACCACCAGTCATCGCGGCCCAGATCTTCGCTGACATGCAGCATCGCGCGGCGGAAAGCGATGGCCTCATCCTGCATTTCCTGCACCAGCGATTTCCCGGCCTCGCCTTCCATCATCTTCGAGGCGACATCGCAGGAGGCGATGATGCCGTAATGCGGGCTGGTGGAGGTGTGCATCATGAACGATTCGTTGAAGCGCTCGGCATCCAGCTCGCGCGTGGCGGCATTGCGCACATGGATCATCGATGCCTGCGAGAACGCGGCCAGCAGCTTGTGGGTGGACTGCGTGGTGAAGATGATGGCCTCCTGCTCGCGCGGCTTGCCCTTGGCCATGCCGTAATGGTTCTCGTAGAACGGATGGAAGGCTGCGTAGCCGTACCAGGCTTCATCGAAGTGCAGGAAATCCACTGCCGTGCCGAGGTTGTCGGCGATCTTTTCGGCGTTGTAGCACAGCCCGTCATAGGTGGAGTTGGTGACCACCGCAATGCGTGGCTTTGCACCGGGCTTGGCGGTCTTGCTGGCCAGTGGGTTCGCCTGGATCATCTTCTGCATCGCTTCGGCGGAGAACTGGTCCAGGCTGATCGGGCCGATGATGCCGTGGGCGTTGCGGCTGGGGGTGAAGTAGACCGGAATGCCGCCGGTCATGATCAGCGAATGCAGCAGCGATTTATGGCAGTTGCGGTCGACGAACACGATGTCGCCGCGCCCGACCGTGCCATGCCAGACGATCTTGTTGGCGGTGGATGTGCCATTGGTGACGAAGAAGGTATGGTCCGCACCAAAGTTGCGGGCGGCTTCGGCCTCGGCCTCCCGGATCGGGCCGGTGTGGTCGAGCAACGAGCCCAGCTCCGGCACAGAGATCGACAGATCGCTGCGCAAGGTGTTTTCGCCATAGAACTGATGCAGGGCGCGGCCGACCGGCGACTTGGTGAAGGCGACGCCACCCGCGTGCCCCGGCGTGTGCCAGGAATAGTTGGACTCGGCCGAATGGTGGATCAGGGCCTTGAAGAACGGCGGCAGCAGCTTGGCCATGTAGGCCTCGGCCGCACGCATCACCTGGCGGGCGATGAAACTCTTGGTGTCCTCGAACAGGAAGATGTAGCCGTGCACGAACTTGAGCAGCTTGCTCGGTATTTTCTCGATGGTGCGGCGTTCGCCGTACAGGAATACCGGCAGGTCGGCGCGGCGCTGGCTCTGTTCACGCAGAAAGGCAAGCAGGCGCTGGAACTGATCGTCATCGTCCTCGGTGCCGTCGATGGAGATCAGTACCGCCGAGGCGGCCACGTAAGTGCGGGCGCCGGCACGGGCGTCGTCCAGGTTCAGGCCGGAGAGCACGCGCTGGTCGTTCCTGCGCAGCTCATCGGCAAGTGCGCGGATGAGGATGCCGTTGATGCGCGGTGACTCGTAGTCGGCATCGATGATGACGATGGGGTAGTCCAGTGATTTGAAGTACATGGCGTTGTTCCTATCTACCGAGCGGGGGATCAGTTCGAATTGGCACGCGCGGCGCCGGTCGGAGTGAATTTGGCCAGGCGCTGCTTGCGGCGCTCATCGCTGAAGAACGGATAGAACACGGTGATGAACAGTACGAACAGGAACGCGTACTGCACGATGCTGCCGGACGACCCATAGATCGCCCACAGGCAGTAGACGACGGTGATGCTGGTCAGTACCCAGAACGCGCCGGTGTGGGCCAGGGTATGCGAGCGTTCGACCACGAAGTAGCAGGCCACGCAGGAGTAGATGTAAGGCAACAGGGTCAGAACCACCGCTGCGGAGGTGATCACATCGAACTGCGCCGATGCGGTTTCCGAGGTGGAGGTGATCAACACCGCCAGGGTCATCAGCAGCGCAACGATCAGCACGCCCTTGACCGGTACTTCGTCCTTGTTGATCTTGCTGAAAACACTGGGAAACAGGCCATCGTCCGAGGCCGCCTTGGCGCTCTGCGCGGTCAGCAGGATCCAGCCGCCCAGTGAACCGGCCGCGCCGATGAAGGCGCACAGGCTGACCAGTGCGCCGCCCCAACCGCCGACCGCGTTGGCTGCAGCCAGCGCAAATGGCGCATCCGATACCTGCAGATCGGCATTGGGGACCATGCCCATGATCACCGACGAGCTGGCGATGTACGCAATTGCCGCCAGGAACACGCCGGCCAGGGTTGCACGGGCCACGTTCTTTTCGGGATTCTCCACCACGCCGGCGGTCACCGATGCCGACTCCACGCCGATGAAGGCCCACAACGTCAACGCTGCAGCGCTGGAGACCGCGCCGAAATTGGATTGCCCGGACACGTTGTAGGCGCCCTTGAAGATGGTGGGGTCGAAGTAGAACCAGCCGAACACGGCAATGCCCAGGATCGGCACCAGCGCGAAGCTGGTGGTCACCGTCTGCACGCGGCTGACAAAGGAAGGCCCGATCACATTAGCGAAACTCAAGGCCCACACCAGCAGCAGCACCGCGATGCAGCGGGGCAGGGGTTCGGACAGGATGGGGAAGAAATAGCTGAAGTAGCCCACCGCCGCGATCGGGATGGCGACATTGCCGATCCAGTTGGCGAACCAGTAGATGGTGTTGGTCTGGAAGCCCATGTACGGGCCGAACCAGTCACGTGCATAGGCGTAGGGGCCACCGGCTTTGGGCGCCAGCTTGCCGAGCTTTGCGAATACGAAGGCCAGCAGCAACGCACCGGCCGTGGTTACCAGCCAACCCCAGATCGAGGCGGTGCCGATTTTGGCCAGGCTCGATGGCAGCAGGAAGACGCCTGAGCCCATCATGTTGCCTGCCACCAGGAAGGTCGCGCCAACGACCCCGATTTTCTTCTGACCTGCCATGACTATCTCCTTTCACCGGCATTGCCGGTTCATTCGATGGGAAGGACATTGCGTGAATCGTTGGGTGGCGAGCTGCACGTGGTGCGTGCAGGCATCGGCTGCCTGTTACTTGATGAAGTTGTATTGAAGGCTGCCCTGCAGGCGCAGCGTGTCCGCATCACGGCGGTCCTGCAGTTGTTGCTGGCCGTACAGCAGCTCCATGCCCATGGTCCACGACGGTGCCGGGCTCCAGAGCAGGTTCAGTGCGGCATAGCGGCTGCGGCGGAACGCATCGCTGGCCAGCGCGTCGGCGCTGTCGATCTGCAGTTGCCCGTAGATGAGGTTGGACCGCCACAGCTCCGACCAGTAATGGGTGTAGCCGAAGAAGCCGCCGCGCAGCGGCAGCGCCTTGAGCCGGCCGTCGCCATCGATGGCGGCATCCAGGTTGGATCCGGTGAGGTCGGCGGTATAGCGGCTGATGCCCTTGCCGCCGACCAGCCCGAACAGCAACAGGTCACGCTCGGCCACGGCATAGGACCCGCTCAACTGCAGGCCGCCGCCAAACGTGCGGTCGCTGCGGCCGTCGCCGTCATAGCCCAGGCTGCGCAGCACCGCGCCCAGCTGCAGATGGCCCCAATCGCGCTCCATGCGCGCGATCAGGCTGACATCGGGAAGGTGCTCCACACTGCTGTCGTTCTGGCCGATGTTGGCCAGCTGTGAATCCGGATCTTCGGCGGCCACGGTCAAGGTATTGCCCTTGCCCAGCGCGAAGCTGTGGTGGATGCCGGCAACCAGCAGGTAGCCGGCCGCACCGGGCCCGGCAAAGTCCAGGGTATCCGGCAGCGAGTCGGCATCCATGAAGGTGGAATAGCCGTAGCCGGCATAGGTGTTGCCCAGCTGCCCGTAGGCATGGCGCAGGCGGAACTCATAGCTGTCGCTGCTGCCGAAGAAGTCGTTCTCCAGGTAGAAGCGCAGGTTCCCATGCGTGGTTGGCCGGCGCGCTTCGAAGCTGAAACGGGTCTGCTTGGCATGCATGCCGAAATGCGAGACATCGCGGTTCGGCCCGGTCACCGGCATCGACGAAGGGATGAACTGCTCGGTGTCGCCGGCAGCGCGGCTGTCGGCAATTGCATCCAGCTTGGCGTAGCCGCCAAGGCGGATCAGGGTATCGGTGCCGGGGATGGCGATGAACCCCTTGAGCTCGGGGTCGTTGGGGGAGGGCGCATTGTCCGGGCGGGAGGCGGCGGTGGCCGGATCGGCAACCGAATCACGCGCAGGCAGGATGGTGGACGGCAGTGTCTGCGGGCCGGGGCCAGCACTCGCCGGGGTTGGCGATATTGCCGTCACCGGCGTGGTCGCAATCACAGGAACGGGTGCAGGAGCGGCTGCAGGACTACTAGCGGGTTGATCCTTTTCCAGTGCATCCAGCCGCGCGGTGAGCGACTGCAGATGCTGCTGCGCCTGGGCGATTTCCTGGCGCAGCGCGGCCACCGAATCCTGCGCACTGGCGGTGGCCGGCAGCAACATGAGGGGCAGCAATGTGGCTAGCGTCCGTGATTTCATTGCCGGTTCCGTGAAGAAAGCAACGCCACTCACGGGCGGCAGAACGCCAGCCGTGATTTCACCAATCACCTACCTGGCTGCACGCTCGCTGCCCCTGTCATGCCAGCGTGAAACCAGGATTTACCATCTTCGACGTAGGGTTATGACCACGTGAATATCAGATGAATCCTATTGTCATAAACCGATGAATAATTCGTTTGGTGGGAATTACGCAACTCAGTTCTCGCTTTCGATCTGCCCGACCTGCAGCGGCGCCCGGCTGCCGTCCAGCAATCCACGGCTGAGCGTGCCGTTCTCGATGAACAGCAGTTCGCCGTTCTCGCCGTTCTTGATGCTGCTGTCGATGGCGATGATGCGTTCGTCATGGAAGCTGCTGACGTGCGACATCGAGGTATGTCCCACCACGATCCGCTTCAGCCCGAGCTGGTCCAGCACGCGCTGCACCCCGGCCGCATCCAGCCGCCCGTCGAAATAGCCGCGGTACCAGATGGGGCTGGTCTTGCCGTCGTACAGCGGCGCGGTCGCCGGGTCGGCCTTGACCTCGGCCTTGGGACGGCCCAGCGAGGCCTGGTAGGCGGCATTGGTGGCGGCCGCATCCAATGCCAGCGGCAACGCCTCGGGCGACACACCGCCGTGCAGGAACAGGGTATCGCCAATGCGCAGCAGCACCGGGCGGGTGCGCAGCCATTGCCCGATCACCGAATCAGGGCCATACAACTGCGGGTAGCTGCGGCCCAGCAGTTGTGCGCTGCGCAGGTACTTGGGATTGACGTAGCGCAGGTCGTCGTACAGCACCATGGTTTCGTGGTTGCCGAGTACGAAGTGCACCGCGCCGCCTGCGTCCGCAGCCTGCTGCTGCAGGCTGTACAGCAGCCAGAACGCCTCGGTGACCTGCGGGCCACGGTCGAACACATCGCCGGCGATCACCAGCGTGTCCTGCCCCAGCGCCCAGTTGTCGTCCTTGTCGATCACGTTGTGGGCGCGCAGCAACTGCACCAGCAAGCCGTACTGGCCGTGGATGTCGGACACCGCGACGATGCGTGGCACCGCAGGCAAGATGGCTGCGCCAGGCTCGGCCAGCGGCGCGATCCGCAGGCGCTGAGAGTAGCCGCATTCGGGCGCTATGCTGCGGACGCCATCGCGGCTTCGTCTGTATTTCCGCGTAATCACCTGGTCATCGCATATCCATTGCGCCTGCAGCCGCTTGCCCTCGCCGAATACGTAAGGGCCGTCGGCCTGCACATGGCCGGCGGGTGCAGGCACCTCGCGGGCGTTGGCTGCCAAGGCGGGCAAGGTGCTGCACAGCAGTGCGATGAGCAAGGCGCGGGTTGCAACGGGCATGGCGGGGTTCCGGCGTCGGGTGACCTGGTGCACCCTCATCGAGCCTAGGCCGTCGCGCTCGGCATGGCATGTGCTATCGGTTGGTGGCGCGCGCCACTCAGTCGCGATGCAGCGCGCTGCGGCCCGGCGCGGCGGGCAGGGCCTCGCTGCCCAGCACCACCCGGTTGCGCCCCTGTTTCTTGGCCTGGTACATGGCGGCATCGGCGCGCGCCATCACCCGTTCGTAATCCGGGTGGCCGTCATACACGGCCACGCCGATGCTGGCGCTGATGTCCAGCAGTTGGCCGTCGGCCAGGGTTACCGGCGTTTCGGCCATGCGCCGGCACAGGCCCTCGGCAATCAGCATGGCCTGGGCGGCTTCAACAGCGACCAGCACGACAACGAATTCCTCGCCGCCATAGCGGAATACATAGTCACTGCCGCGCGTGTACTGGCTGAGGATGCCGGCCACATGCTGCAATGCGCGGTCGCCGGCCTCATGGCCGTGTGTGTCGTTGATGGCCTTGAAGTGATCCAGGTCCAGCAACAGCACGCCGAAGCTGCCTGCGGATTTTTCGGCCAGCTCGATCTCGCGGCGCAGCACGGTGGGCAGGAAACGCCGGTTGAGCAGGTTGGTCAGCGCATCGCAGCCGGCGTCCAGCTCACCGATGCGTTCGAACAGCATGCCCAACAGGCTGCGCACCTGGCTGACCTTGGAGCGGACGACCTGCAGCTGCGCACTGCGCGCGACGGGGCCGCCGTGCTGCTGCAGTGCGTGCTGCAGCAACTGGTCAACCTCGTCGACCAGGCCGCTGATCTGCCGTGTTTCCGAACTTTCGCCAAAACTCGGAATGCCCTTGTGGGTGAACCACAGGCCAAACTCCGAGCGTGCCAATGTCTGGAAGCCGCCCATGTCGCCCTGCGCGGCAAGTGCGTAAAGCAAGGTGTTCTCCCAGTCCAGCAGCAAGGCGCGTTGGCGCTCGCGCTCGGTGCTGACGTTCTGCACCAGCGAGAACAGGCGGTACGCGGCATCGGTGCGCGAGGAACGTTCCCGTGCATTGGAATAGGCAAGTGTCATACCCTCCAGCGCGATATCGAACGAGGCGGTGAGGCTGGCGATGGCAGAATGTGCGGTTTCACCGTGCCCGGCGTGTTCGCCGATCAACTGGAACAGGCGCTGTTTCAGCACGCGCGTGCCGCGCGTGACCAGGTCCACCGGAATGCCCACCCGTGCATGTACGTCGCCGATGACGCGCTGGTTGGCGATCAGCCGCTCCACGTCGGCTGCGTTGGCCCGCAGCAGATCGCTGACCCACCGCTGCATGGCCGGTTGCAGACGCAGCTTCACCTGGTCGTGTGACATCGAGCGTGAGGCGCGCACGTCATTCATCATGACGCTGTAAAAATGCGCGGCCAGTTCGGCGGCATGCCCCTCTGCCAAACCTGCCAACAGGCAGCCTGCTTCGCAACCGGCAGCGTGGAGGCTGTGTTTCCAGGCATCGGCCAGCGCGCTGCTGTCGGTGTCGGTGCTGGAAGGAGAGGAGGGGGCGATATTCATGCGTCTGATCGGTAGAGTGCCAAGCGGCAGCCGATCATTTATCGGCAGCAACTATCGGATTTTAAGGACTTTTTGTTGATGGCTGTGTTCACTGCTTGTTCAAGTGCGGTTGTGATGGATAAACGCGGATTGCGGCGATGATCAGTGCCGGGCCGTTTCCGTTGATGGCCTTGGTGGCGTTGCTGGCCTTGGCGATCGCCTGGTTTTTCGCGCGTGCATTGACGCCATCGGCCGAAGGCTTGCGCAGCCGCGCCGGTGCCGTGGTGCTGGACGCCTTCCTGCTGGGCCTGCTCGGCGCGCGCGTTGCGCATGTACTGCTGCATGCCGGCGATTACCTGTCACAACCGCTGTCCATCATCCGCCTGGGCGATGGAGGTTTCTCGCTCTGGGCCGGCGTGCTGGTTGCTGCGGCCTATGCGTTGTGGAAAACGCGCCAGCGCATCCTGCGCAAGCCGGTGTTGCTGGGCCTGGCGGCAGGTGCCGCGTTCTGGGCAATCGGTGGCATGGCCTTGTTCGCGCTGCAGCGTTCATCGATACCTCTGCCGGATGCCGTGTTGGTTGACCTGCAGGGCCAGCCTGCGCCGCTGGCTGCATTCGCCGGCAAGCCTACCGTGATCAATCTGTGGGCCAGCTGGTGCGGGCCCTGCCGTCGCGAGATGCCGGTGTTGGCGCAGGCGCAGCAGGCCCATCCGCAGGTGCAGTTCGTGTTCGCCAACCAGGGCGAAACCCATGAAGAAGTGAGCGACTACCTGAGCGCTGAAAACATGCAGCTCGACAACGTGCTGCTGGATGCCGACTCGCGGGTAATGCAGCAGACCGGTGCCCGCGCACTGCCCACCACCCTGTTCTTCGGTGCCGATGGCCGCCTGCACGATGTGCATATGGGCGAGTTGTCGCGCGCCACGTTGGAAGCGCGTCTGCGCGAAATGCAATAACCCCTTTACTGGAAGAGATACACGATGATGCGATCCCGTTCGATGTTGCTGTTGTTGTCCTTCATTGCGTTGGCGCCTGTGGCCTGTGCGCAGACCACCAGCGCCCCGGCCCCGGTCAGCAGCGCGGCCAAGCCGGCGGCGGCCAACGAGCCGGCCGTGGTTGCCACGCTGCGCTCGCAGGGCGTGGAATTCATGGGCACCTTTGAAACCCCGGTTGGCCTGACCGGCTACGCCGGTGTCGCCGGCCAGCGGCCGCTGGGTGTGTACGTCTCCAAGGATGGCCAGTACGCCGTGGTCGGCACCCTGGTCAATGCCAAGGGTGAAGATGTCAGCGCGGCCAAGCTCAAGGAGCTGGTGTCCGGGCCGATGGGCCAGCAGGCCTGGGCGAAGGTGGAAGCCAGCCACTGGGTACGCGATGGCAAGGCCGATGCGCCGCGCGTCATCTATTCCTTCAGCGACCCCAACTGCCCCTACTGCAATCGCTTCTGGGAAGCGGCGCAGCCGTGGGTGGCGTCGGGCAAGGTGCAGATCCGGCAGATCCTGGTCGGCGTGATCCGCGAGGACAGCGCCAACAAGGCGGCGGCCATCCTCGGTGCAGCCTCGCCGGAGCAGGCCTTGGTGCAGAACGAGCGTGATTTCGCCAAGGGTGGCATCAAGCCGCTGGCCACGGTACCGGCAGCGGTGCAGACCAAGCTGCGCGCCAACGAAGCGCTGATGCTGGAGCTGGGCTTCCAGGGCACGCCGGGGATCCTGTTCAAGGATGCCGACGGCACCGTGCAGATGCGTTCGGGCATGCCGCAGGGCGATGACATGCAGACGGTGCTTGGCCCACGCTGACCGCTGAATCGGTGGCGGCGATGTAATAGTCTCCGCCACCGCAGGCTGACTAAGCTGGCCCCGCTAAAAGGAGCCAGTCATGAGCCACGACCACAACCACCTGCCCAGCGAAATCCGCCACGAGAAGCCGCTGTGGTGGGCGCTGGGTCTGACCACCGTCTACCTGGTGGTGGAAGTCATTGGCGCGTTCTGGACCAACAGCCTGGCGCTGCTGTCCGATGCGGCGCATATGGCCACCGACGCGCTCGGGTTGATGATCGCCTTGACCGCGGTACGCCTGAGCCGGCGCCCGCCGGATGCCCGGCGCACCTACGGTTATGCACGCCTGGAAGCCCTGGGCGCAGTGGTCAATGGCCTGTTGCTGTTCGGCGTGGGCATCTACATTCTGTGGGAGGCCGCGCAGCGCTTCCAGCAGCCACAGGCCATCGCCTCCACCGGCATGATGTGGGTGGCGGCGTTTGGGCTGGTGGTGAACCTGATCGCGATGCGCCTGCTCAGCGCGGGCAGCGGCGAAAGCCTGAACGTCAAGGGCGCCTACCTGGAAGTATGGAGCGACATGCTCGGTTCGGTGGCGGTGATCATCGGCGGTGTGATCATCCACTTCACCGGTTGGACCCTGGTCGATCCGATTCTGGCGGTGCTGATCGGCTTGTGGGTGCTGCCGCGTACCTGGGTGCTGCTGCGTGATGCCATCAATGTATTGCTGGAGGGCGTGCCCAAGGGCGTGGTGCTGGCCGATATCGAGCAGGCACTGCGCGCGTTTCCCGGTGTGGCCGGCATCCATGACCTGCATGTGTGGGCGCTGGCATCAAGTACCCCGGCCTTGACCGTGCATGTGGTGATGGGAGACGGGCAGGTGCCGGATGTATTGCGCCGCCAACTGGCGGATCTGTTGCACGAACGGTTTGATATCGATCATGTGACGGTGCAGGTGGAGATCGATCACTGTGGGGATGATTGTGCCGAGGTGAAGACCAAGCTGGATGCTGACGGCGATGGGCACGATCACGATCACGAAGGTCATGCGCATGGGCCGGATCATCAAGGGCATCACGGGCATGTGCACCGCTGAGTAGCGCGCTTTGCGCGCATCCCCCTCTCCCCAACCCCTCTCCCGCAGGGGGAGAGGGGCTTGCATCTCAGCGAGTTGAAGCAATGCTCGTAACTGCAGCTTTAAAGCCCCTCTCCCCTTGCGGGAGAGGGGTTGGGGAGAGGGGAGGGCGCAAAGCGCCCAGCCATGAAGCAAAAACGGAGCCTTTCGGCTCCGTTCTGCATTCCTTCAACGACTCACAAGCTCAAGCAACCGGCTCACGCAGCACCGGCATGTCCCAGCCCGGGCGCGGTGCGAAACGGTCGCCGTGCCGTGCCTGCAGGGTCTTCAGCTTCTCGACCAGTACATCAACGCCGGTGGCGCGGATATGCTGGATCGGGCCGCCGCGGAACGGGGCAAAGCCGGTGCCGAAGATCACGCCGGCATCGAGCAGGTCGGCATCGGCTACTACACCATCGTGCAGGCAGGCCACCGCCTCGTTGAGCAGGGGCAGGATCAGGCGGTCTTCCAGGTCCGACGGCGCCTGGTAGTCCTTGGCCACTTCCGGCTTCACCGCGCGGCCGTTCTCCCACTTGTAGATGCCCTGGCCGTCCTTCTTGCCGCGCTTGTTCGGCTCCACCGTCGCCAATGCCGCCGGGATCTGCAGGCCGAGGAACGGTGCCAGCTCCTTGCCGACGCCAGCGGCCACGTCCAGGCCGACCGTATCCAGCAGCTCGATCGGGCCCATCGGCATGCCGAACTTGACCGCGGCCTTGTCGATCACCGGGCCGGGGATGCCTTCGGCGTAGGCGGTCGCGGCCTCCAGCATGTACGGGAACAGGACGCGGTTGACCAGGAAGCCCGGGGTGCCGGCAACCGGCACCGGGAACTTGCCCAGCGCCTTGCAGAATGCGGCCAGGCGCTTCTCGGTTTCTGCCGCCATGCCGTCGTGGTGGATGATTTCCACCAGCGGCATCTGTGCCACCGGGTTGAAGTAGTGCAGGCCGGCAAACTGCGCCGGGCGCTGGATGTGGTCACGCAGCTCGACCAGCGGGATCGACGAGGTGTTGGTGGTCAGCAGCGCGTCTGCCTTCATCTTCGGCTCCAGCGACTGGTACAGCTCGCGCTTGGCTTCCGGGTTCTCGATGATGGCCTCGATCACCAGATCGGCCTGGGCCACGCCGTCGCCGGCCAGGTCGGCCTTCAGCCGTGCGGCCACTTCCGGGCGCTTGCTCTCGTCACGGACCTTCTTGTCGAACAAAGCCTGGGCGCGGGTCATGGCCGGGTCGATGAAGCGTTGCTCGCGGTCCTGCAGGGTCACGTTGAAGCCCTTGTAGGCGGCCCAGGCGGCGATATCGCCACCCATCACGCCGGCGCCCACCACGTGCACGTGCTTGATACCCGAGTCCTTGCCGCCCAGGCCCTTGAGCCGCTCGGTCAGGAAGAAGATGCGGATCAGATTGCGTGCGGTCGGGCTGCTGGCCAGCTTGACCACGGCGCGGCGCTCGGCGTCCAGGCGCTTCTGGATCGGGCTGCCGCCGGTACGCTCCCAGGTGCCGATCAGTGCGTACGGCGCCGGGTACTGGTCTTTCTTGGCCTTGCGCGCGACCTGCTTGGCCATCTGTGGGGCCAGGATCTTGCGCGCAAGGAAGGTGTTGGTGGCCCAGGCGGTGGCGCGCTGCTTGAACGGGCGGGTTACGCCGGTCTGCAGCACCGATACCGCGGCATCGACCAGCACTGCCGGGGCGGCAACCTTGTCGACCAGGCCGATCGCACGTGCGGCCGACGCCGACAGGGTGCGGCCGGTCAGCATCATGTCCATTGCCGCCGGGGCGCCCACCAGCTGGGGCAGGCGCGAGCTGCCGCCCCAGCCCGGGAAGATGCCCAATTGGGTCTCCGGCAGGCCGATGCGGGTGGATGGGTCGTTGGAAGCCACGCGGTAACGGCAGGCCAGGGCCAGCTCGGTGCCGCCACCCAGGCAGTGGCCGTGGATCGCGGCCACGGTCGGACAGGGCAGCTCGGCCAGCTTCTGGTAGACGCTCTGGCCGCGGCGGATGGCGTCGTTGACGGTGCCGCGGCGGTCGAATTCCTGGAATTCCTTAAGATCGGCGCCGGCAATGAAGCCGGCGGCCTTGGTTGAGCGCACCACCACGCCCTTGGGTGGATCGATGGCCAGGCGCTCGATGATGTCGCCCAGTTCCAGCAGCACGTCCTGCGACATGGCATTGACCGGGCTGTCTTTGCGGTCGAGGCTGAGCACAGCCACGCCGTCTTCGCGCAGTTCGGTATGCCAATGATTGAAGCGGAGCCCGTCGAAGCCTGAGAGCATGGGACGTTCCATCCGGTTGTGTATGGAGAAGACCGCTATGATCCAGAGGTTGTTTCCCCGCCGTCAAATCCCAATGTCAGGAAGTGTGTTGGGCTTATCTGGTCAGCGCCCCCGCAGGCTAACCGAACGGGAGTTAAAAGCTGGTGCGGTACCGCTGCGACAGGGTGCTGAACTTTTGCCGCGAACAGCGGTCTTATTGCCCGACGTCGGTTGGGCTGACAGGAGTGCGGCCCGTTATGGCCGAGGTTGAAACACCGCAGGAGCTGGACCTGGAACTGGTCCGGCGTGTGCAGCGCGGCGAAAGCGCGGCGTTCGATGTCCTGGTACGCAAGTACCAGCATCGGATCATCGCGTTGATCGGGCGCTACATCGCCGACTGGAGTGAATGTCAGGACGTGGCCCAGGACACTTTCGTCCGCGCTTACCGCGCGATCGGGAATTTCCGTGGCGACGCCCAGTTCTATACCTGGTTGCATCGGATCGCAGTGAATACCGCAAAAAACTACCTAGCAGCACACAACCGGCGCCCGCCCACCGACGACATCGAGATCGGTGACGCAGAGCAGTTCGACAGCGGGGTCCGGCTGCGTGACAACGACACGCCCGAGCGTGAGTTGATGCGCCAGGAACTGGAACAGACCGTGATGAAGGCGGTCGATGCGTTGCCCGAAGAGCTGCGCTCGGCCATTACGTTGCGAGAGGTGGAAGGCATGAGTTACGAGGATATCGCGCAAAAAATGGGATGCCCTATCGGTACGGTGCGGTCGCGGATCTTCCGTGCCCGTGAGGCCATTGATGCACAGCTGCGTCCCTTGCTGGATACCCCCAGCGCTACCCGTGAACGGAGTCGCGTATGAGCACGCAAGACCGTAACCCGGCCGGTGTTGCGCCGGATAAATTCGAATTGCATTACCGCCAGCAGCTGTCGGCGCTGGTGGATGGCGAGCTGGCGGCCGATGAGGCGCGCTTCATGCTGCGCCGGCTGGAACACGACAGCGAGCTTTCCGCCTGCCAGGAGCGCTGGCAGGTGCTGGGCGATGTGATGCGCGGCCAGGCCTGCGCACCGGCGCCCTTGGATTTCAGTGCGCGCGTGCGCCAGGCGATGGACGCCGATGCCCAGCAGAACGGGCCGGTGTTTGTCGCGCCCGCTGCGCCGGGCAAGTCCCGCAGTGGTTGGCGGCGTTGGGGCGGCGGTGCCGCGCTGGCGGCATCGGTAGCGGCGGTGGCCTTGTTCATGGCCCGCGAGCAGCTGCCGGAAACCAATGCGCCCACGCCGGTGATCGCCACCACTGCCGAAGTCGCTCCCGCGCCTGTGCAGCCGGCTGCGCCGACCTCGGCGGATGCGGCCAATGTCGCTGGGCTGGTTGCGGCCGCCCCCGCAGTTGCCGCGGCGGTAAGCCGTCGTCAGGACGCCACGGCCCGCCGTGGCAGCGCGACCCGCACCCAGCAGGCGGCACGCGCCGGCACTGCGCGCATGGCCGAGCCGCAGCGGGCGATTGCCGCCGCGCCGGTACTGCCGGCAACGCCGGTCTTGCGTCAGGACCCGTTTGCCACCGGCAACGGCGTGCTGCATGCCCGGCCGTGGCCGCGCTCGTCGGTTGCGCCGTCGCTGTCGCAGGGGGCGCTTAACGCAAGTTTTCCGGCGCAGGAGCAGGGTGGGGCGACGTTCTACCCGTTTGAACCGCGCATGCCGGCACAAAGCGCCGACGATGCCGAGTCGCGCCGGCTGTTGCCGCGTCAGTAAGTGTTGCTTGCCGGTCGTCCAGCTCTGGGCGACCGGTTTTCCCCCGGATTCCAGGTTTGTGCGCTGTGGTTGGGCGTACCGGGCTTGGCTGTTCTTTCCCGCTTTGACTGAATTGGAGGCTCGAGCTGATGACCCCACTTATCCAAAACAAGGTGTTTGGCCTGTTGGCGATGACCCTGCCGTTGGTGGCCTGTGCGCAGAGCCCGGCGCCGAATGCGCCGACCGAACAGGTGGCCGCTACCCGCGCCGCGCCCGCACCGCAGTTGGTGCAGGGCCTGCCTGACTTCACCCAGCTGGTCGACCAGGTTGGCCCGGGCGTGGTCAAGGTTGATACCGTGATCGGCGCCCGCCGCAATCCGCGCACTGCCCAGCAGGGCCCGGACATGGACCAGATGCCGGAGTTCTTCCGCCGCTTCTTCGGTCCGGATTTCCAGATGCCGGGGCCGGGACAGCAAGGGCCGGACAGCGGCCCGCGCGGGCGCAGCATGGGCTCGGGCTTCATCATTTCCAATGACGGCTATGTGCTGACCAACCACCATGTCATCGACGGCGCCGAGTCGGTCAAGATCACCCTGAGCGATCGCCGCGAGTTCACCGCCAAGGTGGTCGGCAGCGACGCCCAGTACGACGTGGCCTTGCTGAAGGTCGAGGCCAAGAACCTGCCGACCGTGCGGGTGGGTGATTCCAACTCGCTCAAGCCCGGCCAGTGGGTGGTCGCGATCGGCTCGCCGTTCGGCCTGGACCATTCGGTCACCGCCGGCATCGTCAGTGCGCTGGGCCGCAATACCGGTGGCAACGAGCAGCGCTATGTGCCGTTCATCCAGACCGACGTGGCGATCAACCAGGGCAACTCCGGTGGTCCGCTGCTGAATACGCGTGGTGAGGTGGTTGGCATCAATTCGCAGATCTTCTCCGCGTCCGGCGGCTATATGGGCATCAGCTTCGCGATCCCGATCGATCTGGCGATGAGTGCGGTAGAGCAGATCAAGAAGACCGGCAAGGTGAGCCGTGGCCAGCTGGGCGTGATGGTCGGCGAGGTCACCAGCGATATCGCCCAGGGCTTCAAGCTGCCCGACAGTCGTGGCGCGCTGGTCAACCAGATGGTGCCCGACAGCGCGGCCGCCAAGGCCGGGATCGAGGTGGGTGACGTGATCCGCGCGGTCAACGGCACTGAGATCAACACCTCCAGCGAACTGCCGCCGATGATTGGCGCGATGGCGCCGGGCAGCAAGGTGCGGATGAGCATCCTGCGTGACGGCAAGCCGCGTGAGATCACCGTGACCCTGAACGAGCTGGCCGAAGATGCCGCCCGGCCGGGCAACGCTGCCGCCGGTGCCGATGAGGGCAAGCCGCAGGTTGGCGCCAACGCCTTGCTGGGCCTGGAAGTGGCCGATTTGACCGCTGCCGAGCGCCGCCAGTTGGGCTTGGAGTCGGGCGAGGGCGTACGCATCACCGGTGTGAACAGCCAGTCCGGTCGCGAGGCGCGTCTGGCTCCGGGGATGGTGGTGCTGCAGGTCGGGCGGGTCCCGGTGGGCAGTGTCGCCGCGCTGAACCGCGAGCTGGCTGGCTACAAGAAGGGTGACGTGGTGATGTTGCTGGTCCGCGCCGGCGCCAACAGCGCCTTTGTCCCGATCCGGGCCGGCGAATAAGCCGCGCAGGCCTTGTTGCAGCTACAGGAGCCGCCTTCGGGCGGCTCCTTTCGTTCATCTGCCGGCCAAACCCTGTGCGGGGCTTGGCTCGGCCGTGCGATAATGCCCCGTTATCCTGACGACGCAGCGCCGCCGCCGCCACCTATGTCACACGATTCAATGCGGATGATCCGCAACTTCTCCATCATCGCCCACGTCGACCACGGCAAGTCCACCCTGGCCGACCGCATCATCCAGTTGTGTGGCGGCTTGACCGCGCGCGAAATGGAAGCGCAGGTCCTGGACAACAACCCGATCGAACGCGAACGTGGCATCACCATCAAGTCGCAGTCGGTGTCGGTGCCGTATACGGCCCGCAACGGCCAGACCTACTTCCTGAACTTCATCGACACCCCCGGCCACGTCGACTTCTCCTATGAAGTCAGCCGCTCGCTGGCCGCCTGCGAAGGCGCGCTTCTGGTGGTCGATGCGGCCCAGGGCGTGGAAGCGCAGTCGGTGGCCAACTGCTACACGGCCATTGAGCAGGGCCTGGAAGTGGTGCCGGTGCTGAACAAGATCGACCTGCCCACCGCCGATATCGACCGTGCCAAGGCCGAGATCGAGGCGGTGATCGGCATCGACGCTTCCGACGCGGTCGCCGTCAGCGCCAAGACCGGCCTGAACATGGAGGAGGTGCTGGAAGCCATTGTGCACCGCATCCCGCCGCCGGTTGACCGTGGCAGCGACAAGCTGCAGGCGCTGATCATCGACTCCTGGTTCGACAACTACCTGGGCGTGGTCTCGCTGGTGCGTGTGATGCAGGGCCAAATCAAGGCCGGCGACAAGATCCAGGTCATGTCCACCGGCCGTTGGCATCTGGTCGACAAGGTCGGCGTCTTCACCCCCAAGCGCAAGGAAACGCCTGCGCTGCGTGCCGGTGAAGTGGGCTGGATCAATGCCAGCATCAAGGACGTGCACGGTGCGCCGGTCGGCGACACCCTGACCCTGCTGGCCGACCCGGCGTCCGAGCCCTTGCCCGGCTTCCAGGAAATGCAGCCGCGCGTGTTCGCCGGCCTGTTCCCGGTCGACGCCGAGGACTACCCGGACCTGCGCGAAGCCCTCGACAAGCTGCGCCTGAACGACGCCGCGCTGCGCTTCGAGCCGGAAAGCTCCGAGGCGATGGGCTTCGGCTTCCGCTGCGGCTTCCTCGGCATGCTGCACATGGAGATCGTGCAGGAGCGGCTGGAGCGCGAGTACAACCTCGATCTGATCAGCACCGCACCGACGGTGGTCTATGAGGTGCTCAAGACCGATGGCAGCATCCTGATGATGGACAACCCGGCCAAGCTGCCGGGCGGCAATTCCGTTGCCGAAATCCGCGAGCCGATCATCCGCGCCAACATCC
Organism: Stenotrophomonas nitritireducens; assembly: GCF_001700965.1. NCBI lineage: Bacteria > Pseudomonadati > Pseudomonadota > Gammaproteobacteria > Lysobacterales > Lysobacteraceae > Stenotrophomonas > Stenotrophomonas nitritireducens. The sequence goes on from NZ_CP016756.1 coordinate 3,758,650, forward strand.
TCACCCCCGAGGAGTACATCGGCAGCATCATCAAGCTGTGTGAAGAAAAGCGCGGCAGCCAGATCGGCATCAACTACATGGGCAGCCAGGTGCAGATCAGCTACGAGCTGCCGATGGCCGAAGTGGTGTTGGACTTCTTCGACAAGCTCAAGTCGGTCAGCCGTGGGTATGCCTCGCTGGAATACCACTTCGTGCGTTTCGAGGCTGGCCCGTTCGCGCGCTTGGACGTGCTGATCAACGGTGACAAGGTCGACGCCCTGTCCTTGATCGTGCACCGCAGCCATGCCGATCGACGCGGCCGCGAGCTGTGCGAAAAGATGAAGGATCTGATTCCCCGGCAGATGTTCGACGTGGCCATCCAGGCTGCGGTCGGCGCGCAGATCATCGCCCGTACCACGGTCAAGGCGATGCGCAAGAACGTTTTGGCCAAGTGCTATGGTGGCGACGTTTCGCGCAAGAAGAAGCTGTTGGAGAAGCAGAAGGAAGGCAAGAAGCGCATGAAGCAGGTGGGCCGTGTGGAGATCCCGCAGGAAGCCTTCCTCGCTGTGCTGCAGATGGACAAGTAACAGTGATCGGGGGTTTGGGATTCGGGATTGGAGAGAGCGGCATCCGCTCCCGCTGTTGCGAATCTCCCGCCGCCCGTCACCAGCCCCATTCCGAAGGAACACCGAATGAAATGGTTTGAAATCATCCTGGTCGTGCTGACCCTGGGCTCCGGCCTGGTGGTGCTGCTGGACAAGCTGTACCTGCGCAAGCGCCGTGCCGAGAAAGCCAGCCTGCTGGACAGCGAAGAGCCGGCGGTTGTGGACTACTCGCGCGCGTTCTTCCCGGTGCTGGCGGTGGTGCTGATCCTGCGCAGCTTCGTGGCCGAGCCGTACAAGATCCCGTCCAGCTCGATGATGCCCAACCTGCTGATCGGTGATTTCATCCTGGTCAACAAGTTCTCCTACGGTTTCCGCCTGCCCATCACCAACACCAAGATCATCCCGGTGTCCGAGCCCAAGCGCGGCGACGTGGTGGTGTTCAAGCCGCCGCATGCACCCGACCAGAACTGGATCAAGCGGGTGATCGGCCTGCCGGGCGACCGCATCGGCTTTCATGGCGACACCTTGTCCATCAATGGCGTGCCGATGGTCTACGAAGACCGCGGTGAGTACGTTGGCAAGGGCCGTGGCGCGGAAATGACCGGGGCCTCGCTGCTCAGCGAACAGCTGCCGGGCCGCACCCATACCATCCTGGAACTGCTGGGCCGCGCCGACCCGCGCGGGCAGGGTGACTGGGTGGTGCCGCAAGGCCAGTACTTCGTGATGGGTGACAATCGCGACAACAGCGAGGACAGTCGCTTCTGGCAGCAGACCCATTTCCTGCCGGAAGAGAATCTGCGCGGCAAGGCCTTCCTGATCTGGCTGAACTGTGAAGGCTGGTTCTGCAAGGGCAGTTTCGAACCGTCGCGTATCGGGACGGGTATTCAATGAGTGGACAACGCGTTTCTGGGGAGATCGCAATGAAGCACAAGCAAGCAGGTATGACGCTGACCTCGTTCCTGATGGTGTTGGCGGTAGTGGGTTTCGGCCTGTACGTGGCGATGAAGCTGTTCCCGATGTACCAGGAGTTCTACGCGGTCAAGACTTCGATGAAGTCGCTGGCCAATGAGCCGGGTAGTTCGGATCCGAACAAGGCGCTGGAGCTGTTTTTCAAGCGCATGGACATCAACAGTTCCGAGTCGGTGACCCGTGACAACATCAAGTTCGAGCGCATCGATGGTGGTGTCCGCATGAACGTCAAGTACGAAGTACGCCGTCCGTTGGTGGGTAACCTGGACATCGTCGGCAACTTCGAGAATTCGCAGGAATTGACTGGAAGCAGTGTTGACTAGAACGTTCCAACGGGGTGACCTGATCGGTCACCCATTCAAGGATCAGGGTTTGCTGAAGCAGGCCCTGACCCATCGCAGTGCCGGTGCGCCGCATAACGAGCGCCTGGAATTCCTTGGCGACAGCATCGTCAACATGTTGATCGCCGAAGCGCTGTTCACGCGCTGGCCGAAGGCTGACGAAGGCGCGCTCACCCGTGCCCGCGCCTCGCTGGTCTGTGAAAGCGCCCTGGCGGTGATCGCCCGCACCCTGGAACTGGGCGAGCGGCTGACGCTGGGCCCGGGCGAGATGAAGTCGGGCGGCCATCGCCGCGACTCCATCCTCGCCGACACGGTGGAAGCGGTGGTTGCCGCCATTTACCTGGACGCCGGTTTCGAAGCCTGCCGCGCGCGGATAATGCCGTGGTTCGAGGCCTCGCTGTCGGCGGTGCCGGTGGGCAAGCCCGAGAAAGACCCCAAGACACGCCTGCAGGAATGGCTGCAGGCCCGGCAGAAGCCTCTGCCGGTATACGAGCTGGTATCGGAGACCGGCGACGACCACGCCAAGCACTTCCATGTGCGCTGTTGCGTGGCTGACCCTGCCGTGAGTACCGAAGGCGAAGGCACTTCGCGACGGCTGGCCGAACAACAGGCGGCAGCCGCCGCAATAGAGCAATTGGATTCCAAGTGAACGACACCTCCTCTCATCGCTGTGGCAGCGTCGCCGTCATCGGCCGCCCCAACGTCGGTAAATCGACCCTGACCAATGCCCTGGTGGGCGCCAAGGTCAGCATCGTCTCCAACCGCCCGCAGACCACCCGCCACCGCCTTCTCGGCATCGCCACCTACCCGGAAGGGCAGCTGGTGCTGGTCGACACGCCCGGATTGCATCGCCAGCAGAAGCGCGCGATGAACCGGGTGATGAACCGTGCCGCCCGCGCCTCGCTGGAAGGCGTGGACGCAGGCCTGCTGGTCATCGAAGCCGGCCGCTGGGACGAAGAAGACACCCTGGCCTTCAACGTGCTGCGCGACGCCGGCATCCCGGTGGTGCTGGTGGTCAACAAGGTTGACCGGATGAAGGACAAGGGTGCACTGCTGCCGTTCCTGCAGGAGATCACCGTTGGACGCGACTTCGCCGCCGTGCACCCGATTTCGGCACTCAAGCGCAACGGCCTGGAGTCGCTGGTACGCGACCTGATTGGTCTGGTGCCGGAAGCCCCGCCGATGTATGGCGAAGACGAAATCACCGACCGCAGCCAGCGTTTCCTGGCTGGCGAGCTGGTCCGTGAGCAGCTGATGCGCCAGCTTGGCGAAGAACTGCCGTACGCCACCACGGTGGAGATCGAACGTTTCGCCGAAGACGGTGCGCTGCTGCGCATCGGCGCGGTGATCTGGGTCGAGCGCGAAGGCCAGAAGGCGATTGTGATTGGCAAGGGCGGCACCCGCCTGAAGGAAATCGGCGCCAAGGCCCGCCTGCAGATGGAACGTCTGTTCGGTGCGAAAGTGTTCCTGGAAACCTGGGTCCGCGTGCGTGAAGGCTGGTCGGACGACGAAGCCGCGCTCAAGGCCTTCGGCTACGGCGAGCAGTAATTCCCGGCGGGCAATCGCGATCCGGAAGGGGCGGCAACCATGGCGACCGCCCGCGACTGGGACAGGGCCGGCCACGACAAGCCGGGTTGCTTCGGCTTCTCGCCTGCGCCCTGGGCCCGGCCGCTAAGATGTTGGATGAAGCCTGCGCCGCTACGGATGCAGGCTGTTGCCTATCCCGAGCCACGGCTTCCCCGCAATGCGCATTGAAGACCAGCCCGCTTACGTGCTGCATGCCCGGCCCTGGCGCGAGACCAGTCTGCTGGTCGAGGTACTGAGCCTGGAGCATGGGCGACTGGGTCTGCTTGCGCGCGGCGTGCAGGGGCCGAAGAAGCAGGCGCTGCGTGCGGCCCTGCAGCCCCTGCAGGCAATCCGTTTCGATGCGCAGCAAACTGGCGAGTTGGCGCAGCTGCGCCGTGCCGAAAGCCAGGACGTCGCCCCGCGCCTGCACGGCAACGCGATGTTGGCCGGTTTCTATATCAATGAGCTGGTGATGCGCCTGACGCCACGTCAGGACCCGATGCCCGAGCTGTATGAAGCCTACGGCCAGCTGCGTGCGCAGCTGGACCAGCCGGCTACGCTGGCCTGGTCACTGCGGCGCTTCGAACGCGACCTGCTGGACGCGCTGGGCGTGGGCTTCGACTGGAGCAGCGCCGCCGATGGCGAGCCGATCGATCCGGCCGCCCGCTATCGGCTGGACCCGTTGCAAGGCCCGCTGCGCCTGCTCAGTGAGCGCAACAACGAACGCCGCACGCTGGCCACCGGCGCTGCCTTGCTGGCGTTGGCCACCGACCAGCCGCCCGGCAACAGCGACCTGGCCAGCCTGCGCCTGCAGATGCGCGCGGTATTGCTGCATCACCTCGGTGGGCGCGGCTTGAAATCCTGGGAAATGCTGGGCGAGCTGCCGCGTCCGCAACCGTAGCGCCAAGCCACGCTCGGCAGGGGATCTATGCAAAATCCAACCCTGTAGTGCCGAGCCATGCTCGGCAGGGCCCTATGCAAAATCCAACCCATGTAATGCCGAGCCACGCTCGGCAAGGGGCTTTACCAGGAACCCCCCTGCCGAGCATGGCTCGGCACTACATCGGGATATTCCGGGGTGATCAGCGCAGCAGTGCGCTGACGGCGCTGCCGAATTGTTGCCGGGCCTGCATCGACGCCGGATCGTGGTTCAACTGGCGCACCGCATAGGCAAGCCGCGACGCACCCACAAAGCCACAACTGGCCTGCAGCTTGTGCAGCTGCGCGTGCAGGGTCTTGTCGTCGTGCTCTTCCAGTGCATGGCTGACCGCATCGCGGGTGCCCGGCAACTCGGACAGAAACAGTTCGCGCAATGCACGCACATGTGCCTGCTGCCCATTGAGCGCGTTCATCGCGGCCGATTCATCCCAATCAAGCGCGGCTTCGGCCACCTCGCCGTCGGCCTTCACCGCGGACTTGGCCAGGCTGCGGCGCACGCTTCTGAGCAGGGCATCGCGACTGATCGGCTTGACCAGCGTTTCCTGGAAACCGGCCTGTTGCAGGGTGCGTTGCATCTGCTGGCTGGTGTCGGCGGTATGTGCGAGGGCGACGGTATGCGGGTGCTGCTCACGTAGGATGCGCAACAGGTTGGCGCCGTTGCCGTCGGGCAGGTTCACGTCGAGCAGCCACAGGTCGTAGCGTCCTTCCTGTGCCAGGCGCAACGCGCTGGCGCAGGAGTCGGCGATATCAACCTTTGCCGGCAGCGATTCCAGCACAAACTGGAAGAAGCCCTGGCTGGTCATATCGTCCTCGACCAGCAACAGGCGCGGTAGGTTTCCTTGTTGATGCGTATTCATCTGCTGCCTCCATGTCAGCTACAACCCGCATATTAGCGATGGCTCCGCGATCTGCAAGCCGTCAGGGGTGTTGCTGGTCTGCATCTGCGACAATGTGCGCCCTTTTGCCCGCAGCCGTTTGCCACGTGGCCCGATCCAGATCCCCCCGCATAGACAAAACCCCGTTCCAGACCGACATCCTCGACCTCAGCCACGATGGCCGTGGCGTTGCGCGCCGCGATGGCGAGGGTGGCAAGGTCACCTTCATCAGCGGTGCGCTGCCGGGTGAAACGGTGATGGCCGAACAGACCGGCAAAAGCCGGCATTTCGATGAAGCCAAGACGGTGGAAGTGCTCAAGGCCTCGCCGAACCGCGTGCAGCCGCGCTGCCCGCATTTCGGCGTGTGTTCCGGCTGCGTGCTGCAGCATCTGGAGGAGTCGCAGCAGATCGTGGCCAAGCAGCATGTGCTGACCGAGAACCTGACCCGCATCGGTCATGTCAGCCCGGGCAGCGTGTTGCCGCCGCTGGTGGGTGACAGTTGGGGCTATCGCCGCAAGGGCCGGTTCTCGGTGCGCCGGGTCGAGAAGAAGGACAAGACGCTGGTCGGCTTCCGCGAACTGGACCCGCGTTTCGTTGCGGATCTGTCGCAGTGCCTGACGGTGATCCCGGAGATCGGCGGCAAGGTTGCGGCGCTGTCCGAATTCATTGAATCGCTGGACGGCAAGCGCGACATCCCGCAGATCGAGTTCATCGCCGGCGATGCCGCCATCGCGCTGACCGTGCGCCACCTGCAGCCGCTCAGCGATGCCGATCGCCAGGCCTGGATTGCCTTCGGCCAGACCCATGGCTTTGCGATCTACCTGCAATCCGGTGGCCTGCATACGGTTGCCCCGTTGTGGCCGGCCGAGGGCGTTGCGTTGTCGTTCGCGTTGCCGCAGTGGGATGTTGAACTGGCCTTCCAGCCGCTGGACTTCATCCAGGTCAACGCCAAGCTCAACCAGCAGATGATCGCGCATGCGCTGACCCTGCTGGATGCACAGCCGGACGAGCGCGTGCTTGACCTGTTCTGCGGGTTGGGCAACTTCACCTTGCCGCTGGCGCGCACCGTGCGCCAAGTGGTGGGCGTGGAAGGCGAGGCCGGTCTGGTCGCACGCGCCAAGGAAAACGCGCAGCGCAACGGCCTGGACAACGCCGAATTCCATGCCGCCGATTTGACCCTGGATCAGAGCAGCGCGCCGTGGATGCAGCAGGGCTTCGACAAGCTGCTGCTGGACCCGCCGCGTTCGGGCGCGATCGACGTGCTCAAGCAGTTGCCGCTGGATCAGTTCAAACGCATTGTCTATGTCAGCTGCCACCCGGGTTCGCTGGCACGCGATGCCGGTTACCTGGTCAACGAGCGGGGTTTCACCCTGGTGTCGGCCGGTGCGATGGACATGTTCCCGCATACCGCGCACGTGGAAAGCATTGCCGTGTTCGAGAAGCACTGAGCCATGGGTATCGAGATCGAACGCAAGTTCCTTGTCACCGATGACAGCTGGCGCGCCGCTGCGCATGCGGTGATTCCGATGGCGCAGGGCTATATCAACGATATGGCGGCGATGGACAGTGGTGCGCAGAAGGCCTCGGTGCGGGTGCGCATCCAGGGCGACGAGGCGTACTTGAACATCAAGTCGCGCGAACTCGGCCATACCCGCCAGGAGTTCGATTACCCGGTGCCGGTAAACGAGGCGCGCGAGCTGCTGGCCTTGTGCGTAGGCGGCCTGATCGACAAGCGCCGGCACCTGGTCCAGCACGATGGCCTGCTGTGGGAAGTGGACGAATTTCTTGGCGACAACGCCGGGCTGGTGGTAGCCGAGGTGGAACTGGAAAGCGCCGATCAGGTGTTCGCCAAACCTGACTGGGCCGGCGCCGAAGTGACCGACGAATTGCGGTATTACAATCTGGCCCTGGCGTCGAAACCCTATAGCCAGTGGTAAAACGCTGTTTGTAGGAGCGGCGTCAGCCGCGAAGCCGATAGCCACCGGGTAACCCGGTTTGTTGCGATTGCAGATATGTGTCCATCGGATGTGCCACCGGCTTGGCGGCTGATGCCGCTCCCACGGCATTGCGGGTAAGGCCCCTGCCGAGCATGGCTCGGCACTACATTTCAATGAGAGCAGGAACATTCATGCGCATCGATATCTGGTCCGACGTTGTCTGCCCCTGGTGCTGGATCGGCAAGCACCGCTTCCAGCGCGGCTTGGCGCTGCTGGGCGAGGACGCGTCGCAGCTGGACGTGCACTGGCATCCGTTCCTGCTTGATCCGGACGCGGGCACCACGCCGGTGCCCCTGCGCGAGGCCTACGTGGCCAAGTTCGGAGGTATCGAACGGACCAACCAGCTGCTGTCGCAGACCCAGAACACCGCCCAGGCCGAAGGCCTGCCGATGGATTTCAACCAGGGCCAGGTCAAGGTCAGCACCTTGCCTGCACACCGGCTGCTGTGGCTGGCGGGTCAGTTCGGGGTGCAGGAACAGGTCGGTGAGGCGCTGTTCCGCGCGCATTTCGCCGAAGGCCGCAACCTGGCCGATCCGCAGGTATTGATCGCCGCCGCTGCGGCCGGTGATATCCCGGCCGAGCGGGTGCAGGCCATGCTGGATTCGGACGAGGGGATGGCCGAGGTCCAGGCCGGGATCGATCAGGCGCAGGCGCTGGGCATCCAGTCGGTGCCGACCTTCGTCATCAACGGCCAGTACGCGGTGCAGGGCGGGCAGCCGCCGGAAGTGTTTGCCCAGGTGCTGCGCAAGATCGCCGCCGAACAGGCACCCGCGCCGGCTGCCAGCCAGGATGAACAGGCCTGTGGCCCGGATGGCTGTAGTGTCTGAACGCAGGCTCTGACGCGGCGGGCGCCATCTGCGACAATGGCCCGCTAGGCCGCAGTCCGCGGTGGATTGGAGTCCTTGCATGCTTTTGATCGGCGTTGCCGGCACTGAACTGAGCGCCCAGGAGCGAGGCTGGCTGCAGCATGATGCCGTGGCCGGGGTGGTGCTGTTCAAGCGCAACTTTGCCTCGCGCGAGCAGGTCACCGAGCTGACCGCGGCGATCCGCGCCACCACTGCACGTCCGCTGCTGATCACCGTCGACCAGGAAGGCGGGCGCGTGCAGCGCTTCCGCGAAGGCTATGCCGAGCTGCCGCCGCTTGAAGGCTTCGGCAAGCTGTACGCAAGCGACCCGGACGCAGCCTTGGCGTTGGCCGAACAACACGCCTGGTTGATGGCCAGCGAAATCCGCGCCACCGGCCTGGACCTGAGCTTTGCCCCGGTGGTGGATGTGGGCCATGCCAACCTGGCCATCGGCAACCGCGCATTCGGCGAGGATCCGCAGGTGGTTGCCGCACTGACCGCAGCCTATGTGCGCGGCATGCACTCCGTCGGCATGGCCGCCACGCTCAAGCATTTCCCCGGCCACGGCACGGTGCGCGAAGACACCCATGTGGACACCGCCGTTGACCCGCGTCCGCTCGCCGAAATTGAAGCGCACGACCTGATCCCGTTCCGTGCCGGCATCGCTGCCGGCGCCGATGCGGTGATGATGGCCCACGTCATCTACCCGCAGGTGGCACCCGAGCCGGCAGGCTATTCGCCGCGCTGGATCAATCAGATCCTGCGCGAGCAGATGGGCTTCCGCGGCGTGGTGTTCTCCGACGACATCGGCATGGCGGCCTCGTTCGCTGCCGGTGGGGTCAAGGCCCGGGTCGATGCGCACCTGGATGCCGGCTGTGACGTGGTGCTGGTGTGCCACCCGGAGCTGGTCGAAGAATCGCTGCAGGCCGTGTCCGGCCGCAGCTTGAACACCGCCGCGCTGTTGAGCCTGATCGGCCGCGGCGCGATGGGCTGGGGCGGCCTGCTGGCCGACGCCCGCCATACTGATACCCGTAATCATCTGTCTGAAAACCTTGGAAGAACCGTCTGATGTCCAGCAAACTCACTCTTGAACAAGCCGTGGCCCAGGCCGACCTGCTGGTCGACCGCCCCACCATCGACACCGCCATCGCCGGCATCGCCGACGCCATCGCGCGCGACTACAAGGGCGAAGTGCCGGTGTTCATCTCGATCATGAATGGCGCGCTGCCGTTCGCTGGCCAGCTGGCGCTGGAGCTGGGCGCACGTGGTCAGGACGCGCAGTTCGACTACATGCAGGCCTCGCGTTACCACGGCGAGAGCGGCGGCGATCTGGTCTGGAAGCACCGCCCGGTGTCGGCCCTGTTCGGCCGCCGGGTGATCCTGGTCGACGACATCCTGGACGAGGGCTTCACCCTGCAGGGCGTGCGCGAATGGTGCCTGGAGCAGGGCGCCACCGACGTGCGCATCGCCGTGCTGACGGTGAAGAAGCACGACCGCTGCCTGCCGGGCGTCAAGGCCGACTACTCGGGCATCGAGCTGCCGGACCGCTTCGTGTTCGGCTTCGGCATGGACGTCAACGAATCGCTGCGCTCGCTGCCGGCCATCTACGCAATGAAGCAGTAATACCGGCAGGCCGATGCTTCTTGGCATCGGCGACCGGTTTGATCGCACACAGGCCACGCCATGCGTGTGGCCTGCGCGTGCCCAACGGGAACATCTGGAATGAGCATGGAACCTATTGCCCTGGCCGTGATCGGCGGCACCGGCGTTTACAAGTTGGCGGCGCTGGACGATGTCCAGACCCATGAAGGGGAAACCGCCTACGGCGCCCCCTCCGGCCCGGTGCGGGTGGGCATGTTGAACGGCCAGCGGGTGGCGTTCCTGGCCCGCCACGGCGAAGGCCACTCGATCCCGCCGCACAAGATCAACTACCGCGCCAATCTGGCCGCGCTCAAGCAGCTTGGTGCTACTCGGGTGCTGGCCCTGAACACGGTCGGCGGCATCGGTGACAACTTCGGTCCGCGCGTGCTGGCCTGCCCGGACCAGTTGATCGACTACACCTGGGGCCGTATTTCCACGCTCAGCGAGGAGCCCGGCAGCGAGGTGCTGCACGTGGACTTCGGCCACCCCTATACCCCCGCGTTCCGCGCCCAGGTGCTGGCGGCGGCAAAGGCCAAGGGCGTGGTGATGCAGGACGGTGGCTGTTACGGCGCCACCCAGGGGCCGCGGCTGGAAACCAATGCGGAAATCGCGCGGATGCGCCGTGATGGCTGCGATCTGGTCGGCATGACCGGCATGCCCGAGGCCGGGCTGGCGCGCGAACTGGGGCTGGAGTACGCCTGCCTGGCGATTGTCGCCAACTGGGCGGCGGGATGCGGTGACGCGACGGAGATCACCATGGCCGAGGTGCTGGCCAATGTGGAGGCGGCTTCGTCTGGTTTGCCGACTTTGGTGGGTGAATTGGCCCGGGGGTGATTGTCATCCCGGCTTAAGCTTTGCATACTCCGCCAGTGCGCTTCATTCAGCGTACATCAATCCATTCATCGAAGAAGGTCTCGCATCACCATGCCGAACGGTACCGTCAAGTGGTTCAACGACGCCAAGGGATTTGGCTTCATCTCACCGGAGGACGGCAGCGCCGATGTCTTCGCGCACTTCTCCGCGATCAATTCCAAGGGCTTCCGCAGCCTGCAGGAAGGCCAGCGCGTCAGCTATGACGTGACCCAGGGCCCGAAGGGCGCCCAGGCTTCGAACATCACGCCGGCCGAGTAATCCACCCGGTTGTGCGGAAAAACCCCGCTTCGGCGGGGTTTTTTTTTAGCAAAGGCAGGCGCCCGGGGAGGGACTGCAATGAACAAGACACTGGATATCGCCATCGTTGGCTACGGCACTGCCGGCCAAGCGCTGGCGGTACTGCTCACGCGCGACGGGCACCGGGTGCAGGTGTTCGAGCAGGCGGCCACGCCGGGACCCGTTGGGGCAGGCTTCCTGCTGCAACCCAGTGGCCTGCAGGCGCTGTGGCAGATGCAGCTGATGCCGCAGGTGCTCGAACATGGCGCGGTGGTGCGCCGCCTGTATGGCGAAACCCCGTGCGGGCGTGCGGTGATGGACATGACCTACGCCGGGCTGGACGCACGCCTGTGCGGCATCGGCATGCAGCGTGGGGCCTTGTTTTCGCTGCTGGATGCCGCCTGGGATGGCCGCCAGGCGCTGCACGTGGACAGCCGCATCAGCGCCATCGACGACAGCCTGCAACGCGTACAGGACCAGCACGGTCGCTGGCACGGGCCATTTGATCTGGTGATCGCCACCGACGGCTCCGCCTCGGGGCTGCGCGCGCAGGTGCAGGGCACGCGGCTGGACCGGGTCTATCCCTGGGGCGCGCTGTGGTGCCTGCTGCCGCGCGGCGACTGGCAGCACGGCGACGAACTGCGCCAGCGCTATGTGGCGGCGCGCAAGATGATCGGGCTGTTGCCGGTGGGCAGCCGCCCGGGCGACAGCGAGCAACGCCTGAGCTTCTTCTGGAGCCTGCCGCGCGACGGTTTCCAGGCCTGGGAACGCGACGGCCTGGAGCCGTGGCTGGATGAGATCGCCACGTTGTGGCCGCAGGCGCGCGAGCGCCTGGCCGGGGTGAGCCTGCAGACGCAGCTGGCCCGCGCCAGCTACCGCGATGCGGTGATGGACCGCTGGTACCGCGGCCGGCTGGTGCTGGCCGGCGACGCCGCCCATTCGATGAGCCCGCAGCTGGGGCAGGGCGTGAACATGGCGCTGATGGATGCCATGGCCTTGCGCGACGCGCTGCGCGCGCAGTCGGACATCGACGCGGCGTTGGCGCAGTACCAGCAGCTGCGCAAGGCGCATGTATGGCTGTACCAGTTCTGGAGCCGCTGGCTGACGCCGATCTTCCAGTCCGATCGCGACTGGGTCGCCAATGGCCGTGACCTGCTGTTCAAGCCGATGGGCCGCATGCCCGGCGGGCGCGGGCACATGTTGCGGGTGTTGAGCGGCACCCAGCACGGCCTGTTCGGCAAGCTGGCGCTGCAGGATGACTTCATCGCCGCATTGGCCCCGTTCGCCGCCAACCGCTGAGCGGCGCGCGGGCGGCAGGCGCTTGCGGCAGAATCAGGGGCGGTCCTCCACGAGTCGCCGCCATGCTGCCGCAGCCGCCACCGTTTGAAACCCATGTCGTCGACAACCAGCCGCCGCCGTTCGGCGACCGTGATCTTTGGCAGGACGACCTGGCCCTGCGGCAGAGCGTGCAGCGTGAGGGCGCGCAGGGCTTTATCGGCGCATTGCAGCCGTACGGCGCGCTGGCCGGTGGCGAGCTGTACCGGATCGGTTTTGATGCCAACCGGCAGCGGCCGCTGCTGCGTACCCACGATGCGCAGGGCAACCGGATCGACAGCGTCGAGTTTCACCCTGCCTACCACCGCCTGATGGCGACGGCGAAAACCGCGGGCGTTGCCGGTCTGTCCTGGCAGTCGGCGCAGCCGTGCGCACACGTGGCGCGCGCCGCGCTGAGCTACCTGCACCACCAGGCAGAGGCGGGCACCAGCTGCCCGCTGACCATGACCCATGCCGCGGTGCCGGTATTGCGGCAGGAGCCGGCGTTGGCCGAATGGGCCAGCAAGGCGGCAGCGCCGTTCTATGACGCACGCGATCTGCCCATCGGCGATAAGCCTGGCATCACCGTCGGCATGGGCATGACCGAAAAACAGGGCGGTTCGGACGTGCGCAGCAATACGACTCTCGCCACGCCGTTGGCAGGCGAGGGAGAGTACAGCCTGGTCGGGCATAAATGGTTTTTCTCCGCGCCGATGTCCGACGGCTGGCTGGTGCTGGCGCAGGCACCGGGCGGCTTGAGCTGCTTCCTGATGCCGCGTCGCCTGGCCTGTGGCCGGCGTAATAATTTTCATCTGATGCGGCTCAAGGACAAGCTTGGCGATTGGGCCAACGCATCCAGTGAAGTGGAGTTCTGCGGCGCCTGGGCGCGGCGTGTGGGTGAAGAAGGGCGGGGCGTCGCGACCATCATCGAGATGGTCATGCTGACCCGGCTCGACTGCATGTTGGGCTCGGCCGCGCAGATGCGCATGGCCTTGGCGCAGGCATTGCACCATGCGCGGCACCGGCGCAGCTTCGGCAAGCGTTTGGTCGAGCATCCATTGATGGCCAATGTGTTGAGTGACTTGGCCATCGAATCAGAGGCGGCCACCACATTGGCGATGCGCGTGGCCGGCGCGGTGGATGCGGCAGGCCATGATCCAGGCGAAGCGGCGTTTGCACGGATCGCCACCGCCATTGGCAAGTTCTGGGTATGCAAGCGGGCACCGGCCTTCGTCAACGAAGCACAGGAATGCCTGGGCGGCGCCGGTTACGTGGAAGAGTCGATGCTGCCGCGCCTCTACCGGCAGGCGCCGCTGAATTCGATCTGGGAGGGCAGCGGCAACGTGCAGTGCCTGGACGTGCTGCGAGCACTGCAGCGCGAGCCGGAAACCCGCGTTGCGCTGCAGGCCGAGCTGCAGCAGGCGGCCGGCAACGATGCCGGCTACGATCGTGCGCTGGAGGCCGCATTGGGTCAGCTGCAGGGCGGTGAGCTGGATCAGGCCGATGCGCGCAGCCTGGTCAGCGCGATTGCGGTGCTGCTGCAGGCGGCGGCCTTGCTGCGTGCGCGCAGCCCGTTGGCGGCCGGGTTCGTACAGTCGCGGCTGCCGCGTGCCGCCGGCGTATACGGTGGCCTGCCGTCACGCACCGCGTTCGACGAAATACTCGAACGGGCCCTGCCGGTCGGCTGATCAGCCGGCGCCGTCCACGCTGGCGTCAAACGGCACCACGCGGTTGCGGCCGCTGCGCTTGGCCCGGTACAACGCGGCATCGGCCTTGCGCAGCAAGGTGAGGCCGGCCACGCCGTCGATGGGGTAGGTCGCCACACCGAGCGAGGCGGTGACGGGCGGCAGCGTCTTGCCGGAGAACGGCACGCTCATCTGCGACAGCGCAAGGCGCAGTTCGTCGGCCTGGCGCAGCGCGTTGCTGCTGTCCGATTCGGGCAGGATCACGGTGAACTCCTCACCGCCATAGCGGCAGGCGATGTCTTCGCCGCGCAGGCGCGAACTCAGCATCTGCCCGATGGCGGCCAGCAAGGCATCGCCACCGCCGTGCCCGTGGGTGTCGTTGAACTGCTTGAAGTGATCCACGTCCAGCATGATCACCGACAGCGGCAGGTCGCGGCGGCCGCAGCGGGCGATTTCCCGGCTCAGCGATTCTTCCAGATAGCGACGGTTGTACAGGCCGGTCAGCGGATCGCGGATCGACTGCAGGCGCAGCGATTCACGCAGACGCAGATTGCTCAGTGCCAGAGACAGCTGTTCCACCGCGGAGATGGCGATGTTCAGCCGCGGCAGCGGGCCCGGGCCTGCGCCGCACAGGAACAGGAAGCCGATCTGCGCGCCTTGTGCGGACATCGGAATGCAGGCGGTGGCCACGCTGGTGCCGGCTTCGGGCCGGCTGATGTGCGGGCAGCTGGCATCATGCAGCAGATCATCGATGACGTGCGGTTGGCCGCGGCGGATGGCCCAGCAGTCGCTCGGCACCAGGAACGCGCTGGTTTCGATCAGCGGCTTGCCCCAGCTGACGATGCTCTCGAGCCGGTCATTGGATGCGCGCAGCAGATAGACCGAGCCGGCGACATCGGGCATCAAGGCTTCCAGTGTGCGTGCGCTGATCTCCAGTGCTTCTTCCGGGTTGGCACAACTCTGCAGCAGCCCGGTGTAGCGGCCCAGGGTCTGCAAGTCGGCGCTGGAGCGTTCGATCTGCTCCAGGTTGCCCGCCAGCTGCTGGCTGGCACTGGCCGCGCGTTTTTCGGCACGGGTGCGGCGCCGCAGTTCGGACAGCAGGATGCCGTACACCGAGGCGACGATTGCCAGACCGAAGGGAATGCCGGCAAGTGCCAGGCCCAGCAGCAGATCGGCGCTGCGGCGCGAGCTGGCGGCGCGCTCTACCAGCAGGCCGTGTTCCTCCTCGACCATCGTGTGCACCTGTTCGCGGATGCTGCTGGTGGTGAGAAAGGCGGTCTGGGTGATTGCCGCGCGTGCACTGTCCAGGCCTTGCGCGTCGTATATGTCGACCACGTGCTGGATCTGCTTCAGGCGCTGGTTCACCAACGCCTTGAGGGCGATCGCGTTGTGTACCTGATCGGGGTTGTCGCCTACCGATTTGATCAGCGCAGTCAGCTGCAGGGGCAGCCGCTCCAGGCTCATCTGGTAATCGAGCAGATAGGCCTGGCTGCCGGTCAGCAGATAGCCGCGCTCGGCCGACTCGGCGTCCAGCACCATCGACTGGATCTCATCGACGCGGCTGATGACTTCATGGGTATGCGCAACCAGCCGCGCATCGGCAATGAAACGTTGCGCGCCGACAAAAACACCGACGCCGATGGCGACAAAAACAAGCGCCGAGAATATCAGCGCGAATTTACTGCTAGTGCGTTTTTGCATCGCGCCCTTGACCGCATGATCGAGGTGATGCGCATGTTGCTGCCAGCGCGCCAGCTCACCTTTCAACTCGGATGGATGTATCCGGCCCCCAGTGGCATCCCGCCTCCCGCGCGAACACCACGCAGCCGAGTTCCGGCTGCGTGGTGAAGTCTATCAATGCTTGGCTGCGTCTGCGTTCTCACGCGCATGCTTGGCGGCGTCGTGAGCTTCATCGGCCACCTTCTGCGCGGCATTGGCGGTAGCGGCGCTAGCGTTGGCGGCGGCGTCCTTGGCAGCGACCGACGCATCATCGGCAGCCTTGCTCGTAGCCACTGCGGCCTTGTCCAACGCCTGCTGCGATTCGGCGGCGGCGTTGCGGGTTGCGGCGGCAGCCGAGTCGGCGGCATCGCGGGTGGCGTCAGCGGCAGAAGCAGCGGCATTCTTTGCTGCGTCACCGGCATGGTCGGCGGCGGCGGCGGCGTCTTTCTTGGCCTGTTCGGCGTTGGGATCGTTGCAGCCAGCCAATGCCAGAACCAGGCTTGCAGCGAGCACGGGGACAAATTTCTTCATGTCACTCTCTCCGGTGTGTGATTGATGACCACAGCCTAGGTGCTGGCGTATTCAGATCGCGTCAAGGCGAGTCGCGATGGAGGGAATTGGTTAAGCAAGCCGCTGGCGGGCGCGCAGTGTGTGGGGGCGGTCAATCCGGCACGGTTGCATGGGCGATCGGGCCGGCGCGTCGCCTGCAGTGGAACCTGGCTGTTTCCGGCACAGCACTGGGCGTTGGCAAACGAGGCAAGGCAGGTTGAGCCTCTTTTCCGTGTCGTCCATCGAATGCAGGTGCGGGTGAAGGCGTGGCCCTGGCCGCTTGCCTGTGCCTGCCTCGACACCGATCCACCGGCTACTGCCGGTCGCTTGCGAGCCTGGTGTGTTGATGCGCGACCCAGCGAGCGGCGCTGCGCTGTGGTAAACGGCCGGGCATAAAAAAAGCCGCTGGCGAACCAGCGGCTTTTCTGGAACAGCTTGGAAGCAGAAGTTATTACTTCTTGGCTTCTTCAGCAGCGTCCTTGGCCTGACCAGCAACGTCTTCAGCAGCCTTGGCAGCGTCAGCAGCGGCGCCAGCAGCAGCGTCGGTGGTGGCGGCAGCAGCGGCGCCAGCAGCTTCGCCAGCGGCGTCAGCAGCGGTAGCGGCGGTGTCAGCAGCAGCCTGGGCAGCGTCGGCGGTAGCAGCGCCGGCGGTAGCGGCCTGGTCAGCAGCGACCTGGGCTTCCGAAGCAGCCTGGTTGGCGTCAGCGGCAGCGTCAGCAGCCTGTTCCTGCTTCGAGCAGGCGGTCAGGGCCAGACCCAGGGTCATCGCGATCAGCAGCTTGTTGATGCTCATTTGTGAATCCTCGTCGTGAAATTAGGCAACGCGCCATTGCGCGCCGGGAACATGATGACAAGCCCATTTCGACTGTCAAGCAGTCCCGCATTCAGGTTTGCAAAGATCTGAAATTTTTCAATCAAATCAATTCAATGGCGATAGCGGTTGCTTCGCCACCACCGATGCAAAGCGATGCAATGCCACGCTTGAGGCCACGTGTGCGCAATGCATTTACCAGCGTAACCACCAAGCGGGCACCCGAAGCACCGATCGGATGACCCAATGCGCAGGCCCCTCCATTGACGTTGATCTTGGCATGCGGGATGCCCAGTTCGCGGATCGGTGCCATGGCTACCACGGCGAAGGCTTCGTTGATTTCGAACAGGTCAACGTCGGCGATGTTCCAGCCGGCTTTTTCCAGGACCTTGGTGATCGCGCCGATCGGGGCGGTAGTGAACCACTCCGGTTCCTGCGAGAAGGTGGCGTGTGCGGCGATGCGCGCCAGCGGCTGCACGCCGCGCTTGGCGGCATCGTCGGCAGACAGCAACACCAGCGCGGCAGCACCGTCGGAAATGCTCGAAGAGCTGGCGGCGGTGACGCTGCCGTCCTTCTTGAAGGCCGGGCGTAGCGTAGGAATTTTACTGATGTCCGACTTGCCCGGCTGCTCGTCCTGGGCGAACTCCACCTCGCCCTTGCGGGTGGCAACCTTGACCGCAACGATTTCGTCGGCGAACGCACCATTGGCCACGGCGGCCTGGGCACGGGTGACCGACTCGATGGCGTAGGCATCCTGCTCTTCGCGGGTGAAGCCGAACTTGGCCACGGTAGCCTCGGCAAACACGCCCATGGCCTGGCCGTCGTACGGGTTGGTCAGGCCGTCCCACGCCATGTGGTCCACCGCCTGGAAATTGCCGTAGCGGTTGCCGGTGCGCGAGTTGGGCAGCATGTGCGGGGCGTTGGACATGGACTCCATGCCGCCGGCGACCACGATGCTGGCCGAGCCGGCCTTGATCAGGTCGTGGCCCAGCATGATGGCTTTCATGCCCGAGCCGCAGACCTTGTTGAGGGTGGTGGCGCCGGTGTTGGTCGGCAGGCCGGCGGCCAGTGCGGCCTGGCGGGCCGGTGCCTGGCCGAGGTTGGCGGGCAGCACGCAGCCCATGATCACTTCGGACACGTCGCTGGCAGCAATGCCGGACTGCTGCATGGCCGCGCTGATCGCAGCTGCACCGAGGGTCGGGGTGGGGACGCCGTTGAACTGGCCAAGGAAGGAGCCAATGGCGGTACGCTTGGCGGCGGCGATGACGATGTCAGACATGAGCAATCTCGGTTATACCTTGCGGCAATTATCGAACGTCCGCGGGGCCGGGCACATTGGACCAACGGCACATCCCCACAGACAGGGGATTGTCGTTGCAGTATAGAAGGTAGCCGGAGTGCTACCGGGGTCAGGTAATACCTGAATTGGGAAATCATCCACAGGACGGAGGAGACGCAATGAGCAGTGCAATGGTGGGCAGCAACGTGGCGCGCAACGTATTGGCCGGTTCATTGGCGCTGGCCCTGGCGGCTTGCGGCAGTGGCAGCGGGCCAAAATCCGATCCGCCACCGGTGACACCGCCGGTCAACCCGCCGCCGACCACCAAACCGCCCGTCGTCACCCCACCAGTGACCCCGCAGCCGGCGTTTGACGCCCATCTGGCCCTGACCAATACCAAGGCCGCGCATGCGATGGGCCTGACCGGTGCCGGCTACCCCATCGGCGTGATCGATTCGGGGGTGATGCGCAACCACCCGACGCTGGCGGGGCGGGTGCTGTCCAACCGCAACTACATCAGTTCAACCCAGAACAATCTGTCGGTGGATGACGTGGTCGGCCACGGCACCACGGTAGCGCAGCTGGCGGCCGGCGCACCCGCCGGGCAATGGCCGGGCGGTATCGCGTCGGGGGCGCAGATCCTGTCGGCACGCATCATTGCGGACAAGGCGCCTACCGACGACGGTTCCGGTAATGGCAATGAGGTGACCGGCGCGCTGGGCCTGGCGCCTATCCATGCCGACCTGATCCGCGACGGCATGCGCATCATGAACAACTCCTGGGGCGGCCTGTACTGGACCCGGCCAACAGTAACGGCCGAGATTGCCAACGAGTACCGCCCCTTTATCAGGGACAATGACGGCTTGGTGGTGTTTGCCACCGGCAATGAGTCCAAGGCCAATCCGTCGGACATGGCGGCGCTGCCGAGCAAGGTGGGTGGCAGTGGCACCTACCCGGCGGCGGATCTTGAACGCGGCTGGCTGGCAGTGGCAGCGTTGGATACAGCCAATCCGACTGCATTGGCGTATTACTCCAACGCCTGCGGCGTGGCCAAGAATTACTGTCTGGTGGCGCCGGGCACATCGATGTTCATCGGCCATGACAGCACCGCCAACAATCTGGCCTATTTCTACGGCAGCGGTACCTCGTATGCGGCGCCGCTGGTGTCGGGCGCGGCGGCACTGGTGTGGCAGGCCTTCCCCTACTTCAACAACGACCTGGTCCGGCAGACTCTGCTGGGTACGGCCACCGACCTGGGTGAGGTCGGCCCGGATGCGGTGTTCGGTTATGGCCTGCTCAATGTGGGCAAGGCGGTGAAGGGGCCGGGCAAGGCGGACTGGGGCGATATCAAGGTTGATGTGAACCGGCTTGGGCTCAACTCTGTCTGGAGCAATCCAATCAGTGGTGCCGGCGGTCTGGTGAAAACCGGCAGCGGTTCCTTGGGTTTGTCGGCCGCCAACACCTATGCCGGCGCTACCCGCATCCAGCGGGGCACGCTGGCCTTGCAGGACGGCGGCTCGATCCGTTCCAACGTCACTATCGACGCGCAATCCAACCCCAGCGCTGCCGCATTGCAGTTCATGGGCGGCACCGCACGGGTGGTGGGCAATGTGGACAATGGCGCCAGCGTGATAGTGCTCAGCAATGTGGGCTCGGCAACCATCGAGGGCAACTACCTGCAGCGCTCCGGCGCGCAGCTGATGGTGGCCTTGGGCTCCAATGCTCTGCAGGTGACCGGTACCGCCAGCCTGGACGGCGGGGTGACGGTCAGTGGTGCGGTCAATGGCTATGTGCCGCAGAACGGTCGTCGCCAGGACCTGCTGCATGCCGGCGGTGGGGTTATTGGACAATTTGCTACGCCAGCAACCGGCGCGACCGGCGTGACGCTGTTGGATGCCAAATATGGCTATGACGCCAACAACGCCTGGCTGCAGTTGGACCAGGTGAGCGTCACCGCGATGGCGAGCAGTGCCGGCGTTGGGTTGCGCGCGATGTCGGCGGCGCAGCGGGTAGAACAGGCATTCGAAGTACTGGATGCCGATGCGGGCCTGCAGACCACGGCATTCGGTTCGGCGGCGGCGTCGGTGCAGGGTGTTGGCGGTGGGTTTTCCGGCCTTGCACAAAGCTTGGAAAGCCTGAGCGGGCAAGCCCATGCCACGGCCACGGCAATGACCTTCGATAGCATCGACATGAGCCGCCGCGCGCTGTCCAGCCAGTTTGCCGAAGGCGGCACGCGCACGGCGGCCAGTGGTGTGTGGATGCGCAACCTGGGCGGTGGCGGCCAGGGTGGCTATCTGGGCAGCGACTACAGTGTTGCCGGCTGGATGATGGGCGGCGAAGCTGCGCTGTCCGGCAATGCCGTGCTGGGCTTTGCGTTTGGCGAAACCCGGGCCAATGGCAACGGCGGTATCGCTCAGGATCGCGGCCGCGACCGCCAGACCCAGTCGCAGTTGTATGCCGGCTGGCAGCGCGGCGATGTCTATGTGCTGGGGCAGGCCGGGTTCGGGCAATACGAGCGTGAGCTGGACCGTGGCCTGTTGCTGGGTGCCGAACGTGCCGGCGTGCATGCCCGTTACAGCGGCAATTTCCTGTCCAGCAGTGTGGAGGCGGGCTATCGGCTGGGGCGTGGTTCGGCCGAGCTGACTCCGTATCTGGGCGCCGATTACACGCGTATCGACGGTGGTGCCTTCAATGAACAGGGCGGCTACGGTTTTGGCCTGCGCGCCGATGACTGGAGGAGCAGCCGTGTGCAGGCCTTGGCGGGCCTGCGTGGCCAATACCTGTGGAAGCGGGTGGCGTTCAACGGCTATGCCGAATGGCAGCAGGCGCTGGGTGGCAATGGCCTGAGCCTGGATGCCAGTTTCGTCGGCGTGGATGCGTGGGCGCCGATTGCTGGCCTGCAGCCGGCCCGTGCTGGCGGCCTGTTCGGGCTGTCGGTGGAGTCGTGGCTGGCCCGCAATACGCGGTTGTCGCTGGGCTATGACCAGCGCTTCGGCCCGCGTGGTGACAACCGGCAGGTGTCGCTGCGGCTGCAGCAGGCGTTCTGATCGGCGCGGCCGTAGCAGTCCAATAAAACAGAAGGCGGGCGAGATGATCGCCCGCCTTCTGTGTTTGTGCGTTGCTGCTTACTCGCCGCGCAGGCGGTTCATGCGCGGCACCGAGCGGCCCATCGGCATCTTCAGTTTGCCGATGGCTTCCAGGCGGTTTTCGGCGATGCGGTCGGCCGCGCGCTGCGGCGAAATCCCATCCCGCTCGGACTGGTCGAAGACTTTGCCGAGGTTGTGGTAGATGCTGCGGATCAGGCGCATCGCACGCTCGCGGTTGTAGCCGTCGATCTCCAGTGACACGTTCATTACGCCGCCGGCGTTGACCGCATAGTCCGGGGCCCACAGCACGCCGCGCTTGTACAGCTCATCGCCGACGGCATGGCTGGCCAACTGGTTGTTGGCGGTCCCGCAGATGACCTTGACCTTGAGCCGCTCCAGGGTGGCCATGTCGATGGCGCCTTCCATCGCGCAGGGCGCGAACACATCGGCGGCCACGTCATAGATGGCATCGGGCTTGACCGCCTCGCATCCGTATTCAGCGACGGCTTTCTGCACCAGTACCGGGTCCAGATCGGTGACATAGAGCTTGGCGCCGCGCTCGCGCAGCAGCTTCACCAGTTCCATGCCGATATGGCCCAGGCCCTGCACCGCAATGCTGAGCTTGCCGATCTCCTCATGGCCGAACTTGCGCTTGACCGAGGCCATCAGCGCCTGCAAGGCGCCGTAGGCGGTAAACGGCGCCGGATCGCCGGAGCCGCCATGGACCTGGTGTACGCCGGTAACGAAGCCGGTTTCCAGGTAGATGTTTTCCATGTCGTTGACGTCGGTGCCCACGTCTTCGGCGGTGATGTAACGGCCGGCCAGCGCCTCGACCTGGCGGCCGAAGGCGCGGAACAGCACTTCGCTCTTGGCGGTCTTGGGGTCGCCGATGATGACCGCCTTGCCGCCACCCACATTCAGCCCGGCCAGGGCGTTCTTGTAGGTCATGGTGCGGCTCAGGCGCAGCACGTCGCGCAGCGCATCGTCGGTGTTGGCGTAGGGGCGCATGCGCACGCCGCCCAGGGCCGGGCCCAGGGTGGTGTTGTGGATGGCGATGATTGCCTTCAGGCCGGCATCGCGGTTCTGGCAGAACAGAACCTGCTCATGGCCGGAGGTCTCGAGGGTTTCGAACAACATGCGGGCTCCGATGGCGTGCTTGCCACAACGTCAGTGATCGTGTGGCCAAAATGGCTGGCCGAAAACAAAAAATGCGACTTCGTCAGTGTGGGGACGGGGGTCGCGGGCCGCCATTCTAATCCATTCCCGGTAGGGGAATGTTCAGCCGGGCATACCGCTCGCGGTGCCTGGCTTTGCCGGGACGGGCGCCGCAGCAGCGGGTGATAGCGCAAACCCGCAAAAGGTCACGCTGCGCTGCAACCTGACCTGCAGGGCCTGCGGTTCTATGATCGGTTGCAATAGAAACCGGATGTTGCACGGCCCATGAGTACCCCCGCCTCCCAGCTCCCGCAGGCGCAGCCTGAAACCACCCCGCTGCGCTTTGTCACCGCCGCCAGCCTGTTCGATGGCCACGATGCGGCCATCAACATCATGCGCCGCCTGATCCAGGCGCAGGGCGCGGAGGTCATCCACCTCGGCCACAACCGCAGTGTGGAAGACGTGGTGCGTGCCGCGCTGCAGGAAGACGCCGATGCCATCGCGCTGTCGTCCTACCAGGGCGGCCACGTGGAGTACTTCAAGTACATGGTCGACATGCTGCGGGAGAAGGGCGCCGGCCATATCAAGGTATTCGGTGGCGGTGGTGGCACCATCACCCCGGAAGAAATCCGCGAGCTGCAGGCCTACGGTGTGGAGCGCATCTACCACCCCAACGACGGCATGAAGATGGGGCTGGTGGAGATGATCGAGGATGTGGTGGCGCGCGCCGGCAAGGCACGCGAAGCCGCTGCACGCCACGATGACATCGAAACGCCGTCGATCGAGGACGAGATTGGAATCGGCCGAGTGTTGTCGGAGCTGGAAGACGGCAGTCATTCCGAAGCGGAGCTGACTCATCTGCGTAAGCAGTGGCAGTTGGCCGCAGGTGCCACGCCGGTGATCGGCATCACCGGCACCGGTGGTGCGGGTAAGTCCTCGGTAACCGACGAACTGCTCAATCGCTTTCTCGCCAGCTTCCCGCAGATGCGTATTGCAGTGATCTCGGTGGACCCGACCCGCCGCCGCACCGGTGGCGCGCTGCTGGGTGACCGCATCCGCATGAATTCGTTGCGTTCCAAGCGCGTTTACATGCGTTCGATGGCAACCCGACGCCAGCATGCGGCGATCAATACGGTGTTGCGCGATTGCATTGGTTTCCTCAAGTCGCTGCACTTCGATCTGGTGATCGTCGAGACCGCCGGTATTGGCCAATCCGATTCGGAGATCGTCGACCTGGTCGACTTCCCGATGTACGTGATGACCAGCGATTTCGGCGCGCCCAGCCAGCTGGAAAAGATCGACATGCTCGATTACGCCGAGCTGGTGGTGCTGAACAAGTTCGACAAGCGCGGTGCCGAAGACGCGCTGCGCGACGTGCGCAAGCAGTGGAAGCGCAATCGCGTCGCCTTCACCATGAAGGACGAGGATGTACCGGTCTATCCGACCATCGCCAGCCAGTTCAATGATCCGGGCATCAGCTGGATGTTCGCCAACCTCTGCCGCCTGCTGAGCGCCAAGACCAAGGCCGAACTGGCGCCGCAGATCGATACAACGCTGAAGGAGCCGCGCGCCACGGTATTGATACCGGGCAGCCGCGTGCGCTACCTGGCCGAAATCGCCGAGCAGGGCAGGGGCATCAACGCCCGCATTGAATCGCAGGCCGAAGTGGCCGAGCGCGCGCAGGGGCTGTGGCAGGCCTTGAAGGAGCTGGACGATGCAGCGTTGCCGAATGCATTGGATCTGTATGCCGGCGATGCCTTGCTCCACTCTCAGGCCGGGGGAGAGGGTAAGGCTGCCGACAATGCCGATGCGTCGCACCCTCACCCCAACCCCTCTCCCGCCGGGAGAGGGGCTCAGGCTGTGGATCGCTCACTGCTGATCCTGCGTCAGCGCTACAACGATGCCGTGCAGTCGCTGGATTCCGAAGCCCTGCGCCTGCTGCGCGAGTGGCCTGCGCGTTTGAAGTCGATCACCGATCCGGTCAACGAGTACCAGGTGCGCGGCAAGACCATCCGCGTCGAGAACTACCGCGAGTCGCTCAGCCACCAGCAGATCCCCAAGATCGCGGCGCCCACTTACCGCAGCTGGGGCGAGTTGCTGGTGTTCCTGCAGAAGGAGAACCTGCCGGGCTCCTACCCGTACACCGGCGGCGTCTACCCGTACCGCCGCAGCGGCGAAGACCCGATTCGCATGTTTGCCGGAGAGGGCACGCCCGAGCGAACCAACCGCCGCTTCCATTACCTGAGCGTTGGCCAGCCGGCCGCGCGCCTGTCCACCGCGTTCGACAGCGTCACCCTGTATGGCGAAGACCCGGCGCCGCGCCCGGACATCTACGGCAAGATCGGCAATTCCGGCGTCAACATTCCCACGCTGGACGACATGAAGAAGCTGTATTCCGGCTTCGACCTGTGCGCGCCAACCACCTCGGTGTCGATGACCATCAATGGCCCGGCGCCGATGATCCTGGCGATGTTCATGAACACCGCCGTCGACCAGCAGATCGAGAAATACCTGCAGGAAGACCCCGCGCGCTGGGCCGAGGCGGAAGCGAAGATCGCCAAGCTCTTTGAAGGCCGCAGCCGCCCGCAGTACCACGGCGAACTGCCGCCGACCAACAATGGGCTGGGCCTGGCCCTGCTCGGCGTCACCGGCGACCAGCTGGTGGATGCCGATACCTATGCGCGGATCAAGGCTGAGACGCTGTCCACCGTGCGCGGCACGGTGCAGGCCGACATCCTCAAGGAAGACCAGGCGCAGAACACCTGCATCTTCTCCACCGAGTTCGCGCTGCGGATGATGGGCGACATCCAGCAGTACTTCGTTGACCACAAGGTCCGCAATTTCTATTCGGTGTCGATCTCCGGGTATCACATTGCCGAGGCGGGTGCGAATCCGATCAGCCAGTTGGCCTTCACCCTGTCCAATGGCTTCACCATCGTCGAGTACTACCTGGCGCGTGGCATGAAGATCGATGACTTCGCGCCCAACCTGTCGTTCTTCTTCTCCAACGGCATGGACCCGGAGTACACGGTGATCGGCCGCGTTGCCCGCCGCATCTGGGCGCGTGCGATGCGCGAGCGCTACGGCGCCAACGAGCGCAGCCAGATGATGAAGTACCACATCCAGACCTCGGGCCGTTCGCTGCACGCGCAGGAGATCCAGTTCAACGACATCCGCACCACGCTGCAGGCGCTGTATGCCTTGTTCGACAACTGCAACAGCCTGCATACCAATGCTTACGACGAGGCGATCACCACGCCGACCGAGGAGAGCGTGCGTCGCGCGGTGGCGATCCAGATGATCATCAACAAGGAGTTGGGGCTGAACTTCTGCGAGAACCCGTGGCAGGGCAGCTTCATCGTCGACAAGCTCACCGACATTGTCGAAGAAGCCGTCTACAAGGAGTTCGAGGCGATCAGCGAGCGCGGTGGCGTGCTTGGCGCGATGGACACGATGTACCAGCGCGGCAAGATCCAGGAAGAATCGCTGTACTACGAGCACAAGAAGCACGATGGCAGCCTGCCGCTGGTCGGCGTCAACATGTTCCTGCCCAAGGAGCATGCCGGTGAAGTGGCGACCGAGATCGAACTGATCCGCTCGACCGAGGAAGAGAAGGGCCAGCAGATCGAGAACGTGCACACCTGGCAGCGCAACCGCAATACGCTGGCGCCCGCCGGCGAAACCTCGCATTCGCACGAGGTTGAAGGCCTGGACGCGAACGAGGAAGCTCACGATGGCCACGGCCTGGCCTACCTGCAGAAGACCGCACGCGACCGCCGCAACGTGTTCGAGGCCCTGATCGAAGCAGTGAAGACCCACAGCCTCGGCCAGATCAGCCACGCCCTGTACGACGTAGGCGGCGAGTACCGCCGCAATATGTAAGCGCGCGCCCCGTAGTGCCGAGCCATGCTCGGCAGAGGCCTTCCCAGTAGAGCCCAGCCGAGCATGGCTCGGCTCTACCCAGATGCCATGCAGCACTCACCCGTAGTGCCGAGCCATGCTCGGCAAGGGCCTTCCCGCTAAAGCCCCAGCCGAGCATGGCTCGGCTCTACCAAGAAGCCATACAGCACTCCCTGTAGTGCCGAGCCATGCTCGGCAGAGGCCTTCCCAGTAGAGCCCAGCCGAGCATGGCTCGGCTCTACCCAGATGCCATGCAGCGCTCACCCGTAGTGCCGAGCCATGCTCGGCAAGGGCCTTCCCAGTAGAGCCCCAGCCGAGCACGGCTCGGCTCTACCGCTGGGCGCTGTTACTCTTGGGCCAACATCCCGGGCACAGGCAACAACATGGATAGACGGCGTTTCATCGGTGGGGCTGCGGCCGCTGCCGCATTGCCTCTGATCGGCATGCAGGGCGCAATCGCCGCTACCCACAAACAACTGCTTGCCGCCGGGCTCAACAAGGGCGATACGGTTGGCCTGGTCAGTCCGTCCTCGGCCAGCAGCGAGCGCCTCAGCCTGCAGCTGGCACGCGAGGCGATGGAAGCGCTGGGCTTCGTGGTCAAGACCGGTGCCCACTACGACGCCCGCCATGGTCATCTGGCCGGCACCGATGCCGAACGCGCCGGTGACTTGAATGCCATGTTCGGTGACAAGCAGGTCAAGGCCATCATCTGTGTGCGCGGCGGTTCCGGCGCGGCGCGCCTGCTGCCGCTGCTCGATTACGACCGCATCCGCGCCAATCCCAAGGTGCTGCTGGGTTACTCCGATATCACCGCCCTGCATTGCGCCATCCAGGCCAAGACCGGGCTGGTTACCTTCCATGGGCAGATCGGTGCGGGCAGCTGGAACCGCTTCAACGTCGATCAGTTTGATCGGCTGTTCTTCAAACGCGAACTGATGCAATACCAGAATCGCAGCGAGCCGGATGGTGAGCTGGTACCCCGAGAAAACCGCACCCTGACCCTGCGCGGCGGCAAGGCTCGCGGGGAATTGATCGGCGGCAACCTGACCGTGCTCACTGCATTGGCGGGCTCGCCATACCTGCCGGACTTCAACGGCAAGATCCTGTTCCTGGAAGATGTGTCCGAGGCGCCTTACCGCATCGACCGCATGTTCAGCACCTTGAAACTGATGGGCGCGCTGGACAAGATCGCCGGTTTCATTTTCGGCGAGTGCACCGACTGCTCGCCGGGCGATGGTTATGGGTCCTTGACCCTGGACCAGATCTTCGACGACTACATCCTGCCGTTGAAGATCGCGGCGTATCGCGGCGCGATGATCGGCCACATCAAGGAGCAGTTCATCGTACCGGTCGGCGGCAAGGTGGAGATGGACGCCGACGCGGGAACGTTCCGTCTGCTGGAACCGGTACTCAGCGGCGCCTGACGCCGGTAGCGGCGCGACGGGCTGCCGTCACGTCGCTATTGCCGAGGTCTCATTCTTCCTCGTCGCTGGGCGCATCGTCATCCTCGCCTGCATCGTCCGGCGACAGCCACCAGGCGTGGCCATCTTCACGCGCCGGTGCTGCGCATTCGCGCGTTTCAATTGCGTCCAGCTGCCGGCCGGGGTGGCCGGCAACCCAGTCTTTCAACAGCTTTTCGACCGACAGATGGCTCTGCGCGGCAATGCCGAGGTTGCGCTCGGGCTGCCACTGCGGGTTTTCCTTCTGCACCTGGGCATGTGTGTGCGGCGCGCCGTAACTGCAACGCAGGCAATAGTGGCGGATGCTCCGGGTCCAGTCCTCGGCATAGCCGATGCCGGACGCACTCGCCTGCAGTAGTGCGTCGATATCCTCGCGGCTGGGCGCGCGTACGAACACCACGAAGGTCTGGAACTCAGACGGCTGCAAGCGTTCCAGCTCGTTGAACACATGCACCTCGCGTTCGCCATCGAAGCGCGCGCCGGTGGCGGCGCCGTCGTGCAGCACGATGTCACCGAAACGGTGGCCGCTTTCCGGCAGTGGCACATTGAGGATGCGTGCGCGCACCGGATCGATGCGGCGCATGAATACTGTCTCGCCCGTGCTCCAGGGATTCAAGCGCACAACGGCGACACCGAAGTCGCCATCGATAGCGCCGTCACCTTCTGGAAGTGTGATGTTGCAGGCGGCCCACAGCTTGCGAACCGTCGCCCATTCGCCGAGCCCGGTGGCGGCAATGGCCGCGTTCCAATGCTGGGCCTGGCTGAACTCGTCGGACAGTTCGATGGCGCGCAGGTTGTCCCGCAGCGACCCGGCCCAGTCCATCTGATACTTCAAGGCCAGCCCGCGCATGTAGTGATAGAACGGGTTGTCCGGGTGGTGTTGCAGTAGTACGTCGAAAGCGCGCGTGGCATCGTTGAGTTGGCCATCGTCCACTGCCGCGTAGGCGCGATTGTGAATACTTTCCAGATCTGGATGTTCGGAGGTCATGGCCGGCGGCGGTATTTGGGTGGCGCGATGATCGCATGGGAGCTGTGCCGGTGGCACTGCGGATACAGCAGCGTTGTATTGAGCCACATCCTCGTTTCGTAGTGTCGGTCCGGTGCAGTACGCCAGTCGTCTGCTTGCTGACATAGCAATAACGCTGCTCTTGCAAGCATCGACAGCAATCTCCGGTCCGCCATGGCAGGGGGACGCGGCACGAGCGGCGCATGTTTGTCATCGACGGTTTGACGGAGTGGCGCAATGGACAGAAGAAATGCGAGTCAGATGGTGTCGGCAGGTGTTCTGGCGCTGGCGGCAGCATTGACAGGGTGTGGAAGGCAGGCCTCGGCGGATGGCAGCGAAGCGTCAGCTCCTTCGACGACGGTGACTCCCACCGCAGGTGCAGCTGAAAGTGTGCAGCAGCCCCTGCAGGTGGCTGTATTCAACCCCGGCCAGAGCGGCATTTTCGCGGTGTCCTCCGAGTTGCTGACTGGTGCGCACGATGCCGTTCTGGTCGATGCGCAGTTCTCCACTGCCGATGCGGCCAAGCTGGTGGAGATGATCAAGGCCTCCGGCAAGAAGCTGACCACGATCTACATCAGCCATGGCGATCCGGATTTCTATTTTGGGCTGGAGACGTTGCACGCGGCGTTCCCCGATGCACAGATTCTGGCTACGCCGCAGACCATCGCGCATATCCAGGCCAGCAAGGATGACAAACTCAAAATCTGGGGGCCGCAGCTGGGCGCCAATGCGCCCAGGGAGCTGCTGGTGCCGTCGCCGCTGCAGGGCGACACACTGCAACTGGAAGGGCAGGCGCTGAAGGTCATCGGTCTGAGCGGTGCCAGCCCCGAACGTACCGCGCTGTGGGTACCCTCGATCAGGACGGTGATGGGCGGGGTGCTGGTGGACGCCGGCTCGCATGTGTTCATGGCCGATACGCAGACGCCGCAATCGCATCAGGCCTGGCTGGCGGCCCTGCAGCAGATCAAGGATCTTGCTCCGGCGCGGGTGATTCCCGGCCATTACGCCGATGGCGCGGCGCAGGATCTGGACGCGGTGGATTTCACCGCCGGTTACATCCGCGCCTTCGATGAGGAAAGCGCCAAAGCCAAGGATTCGACGGCCTTGATCGCCGCCATGCAGCAGCGCTACCCGGGTTTGCAAGGGGAGGCGTCATTACAGCTCAGTGCGAAGGTGGCCAAGGGCGAAATGCCCTGGAAGTAGCAGCGTGAAGCACCGAGGCTGGCACTGGCTGCCGCTGCCGAGCGGCAGCCACTGGTGCTAAAGCGCGGCATCCAGGAACGGATCGGAAGGCCTGTCGCCCAGGCGCTTCTTTGCCTTGGCGGCATACATGGCGATGTCGGCGTGGCGCAGCAGGGCGTCGGCATCGGTGCCGTCCGTCGGGAAACACGCGACACCGACACTGGCATCGATGCGCGGCGTGTCGCCGCCCAGGCTTTCCAGCAGAGCCAGCCGCGCACGCAGCGACGAGGCGATGACCAGCGCATCGCTGTGACAGGCGCAGGCCGGCAGCACGGCGACAAATTCGTCACCGCCGACGCGGGCGATCAGGTCGTTCTGGCGCAGACCATCGCGGAGTTGCCGGGCTGCATCGCACAGCAGGCGGTCGCCGGCCTCATGCCCGTGGCGGTCATTGGCGGCCTTGAAACCGTCCAGGTCGATGTAGAGCAGTGCCAGGCTCTCGTCGTTGCGCGCGGCGCGTTCCAGTGCGGCGTCCAGCTCGCGCAGCAGGT
The DNA here is from genome assembly GCF_001700965.1 of Stenotrophomonas nitritireducens. Taxonomy (NCBI): domain Bacteria; kingdom Pseudomonadati; phylum Pseudomonadota; class Gammaproteobacteria; order Lysobacterales; family Lysobacteraceae; genus Stenotrophomonas; species Stenotrophomonas nitritireducens. Next base: position 3,789,253 of record NZ_CP016756.1, read on the forward strand.
GATAGCGGTTGGGCAGGCCGGTAAGCGCGTCGTGACTGGCCAGGTGCTCGAGTTGGCGCTCGATGCCACGCAGTGCGGTGACCTCGTGGCCTACGCCAATGCGGATGCCGTACTCGGGCAGCCATTTGGCCGACCACTGGATGTCGACGACGCTGCCATCCTTGCGGATGTAGCGGTTGCGGAAATTTGAACGTGGCTTGCCTTGCATCGCATCCTGCGCCGACTGTTCGGTGGCGGCGCGATCATCCGGATGCACCAAATCCATGATCTGCCTGCCGATGGCCTCGGCGGGGCTGTAGCCGAAGATGGTCTCGAACGCGGCGTTGACCATCAGCAGCTCGCCGTCGGGCGCAACCATGCATACCGCGTCGGGCAGCAGATCCAGTACCTCACCCAGCGGTGGCAACGTGAAGGGCATGACCGAGCGGGCCGAAAGCGTGGGCGGTAATTATGCAGCGTCCAGATTACAGTGCGCTTCCCGGCAGGGGCGGGCGCACGCTGGGGGCGCGGGGCGGGGTAGTGCTGGCAGGACTGGCGGCGGAGTCGCAATGCACCGGCCTACCCGTGGCGCGGCGCCAGGTCCGCAAGCGCCACGGGTGGCAGGCGCCGGTACGCGGGCGACGGCTGCGACTAGACGTGCTGCATGGTGGCGATTGCGGCTGCCCGGGCCTTGTTCCATGCTCCGCGCATGGACCTGAACAGCTTTTTCCAGTCGGCGCTTTCGACCAACGGCATGGTGGGCCACGCCAGCTATCTGCTGTTGATCCTGTCGATGCTGATGACCCGCATGATGTGGCTGCGCAGCCTGGCGGTGGCATCCGGGCTGCTCAGCATCACCTACTCGCTGATTATCTCCGACTTCGTCAGCGCCACTTGGGAAGTGATCTTCGTGGCGGTGAACGTGGGCCAGTTGTCGCTGCAGGCCTACCGCAACCGCATTACCCATTTTTCCGTCGAGGAGCGGCGCTTCCGCGAGGCGGTGTTGCCGCTGGTCGAGCCGGCGCAGGCGCGGCGCGTGCTCGATCTGGGCCAATGGTGCGAGGCCGACGCAGGCGAGGTGTTGATCCGCCACGGTGAGCAGGCCAGCCACATGCTCTTCATCGCCAGCGGTGAAGTAGCGGTGGTGGTGGACGAGGCGGTGGTGGGGTGGTGTGGCGCCGGCGCGCTGTCCGGCGAGATCAGCGTGCTGACCGACATGCCGGCCACCGCGACGATCGTCACCGCCAAGCCGACACGCTATCTGGCGCTGGAACGTCACGCGCTGCGCGCTTTGATGGCGCGCGAACCGGAGATCGAGCATGCCATCGACCAGTGCTTCCGCAAGGACATGCGGCTGAAGCTGGCGGCCGCCAACCAGGCCATGGCCGATGCCGGCATCCGGGTTGAGGTCGTCCAGACCAGCCTGCAATAGCGGGCTGCCGGCGGGCAGGGGCCGGCAGCCACGCCGTCGGGTGCTGACCAGGCGGGCCGCTAGCGGCGCGTGACAGCTGCGCGATGGCTGTTGTCGAGGGTTTTCACGGCCGCAGGGATGCAACCTGCAGCGTTGCTTTTGCTACCCTGTGCTTCTTTGGGTTCTGGGGTCGTTCCCCGCGGTTATTTCCATGGTGTGGTTGCGTGTAGCTCTGATTCTCCCGTTGATCGTGATCAACACGCTGGCGCACTGCCTGCCGTTGTTCGTGGTGGCGCTGTTCAAGGCGGCATTGCCATTCCAGGCGGTACGAAGGGCCTGCAATCCGTTGCTGACCGGGCTGGCCGAGAGCTGGATCGCGGTCAACAGCGCCATGATCCATGCCTTCACCGCTACCCGTTTCACCGTCAGTGGCACCGAGGGTCTGGAGCGCGACGGGCATTACCTGGTGCTGGCCAACCACCAGAGCTGGGTGGACATCCTGGTGCTGCAGAAAGTGTTCAACCGCCGTATCCCGCTGCTGCGGTTCTTCCTGAAGCGCTCCCTGTTCTGGGTGCCGGTGCTGGGCTTGGCCTGGTGGGCGCTGGATTTCCCGTTCATGGGCCGCTATACCCGCAAGCAGATCGCCAAGAACCCCGAGCTGGGGCGGCGTGACATGGAAGTGACACGCAAGGCCTGCGAGAAATTCGCCAGCATTCCGGTGGCGGTGATGAACTTCGTCGAGGGCACTCGCTTCACCGCTGAGAAGCATGCCGGCCAGGCGTCGCCGTTCAAGCACCTGCTCAAGCCCAAGTCCGGCGGCGTTGCGTTCGTGCTGGACGCGATGGGCAAGGGCCTGAATGCCTTGCTGGATGTGACCATCGTCTATCCCAAGGGCATTCCCTCGATGATGGACCTGATGGCCAACCGGCTTCCGGAAGTAAAGGTACTGGTACGCAAGCTGCCGATCCCCACCGAGTTCATCGGCCGCAATTACCAGGAAGACCGCAACTTCCGCGCGCAGTTCCAGCAGTGGATGAACGGCTTGTGGCTGCAGAAGGATGAAGACATCAGCCGCCTGCTCGAAAACAAGGCCTGATCGCCCGCCGCAGGAACAACAAAGGCCCCGTCAGGGGCCTTTGTCATTTGTATCCGTATGAACTCAGCGGTACTCGCGCTCGCAGCGGGTTTCGACCGCGCGTTGCCCGTTGCGCTCCTGGTTGCGGCCCTGCACATTGCGGCCGACCAGGCCGCCAGCGACGGCGCCACCCACGGTGGCGAGTTTGCGGCCATTGCCCTTGCCGATCTGGTTGCCCAACAGGCCACCGACCACCGCACCGGTGGCCGTGCCGGCAATGCGGTTCTGGTCGCGTGCGTTGTTGGCCACCTCGACCTTGTGGCAAACCACGCGGCTACCGTCATTGAAGCGGCGGCCTTCATCGTTCGGCCCGTAGGTCTGTGCCTGGGCGCCGGCAGACAGCGCGAGTGCGGTGGCGGCGATGGCGGAGGCGAGAGTGAGGCGAAGCTTGCCCATGGCGGACTCCTTTTGCTGGCGGCGCACTGTTGCGCCAAAGTGAGGCCAGCCTGCACCGGCGTGCCGCAATTCCAAGTGAAGTACACGTGGCGCGGTTGAGCCCACGTTCATGCTTTGCTCCGCGCCGCCTGAAGACCTTGCCGCTTGGGTGTAAAGTGCGCGCCATCATCCGTATTGAGGAGCCCCGCGCATGAGTACTGTTGCCGCTTTCTATCCCGTAGGCACCGCAGGCCAGCCGTGGGGCGCGCCTGAGCGTGCACAGTGGTTGGGGCTGCAGCAGGTGCAGCGCAGCTACGCCGAGGAAGTGGTCAGCAAGATTGATGCCCTTCGCACGCGTTTCGATGTGAGCCAGTACGGCGAGCTGGACTATCCCTCGGGCCGCTACCCGTTGTTCGCCATCCGCAGCCGCAACTGGGACGATGCACTGCCGGTGATGTTGGTTACCGGTGGTGTGCATGGCTACGAAACCAGCGGCGTGCAGGGCGCGCTGCAGTTTGTCGACCAGCACGCAGAGCGTTATGCCGGTCGCTGCAACCTGCTGGTGGCGCCGTGCGTGAGCCCGTGGGGCTACGAGCGCATCCAGCGCTGGAATGCGCTTGCGCTGGACCCGAACCGTTCGTTCGTGGACAACAGCCCGGCACAGGAGTCGGCGGCATTGATGGCGCTGGTGGCGCCGCTGCAGGGGCGCGTGCTGATGCATATCGATCTGCATGAAACCACCGATACCGACGAAACCGAGTTCCGCCCGGCGCTGGCCGCACGCGACGGCAAACCGTTCGAGCCGGGCGAGATTCCGGACGGGTTCTATCTGGTGGATGACACCGAGAACCGCCAGCCGCAGTTCCAGCAGGCGGTCAACGCCGAGGTTGCCAAGGTGACCCACCTGGCGCCTGCAGACGAACGCGGCGAGATCATCGGTTCCCCGGTGGTTGCCGAAGGCGTCATCGAGTATCCGTTGAAGGCGCTGGGCCTGTGCGCCGGCGTCAGCGGTGCGCGTTACACCACCACCACCGAAGTGTATCCGGACAGCCCCAAGGCAACCCCGCAGCAGTGCAACGACGCGCAGGTAGCCGCCGTGATCGGCGCGCTGGATTACGCGCTGACCCACAACTGAGATCGCCGGCACCATAGGCACCGTAGCCCGGGTAAGCGAAGCGCACCCGGGGAAGCCCATAGCGCTGCCTGCACCCATCCGTCGAGCGAACGCCGCCAGGCCGGCGATCACCCCGCGATGCGCACCATGTTCACGCGTTCAAGCACAGCGGCTGTGGACCATGGCAGCCATGAACCTCCCGATCCCGCTGTTTGTCGCACTTGCGCTCGCCGCCCCCTACACCCATGCCGAAGACGCGCCCGAATTCGATCGCCCCGGCATTGGTTTTGCCACCAGCACGGTCGGCAAGCAACATTGGGCGTGGGAACAGGGCCTGCCCGATGCCAGCCGTGACCGCAGCGGCGGCGTGACCATCACCCAGTGGAGTGCAGACACGCTGTTGCGTTATGGCGCGGCCGATACGCTGGAATTGCAGCTGGGCGCCGACAGCTGGGCCGGCCTGCGTGTACGTGGAGCGGGTCTGCATGTGGACGAGAACGGCGGTGGCGATGGCAATGTGGCGCTGAAATGGGCGCCAGCGCTGGCCAGTGATCAGCTCACCTTGGCGCTCAAGGCCGGCGCCACGCTGCCCTGGGGCCGGGCGCCATTGGGCGACGGCGGGCACGATTACGATCTGGGTGTCAGCGTCGCCTGGGCATTGCCGGGCGATAGCAGTTTTGCCCTGTATGCCGATCGCCAATGGGGTGACAGCGGCCAGAGCTGGTTGTTTTCACCCAGCTACAGCTTCACGCTGGCCGACGATGTTTCGGCCTATGTCGAAGCCGGTTACGGCACCGGCGCGCGGTACATGCGTGCGGCCGGTGCCGGTGTCAGTTGGATGCTGCGCCCGCGTCTGCAGCTGGATGCTTCGGTGCTGCGTGGATTGGACGCAGACACCACCGACTGGCAGGGCGGGCTGGGCGTGTCGATCTACTTCGACTGAACAAGCTGCTCAGCGGTTCACCGCGGGCCCGTAAACGCCGCTGTAGCCCGCAGCGCAGTCGCTGCTGCAGTCACTGCCAAGCATGTTGCGGACGATCAGGCCGGCGTTGTTCTTGGAGCGGAAGTGACCGACGCCGCTGCTGGTATCGCCACCACCGAAGTTGTACGGGCTGCCATCGCTCCAATCCCAGTCAAAGCTGTAGGCACTGCTGCCGGCACCGACATCGACCTGCGCGTAGACATTGGTGCTGCTGTTGAACAGTGCGCCATCGGCACAGCCAGCGCTGTAGCTGGTGGTGAAGCAATGCACCTGGTCACGCGCGCCGGCGGTGATGGTGTAGAAGCGGATGCCGCTGTAGCTGGCGGGGAAGGTGCGCAGGCTGCCGCTGCCACTGCCGGTCCAGCGGTTGTAGCCGTAGTAGGTGACGCCGGTGCTCGGGTACAGGCCAAAGGTGTAATACGTGTAAGGGTAGACGTAGGCCTCGGCATTGCAGGTGGGCGCCAGGGTGGATTGATAGCCGGTGCTGCGGCAGGTCTGCAGGCCGCGCAGGCCGCCGGCAATATTGATGAAGCGCCGCACGCTGGCCTGGTTGCCGGAGTACTTGATCATCGCCAGCGCCATGGTTGAACCCAACGAATGGCTGACGATGTCGACCTGGCTCTTGCCGGTATAGGCCTTGACCTTGTCGATGAAGGTCTTGAGCACCTGATAGGTAGCCGGCGAGTGGTAGTTGTACTGCGGCGCGGCGCGCTCGCTTGCGCTGAGGTAGGTGATGCCGAACAGTTCGCAGTCGTTGTAGCCGGCTGCCTTGAGCTCGGCATACATGGAACGAGGCGGGGTGGTGTAGCCGCTCACCGCGCCGGCGGGCATGTCGAAGCTGATTGCGCTGTCGCCATTGCCGGGGATGAATACCACCGGGGTCTTGCTTGCGGTGCAGCTGCCGCCGCCGAAACCGCCCTGACCGACGCCGGGGTTGAAGCCGCCAGCATATTGATTGGCCGTACCGCTGCAGGTGTAGCCATTGTTGCTGCCACAGTCCAGCGCCTCGGCGCGGGCCGGCATCAGCATCAGCATGGCACCGGCCAGTGGCGCGGCCAGCGCACCGAGCAGCCAGCAGGAAATGACGGGGACAGACCGGGTGATCGACATCTGGCAGCTCCTGACGGGTGGGCGTTGCAATCAGCCCAGCTTCCGCCGCTCAGGCAGGTACAGACAGTGTCCTTTAGGGAAACTTGCAACGCAGCATGTGCCCGCGCCGGACGCTCATTTGCGTTTGCGTACCAGCGAGGTCGAGGCCTGCAGGATGGCGCGGGTCAGCAGCGCCATGGTCTTGACCTCGCCCTTCCAGTGCTGCCAGTACAGCGGCACGTCTTCCCAGGCACGCGCCTTGACGTAGACCAGGCGGCCGCTGTCCAGGTGCCTGCGCACCAGTGGCAGTGGGTTCATGGTCCAGCCCAGCCCGCCGAGATTGGCGTGGACGAAGGCGCGGGTGGACGGAATCCACCAGGTGGGCGCGTTGTGTGGCTGTTCCACCCCGGCCAGACGCCGCGCATAGCGCGCCTGCATGTCGTCCTTGCGGTTGAACACCAGCACCGGCGCCTGTGCCAAGGCCTGTGCGGTGACGCCCTTGGCAAAGTGGCGGGCATGGAACTCGGGGGTGCAGGTGGCGGCGTAGCGGATGCTGCCCAGCGCATGGATCTGGCAGCCCTGTACCGGCTCGGACAAGGTGGTGACCGCGCCCATCACCGCGCCCTGGCGCAGCAGGGCGACGGTATGGTCCTGGTCCTCGGTATGCAGGTCCAGGGTGGTGGAGGTGCTCTGCGAGAAGCTCTGCACCGCCTCCGGGAACCAGGTTTCCATGCTGTCGTGGTTGACCGCCACTGGAATGCTGGCGCGCGGCAGCTCGGCATCGCTGAGGCCGATCCGCTCGAACGCATCACGTTCGAGCAGTGCGGTCTGCTCGGCCAGCTGTACCAACACCTGGCCCTCCGGCGTCGCCTCGGTGGGAATGGTGCGCTTGATCAGCAGTTTGCCGACTCTGTCCTCCAGCGCCTTGATCCGCTGCGATACCGCCGAAGCGGTGACATTCAAGGACAAGGCGGCGCGTTCGAAGCTGCCTTCGCGGATCACTGCGGCCAGGGCCCGCAGTTGGGCGTGGTCGATGCGCATATTAAGTTCTGCTAAAGACGGTTAACTAAGTTTAGCTCTACTTTTTGATGCTGCATTGCGACAATTGCCGCGTCCGGACGTACCGGTGGGGTTTTCCCGCTGCGTCCATCCCCCCAGCAACAAGGTCGTTTCCCATGTTTTCGGTCATTTCCGCCCAAGCCGCAGGCAGTGCCTGGCTCAGTGGTGCCGGTATCGGTATTGGTCTGTTCGCCATCGTCGGCGCGCAGAGTGCGTTCATCCTGCGCCAGGGCATCATGCGCCAGCACGTGATTCCAATCATCGCCACCTGTTTTGCGATCGATGCGGTGTTCATCCTGGCCAGCGTGGCTGGACTGCGCCAGCTGACGGATCAGCTGCCGTGGCTGACCACCGTGCTGCTCTGGGGCGGCGTGGCCTTCCTTACCTGGTACGCGCTGCAGTCGGCGCGGCGCGCGGTGGTGGGCGGTGGTGGCATGAAGCTGGACGACAACGGCGAGCAGTCGCTGCGCACGGCACTGATGGCGGCGGCTGGTTTCTCCATCATCAACCCGCACTTCTGGCTGGACATGATGGTGATCGGTTCCATCGCCGACAATTTCGGCGAATCACGCATGGCCTTCGCTGCCGGTGTGGTCACCGCCAGCGGCGTGTGGCTGACCGTGCAGGGGCTGGGTGCGCGGATGTTGGCACCGTTGTTCACCAAGCCGTCCACCTGGCGCATTCTCGATGGCACCATCGCGGTGATCTTGAGCGTGCTCGCCTTGACCCTTGCGATTCGCGGGGTCAACTAAGACCGCAGTTGCCGGCACCGCACTCGCTGTGCCGGCAGCAGAGGCAGTTGCAGCGGCTCAGCAGTCGCTGTTCCAGTGCAGGGGCCAGTCGCGGATGAAGTCATCCACCTGCGCCAGCGGCATCGGTCGCCCGAAGACATAGCCCTGGCCTTCGGCGCAGTGCTCTTCCTTGAGTTGCGCCAGCTGCGCCTGCGTTTCCACGCCTTCGATGGTGGAGGTGATGCCGAGCTTGGCGCACAGGTGCGATACCGCACCGATGATGGCGCTGCCTTGGTTCTGTTCGCCCAGGTCGCGGATGAAGGACTTGTCGATCTTGACCTTGTCGAACGGGAACGCGCGCAGGTAGCCCAGCGATGAATAGCCGGTGCCGAAATCGTCCATCACGATTGCCACGCCGGCCATCTTCAGCCGCAGCAGATGTGCCGATGCCGCCTGTATATTGGCGATCAATGCGTTCTCGGTGATTTCCAGTTCCAGCCGCGAGGGTGCCAGGCCGGTTGCGGCCAATGCCTGTTCCACCACCTCGGCCAGATTGGGCTGGGCCAGCTGCGAGACCGACAGGTTCACCGCGACCTTCATCTGCTCCGGCCATTGGCAGGCGTCGTGCGCGGCCTGGCGCAGCACCCAGTCGCCCAGCGGCACCATGATGCCGATGTCCTCGGCAAGCGAAAGAAACTGGGCAGGTTCGAGCAGGCCACGCTGCGGGTGGTTCCACCGCAACAGCGCTTCGAAGCCACTGACGCGGCGCTGCCGCAACTCCACCAGTGGTTGGTAATGCAGTTCAAACTGCTGCTGTTGCAGCGCGGTGCGCAGCTCGGTCTCCAGCTGGCGACGGCGCTGCATGCGAGTGTCCATCTCCGCCTCGAAGAAGCGGTAGCAGCCACGGCCCTCATCCTTGGCGCGGTACAGGGCCAGGTCGGCGTTGCGCATCAGGGTATCGGCGGCTGTGGCCTGGTTGTCGATCAGCACGATGCCGATGCTGGTGCTGACCGCGAAGTGATGGCCCTCCAGCTCGACGCTGCGGCCCAGCTCCTCCACCAGACGTGCGGCCAATGACGAGGCCGCTTCGGGCGCACGGGTCTCCGGTGCCATCACGATTGCGAACTCGTCGCCGCCGAGACGGCCCACCACGTCGTTGCCGCGCACACAGCCGAGGATGCGTTGCGCCACTTCCTGCAGCAGGCGGTCGCCGGTCGGATGGCCGAGGCTGTCGTTGACTTCCTTGAAGCGGTCCAGGTCCAGCAACAGCAGGGCGCCTTGCTGGCCGCGCCGGGCAGCGGCCAGGGCATGTTCGAGGCGGTCGAACAACATGGCCCGGTTGGGCAGGGCGGTCAGTGAATCATGCTGGGCCAGGTAGGCGATGCGTGCCTGCGCCTGACGGCGTGCATCCACATCTTCCAGCACCCCGGCCCAGCTGCTGTGGCGGTGCTCGATGCGCGCGCCGCGTGCGCGCAGCCAGCGCCATTTCCCGTACAGGTCCAGCACGCGGAATTCCACGTCCAGCGGTGTCGACGTGCCGGTGGTGAAGCTCTGTTCCAGCGCGATCTCGATCTGGGCCAGGTCGTCCTCGTTGACCCTGCGCAGCCATCCCTTGCCGAGCGCATGATCATCGGGCTGGCCGGTCAATTCGCGCCAACCGGTGGCCGACAGCACCCGGCCGTTGCGGTCTGATTGCCAAAGTACCAGCGCACCGGCTTCGGCAACCGCGCGGTAACGCTGCTCGCTGGCCTTGAGGTCACGGGCAAGATCGCGTGCCTCATCGGCGCTTTTCTTCAGGGCATCCACGGTGCCGTTGAGGCTGCGCTGCAGGCTGCGCACTTCGCGGATGCTGGATGGCTGCGGATCGGGCGGGCCGGGCATGTTGGCCACAACGCTGTGGCTGCGCTGGGCCAGCGAGCGGATTGGCAGCAGGATGCTGCGGGCAATGGCATGGGCGAACAGCAGGGCGATCAGTGCCGCGACGATGCCGCCGAAAATGATCCCGAGCAGCGGCTGTTGCCAGCGTGCCTGGAAGCTCTGTTGTGGTTCACCCACCACCAGCGCCCAGCCGGGCGCGGCCTGCAGCATGTGGAAGGCCAGGATGATCGGTGTGCCTTCCTTGCTGTTGGCATCGATCAGGCCCTGCTGGCCGCCGCGACGTTGCAGGATGTCCCAGTCGGGCACGGGTTTGCCGATGTAACGCTCCGGCGACAACGAGCGCGCGGCAATGACGCCTTTGCTGTCGACCACGGCAGCGAGCAGGTGTTGATCACTGCCGGCGCCCATGATGCTGGCGATCAAGCGGTTGGAAGGCTGTACCAGGGTCAGTACGCGGGTGCCGCCGTCATCCTCGAAGGGCAGCGCGATGGCCACTTCCGGGGTCTTGCTGGCGGCGTTGGTGAACAGGTCCGAGACCTGCACCTTGCCTTCGCGGCGTGCGTCATACAGCAAGTCGGAGGGAAGGATGCGCGCGTCTTCGCTGTCGTCCTGGATCAGCCGGATATCCGGATTCTGGCGTGCCCATGCTGCAAGTTCAGGGGCGGTTTCCTGCAGCTGCGGTGCCAGCAGCGACAGCAGGCGCAGCTGGTTGATGTTGTCCTGGATGCCCTGGTCAACGCCACGGGCGAGGGTGGTGGCGGTTTCCTGCAGGCGCTGCTCGGAACTCAGCCGGTAGTCGCTTGCCGCATTCCAGACGGCGAACGCACCGATCACCAGCAGTGGCAAAAGGGTGGCAAGGATCAGCAGGTGCAGCCGCGAATAGAGACCACGGGTACGCGGCAACGGGTCCAGCGTTGCCGATGCGGTAGTTGCCAAGCCTGAGTCTCCGGTTTCCGTTGCAGCGTAGCGCGTTGCACCGCTGTCCCTGCAGGATCAGGGCCGTGGCGTGGCGCTGTTATGGCACGAACCGTGCTTGTTTGTGAAGGGCGGGCAGCGGGCGGTGCGCTATCTGCAACTGTCCGGTCCGCGCCGTGCAGGGGTGGTGTAGGTGGTGGGCCGGATGCGTGATTGCGGTCACGCTATCGCGCATTGGCTGGCAACGTTGATCGCTGCGCCGGGTACCGCGATCTGCCGGTGTCGGTGAGCCGCGCGCCACGAGCGGCTGCGGCGGGGGAAACAGTCATTGCCGTTGCTGGCTGAACATCCATTGCCACAGCGCAGGGTTGCGGTAGGTCGGGTCCCAGGCGTTGTGCTGCACATCGGGGTACTCGGTGTAACGCCAGTCGACACCGTTTTTTCGGCTGGCGGCGGCGATGGCACGGTCATCGGTGGTGGGCACCAGCGCATCCAGCGCGCCATGGAAAATCCAGGTGGGTACATGGCGCAGGCGGGCAACCGTGGCCTGATAGGGATCTTCCGCATCGGCCACCTGATCGACCATCAGACCGGGGCGGTCGGCACGGGGGGCGCGCAGTGCGCCGCAGATCGGCACCAGTGCGGCGAACTGATCGGGCCGGGTCAGGGCCAGTTCCCAACTGCCATAACCGCCCATCGATATGCCGGTGAGATAGATGCGGCGCGGATCGGCATTGAACTCGGCGCTGGCCGCGTCCAGCACGGCAAGCGCCATGCGTGCGTTGCGGCCACGCCATTCTTCGCCTTCGGGCACCTGCGGGAACACCACCAAAGCTGGGAAGGTGTCCGGGTTCTGGCCAAGCCAAGGGCCGATGCCGGCCAGGGTGGGTTTGAGCCCGTCGTCGCCGCGTTCGCCCGAGCCGTGCAGGAACAACACCAGTGGCCGCGCGCCGGGTGGCGTTGCCGCTGCAGCCGGCACGAAGACCTGGTAGCGGAATTGCCGGCCTTCAAACTCCAGCTGCCGCGCCACCAGCTTCCCGGATGCCGGGGCGTCGCCCGAGACGGCGGGCGTACTCCGGCAGCCCAGCAGCAGGCCCAGCAGGCAAAGCGATAAAACGATGCGACCCATGGCGACGGACTCCGTTGTGGACTGCACCAGCCTAGCCTGATTGGTGCTGTGCCAGAATAATTGCTGCGACACCGCTGCGGCGGACGGGTTCTACGGGAGTGATGCATGAAAAAATTGCTGATCGTCGTGCTGGCGGCGCTGCTGGTTGCGTGCAGCCAAGGCTTGAGCGGTACCTGGAGTGACAGCATGGGCATGGTGAGCTACACCTTTGCCTCCGATGGCAAGGTGACGGTCGAAATGCTGGGCAAGTCGCAGCAGACTCACTACACCCGCGATGGCGACACGTTGAAGGTGCAGGTGCCTGACAGCAATGGTGAAGCGCTGGAATTCACCGTCAACCAGGACGGCTCGCTGCAGGGCCCCATGGGCGTTCGCCTGCAGAAGCAGGAAAAATAAGCTCATACGGCTACCACGCCGTGATGATCCGCGTAGCGCACACGACCCAGGCGTGCGGGGCGGCGAAGCGAAGCCGGCGCTGCATTGCGGCGCGCTTGGCTCCACTAGCGCCATGCATACGGATGGCGGGTAACTGCCCGGTTGGCAGCGGCGCGGTTTCTTGCCGCAGCCGACGCGCAGCTAGGCGGCGTGCAGGAACTTTTCGATTTCACGCGCGGCTTTCTGCACCTGTGTGCTCAGCGAATTCTTCAGGTCTGCGGGCAGGACCGAGCGCGGAACCATGACGCTGATCGACGCCACCACGTTGCCGTCGCGGTCCCGCAGTGGGTAGGCCACCGCGGATACGCCGGGCTGGTAGAACGACTCGCTGATGGCATGGCCGCGCCGGTAGTCGCTGCCGAGCAGTTCGATCAGCTCCTGCGGCGTCTTCGGGCCCTGCTCGGTGGTGAAGGAGAAGCTGGGTTCGGGGAACAGCTGGCTGAGGTCCTGCTGTGGCAGGGCCATCAGCAATACCCGGCCAATGGCGGTGCAATGCGCAGGCAGGCGGGTACCCACGCCCACTGCGGCCGCTGCTTCGCCAACCGCACTGGCCCGTGCGACGTAGACGATGTCACGCCCATCCAGCACGCACAGTTGAGCCGAATAGCTGGTGGTGTCGCGCAGGCGCTGTAGCACCGGCCGCCCGATCTGCACGATGTCCATCGATGACAGATAGTCAAAGCCCAGGCGCAGTACGCTGATGCCCAGGCTGTAACCGCCACTGGTGCTATTGCGGGTAAGGAAGCGCATCTGCTCCAGCGTCTGCACCGTGCGGTACACCGATGCTTTGGGCAGGCCGGTGCGCTGGCAGACCTGGGTGAAGCTCAGCTCGCCATTCTGTCCAAACAGCTGCAACATGTTCAGGCCTTTCTCCAGCGCAGGCACCATGTAGCGGGTCTGTTCTTTCAGGGGTGTTGCTTGGGGCGATGACATTACCGTCTTCCCTTTAGTTGAAGACAAGGCTGCCATTGACGGGCAGGGGCTGGGCGCTGACGAAACCCGCCAGGCCGGGCAGTGGGCACGACAAGGTGTCATCGATGTCGGCCGGGTATCGCCGGCGTTGCAGGCAGCGGCTGCTGGGGATGTCGGCCACCGTTCCATGCAGCGCGCAGTTGCCCTGGTTCTCCTCAAAGAAGCCGCCTCGTTGCACGGCATGGCCAAACGGTCGGAGCCCCTCGATGGCATAACCACCATCGAACAGGAAACTGCCGGGCTGCTTGCCTTTCATCGTGTGGGCAAAGCGGTGCCCGCCGCGCACCCGCGTTGTGTTGCAGCCGGTTTTACAGCGCATATGGTTCTGCCCGTGCGTGACTATCGAGGGGTGGTTTTATATTTGAAACTAAATCTAAATGCAGAAACTTCAATAGACGATAACAATGATTGGAGTAACTGCAATCGGGGAAGCTGCCGTTTGCGTGTGCTGTTATTCACAGATCCGATATCTGGTGTGTGTTGTTTGCCTGGTTTCGGTATGGCCTTCTTCTTGGCCGTGACGGCACAGGGTAATTATGGTTTAACGGGTGAAACCAAGTTTTGATACGAGTCCTTGAATGACGTGCGTCTGGCGTTGAATCTGCTGCGGGCACTTCGTTGATATTGATTTGACGGAGTGTTGATTTGCAAGGCTATTTGTTGAGGAAAAAGTGAGGGTTGTTGGCCCGATGTACTGGGTTTCCGTGATGCTCAATTGCGGCGATTATTGATTGAAATCATTATCTCCGTGTCGGAATTTACAATATAGGGTTGCGCATTTCCGGTTACTTTGAGAATTGTCTTAAAAGCGGGCTCGGCGACGACGTCCGCACCATTGCAGGTGATGTTTCATTCGCGTGTGCAGTAGTCCGGCGGGGCGGCTAAAGAAGGGTGGGGGCGGGCCGATATAGCAGGCAGCTTTCCGCGCGGGCGTTTTCTGTTCCTCATGGTGATTATTTCGGCAGTGCTTGCAGCAGTAGTGGTCGGAGGCCTGGTCTGGCTCTGGCTGCGAGGCCGTGACGACGCGCCGCAACCGCGGCGGCGCGTGTATGTGGCCCCGGCTGTGGCGGCGCCCGCAACCGGAACGCCGGGCCCGGCAATCTGCGCCGACGACCTGCAACGGCGCTTTCTGCTGAGCGCGCTCGGCGCGGCGGAAACGCCGGCCGATGCCTTGCGCGTGCAGCGGGCGGTGGTGGACGACGTGGTGGCCGCACTGAGCCGCGCGGACCTGTCCTCGCGCTACACGCCGCGACGGCCCAACCTGCTGCCGCAGCTGATCCAGAGCGTCAATGACAGCACCGCCTCCTCGCGTTCGATCGCACGCATCATCGGCAGCGATGCGGTGCTGGCCGCAACCCTGCTGCGCATCGCCAACAGTTCGTTGTACCGGCTGCAGCAACAGGACGTGCAGAGCATCGAGCGTGCGGTGACCCTGATCGGCAACGATGGCATCCGCCAGATCATTTCCGCCGCGCTGGTGCAGCCGGTGATGGAATCGGCCAGCGGTGTGGATGCCGCGTTCGCGCGCCTGCTGTGGGATTACACGTTACGGGTGTCACTGGCGGCGGCCGATCACGCCCGCAGCGTGGAGCGCGAGGATGGTTTCGCTGCACAGCTGGCGGGCCTGCTGTTGGGCCTGAGCGCGGCCATGGCGATGCAGGCGGCCGCCGATGTGCTGGTGAAACCACCCCTGCGGACGCGTGAGCCCGGTACCTTGCTGGCGATATTGGAGCGCTGCACCGCACCTACCGCAGTGCGTATCGCCGAGCACTGGAAACTGTCGGCGGCGATCGTGCAGGCGCTCAAACAGGTGGACGCGGAGGCAGCTACCGGTCTGGCGCGTTCGTTGCAGATAGGCCAGCTTGCCGCCAGCGCGGCGATGCTGCACGCCCAGGGCCTGCTGAGCGAGGCGGATGCCTGCAGCGCGCTTGCCAGCAAGCTGCCCGAACACGTGGCGACCTGGTTGTGGAAGCGGATGCACCAGACCGAAGACGCGCCGCAATAGACCGTGCGTCCCGTTTGCCGGGTGTGGAGAGCCGCCGGTCAGTCGAACCTGCTGCAACGGCACGCCAATCAAGGCCTACAGCTGCGACTCCAACGGCAACCAGCTGATCACGCGGGTGCTGGCGCGCAGCATGAAGCTGGTGTCTGGTTCGGTACGCAGGCTGATTGGCGGGGTTTGCGCACGGTCCAGCCAGCGCAGTTCGTGATCCTTGTTGAGATATACCCAGTAACTCTGCTCCGGGCTGGACAGACGCAGGTACTCCTGGTGCAGGCGGGTGGCCAACACCGGGTCGTCGAACAGGGCGCCCATTTCGGTATTGAGGTAGGCCGAGCGCGGGTCGAGGTTGAACGAGCCGACGAAGCCGCGGCGGTCGTCTACCAGGAAGGCCTTGGTATGCAGGCTGGCGCCGCTGCTGCCGAACGGCGATGCCTTGCTGGTATGTCCGCGAGATTTCAGCTCGTAAAGCTGCACGCCGCCGGCCAGTAGCGGACGCCGGTAATGCATGTAGCCGCTGTGTACGGCCGCCACGTCGTTGGCGGCCAGCGAGTTGGTGATGATGCCGACCTGTACGCCATCGTGCACCTGCCCGATCAGGGCCTTGGTGCCGGTCGCGCCGGGGACGAAGTAGGGCGATATCAACAGTGATTTGTGCTCGGCGCTGCCCAGTACATCGACCAGGCGGGTGACGAGCCATTGGCTGCTGTCGCCACCTCTGGGCTTTCGCGGCGGATCGGAACGGATGCGGACGCCCTTGGTCCAATACAGGTCCAATTGTTTGCTGAGATAGGCATCGCTGAGCCGTGCGCGCACGCGCTGCAGATAGGGCGCGGCCTCCTGCTGGCGTGCGTCCAGTTCGGCCTGGCTGACGAAGTTGGCCATCTGCTGGTCGGTGCTGTAGTGCAGGGCGGCGATCGGCACCACGGCATCGCTGTTCCAGAACTCATCGAAGATGCTGCTCGCATCGCTGGCAACCGGGCCGGCCAGCAGTAGATCGAGGTCGCGGAAGTTCACGTCCGGGCGCGCGTCGAAATATTCGGCACCGATATTGCGACCACCGACGATGGCAACGCGCCCGTCGGCGATCCATGCCTTGTTGTGCATGCGGTGGTTGATGCTGAAAGCCCGTTGCACCATTTCCACCAGTCGCCACAGACCGTCGCGGTTGCGGAATGGGTTGTACAGGCGGATCTCGATGTTGGGATGCTGGTCCAGCGCCAGCATCTGCGGGTCCAGCCCGGCGGCGTTCATGTCGTCCAGCAGCAGGCGCACGCGTACACCGCGCTCGGCGGCCTGGTAGACATCGTGGGCAAGCAGGTGGCCGAGCAGGTCGTCGTGCCACATGTAGTACTGCAGGTCCAGGCTGCGCCCGGCCTGACGGGTGATGATGGAGCGTGCCGCGTAGGCGTCGAGCCCGTCGGAGAGGTACACCGCGCCGCTTTTGCCCGGGTTCTCCGCCAGCAGTGGCTGCAGCTGGCGGTCGATCAGGGTTTGCCGTGGCTGCACCGGCAGGGCCTGCGAGGGCAGGCCAACAGCCTTGGGCGTCAGGTGATCGCCCAGCAGCAAGCCGCTGACCACCAGCAACAGCAGCACGCCGAACAGACCGGCCAGGAACCGCAGCAGGCGATGGGAACGAGAGGGCGTATCCATCCACGCATCCTAGCGGGGTTCGCGTGCAGGCGGCAGTTTGTCCTGCAGCCATGACGTTCCGGGGGTGCGGTGGGTGCCCCTGCTGGGCGAGAATCGGGGTTTGCGTTTGCCGCGAGCCCCGTAATGACCGAACGTTCTTCCTCTTTCCGAGCGCCCAGTCTGGTGCTGCAGATTGTCATCGGCCTGATCGCCGGTATCGTGCTGGCGATGGCCTGGCCGGCCGGGGCAACCGCGGTTGGCCTGCTCGGCACGGTGTTCATTTCCGCGTTGAAGGCGGTGGCGCCGGTCCTGGTGCTGGTGCTGGTGACGGCTTCCATCGCCAACCACCAGCACGGCCAGAAGACCCATATCCGGATGATTCTGCTGCTGTATGTGATCGGCACCCTGGCCGCAGCATTGGTTGGCGTTGCAGCCAGCTTCCTGTTCCCGAGCAAGCTGGCGCTGAAGGCTGCCGAGGCTGGCATGAGTGCGCCGGGCGGCATTGGCGAGGTGCTGAAGACCTTGTTGATGCAGATCGTCGACAACCCGGTGCATGCGCTGCTCAATGCCAACTACATCGGCCTGCTCGCCTGGGCGGTGGGCCTGGGCCTGGCCTTGCGTCACGCCAGCCAGACCACGCGCACGTTGGTCAGCGATCTGTCCGATGCCATCACCTGGGTGGTGCGGCTGGTGATCAAGCTGGCCCCGCTGGGTGTGTTCGGTATTGTCGCCTCGCTGCTGGCCGAGTCCGGGCTGGGCGCGCTGAAGCAATACGCGCATCTGTTGGCGGTGCTGGTTGGCGCGATGCTGTTCATGGCCTTTATTGGCAATCCGCTGATCGTGGCGGTGGTGACGCGGCGCAATCCGTATCCGCTGGTGCTGCGTTGCCTGCGCGAGAGCGGCATCACAGCGTTCTTCACCCGCTCATCGGCTGCCAACATCCCGGTCAACATGGAGCTGTGCCGCAAGCTTGGCCTGCATGAGGAAACCTATTCGGTGGCCATTCCGCTGGGGGCCACCATCAACATGGCCGGTGCGGCGATCACGATTTCGGTGCTGACCCTGGCTGCGGTCAATACCCTGGGCTATCCGGTCGATCTGCCGACTGCCTTGCTGCTCAGCGTGCTGGCAGCGGTGGGTGCCTGCGGCGCGTCCGGTGTGCCGGGCGGCTCCTTGCTGCTGATTCCGCTGGCCTGTGGGCTGTTTGGCATTCCAAACGACATAGCGATGCAGGTCGTAGCGGTGGGCTTCATCGTCGGCGTGGTCCAGGACTCGGCTGAAACCGCCTTGAACTCGTCCACCGACGTGGTGTTTGTGGCCGCGGCCGAACAAGCGCGCGGACGCGGCTGATGGCCAGCGCCGGGCGCATCACGCAGGCGGTGCGCATCGGCGTTTCGATAGCGATAGCGACCGGCCTGTACGGCATCTCGTTTGGTGCGCTGGCGGTGGCATCGGGTTTCAGCGTGGCACAGACCGCTGCGCTGAGCCTGTTGATGTTCACCGGCGGCTCGCAGTTTGCCTTCATCGGTGTGATCGGCGCCGGTGGTGCGGGTGCGGCGGCGTTTGGTGCGGCCACCTTGCTGGGTATCCGCAACGCGGTCTATGGCGCGCAGATCAACCGCATGCTGCGCCCGCGTGGCTGGCTCAAGCCGGTGGCGGCACAGGTCACCATCGACGAATCGGCGGCAACCGCTGCCAGCCAGAGCGATCCGCAGGAGCAGCGGCGCGGTTTCTGGGTAGCCGGGTTAGGCGTGTACCTGTGCTGGAACCTGTTCACCCTGTTGGGTGCGCTGCTCGGTGATGCCCTGGGCGACCCGCGCGAATGGGGATTGGATGGCGCGGCGGTAGCCGCTTTTCTTGGGTTGCTGTGGCCGCGGCTGCGTTCGCGCGAGCCGGTGGCCATTGCGGCGGTCTGCGCACTGGTGACGGTGCTGGCGCTGCCGTGGCTGCCGGCCGGTGTGCCGATTCTATTGGCCGCTGCAGTTGCGGCGGTGTGGGGCTGGTTCGGGCACGGCCCAGCCGATGAAGGGCTGGAGCCGGATGTCGCGCCAACGACCGGGCCGGAGCTGGAGCGATGAGACTGTGGGCGTGGATCGTGCTGGGTTGTGTTGCCGCATGGTCGATCAAGTTTGCCGGTTACCTGGTGCCGGTGCATTGGCTGCAGTCACCGCGCATGAACCGTGTGGCCGGCTGCCTGACGATAGGTCTGCTGGCCTCGTTGACGGCGATGAATACCGTTTCGGCCGGGCAAGGGCTGGCCTTCGACGCGCGCATCGGCGCGGTGTTGGCGGCAGCGGTTGCGTTGATGCTGCGGCTGCCGTTTCTGCTGGTGGTGATTGTGGGTGCGGCGGCAGCGGCGCTGATTCGCCTGCTGTGATTGCGGCGGTTGTGGCTGGTGTAGGAGCGGCGTGAGCCGCGAAGCCGGTGCTTCGTCCGCGCGCTGATCGCCTGTCACTGCAGATCGTGTGATCGCGTTTTGTTTCGTGACCGGGGACATCGCCAGCTTCGCGGCTTACGCCGCTCCCACAAAGCTGCGGCTCCTGCAGACGTAGAGACCTTGCCCTGGAACTTGAGCCGCGAAGCCGGTGCTTCGTCCGCGCGCTGATCGCTTGCGACCGCAGATTGTGCGATGGCGTTTTGTTTCGTGACCGGGGAGATGGCCAGCTTCGCGGCTTACGCCGCTCCTACAAAACGACGGCTCCCGCAATGCGGCGGCTCCTGCGGGGATGGAGGGGCCTTGGCCTAGAACTTCTGATTGGCTGCCAGGTAACGCCACTGGCCTTCGGGCATCTTGCTCAGGCCGACACGGCCGATGCGCAGGCGGCGGATCTGCTCGGCCTTCAGGCCGACCTGGCTGCACATGTTCTGCAGCTGCCCCAGGCGCACATCCTTGATCGCGAAGCGCAGGCGCTGCTCGCTCTGCCAGCTGATCTTGGCCTGCGGCAGGCCGCGACCTTCATAGATCAGGCCGTGGGTAAGTTTGGGCATGGCCCAAGGACTGGGCTCGCCGCTGACTTCGACCACGTATTCCTGCTCCAGGCTGGAACCGGAGTCCTGCAGGTGGCGGCGCACGCGCCAGTCCTGGGTCAGTACCACCAGGCCGCTGGCGGCATCGTCCAGTGGCATCAGATAGTCCAGACGCTGGAAATGACGGCTCAGTGGACGGATGCCGGAAGCGTCGTCGGCAAAGCGGTTGTCGTCGCTCAGCAGGGCGACCAGCTGGTCGGCGCTGCAGCCGGCGGGCTTGTTGATCAGAAAGGTGGCAGCTTCGGCGGCCTCGGTGCTGCCCTCACTGCCCAGGGTGATGACTTCTTCGGTCACCATGGTCTGTGGGGTTTCCACCACCACGCCGTCGACGCTGATCCAGCCGCCTTCGATGTACTGCTGGGCCTGCGAGCGCGAGCACTGCAGCTGCGCGGCAACGCGCTTGTCGAGACGGATCGGGGTGGTCATGGCGTCACTGGGTTCTACGAAGGGCGGGGAGTGTAGCGCTGTGGCGGGAGCGCGGCGATGGGCGGCTCAGCCGGGTTCATGTTTCAAGGCGGTCAGGTACAGGCGCAGATCGAACTCCAGCTGGTGGTAATCCGGCTCCATATGCAGGCACAACTGGTAGAAGGCCTTGTTGTGGTCGGCCTCCTTGATGTGTGCCAGCTCGTGCACCACGATCATCCGCAGGAACCCGGCCGGGGCCTCGCGGAACACGCTGGCAATGCGGATCTCGCGGCTGGCCTTGAGCTTGCCGCCATGGTTGCGGGAAATGGCGGTGTGCGTGCCCAGCGCGTGCTTGACTACCTGCAGCTTGCCGTCATACAGCACCTTGCCCAGCGGCACCGACTGGCGCAGGTGGCGCTCCTTGATGGCCTGTACGTAGTCGTAGAGCTGGCGGTCGTTGCGCACCGCGTGCGGCTCGGCATAGCGCTTGCGCACGGCTTCACCCAGCTTGCCCGCGTCCAGCAGCTCGCGGGCGCGCTGCTGCAGGTGTTCGGGATAGCCATTCAGGTATTTCAGCGCAAGCATCGGGATTTGGGCAGAACGGGACGGGCCGCTATCATGGCAGCCTCGGCAACAAAACCATGAACAACGACGATGGCAAAGGGTAATCCGCTGCAGGAACAGCTGCTCAAGGCTGGTCTGGTGAAGAAATCGCAGGTCTCGCAGGTGGCGCGTGAGCAGGTCAAGGCCCGCCACGGCAAAGGCCCGGCGACGGCGACCGACAGCCAACGCGAAGCAGAGCGTGCGCGTGCCGAAAAGGCCGAGAAGGACCGCCTGCTGGCCGCCGAGCGCAATGCCCAGCGCCGCGCCGATGAACTGCGCGCGCAGGCCCGGCAGATCATCGGCGACCGCAAGCTGCCGCGCGCTGGCGAGCTGGAATACCGCTTCAACGACGGCACCCTGATCCGCACGATGCTGGTCACCGAAGCGCTGCGTACCCAGTTGGCCAATGGCGCGCTGGTGATCGCGCGCGATGGCGACAGCTTCGTGCTGCTGCCGCGTGTTGCCGCCGAAAAAGTGCGAGAGCGGGATGCCAGCCTGATCGTGCTCGACCACGGCCAGAGCGCGGACACGCCGGCTACCACCGGCAATGCCGACGACGATGCCTACTACGCGCAGTTCCAGGTGCCCGACGACCTGATGTGGTGAGGGGCCGGCCTGTGGCGTGTCGCAGATAGCTGAACGGCGCGCACGCAGGCCTTGAATTGTGGCCACGCAGGCGGCAGCTTGAACCTGTTGCTGTACGTGGAGACAGGACATGGCTACCGGTTGGGCGGGCGATACCGCCGTTCAGGATCAGATTGATGCCACCGTCGAGGACGCCATCAAGCGTGCGCGCAGCCGCATGCCCAGCGGCCCGGGGCTGGAACACTGCGAAGAATGTGATGCGCCCATTCCCGAGGCGCGGCGCAAGGCCGTGCCCGGTGTGAGGCTGTGCGTGGCTTGCCAGCAGGCGCAGGACGAAGACGAGGTATTTGCCGGCTACAACCGGCGCGGCAGCAAGGACAGCCAGCTGCGCTGACGGGCGCTGCGACCGTGCTCGTGCCTCCCGACCGCCATTCCCGCGCAGGCGGGAATGTGCATGTGCAGGCAAGAAGCGGAAACCCTCAGCTTTTCCCCGGCAGCGACAGCACATCGTTCAGGTACTGCTTCTGCACCACACGCTGCACCAGCCGCGGCCGTTCCATCAGCACGAAGCGCACGCCCTTCACTGTCTGCGGCGCGGCCTTGCTGATGAAGCCGAACCGCTCATACACCGGCACCGCGACTTCGGACGAGTTGACCGTGTATTCGCGGCGCCCGTGCACGCGCAGCGCGTGCTCCCACAGCAAACGCGCAATGCCGCGGCGACGGCTGCTGCGGCTGACAAACAGATGATGGATGTGGCTGTCGCCACGCATCGCGATCATGCCGGCGAGTGCGCCACCATCATCAACCACGTAGTGGGCGAATTCCTTATTGCCCAAGCGCTCGGCGAAGCTGTCCGCGGTCAGCGAAGCGAGGAAGGCGTGCGCGCTGGCAGCGCTGTCGGCATCCAGCAGGTGCCGTGCCAGCGGCGTGACCAGCGCGCTCAGCGCGTCGGCGTCGGCGACGCTTGCGTCGCGCACAGTGATGTCCTGATCCACTTGCTCCCCCAATCAGCACCCCCGGAAGCAGGGGCGTGGACGAGAGCATACCTGCAGCGGGCGCACGGTAAACGTGTGCGCCGCCGCAGCTCAGCGGTTTACCCCGCCAAGGCGGAAACTGCCGCTCCAGCGCAGCATCGCGTAGACGCACCACAGCCAGCCGGCGGTGGCGATCAGGCCGCCAACCAGGCCGATATGCTGCATGCCCAGCTGCAGGCTGACCTGGCTGCCGATCAGCGCGCCGGCGCCAATGCCGATGTTGAAGATGCCGGAGAACAGCGCCATCGCCACGTCGGTGGCATCGGAGGCCAGGTTCAACACCTTGGACTGCATCGACAACGCAAAGCTGATCATCGCCACGCCCCATACCGACACCAGCGCATACAGCAGCCATGCGCTGTGCAGGCCGGTGTGCAGCAACAACAGGCTGGCGGCCAAGGTGCCGATGGCACCGAGCAGGAAGCCGCGCGGCCAGCGCTGGCCGTAGCGCGAGAACAGCACGCTGCCGAGGAAACCCATGCCGCCGAACAACAGCAGCACCAGGGTGGTGACATGCGCATCGAAGCCACCGATCTTCTGCACGAACGGTTCGATGTAGCTGTAGCCGGTGAACTGTGCCGACACCACCACCATCACCAGCAGGTACAAGGCCATCAGCGCCGGGCGGCGCAGCAGTAGCGGGATGCTGCTGGCCGAGCCGCTGTTGTGGCTGGGCAGCGCCGGCAGCAGCCGGGCCAGTACCAGCATCACCAGCAGGGCCACGCCGCCGATGGCGATGAAGGTGATGCGCCAGCCCAGCAGTTCGCCGACGATGCGGCCCAGTGGGATGCCCAGCACCATCGCCACCGACGTACCGGTAGCCAACAGGCCCAGCGCCTGCGGACGCTTGTCCTGCGGCGCCACGCGGACCGCCAGCGAGGCGGTGATCGACCAGAACACCGCATGCGCCAGGGCAATGCCGACACGGCTGGCCATCAACACCGGGTAGCTCCAGGCGACGGCGGACAGCACATGACTGAGGATGAACACCGCGAACACGCCGAGCAGCAGCTTGCGGCGGTCGAAATTGCGGGTCAGCAGCATGCACGGCAGCGAGGTCAGCGCCACGACCCAGGCGTAGATGGTCAGCATCAGGCCGACCTGTTCGATCGGTTTGCCGAAGTCGCCACCGATATCGCTGAGCAGGCCCACCGGGACGAACTCGCTGGTGTTGAAGACGAAGGCCGCCAGGGCCAGCGCAATCACGCTGAGCCAGCGTTGGCGGTCGGAGCGGGGAGCCTGGAGGTCGGCAACGGCAAAAGCGTCGCCTGCCTGCGGGGCAGGGCATGAAGAATTGGGAGAGGCGGACATTGCGTGCGGGGCTTGCGACCGGGCCGGTCGCTCAATGTCGGCAATTTTCGCACGGGCTGCGTGGATGGGAGCGGAACGCTGTGGACCGCAGCAGCAGCGTGGCCGCCCCGTTCAGCCGGGGGGGGCAGAGGCGAGTGCGCCTGCAGCGGTTCCCGCCGTGGCGGGAATGCCGCGTCCAGTCGAGGGGCGCGCGCGCTGGCCTGCGCAACTCAGCCGTCACCCTGCAGGCTGGTCGGCAGCGCGTCGCCGCCACGCCAGCGGCGCAGGCCGCGCTGGAAAAACAGGCTGTTGGGAATCTGCATCAGCGTGCCTTCGCTCGGCCCGCCGACTTCGTGCAGGGTGGTGTAGATCAGGTTGATGTCGGTCACCACGCCCTTCAGGCCGGGTTTCTCGCCGTTCTCCAGCAGCTCGATCTGGTCACCCAGGCGGAACGGACGGGTGGTGAAGATCAGGAAGGTGCAGAAGATGTTGGACAGCACGCTCCAGGCCGCGAAGAACGCCACCGCACCCACCGCGGCGAAGCCGGTGAAGGCGGTCCACAGCACGCTGGCCTGCACGTTCAGCGCCTGCAGGATGGCAACCAGCGCCACCGCGCCGATGATGAAGTTCGACAGGCGGCGGATCGCCATCTCGATCTGCGCCGGCAGGGTGTAGTGGCGGCCCACCCGCGCCAGCAGGCGCCGGGTGAGCAGGCGCAGCAGCCAGGCCACGACCAGGATCAACAGGATGCTCAGGCCGGTATTGATCGGGTCAATCCATTGCTGCATCGAGACGGGGAGGTAGTGCTTCATGCGGGTTCCTTGCGGGTGCGTCAGTGCTTCAGGGCAGCATCGGTATGGTGCGGATTGCCGTCGTTGCGGGCCGGGGTGATGTTCAGCAGGCGGGCCAGTAGCGGATAGATGTCGACATTGTCGATGGGCGCGATGGTCACGCCCTGGGCGAAGGCCGGGCCATGGGCGATGAACGGTGAATACATGTCCGGCAAGGTGTTGTCATAACCGTGCTCGCCCAGCAGTTCATGGCCCTTGCGCTTCTCGGCCTGGCGAGTGGTGACCTGCCAGCCCAGCTCGGCGGTACAGATATAGGCCGGTACCCGCCGGTGATGGCCGTATTCGAAGCGGGCCGGGATCTGCTCGCGGGTGATGCAGTTGATATGCGGATAGGTGCCGGCCAACAACTGCCGCGTGGCGGCCTCACCGCCGGGCAGGGCGTTGAACGAGGCGTAGGCGCCGGTCCAGCCGAAGTCCAGCTTGCTGACGTCGATCAGGTCATCGAGATAGATCTGTCTGTCGGGTTGGGTGGCGGTCATGCCGTGGTCGGAGGTGACCACGATGTTGATCTTCTGCTGCAGGCCCTGGGTGCGGATGCCGGCCAACAGCTTGCCGATCGCGCTGTCCACCTCGCCCAGCGCGGCGTTCAGTTCGGCCGAGTCCGGCCCGTAGCGGTGGCCGATGGTGTCGACCTTGTCGAAGTACAGTGTGATGAAGTGCGGGCGTTCGGTGGCGGGCAGTGCCAGCCATTGCAATACCTGCTGCACGCGCTGCTGCGAGGTCACCTTGATGTCGAACGGCTGCCAGAACTCTGGCCGAGCGCCGTGCACCGGCGCCTCCGAGCCCACCCAGAACATGGCCGCGGCGCGTCCGCCCTGTTCGCGCACGCTGGTCCACAGCGGCTTGCCGCCGTCCCACCAGCGCTCGTCGCCGACCGTGGCCGGGTCGAACATGCTGAAGCGCACGCCGGGAATATCCGGATCGGTCATGAAGTTGGCGATCACACCGTGATGATCGGGGCGCAGCCCGGTGATCAGCGTGTAGTGGTTGGGAAAGGTGATCGACGGGTATGACGGGCGCATGTACTCGGCGCGGGCACCGCCGGCGGCCATCGCGGCCAGCGTCGGGGTCAGGCCGCGGTCCAGGTAATCATTGCGGAAGCCGTCGATGGAAATCAGCAGCACCGGTGCCTGCGCTTCCTGCGGCATGCTGGCCTGGGGGGCCGGCGCGTTGCTGGTGGCAGGGGCAGTGGCGCAACCGGCCAGGGCAAGGGTGGCGCAGAGCAGCAGGGCGGAGGTACGCAGCATGTGGCGGCAAGGCTTGGGGGAACCGGGATTGTCGGCCAGTGCGGCATTTGCTGCCAGTCGCGGGCGCGCTGCCGGCTGCTTCCGCAAAACGTTCAATCGCGTTTAAACCTTTTTGCTGCTTGCCGCATCCAATGGATATGCTCGACACCCTCGTGACCGCCACCGCTCCCTCACCGCCCGTCGTTGACGACGCCGCGCTGGCCCGTGCCGCCGCGGAAGGGGATACCCGCGCCTTCGAGCGTATCTACCGGCGTCATTCGCCGCGCCTGTACGCCTTGTTGTGGCGGCTGTGTGGCGGCAACGCCGCGCGCGCCGAGGATGTGCTGCAGGAGACCTTCATCCAGGCCTGGCGGAAGCTGCCGCAGTTCCGCTTCGAGAGCGCACTGGCCACCTGGCTGCATCGGCTGGCGGTGAATACGGCACTGATGGAGCTGCGCGCAGCAACGTTCGAGTCGCTGGACATCGGTGAATCGGGGATGGACGTACTGGCCGAAATGGCCGAAACCCCTCGCTGCCATGCCACCGGCATGGATCTGGAACGCGCGCTGTTGACGCTGCCACCGCGTGCACGCGCGGTGCTGGTATTGCACGACATCGAAGGCTGGAAACACCAGGAAATCGCCGTGGAACTGCAGATGGCTGTCGGCAGTTCCAAGGCACAGCTGCATCGTGCGCGCAGCTTGTTGCGCACGCGGCTTGGAGACGCATGATGAATCACCACGACAACGATCACGATGATGTACTGGCCCAGCGACTGCGCGGCCTGCCGTCCGAACGGGTGCCACCAGCGGCGGTGTGGCAGCACATTGCCGCGCAGCTGGAGCACACGCCACGGCCGCAGTTGCCTGCGACAGCGGTTTCTGCGCGTAGTGCCGTGCCAGCCCGGCGCGCACGCCGGCAGTGGCCGCGCTATGCCGCTGCGGCGGTCGTGGTGGCATTGGTTGGCTTTGCCGGCATGAGCTTGTTGCCAACGCAGCCGGCACCGTCGGTGGCGGTGGAGGAGTCGATGCTGCAGCACCAGGCCAACACCATCACCTATCAGTACCGGCAGGCGATGGCGACGCTTCCCCAGGACAAGCTGCCAGCCGAGCTGCAACCGGCATTGCGCGAGCTGGATGAAAGCGCGGGCAGCATCCGCAGCGCCATCGCGCAAAGCCCCGATGCCGCTTTTCTACTTGGACAGTTGCAGCGCACCTACGCGCTGCGGCTTGAACTCACCCGCAAGGGCGTCAACCCGAACGGCGTTTCAACTTGAAGGAGTTTCTAATGAATGTTTCTCTGCACCGTCTTCTGGCAGCGGCGCTCCTGCTTGCGCCGTTGGGCAGCGCCTTGGCGCAGACCGCCGTCAACCGCAGCCTGCCGCTCTCCAGCGGCGGCCGGGTGGAATTGGGCAATATTGCCGGCCATGTCACCGTGCGCGGCTGGGACCGCAACGAAGTGCAGCTGACCGGCTCGCTGGGCGAAGGCCAGCGGCTGGACGTGGAAAGCAGTGCCAACCGCGTGGCAATGAAGGTGGTCTACCCGCAGAACCGCAGCAACAGCCGCGGCGCGGTGCTGGAGTTGCGGGTGCCGCGCGCGGCGCAGTTGCACACCAGCACCGTCAGTGCCGGGGTGGATGTGAGCGAGGTGGATCTGCGCCGGCTGCAGGTCACCACGGTCAGCGGCAGCCTGACTGCCAACGGGCGCGCCGGCGAGGCGGACCTGACCACGGTCAGCGGTCAGATCCGTTCACAGCTGCGCACCTCGCGGCTGGATACCACCACGGTCAGCGGTGGAATCAATGTTTCCGGTGGCAGCGGCGGCGAAGTATCTGCCAACACGGTCAGCGGTGGGATCACCCTGGATCTGGCCAGCGTGCAGCGGCTCAATGCGGAGTCGGTATCTGGCAGTCTGGGCGTGCGCAGTGCAGGCCTGCAGCCCGGCGGCCGGATCAACCTGGAAACGGTCAGCGGCTCGGTGTCGCTGAGCCTGCCGGCCAGTACCTCGGCGCAGCTGAAGGTGAGCAGCTTCAGTGGCAGCATCCGCTCCGATGTCGGCCAGGTGCAGACCCCGCGTTATGGGCCGGGCAAGAATCTGGATGCACGCATCGGTGGCGGTGACGGCGATATTTCGATCCAGTCGCATTCGGGCAGCGTGCGGGTGAGCCTGGATCGTTGATGTATCCGCTCCCTTCTCTCTGCCACAGGCAAGGGGAGGATTGGGGAAGCTTCAAACTCCCTCCCTTTGCTACCGGCAAGGGGAGGGTTGGGGAGGGTTAGCTTTAAGCTCCCTCCCTTCGCCGCAGGCAAGGGGAGGGATGGGGAGAGGTAGCTCTTTGCTTTTGAGAGCTTCAGCTTCGCGGCTTACGCCGCTCCCACATCTGCGGTGTTTGCTGCTGCAGCCAGTGCAAGACCCTGCACAACGCCGAACGAGGGGTCGCCGTGCACCAGCCGGGCATTCGGGAACGCCGCCGCAGCCGCCCGCTGGATGTAACCAGCGCGTGACATGCCGCCGGTCAGGAACACCGCGGCCGGATCGTGGCCGATATCGGCACGCACCTGCTGCAGCAGTGTCTCCAGCTCGGACAGATAGCCCCCGGCCGCCGCCGTCAGATGCGGGGCGTCGATCTTGACCGACAGGCCCGGCTCGATGAAGTCCAGCGCGCTGCCGTGGCTGGGCTGGCTGCTCAGGGCGATCTTGCAGTGTTCCACCGCGCGGTACAGGCGCGCGGTGTTGCCGGTATCCTGCAGTGCCTGCAGGCGCGGGCCGTAGGGCAGTTCCACCGCATCGTAGTTGTGCTGGCGGAAATCGCGCTGGCGGGTCATGTCCTGCACCATCGCCGCTTCCACGTAGTGGTGCGCCGGCACGCGGGTGATGCCGCGACCGAACAGCGGCATGTAGCCAGCCAGGCTCAAGGCCAGGTCGATATCGGTACCGCCACGGGCGATACCCCAGGCGCGGTGGATCTGTGGCGCCGCACTGCCGCCCACGCTGGCGTGGGCGATGTCGGTGGTACCGCCGCCCACATCGACGATCACCGCTTCATGCCGCTCGCTGCTGACCGCGTGGTAGTGCATTGCAGCGGCCGCGGGTTCTTCAAGAAAATCCACTTCGTCAAAGCCGGCCGCCATTGCCGCGCTGCGCAGGATGTCCAGCGCCTGGTCGTTGCCGGCTGCGCCAATCGAGCTGCGGAACTGCACCGGACGGCCAAGCAGCGCACTGCGCACGTTGCGCTGCAGCTGACGCGAGGCGGTCAGACGGATGTGTTCGAGGATGTGGGTAGCGATGCCGGTGATGGTCTGCTTGGCGCGTGGATGCAGGTTGTAGCCCAGCATCGATTTCGGGCTCTGCACCAGATTGCCTTCGTTCTCCTCGAAGTAGGCTTCCAGTGCGTCATCGCCATACACCGCGTTCTGCAGCAGCGCGGTGGAGCTGCGCGGCTCGCGGATGCGCTCTTCCATCCATTGCCGGCGGACCACGCGGATGGCGTCGCTGCGCAGTTGCTCATGGCTGCGGGTGGTGCCGGCGGCGCGCGCGCTGCGGCGGCCGGATTCGATCAGGTCGTCGACCTGCTGTTCCAGCGCCGGGGTCAGCTCGAAGTCGTTGGGGTCGCGCATCACCTCGGGGAAGTAAACCGTGGTGCGGAACTGCTGGGCGTCACCAAAACTGACCGGTACCACCTTGCCGTCGATATGGGCGGCGGCGGCGGAGTTGCTGGTGCCAAAGTCGATGCCGAGTTTCATGATGCCTGCACGTCTTGCTGCTGAATCGGCCGCGCACTTTACTACGCGGCCGCGCCGCTGGCTTCACATGCCGTTGGCCGGTTCCGGTTTCGATCCGGGTTCCAGCGCATCCAGCCGGGCCTGCCAGGCCTGGGGCGTCTCCGGCTTGACGAACAGCGCGACGATCTCCGGGTGGTGCAGGCGCGCGGCCTGCTCGATGCGAGCCACGCAGGCTTCTATCTGCTGGGTGGTGCAGCGGTCGTCAAAGGCCGCGCTGAGCGTGGCCAGCACCTGGTTCGGGCCGACCTGGATGGTCAGCACGCCGTTCGCGCTTTCAATGTCGGGGTCGGCATTGGCCCGCTCCAGCAAGGCCTGGCCCAGTTCAGGATGGGCGGGCTCACCGATCAGCAGGCCCTTGGTTTCGCGCGCCAGCAGGAAGGCCGCCACCGCCAGCACCGCCGCGATGCCGATTGACGCCAGCGCATCGAGTTCAGGAATGCCCAGCCACTGCGCGCCCAGCAGACCGGCCAGCGCGATCAGCAAACCGAGCATCGCCGCGCTGTCTTCCAGCAGCACGGTGAAGGTGCTGGGGTCCTTGCTGCGGCGGAAGGCCTCGAAGTAGCCATAGCGACCCTTGCTGGCGCGGAACTCGCGCAGCGCCACCCACCACGAAGTGCCTTCGAACAGCAGCGACACCGCCAGTACGATGTAGGCGATGGTGGGGTTGGCGACCGGCTCGGGGTCACGCAGGTGCACGATGCCCTGGTACAGCGAGATACCCGCGCCCATCGCGAATACCAGCACCGCCACGATGAAGCTCCAGAAGTACAACTCGCGGCCACGCCCGAACGGATGGGCCCGGTCCGGTGGCTGGCTGGCACGGTTGAGTCCGTGCAGCAACAACACTTCATTGGTGGTGTCCACCAGCGAATGTACGCCTTCACTGAACATGGCCGAGCTGCCGGAAACCGCTGCGGCAATGAACTTGGCCACGGCAATGCCGAGATTGCCGGCCAGGGCCACGTAGATGACGAATCGCGAGCCGCTTTTTTTTGCCACGTGTTGTCCTGCCAACGCGGCGCAGGCTGCCGCGCGGCCACTTTCCCGCCCCCTGCGTGGCGACGGTGTGAGCGACTGTGACCCCAGCGGCTAGAATAGGCGGCTATTCAATGTCCGGGAGTCCCCCATGTCTGTTACTTCCTGCCCGCAATGTTCGCTGGAAAACGTCTACGCCGATGGCGCGTTGTGGATCTGCGCCGACTGCGGCCACGAGTGGACCGCAGGTGAAGCAAGCGAATCTGCACTGGTGGTGCGCGACAGCAACGGCAATGTGCTGGTGGCCGGCGACACCGTCACCGTGATCAAGGACCTGAAGGTCAAGGGCTCGTCGATCCCGCTCAAGCAGGGCACGGTGATCCGCAACATCCGTCTGGTCGAGGACGATGCCGAACACATCGAAGGCAACTCGGAAAAGATCAAGGGACTGGTGCTGAAGACCTGCTTCCTGCGCAAGGCCTGAGCCAGCTTTACGCGGCGCAGACAGGCTGCGCCGCGTAGTGGCCTGCGGTCAGCGCGCCGCGTGGCGCGCTTCCAGCCGGCGGATGCCATCGAGCTTGCTCTGGTACACCGCCCGCAGCGGATCGCCGCCGAGATCGCGAGCGCGTTTCATTTCGCGCTCGGCCAAGCGGTTGTTGCCGCTGAGGAAGTAAGCCCGCGCCAAACCAAAATGAAACTGATGGGCATGGTCGTACAGCCTCACGGCCTGCCGATAGTAGTGCGTCGCCAATGCATAGTCGCCGTCGCGTTCGGCGCTGTTGCCCTGCATGAACTGATAGAACGGATCGCGCTTGCGCACCTGTTCCAGCCGCGCCTGCAGCTGGGTGACGCGGCGGGTATTGCCCATACGCTGGTAGAGCTTGGTGGCGTTGTGCAGGGCCGGGGCATGCGAGGGGCTGATCGCCAGCGCGGTTTCAAGATCCTTGGATGCGGCATCCAGATCGTTCTCGCGCGATTCCAGCACGCCCAGGTTGCTCCATGCCGGCACGAAGCGTGCGTCCATCCGCAAGGCCGCCGCAAAGTAGGCGCGGGCGCCGGCGTAATCATGCACGGCCAGCTGCTCTGCGCCGCGGTTGTTGTAGAAGTGGGCCAGGGCGCGGCTGTCATTGATCGGCTGCGGGCCGCGGCGGTCGTACAGCACGTTGCTGTCCAGGTCCAAGGTGGCGCTGCGGCCGTCCACGCGCATGCCGACATTGACGTGGCCGGCGTTGAAGATCAGGCCTTGGTCCTGGTACCACGACACCACCTGCCCGACCTCCTGCATGCGTGCCTCCAGCCCGATCTCGCGGGCCAGGGCGACAAACAGCAGGGTGAAGGACAGGCAGTTGGCGCGGTGCTGCTGCCAGGTCTCGGCCACGGTCAAGGTGGCTTCGGTGTCGTATTCCAGGCCCATGCCCTCCGGGCGGAACACCAGTTCCACCAGCAGATGCAGGCGCTGTTCGGGAGAATTGGCAACCTTGAGCACCCGCTCCTGCAGCTGCGCTCGGACTTCCGGCGGTATCGCCATCACCTGTTGCGGGGTGGGCACCTGTGCCGGCGCAGGCACGGCGGCGGCGGGGGAGGCGGCCGGTGCAGGCGCGGCCAAGGCCACGCTGCTGGCGGCAAGCAGGACTAACGCATTCCAACCGATCATGGCGATCACCCGGAGAGTGCTGCGGCATCCCCAGTGTAGGCCTGTTGCAGGGGCATGGGAGGTGTTGGGTACAAATCCACAGCGGGTGTGGACCAGCCCGCTGCAAACATGTGGATAACCATCGGCAGCCCTTGCAGCACGTGGCTCGGCAATGGGTGGTGAAATTTTGGCCATGGCCGGGCCGCGGCCGGCGCTGTCTGCTAGTATCCGCGGCCCCAGACAGTATTGGCCGCCGCGACGGAGCGGGTACGGCGGCCGGCTTTCGATAGCAGACCATGACGAAGCAGCTTTCCTCCACCGAGGCCCAGATGACGCTGGGCCTGGGCAGCGACATTCCAACCGAGCGCCTGTTCTTTGCCGTGATGCCGGACCCGATGACGGCCGAGCGCGTGGCGGAGCTGGCCGATGGCTTGCGCGAGGAACATGGCCTGCTCGGGCACCCGCTGGCGCCCGAACGCCTGCACGTGACCCTGCAGCACCTGGGCGACTACGCCGGCCTGCCGCCGAGCCTGCTGCCCAAGGTCAGGCAGGCTGCGGCGCGGGTGCGCATGCCCGAGTTCGAGGTCTGCTTTGACCAGGTGGGCAGCTTTGCCGGCAGCGTGAAGAACCCGTTCGTGCTGCGCAGTGAATACGGCGCCGAGTTATTGAATGGCCTGCACGAAGAACTGGCACGCTGCCTGCACGGCGTGGGCGGCAAACTGGACCCGCGCTTCACTCCGCATATGACCCTGCTGTACGACCGGCGGCGCCTGCCGATCCAGCCGGTGCAGCCATTCCGCTGGTTCGTGCGCGAATTCATCCTGGTGCGCAGTTTCCTCGGCCAGGGGCGTTATCAGATCGAAGGCCGCTGGCAGCTGGGGTAAGCGCAGGCGGGTGATGGATATCCGCAGCATCCGAGCCGCCCGGCGCGCCGCGATCGTGTGCGCTCCGCGGCGATGGCTTCGTGCCAAGATGCCAGCATGGACGACTTGCTGCAGACCTTGCCCCCGCCGCTGCTGGCCGAGCTGAAAACCGCTTACGCGCAGCCACCACGTGCGTATCACAACTTCGGCCATGTGCAGGCCTTGCTGCAGCACTACCGCGATGTCGCCGCCGGCCCCGGTTGGCAGCAGCCGTTGGAAGTGTTGCTGGCGGTGCTGTACCACGATGCGATCTATGAAGCCGGGCGTGGCGACAACGAGGCGCGCTCGGCGCAGTTGGCCGCCGCCGGAATCAACCGTTGGTTGCCGGACACCGCCGTGGATGCGGCGCGGGTGAGTGCGCTGATCGAGCTCACCGCTCGCCACGGCAGCCTGGACGGGAGCTCGCTGGATGCCGATGCCGCGCTGTTCCTGGACAGCGACATGGCCATCCTCGGTGCCCCGGATGCGATCTTCGACGCCTATGACCGTGGCATCGCCGAGGAATACCAGGGCAAGGTGCCGGGCTTCCTGTTCCGCCTCAACCGGCGCCGCTTCCTGCGCAAGGTCTTGGCGCAACCGCGGATATTCTTCAGCCAGTTCTTCCATGAACGTTACGATGCCCAGGCGCGCGCCAACCTGCGCCGGGTTGCGGGCTGAGCGCGGCCGTTGGCTAAACTAGCGTCCGTCCCACCGTTGATAGGGCCGCACCGGCCGCTGTGATGAACGAACTGCCCGTACCCGCCGTCACCGGCCCGGATCCCGATCCGCGCCCGCAACCTCCCGAAGCACCGGGCCCGAACGAATGCTGCGAAAGTGGCTGCCCCATCTGCGTGATGGACCTCTATGCCGACGAACTGGCCGCCTACCGGCAGCGCCTGGCCGAGTGGAAAGTGCGGCATCCCGAAGCACAGGCCTGAGCCAATGGTTTCGACATCTTTCTGCCAACAGCAGGCGTAGGCTAGGCCGGATCGAAACCGGGACCGATGGATGGCGCGTGTGATCTGGGGAAGAAGTGTGCTGGCGCTGGGCCTGCTGGTGGCACCCGTGGTGGCGGCATTGGCGGCCGAACAGGTCAGTCATGGCCGGTTTGAACATGTACCGGTGTTGTTGCCCAGCACGCCTGCACAGCGGGTAGTGCTGTGGTTTGGCGATGGCCACGCGCCGGCGGCGCAGCATCAGGCGCGGTTACAGGCGCTGCGCGATGACGGTGCCATGGTGGTCGATATCGACACCCGCCATCTGTACCAGGTACTGGCCAAGGAAGGCGGCAGTTGCGGCTTTTCTGCCGGCGACGTGGAGAACTTCTCGCGCTATGTGCAGGCCTACTACCGTGTGCCGACCTACCGGCTGCCGATTCTCGGCGGTGGTGGCGCCGGCGCGGCCTTGGCCTATGCGGTGGCCACCCAGGCGGATGCCGACGTGTTTGCCGGCTTGCTGACCGAGGATTTCTGCCCGCAGTTGGACAACGCGACGATGACCTGCGGTGATGCCATCAAGGGCCGCAGCCTGCAGCCGCAACCGCTGCGCTTCCCGTGGCTGAACGCCGTTGCCGGCAGGGTGCAGGCGTGCCCGGCGTCGGCGGTGGCAGCCTTCATCAGCGCGGTGCCGTGGGCGCGCCAGTTCGCGCGTACGCGTGTGGGCAGCGCCTTGCCCGGCGAGCTCGCCGCAGCGCGGGTGCTGGGCGCGCAACGCGGCGTCAGCCTGCCCGCGGTGCCGCAGGACCTGGATGGCTTGCCGCTGGTGGAAGTGCCGGCCAGCGGAAAGGGCGACACCTTCGCGGTGTTCGTGTCTGGCGATGGTGGCTGGGCGGGGCTGGACAAAGAGGTGGCCGGGGCCTTGGCGCAGGCCGGTATTCCGGTGGTGGGCGTGGATTCGCTGCGCTACTTCTGGAGCGAGCGCAC
Source organism: Stenotrophomonas nitritireducens (assembly GCF_001700965.1). Classification (NCBI taxonomy): domain Bacteria; kingdom Pseudomonadati; phylum Pseudomonadota; class Gammaproteobacteria; order Lysobacterales; family Lysobacteraceae; genus Stenotrophomonas; species Stenotrophomonas nitritireducens. The sequence goes on from NZ_CP016756.1 coordinate 3,824,326, forward strand.
GCCGGCCGGGTTTGCCACTGATCTGGATCGCATCGCGCGCTACTACGCCAATCATTGGCAGCGGCCGAAATTGCTGCTGGTCGGTTTCTCGCAGGGCGCCGACGTATTGCCTGCGGCCATCAACAAGCTGCCGCCGGCCAGCGCGCAGATGCTGAGCATGACTGCGCTGATGTCGGTGGGCGAACGTGCGGATTACGAGTTTCACGTAAGTAACTGGATTTCCAGCGGCGGCGATGACGGCCTGCCGATCGCCCCGGAAATGCGCAAGCTGGCCGCTGACCGCACCTTGTGCATCTATGGCGAAGAGGACGACGACGCGCTGTGCCCGAAGCTGCCGGCCGGCAGCGCGCAGCTGGTCAAGCTCCCTGGCGACCATCATTTTGAAGGCGACTACGCCGGCCTGGCCAAAGTGATCCTGCAGCACGTGCAGGGCCGGTGATGCCTGGCCGCTGTAGGAGCGGCGTAAGCCGCGAAGCGGGCAATCCAAAACGACACCTGTAGGAGCGGCGTAAGCCGCGAAGCCGACATCGTTTCAGTTCACCGGCTTCGCGGCTTACGCCGCTCCTACAAATGCAAACGGCTACTTTCTGCTCGGATCCAGCGAAATCAGCCGGGTCACATCCAGCAGCGCGCTCCTGCAGCGTCGGCATGCGTGTGGGAGCGGCGTCAGCCGCGAAGCCGACATCGTTTCAGTTCACCGGCTTCGCGGCTGATGCCGCTCCTACAAATGCAAACGCTTACTTTCTGCTCGGATCCAGCGAAATCAGCCGGGTCACATCCAGCAGCGCGGCCGGCAGATGCACACCTCCAGGCGCGGCCAGATAGCGCGGCCGCCATTCCGGCGCGAACTTTGATTTGAAACGGCGCAAGCCGCTGAAGCCGTAGAAGCGCTCGCCATGCCGCGCGACCAGGTTGGCGAAGCGGTTCCAGCGGCCGGCCAGGCGGTGCTCGGCCAGGCCGGTCAGCGGTGCCATGCCCAGCGAGAAACGGGCATAGCCATTGGCCGCACCCCACAGGAACAGCTCGATGAACAGGAAATCCATCGTGCCCTTGGGCGCATCCGGTCGGTGCCGCATCAGGTCGACGGAGAGTTCTTTCCCGGCCGGCGCTTGCCAGATGTTGGCGAAGGCGACGATGCGTCCTTCGGCCTCCACCAGCGCCACCGGGAAGCGGCTCAGGTAGGCGGGCTCAAAGCTGCCGAGCGAGAAGCCTTTCTCTTCGCCGGCTTTTTCATCCAGCCAGGCATCGGAGATCTCTGCCAATTCGCCCAGCAAGGCGGGTACCTCGCTGGCCGCTGCCAGCCTGAAGCTCAAGCCCGCGCGTTTGCCCTTGTTCCATGCCTGGCGCAGGTCGGCGCGATCGCTGCCGGCAAGGCTGAAATCGGTGAGCGGCACCATCGCTTCCTCCCCCAGTTTCACCAGGGTCAGGCCCAGATCCAGGTAGTTCTGCCAGTACCTGCCGCTGGTCTGGTAGAACACCGGGCGCAGGCCGAGGCGGTCGGCTTCTTCGCGGAATTTCCAGATCAGCGCGGTGGCAACCGGCGCTGGCCCGACCGGGTCGCCCATCGCCACCAATGAGCCGCCATAGCGCTGCAGCATCACGAAGCCATCGCCGGCTTCGCTGCGCAGGATGGCCTTGTCGCCGGTCAGCGCCACGCAGGCCTGGGTGTCCTCGGCCTGCGCCAGGATCGGCCGCAGTTGTTCCAGGGTGGCGTCGTCGGGCAACGGCAGCGGGCTGCGGGTGCTGTGCAACAGCCGCGCCAGGCCGAAGATGACCACGGCGATGCAGACCAGCAGCAAGGCACGCAATGCACGCGGGGCGTTGCCGGAGGTGGCGAACTGCCACCACAACTCGTGCTGGTATTCGACGTGGCTGTAGACGAAGAACAACAACCACACCGTGGCCACCAGTACCAGCGCCACATTGCGCAGCCATGGCCAGGACCAGGCTTCATCCAGCAGCGCGCCCTCGCGGTAGAACTCGCGCCGCGCCGCCCACAGCGCAATTGCCACCAGTGGCAGGGTCAGCGCCACGGTGACATGGCCACCGCGCAACCAGGCCGGCAGCGGCAGTGCGACGCACAGCGCGAACGCCAGCATCCACGCCGCATGGCTGCGCCGCTGCAGGCCCTGGCCGATCAACAACAGCAGCACGCCACCGAGGCTGCCCAGCAGATGCGAGGTTTCCACGATCGGCAGCGGCGCTGGCAGCACCCGATGATGCGGTACCGGCAAGGTGCCATCGATCAGCAGCAGCGCGCCGGCGGCAAATACCGCCAGCGCTATCAGCTGCGGCAGCCAGGGCCGCAGCACCGTCCAGGCGGTGCCGGCGCCAGTGCGCAGCGGCCGGCGCACGCTGGCCAGTGCCGCCAGCAACGCCGACAGAAACAGGGGCAGCAGGTAATAGGTGACCCGGTAGGCCACGGCGGCAGCAAGCAGGGCGGCCGGCGCGACATGCGGCAGCAGCTTGAGCAGGCTCCACTCGAACACACCCAGCCCGGCCGGCACGGTGGAGACCAGTCCGGCCACCACCGCCACCAGATACAGGCCAACGAAGCCGATAAAACCGACATCGCCCTGCGCCGGCAGCAGCACATAGAACGCCGCCGATGCCAGGCACAACTCGACCACGCTTAAAGCGGTGACTTCCAGTACCGTGCGTCGGTCCGGGATCCACATGCGGTGTTGGTCGCAGCCGATGCTGCGGCCATGGCGCCCGACCAGCAGCAGCATCGCGGCGAAGCCAATCAGCATGGCAATGCCCAGCCCATGCACCGCCATTGCCGGGATCGGCAGTGCCAACGCGGCTGCGCCCGGTTCCAGCAGCAAGGCAACGCCCAGCAACAGCCACGCACCGAACACGAAACCCAGCGTGCTCATCAGTACCACCTGGCCGATCTCGGCCAGGCTGAGCCCGGCGCGGCCATAGCTGCGCACGCGGATGGCGCCGCCGGTCAATGCCGCAAACCCCAGCGTCTGCCCGGCGGCGTGGGCGAGGAAGGCAGTGATGCCTACGCGGGCAGCCGGCAAGGGGTGTTTGGCGCGGCGCAGGCCGATGGCGTCAAAGCCGATCAGGCAGACGTAGCTGGCCATGCCCAGCAGGGTGGCCAAGCCAAGCTGCGACCATGACAGCCCGCGCACCGCCGCGCGGATCTGGTGATAGCCATGGTCGCTGAACTCCCCGGCCAGGGCATGCAGCGCCATTGCCATGATGCCCAGGGTGACCAGGATGGCAGCAATGCGCTTCCACCCCGGTGCGGTTGGTTGCGAAGGCGTGGAAGGCGCGGTCATGCAGGTTTGGGGACGCTGGGCGCTGGGGCAGCGCGGACGTATAAGACTAGCGGTAGCGCGGGGCGAACGCTGCATGTCGGTGCTGCCGCGTTTCCATCGCCTTCAGTCGGCGCGGCGGCAGTTGGCGCACTAGACTTGGCAGCTCGGAGCACGGGGAGTGGGCATGGGCGAAAGTTCGCAACGGGCGGTGTTGCCACGGCCGGCAGCGGCATTGGCGGTGGTGCTGGCCTTGTTTGGGTTCTTGCTGAGCGCCATCGCGCTTCAGTTTGCCCGCGATGACCTGGACTGGGCACGGGCCACCCTCAGTCTGTATCTGCATGGCCCTTACGGCGTGCTGCTGCGCGTGGCCTATTGCCTGCTGGCAGCGGCGATCGCCGCACTCGGGGTGATGTTGTACCGGCAGGCACGCGGGCGCGCGCGGCGCGGCTTGCCGGCCGTGCTGTTCGTGGTGGCGGGGGTGGGATTGGCTGCGGTGGCGATCGGTGACAGCTGGCTGCCGCAACATGCGCCGCTGCTGGCGCCCTTGCTGCACGGGCTCGCAGCGCAGACTGCCTTCCTGAGTGTGACCGTGGCAATGCTGCTGCAGGCCTGGTGCTTCGGCCATGATCGGGCATGGCAGCGGCTGCATCGTCTGGCCTGGTGGTGGGCGTGGCTTGCGTTTGCCGGGCTGTGGTTGCACGTGCTGTGGCGCGACAGTCCACGCGGGCTCGGCCAGAAGCTGGTGATCGTCACGGTAGTCGCCTGGCTGCTGATGGTTGCGCTGGCGTCATGGCGGCGTTCACGCAAAGAAACGCCTGAAACTTCCACTTGCGGTCACAATGATGGGTACATTCACCACAGGGAGTCAGTCATGATCCAACGCTTCGATACCGGCCCGCGCATGTCGGAAATGACCATCCACCATGGCGTGGCCTATCTGGCCGGGCAGGTGCCGGAAGATACCAGCGCCGATATCGTTGGCCAGACCGAGCAGGTATTGCAGGCCATCGACGATCTGCTGCGGCTGGCGCCGACCGACAAGAACAACATCCTGCGTGCGGAGATCTTTCTTGCCGACATGGCCGATTTCCCGGGCATGAACGAAGCCTGGGACAAGTGGGTGCCGCAGGGTGCAACGCCGGCGCGCGCCACCGTGCAGGCCAAGCTGGCCAACCCGGCGTGGAAGATCGAAATCGTGATCACCGCCGCGGTGCCGTAAGCAGCTGCTGCGATAGCGGTAGCGATTGCTTGCCTGTCCTGGAGGCTACGGTGTCCGGGGCAGGCAGCCGTTTGATCTGGTTGGGTTCTTTGCAGGGAGGCAGGGATGGAAATGATGCGTTACCTGTTGTTCGCAGCCGTGGCAGCCAGCGGCGCGCTGCATGCGGCGGCACCGGCGCAAGCCGCGTTGACCAAACTGATCTACAAGCAGGCGCCGTTGCAGCGCATCGAGCCGCTGGACTACCCGCAGTTCAAGCTGATCGAAGCGGAACTGCGCAACACCGTGCGGCGCCATGGCGATCGCAGCGTGCCCAATCGATTCTGTGCGGTGGGGTACCAGTTGGGGAGTGGCCAGCTGGAGACGGTTCTGCTCTGGGACAACGCACAGTGGTTGATCCGTTGGTGGGGCGGTGATGCGCTGGCCACGTCGGAGGAACGGTATGCGGTATCGGCCTCGTTCTCACCGGTCACCGACCTGCGTACGGATCTGGTCGAGGATGATCGCTACCCACTGGGCACGCGGGCAATAGTGCGCGCGGATGCGGAAGCTCTGATGGCAGATTGCCACGCGCATGGCCGCCAGTACACGGTGCCACCATTACCGCCAAAGGCGGAAGACGACGAATACTGAGCAGGCGTGCTGCTTTACCGCTCTGCTGTTTTGTAGGAGCGGCGTAAGCCGCGAAGCCGACTACAACTGGATTGCAGTGTTCAACATGATATGAGGCAGCCAATGCTGGGAAGTTTGGCTGCGATTGGTATCTGTGTCAGCTGGATTTTCACCAGCTTCGCGGCTTACGCCGCTCCTACATTCACTCACTGACGGAGTCGGCTTCCGCAACTTTGTAGGGGCGGCATAAGCCGCGAAGCCGATAGCGATTGGATTGCAGTGTTCAACATGGTCCTGGGCAGCCAAGGCAGCGGCAGATGCATGCCTGCGATTGGTATCTACTTCAGCTGAATTTTTGTCAGCTTCGCGGCTTACGCCGCTCCTACACGAGCGGCTGCTGGCTTGCTACCAGCTCGATGCAATCCACCGGGCACGGCGGGATGCATAGTTCGCAGCCGGTGCACAGGTCGGCCAGGACGGTGTGCATGTATTTGGCGCCGCCGACGATGGCGTCAACCGGGCAGGCCTGGATGCACTTGGTGCAGCCGATGCAGTCCGCTTCGATGATGAAGGCAACCTGCGCCGGCTTGTGCTCGCCACGACTGCGGTCGTAGGGCAGGGCGGGAACACCCAGGATGTGCGCCAGCGCACGTGCGCCGGCGTCGCCACCGGGCGGGCAGTGATCAATGCCCGCGCTACCGGCCGCCATCGCCTCGGCATACGGGCGGCAGCCGTCATAGCCGCACTGCCCGCACTGGGTCTGCGGCAGCACCCGGTCCAGGCGTTCGACCAGCGCAACGGTGCCTTCGCCGTCCGCAAGACGGTGGTGCGCAGCGTCGGTTGAGGGTTGGGTAATCATTGGAGAGTCCTGCCGTTCGCCCTCACCCCAATCCCTGTCCCGGAGGGAAAGGGGCTCAGGTCAGGCATTTGCCGCGATACCAGCGTTCATGCGCCAGTGCCAGCATGGGTTTGTCTTCGCTGCTGTCGCCATAGGCGTGAATGCGCGGGTAGGTGCCCAGATCAAAATGCTTGCGGATCAAGGCCACCTTGCGGGGGCCGCAGTCGCCTTCGGCGTAGCGGCCGGTCAGGCGATTGTCCTGCACCTCGAGCCGGTTGCAGATCACCTGCAGGCCAAGCGTGTCACACCATTGCTGCAGATACAGATCGATCGATGCTGAAACCACGGCGACAGTATGGCCCTGCGCCTTGTGCCACAGGATCTGCTCCAGCATTTCCGGGCGCACCATTTCAGGCAGGTGCTCGCGCGCATAGTCGCGCGCCATCTGGCTGATTTCACCGGCATGGCGGCCGGTGAATACCTGCGAGGTGACGCGGCGCCGGATGCGCTCGGCCGAGATCAGTTTCAGCCGGTAGGCCAGCAACCACGGCCCCACCCGCCACCACGCCTGCGCGCGCTGCTCCGGCGTGGCCACACGACGCAGGAACCGGCTGTAGGTGTCACAGACGGTGATGGTGTGGTCGAAGTCGAACAGGGCTAGATGCATGGGCTCAAGGCAGGATTGGCGTTTTGGTTCGCACCGGTAACGTGGTGCAAGGTATGTGGCGCGGTGCCGATCCCTGCGTTGCGGGCCATCGGGAATCAAAGGTTGCAGCAACCCCCGATTCCCGCCTGCGCGCATCAGCGAACCGGCATGCCGGGCAATGCCGCCGCGTCGGCGTCCAGCAGTGCCAGCGCGCCGCCGTCGAAGCCGGCCGACAGGATCATGCCTTCGCTCAGGCCGAAGCGCATCTTGCGCGGGGCCAGGTTGGCGATGAACACCACCTTGCGACCAACCAGCGCTTCCGGCTCGGCATAGCTGGCGCGGATGCCGGAGAAGATCTGCCGCTGGCCCAGGTCGCCGGCGTCCAGCAGGAAGCGCAGCAGCTTGTCCGAGCCTTCAACGAAACCACACTCCAGCACCTTGCCGATGCGCAGGTCGAGCTTGGCGAAATCATCGATGCCGATGTAGGCGGAAGCTTCACCTTCTGCCTTGGCCTCGGTCTTCGCTTCGACCTTGGCGGGCTTTTCAGCCTTGGCCGGCTTGGCGTCGGTGGCGGGCTGGGCGGAGAGGGTGTCCTTGGAGGCGTCGGTCATTGCGTCAATCATCTTCGGGTCGATACGGGTGAACAGCGCCACATAGGCGGCGATGGTGTGGGCGGTAAGCGGCTTGGTGATGTCGTCCCAGCCCTGCACCGGGGCATTGAGGAAGCTCTCGGCCTGCAGCGCGGTGGCCGGCAACACCGGCTTCAGTGCGGTGACCAGCACGCGGAACAGGTTCAGGCCCTGCGTGCAGACTGCCTGCAGTTCGGCGTCGGCACCCTCTTGCTTGGCGATGACCCAGGGCTTGGTGTCGTCGATGTACTTGTTGGCTTCGTCGGCCAGCGCCATGGTCAGGCGGATGGCGGCGGCTGCATCGTTGCGCTCATAGGCCTCGCGCACGGCGGCCAGTGCGGCGACGAAACGGTCGTACTGGGCCGGGTCCGGCAGCACGTCGGCGAGCTTGCCGTCGAAGCGCTTGGCGATGAAGCCGGCGCAGCGGCTGGCCAGATTGACGAACTTGCCTACCAGATCGGCATTCACGCGGGCGGTGAAGTCGCTCAGGTTGAGGTCGAGGTCGTCGACACCGCCGGAGGACTTGGCAGCGAAGTAATAGCGCAGCGCTTCCGGTGCCAGGCCGGCATCCAGGTAGGTGCGGGCCATGATGAAGGTGCCGCGCGACTTGCTCATCTTGGCGCCGTCCACGGTCAGGTAGCCGTTGACGTGCAGCTTGGTCGGGGTGCGCAGGCCGCTGCCCTTCAGCACCGCCGGCCAGAACAGGCCGTGGAAATTGACGATGTCCTTGCCGATGAAATGGTGCAGCTCGGTGCTGCTGTCGGCGGCCAGCACGGCGTCGAAGTCGTCACCGGTCTTGGCGCACAGGTTCTTGAAGCTGGACAGGTAGCCGATCGGCGCGTCCAGCCACACGTAGAAATACTTGCCCGGCGCACCCGGGATCTCGAAACCGAAGTAGGGCGCATCACGCGAGATGTCCCACGCGCGCAGGCCGCCTTCGGCGTCCAGCCATTCGGCCAGTTTGGCCTTGACGCCGGGCAGGGCCACATCGCCAGCCAGCCATTCGCGCAGGAAATCCTGGAAGCGGCCGACTTCGAAGAAGTAATGCTCCGAGTCGCGCATTTCCGGGGTGGCACCGGAAACCACCGATTTGGGATCGATCAGGTCGGTAGGGCCATAGGTGGCACCGCAGACCTCGCAGTTGTCGCCGTACTGGTCGGGCGACTTGCAGTTGGGGCAGGTGCCTTTGATGTAGCGGTCAGGCAGGAACATGCCCTTGGCCGGATCGTAGAACTGCGCCACCGAGCGACGGCCGATATGGCCGGCAGCGTCGAGCTTGGCGTACAGGGCTTCGGTCAGCTCGCGGTTGGCGGCCGAGTTGGTCGAGTCATAGTGGTCGAAATCCACGCCGAAGGCCGCGAAATCACGTTCGTGGCTGGCCTGGATGTTGGCGATGAAGGTTTCGGGGGTAACCCCGGCCTTCTCGGCGGCCAACATGATCGGCGTGCCGTGGGTGTCATCGGCGCAGACGTACCAGACCTTTTCGCCCATCATTCGCCGCGCACGCACCCAGATGTCAGCTTGGATGTAACCCACCAGGTGGCCGAGATGCAGCGGGCCGTTGGCGTAGGGCAGGGCGTTGGTGACTAGGGCGTTGCGGGTCATGGCCATCATTTGCAGCGGGGGAACGCCGGATTATCGCATGGCTGAAAAGCGACAGCCCCGGGGAGGCCGGGGCTGGGGCATTGGGTTTGGCTTTGGCTTTGGCTGGAGCTTGCCAGGGGAAACAGCAGCGCCAGAGCTCCTCCCTTCTCCCGTTTACGGGAGAAGGTGCCCCGAAGGGGCGGATGAGGGGGAGCTTTTGACTTTGTTTAGCTAGAAGCTGCCCTCACCCCACCCCCTCTCCCGTGAACGGGAGAGGGGCTTTGAGCAGAGCATCAAGCCGGCTTACTGGTCGCGCAGCCAGGTCTGGGTGCGGCAGATGAAGGCGATGCAGCCGGACACGTCCAGTTTGCGGCCGTTGTCCACCAGCGCCACCTTGGAGCTGTAGGTCTTGCCCTTGGCCGGATCCAGGATGGTGCCGTTGGCCCACTTGTTGGCGCCGTCCGGACGTACGTTCCAGAGAATGGTCATGCCCTCGATCGGCTTGCCCTTGTTGGCCCCTTCACACTTGTTGCAGAGCGGGTGCGGGCCGTGCTCGGACTGCAGCACCTGCAGGACCTTGCCACTGAGGGTGCCGTTGGCGGCCTGGCTGATCTCGACGATGGACTTCACCCGGCCGGTTTCGTCATCGATGGTGCGCCAGCGGCCGGCAGCGCTGTCGCTGGCGCTGGCGGAGAAGCCGGCGGCCAGCAGCGGCAGGGCCAGCAACAGGGTCTTGAAAGTGGTGCGCATGTTTCCCCTCCCAGGGTGGGTTTGATCAGCCGCCGACGGCGCTGTTACGGGGCGAATGTAACCGCATTCGGTCCCGTACGGAATCCGCAGTGCAGCAGATTTTCGGTGAACGGGAGAGCGGGTGTAGTGCCGAGCCATGCTCGGCAGGGGCTTTACCGGTAATGCCCCAGAAGCAGCCCTCACCCCAACCCCTCTCCCGTGAACGGGAGAGGGGCTTTGAGCAAGAGCGGGGGCTGCAGTGCCGAGCCATGCTTGGCAGGGGCTTTGCCGGTAAGGCCCCAGAAGCTGCCCTCACCTCAACCCCTCTCCCGCAGGCGGGAGAGAGGCTTTGAGCAGAAGCGGGGTTTTGTAGTGCCGAGCCATGCTCGGCAGGGGCTTTCCCGGCAATGCTCCAGAAGCTGCCCTCACCCCAACCCCTCTCCCGCAGGCGGAAGAGGGGCTTTGAGCGAAAGCGGGGCACATACCGCGCGCTGCCTTGCTCTGCTTATTACTGCAACGTCACCCGCTTGCGGTTGTCGGCCGATACCCGATCGATCAGTTTGTTGTACGGGTCGAAGCCAGCTTCGTCGGGCTTCTGGTCGACGGTGACGGTGATGCTGGGGGCGGCAGCGGTGATGTGGTGGCGCTGCAGGTACAGCACCTTCTCATCGCGCTCCTTGCCGGAGGCGCCCTTGGCGAACACGCCTACTTCGATCCAGTCATCCAGCGTGCCCGGCGTTTCCTTGCCAACGCCGTCTGCGTAGCGCTTGTCCGCATGCATCTGCAAGGTCACGTCGTAGCGGCCATCTGCGCGCTTCTTCGCATTGGCCTCGACCACGCGGTTGTCATAGAAGCTGATCTTCTCGAACAGGTCGGTGATCAGGGCCTGCTGCTCGGGCTTGGCTTCGGCACGGATGAACTGCAGCAGCTCGGCCGAGGTGGTGTAGGGCGGCTGCTGGAAGGCCTTGGCCTGGATGAAGCGGGAAAGTGCACGGTTCAGGGCTTCGTCGCCCATTTCCTCGCGCAGGCGGTAGAACACCACCGAACCCTTGCGGTAATGGATGTATTGCTGGTTCTCCACCCGATACAGCGGCAGCTCTTCGACGTCTTCGCCACCGCGACCCGACAGGTAGTTGTCCAGCTCGTCCTTCAGGAACTGACGCATATGGCCGCGTCCGTATTCCTTTTCCATCACCATCAGCGCCGAGTACTGCGACAGAGACTCGGACAGCACAGTCGCGCCCTGCACATTGGCGCCGATGACCTGGTGCGCCCACCACTGGTGCGCCACTTCGTGCGCGGTCACATAGAACACGTAGTCGACATCATCCTTGTCGCGCAGGTCGGCGATGAAGCCGATCGACTCCGAGTACGGAATGGTGTTGGCAAAGCTCTGTGCGAAGGACTGATAGCCGGGGAATTCGATGATGCGTACCTGCTTGTGCTGGTACGGGCTGAAGTTGGCTTCGTAATAGGCCAGGGACTTCTGTACGCCTTCAATCATCCGATCCACGTTGTAAGGATGTTTGGCGTCGTAATAGATCTCGATCGGGATGTCCTTGTACGTCGCCTTTTTCACCATCCAGCGTGCCGACAGATAGGCATAGAAATTCAGCATCGGCCGGTCCATGGCATAGCTGAAGCAGCGGCGGCCATTGCGTTCGAACTCCTTCTGCAGGTAGCCCGGGGCCAGTGCGATCTGGTCCGGTGCGGTGCAGATGGTGCTGCGGAAATCCAGCCAGTCGGCATCGTTGGAGATGTAGGTGTTGGCACGTGCGGCCTCATCTTCCAGCTTCGGCATGCGCGTCGGTTCGCCCAAGTCACGCTTGCGGCGTTCGTTGCGGTCGCTTATCTCGGCACCGGTGTCGTAGCCGAAGGCCGGTAGCACGCGGCTGTTGAAGAAGCTGCCGTTGTCGACGATCTGGCTCTGCGCTTGGTCGGCGGTGATGCCGTTGGGATGGATGTCCACGGTGAAGCGGATATCACGTTCCTCGCCCGGCGCCATCGGCGTATCCAGATGATAGATGCGGTAGCCCAGTTCCTCGTCATGGGTGGCCAGCTTGGCGCCGCCCATCTCGATGTTGGCCAGCGTGCTGTCATCGCCCATCGCGACATGAATGTCGGGAATGGCCGACGAATGCGTATTGCGCACGCGGTAGACGCCATCAATGCGTACCGACTGCGTCTCCGGATGCAGGTCGACCATGTTGTCGATGGCGACGATGCGCGGCTGCGGCAGGTCCTTGTACTTGCGGTATTCGCGCTCATAGCGGGCCTGGCGGTCCAGCATTTGGTCTGGCGAGACGAACTCGTTGCGGATATTGGTGCTCCAGTACAGCCAACCGCCGCAGGCAATGAAGGCCAGCGTGGCTGCGGCCAGCCCGGCGCCCAACGGCCCGCGCAGGCGCTGTTTGGCCAGACGCAGGCGCTGCCGCCAGCCCGAATCCACACCGCGCACCCACAAGGCGGCACACAGCAACAGCAAGGCCAGCAGGAACAGCGCCCAGTAGCCCTGGAAGGCCAACTGCCCGCTCAGGAAATGGCCGTAGCCATTCATGTCCGAATACGGTGCAATCGGCCAACTGCCGAAGTTGTACAGGTTCTGGGTGTAGTCCAGCATGCCCAGCACCGACTGCCCGATCAGCAACAGGATCAGCAGGGCATAGCCCATGAACTTGTTGTTGCTCAATACCTGCAGCACCAGCGCCATGCCGCCCATCAGGATGTAGACCACCGAATCCAGCGCCAATGTCTTGAGGTACAGCAGCGGCTCGATATGGGTATACCCCTTGCTGAGCTGGATGGCGATGGCGGTCAGCCCACCGATGGCCTGGAATGCGAATACCACCGCAACCAGGGTGAGGAACTTGCCCAGCAGCGGCACCCAGTTCGGCACCGGCATGGCATCGCTGATGCCGGCGATGCGCGCGCCGCGCTCACGCCAGACCAGTTCGCCGGCGTAGAACAGCACGATGATGATCAGCAGGAAACTGAAACTGCCCTGCAGTGCTTCCAACATCTGCGAGGTCACCGGCCAGCTGGGCGTGCCGTACATGGTGCGGCGGTGCAGGGCAGTGGGGATGAAGTTGGCCATGCCCAGCACCAGCAACACCAGGAATGGCGCACTGCGGAACACGCCGAGCGCGTCGAAACCCACCTGGCGCAGCAGCTGCCGCCAACCGGTTGCGGCGTTGAAAACCGGCGTGACCTTGGGCGCAACCACATTGCTGCGCTTGCCATCGGTGGTGGCAACGCTGACGGCCTTCTTGCCGCGCTTGCGGCCGGTGCCGCTACGTTCGGTACGGAACAAGGCGAAGGTCGCAGCGAACAGCGCAGCGGTCACCGCCAGCCATAGCAGCCGGTTTTCCAGCAGATAGCCGGTGAAGGCGGGCAGGCCGGTGTTGCGTTCTTCGGCTGACCAGTAGCGCATGGCCTGGCTCATCGCACGCATGCCGAGCGGATCGAGCAGCGAGGAGATCCGCATATTGTCGACATCGGCCAACAGGACACGGCTGACGCCATACAGTACGAAGAACACGATCACGCCGATGTAGACCCACAGGATGTTGCGGGTGGTCACCGCCAGCAGCGACAGCAAGGCGGTGGTGAACAATACATTCGGCACCACCATGAACGCGAACGCCCACAGATACGGCTTCAGCGTTACCGGTCCGAGCCGGGCGGCATCTATCCATGGCATGAACTGGGCGGTGAACAAGCCCACGGCGATGATCACGCACATCAACAGGCTGGCCAGCAGCGCGGCACCGAGGCGGCCGAGCAGGTAATCGCGGCGTTTGATCGGGCTGGAGAACACCAGCTCGGCGGTGCCCAGCTCGAAATCGCGCAGCAATGCGTTGCTGACGAACAGAGTGACCACCAATAGCCCGAGCAGGGTGAAGGAGGTCATGAGGGTGGTGATCACCGACGGTGCATTGCGATGCACATTGCCGATGCCGCCACCGATCTGGATGGCGTCGCTGGCACCGGCGCCGAACGCGATCAGCGCGAACAGCACCGCAAGCAGCCATAGCAAAGGGGAACGCAGCTGCTCACGCAGCTCGAAGCGCAGGAAGGCGAGGGTCATGGTCGTCTCCGTCAGGCGGCCTGCGCCTGCAGGCGCAGGCGCTGGAAGTAGACGTCCTCGAGCCCGGGCGCGACCGGCTCGAAGCCCGCCTCCGGGCAGCTTTCGGCAAACACATGGATCACCGGATGACCGCCGACCAGGCGCGTCGACAACACGGTGAAGCGGCTTTCGTAGTCCGGCAGCGCGGCCTTGGCCACCTGCTTGCGCCACACCTGAGCCTGTAACGCATTGATCGCGTCGGCCGGGCGCCCGGTCAGCAGCACCTGTCCCTTGTTCATGATGGCCATGGTCGGGCACAGGTCGGTGACGTCCTCGACGATGTGGGTGGACAGGATCACCGCCACGTTCTCGCCGATCTCAGCCAGCAGATTGAGGAAGCGGTTGCGCTCCTCAGGGTCAAGGCCCGCGGTGGGCTCATCGACGATTACCAGCTGCGGGTTGCCGAGCAGGGCTTGGGCAATACCGAAACGCTGGCGCATGCCGCCGGAATAGGTACCGAGCTTGCGCTTGCGCGCGTCCCACAGGTTGACCTGCTGCAGCAGGGCCTCCACCACTTCCTTGCGCTGCTTGCGCGCGGTCAGGCCCTTGAGCACGGCGAAATGATCGAGCAGGTCCAGCGCGCTGACCTTGGGGTAGACGCCGAAATCCTGCGGCAGGTAGCCGAGCTTGCGGCGCAGCGCGTCCTTGTCGCGGAGGATGTCGATGCTGGCGCCATCGGCGGTGGTCAGGATGGCGCTGCCCGCATCGGCCTCCTGCAGGGTGGCCAGGGTACGCATCAGGGAGGATTTGCCGGCGCCATTGGGGCCGAGCAGGCCGAACATGCCCCGCGGAATGTCGAGATCGACGTTTTTCAGTGCATGGACGCCATTGGCGTAGGTTTTCGACAAACCTCGGATCTGCAGCATTGGACCGGACCTCTCCCTGGATGAATGACCGCAACAGTGTGCTTCGGCCGGGCTTTCGGCAATGCGCCGGAAGTCACTGGGTACAGGGGCTGCGATAGCGCCGGAACGTGACCGCTGGGCGCAGTTGTGGGAGCGGCGTCAGCCGCGAAGCTGGCGATGTTGGGCAAAAGGGGGTGGTGCAATCTGCTGGTGCGGGAGCTTCGCGGCTGACGCCGCTCCTACAAGAGCAAGGCACGGCGATGGCCTTTGCCCCCTCCCTTTTGCGCAGCAAAGGGGAGGGTTTGGGAGGGGTTGGCTTTGCGCTGTTGGATGTGGGGTTGCGCGGCTTGCTCTGTTACTCGCTGATGTTTTGCTGGGAATGCCTCTGCCGAGCATGGCTCGGCACTACGGTGCAGGCGTTGTCCAGGGACGAAGGTAGTGCCGGAACGTGCCCGGTCGGCGCAATTGTGGGAGCGGCGTCAGCCGCGAAGCCGGCGATGTTGGGCAAGAGGGCTTGGCGCAATCTGCAGGTGCGGGAGCTTCGCGGCTGACGCCGCTCCTACAAGAGCAAGGCAAGGCAATGGCCTTTGCCCCCTCCCTTTTGCGCAGCAAAGGGGAGGGGTGGGGAGGGGTTGGCTTTGCGTCGTTGGCTTCGCGGCTTGCGTCGCTCTTACGGCCAGTTGGCGCTGATGTGTTGCTGGGGATGCTTCTGCCGAGCATGGCTCGGCACTACGGTTACGGTGCAGGCGTTTCGTAGAGTTCCAGCGGCAGATCGTCCGGATCGGCGAAGAAGGTGAAGCGGCGGCCGGTGAATTCGTCCACGCGGATCGGCTCGCAGTCCACGCCTTCGCGCTGCAAGTGCGCGACCACCTCGTCCAGCTGTGCGACCCGGAAGGCCAGATGGCGCAGGCCGCAGGCTTCCGGCCGGCTGGGGCGCGCCGGTGGATCGGGAAAGGAAAACAATTCGAGCTGGCTGCCATCGGCCAGGCGCAGGTCCAGCTTCCACGAATCACGCGCAGTGCGGTGGTTCTCGGCAATCACCTCAAGTCCAAGAATGCGCACATAGAAATCGCGCGAACGCGCATAGTCCGATGCAATCACTGCCACATGGTGGATGCCGCCGAGCAGGTTCATCGCGCCGCATCCAGCCAGCGGCGGGCGATATCGATGGCCAGCGCATAAGGCTCGGGTTCGTTGCGGTTGCTCAGCACGATCACGGTCAACTTCTGCTTTGGGTAGCGCACGATGACATTGCGGAAGCCGATGCTCTCACCGCTATGCCAGAGCGCATCGCCGTTGATGCGCCAGCCAAAGCCATAGAACGGCACATCGGGTTCAGGGGTGCGGTTGGCCGGGCTGAAGGCAAGCTGCAGCGAGCGGGCTTTCAACAGGCGCTCGTCGTACAGCGCCGCGTCCCACTTGGCCAGATCATCAATCGAGGAATAGATGCCGCCATCACCCAGCACCGCGCTGGTGGTGCTTTGGTCGGTGCGCTGCCAGCGGCCGTCAACCTGGCTGTAGCCGTATACGCGGTTGGGCACCTCATCCACGCCATCCTGATGGGCGTAGGTGTTGCTCATGCCCAGCGGCAGGAAGATGCGTTGGCGCAGGAAGCTGGCAAAGTCGGTGCCCGATGCCTTGCCGACGATCAGCGCGAGCAAGGCATAACCGCCATTGCTGTAGCGGTAGCCGTTGCCCGGCGTGAAATAGGTGCGGTTCTCTTTCTCGAGCAGCCGCAGCACGTCATCGTCATGCACCTGGCGGCTGTCGGCCGGGTCCATCAGGTCTTCGTAATCGATCAGGCCGCTGCTGTGGCTGAGCAGCTGGCGCAGCGTCATGGTGTCCGCCACGGCCGGCAGGGTGGGCAGCCATTTCTTCAGCGGATCGTCGATGCCCAGCTTTCCGTCCTCGGCGAGCAGCAGGATGGCTGCGGCGGTGAACTGCTTGCTGACCGAAGCCAGGCGGAAATTGCTGGCCGGGGTGACGGCGGTGCCGTCTTCCAGCACCGCCAACCCATAGCTGCGGCGGAACGCGGGCTGGCCGTCCTTCAACACCAATACCGAGGCGCCAGGCACCTGGCCGTCATAACGCTGCATCAGTGCATCGATGCCGGGATCGGGCGGTGCCAGTGGCACCGCGACAGTCAGGCTGGAGTACACCAGGCTGGAGCACGCGAACAGGCACAGCAGGGCAAGTCGGGGTTTCCAGCGACGCATGGTGGCTCCTTGGCGGGGTGATCAGGCTTTCTTGCTGGCGATCCAACGGTCGATCTTGGCTTCCAGGATGTCCAGTGGCATGGAACCATCCTTGAGCACTTCATGATGGAACTCGCGCGGATCGAAACGCTCGCCGAGTTCGGCCTTGGCCTTTTCGCGCAGCAGCCGGATCTTGATCTCGCCGACGCGGTAGGCCAAGGCCTGGCCCGGCAAGGCCATGAAGCGTTCCACTTCCGAAGCGGCGTCGGCGGCCGGGATGTCGGCGTTCTTGACCATGTAATCGATGGCCTGCTGGCGGCTCCAGCCGGCGGCATTGAGGCCGGTGTCGGCGACCAGCCGCACGGTGCGCAGCAAGGTGGTCTGCAGGTAGCCGAGCTGGTCGTACGGGTCGCTGTACAGGCCCAGTTCCTGGCCCAGCGATTCGGCGTACAGTCCCCAGCCTTCGACGTAGGCGACATCGCCGCCAAGGCGGCGGAAGCGCGGCAGCGCGGTCAATTCCTGCTGCGCGCCCAACTGGTAATGGTGGCCGGGAATGGCTTCATGCAGGTACTGCATGGTCACTGCCCAGCGTTTGCGCGAGGGCAGGTCGCCGGTGTTGACGTACAGCACGCCCGGCTGCTGGCCATCGGCGCTGCCTGGCTGGTAGCTGGCGGCGCTGGAGGTGGCGGCGCGCTCGCCTTCCACCGGCTTGATCTCAAGGCGGGCCTTGGGCTGCTCGTTGAACAATGCCGGCACCGCTGCATTCACCCGCCGCCCGGCATCGGCGTAACTGGCCAGCAGCGCATTGGCGTCACGGAACACGAACTGGCGGTCGTTGCGCATCGCGTTGAAGGCTTTCTGCTGCGAACCACGGATCCTGGCCTGCTTCATCACCGCATCGATGCGGGCCTGCAGGTCCTTGACCTCCTGCTCGCCCAGGGCATGGATCTCGGCCGGCGAGCGTGCCGGCGAGGTAGTGCTGGCAACATTGTGGGCGTACCAGGCGCGGCCATTGGGCAGTGCGGCCATGCCGTCGGTGCTGCGTGCGGCGGCCATGTATTCGGTGGCGATGAAACCGCGCAGCGAGCGGTAGGCCGGCATGATCCGGTTCTCGATCATGCGCTTGTACTCGGCAGTGAGCCTGGCCTTGTCCTCGGCGGAAAAATCCGCTGGCAGGTTGCGGATCGGGCCCCAGAACAGGCTTTCCTCAGCGCTGGGTTTGATCACCGCATCAAGCTGCGGCAGCACTTTTTCCATCAGTGCCCGCGGCTGCACCACGCCAGCGGCCTTGCCCTCGCGCATGTTGGCGATGGCCTGCTCGAACAGCGGTGGAATGCCCAACGAGCGCTTGGACCAGTTTTCATAGTCCTTGATGGTGCGGAATGGCTGCGCGCCGGCACCTGAGCCAAGCACGGCGATGATGCTGGACAGGTTGTAGTACTGGTTGATCGGCAGCATCCAGGTCGGGTACTGCTCGCCGGCCAGCGAGACATGCGCATCGCGCACGAAGATCTCGTAGCTGAGCAGGTCCTGGCCCTGCAGGCCGGCGGGGCCGACGGCTTCGACCTTGCCCAGCCACTCGACCATGAAGTCATGTGATTGCTGGCGCGAAGCCGCCGACAGGAAGTTGGGCAGCTGGTCGTTGTAGCGCGGGTCGCCCTGGAAGGTGGCCTGCAGCGGGTTCAGCCGCATCGAGGCATCCCAGTACTCGTCATAGATGCGGTTGAGCTTGGCGGCGTTGTCCTGCTTGATCGGCAGCGGTGCCGGCGCGGGCCGGCGTGGCGCGGCGCGCGGCGTGCTGCGCGGCTTGGCGGCACGGCTCTGCGCGGTGGACTGGCGCTGGGTTTTCTTCTTGGCGGCCTCGGCAGGCGCTGCAACGGACAGCGTCATGATCGAGGCAATGGCGAGCGCAAGCAGGCGCAACGGGCTGGAAGACATCAGGTGTTCCACAAATACATCGACCCGGGAGCTTGCCCGATATCGGCGGTGACGACCAGCCGTGGCACGGATGAACAGGTGGTGCTGATACAGCTACGGTTACGTCCCATGCCCTGCGGCGCGGCCTGCAGGGCATGGGCGGGGTTCAGCGGTCCCCTGCGCGGGTGAATGGCACGCTGTCCGGGGCGACTGCGCCGCCGGAAATGATGAAGCTCATGGCCTGGTCCACGGTCCAGTCGGTGGGCGTGAGCAGTTCCACTGGCACGATTTCCAGGTAGCCCGAGGTCGGGTTGGGGGTGGTGGGCACGTACACGGCGGCCAGTTCGCGGCCGGTGCCCTGCTCGGTAATGACGCGGGTGACCAGGCCGATGGACTTCATGTCACGGTGCGGGAAGTCGATCAGCACCACCCGCTGGGTGCTGCCGGGCTTGGTCTGCAGAATGTCCAGCAGCTTCTTGGCGCTGTCGTAGATGATGCTGGCCAGCGGGATGCGGCGGATGACCGCGCCAAACCAGCGCAGCAGCTGTTGGCCTATGACCCGGCGGCTGAGGATGCCCACCAGCAGGATCACCAGCAGCGTGGCCAGCAGGGCAATGATGTCCTGCATCCATTCGGCCTTGATCCAGCCCAGGTAATCCGGGAACGAGGCGGCGATCCGCGCCGACAGCGGCACCACCAGCGGGCTGCTGATGCCCGAGAGCAGAACGAAAACGAACTTGACGACCACCCAGGTCAACCAGATCGGCAGCAGGGTCAGCAGGCCGGTGAGGAAAAGACGTTGCAGGGAGGGGCGGGGGGCGGGGGAAACGGCTTCGGGCGACATCCGCGAATTGTAGCGGTCGGGTGCGGCCTGCATGCGTGCAGCCAACACCTGGAAGAGGCGCGTTCAGAGAAAGCTGTGTTGCTGGCTTGGCTCAGTCCGCCTTGCGGGCATCCGGTTTGAGCCGCACGTAGACCTGCTTGCGCACCCGCGCCACCACTTCCCCCTGGGCGTCGAGCACGTCGTTCTGGAACCAGTGCAGATATTTCTCGCCATTGGCAGTGGCCGCCCGCACCTCGTCCAGGGTGGCGTCATCCAGGCGGAATTCGGTCCACACCACGCCACGGCCGGGCCTGAGGAACTCGATGGTGCCGGCCTTGTCCCAGACGAAATAGCGGCTGCCCATGTTCTGCAGCAGGCACAGCATCCAGAACGGATCGGTCATCGCGAACAGGCTGCCGCCAAAATGGGTGCGCACATAGTTCACGTTCCAGGGCCGCTGGCGCAGCTCGACCCGCACATGGCGGTAGTCCGCGCTGATGTCGGTGACATGGATGCCGGCAAACAGAAATGGCGGCCATAGGTTGATGCCGTGGCGGAACAGGCTGGCTTTCATTGTGAAGGCGGATGCGCGGGGGAGCCGGAGTCTAACATCCGCAGGCGTATGGAAAGGCTAGTTCGGCCACGGCGGGGCGATGTGGTAACCGTCGCGGCCAGCCTGTTTGGCCTGGTACAGCGCGCCATCGGCGGCTTCGAAGAGCCGCGCCGGGCCGTCGTCCAGGCCCGGCAAGACCGTGCACAGGCCGATGGTGACGGTGGTCTTCACCTTGATGTGGTGGGCCTTGTCGACCGGGATGTTGAGCTGGCGGACCTGGCTGAGCAGCGACTGCACCAGCTGCTCGGCGCCTGCCGGCGGAGTGTCGGGCAGGATCAGTGCGAACTCGTCACCGCCGAAGCGCGCAGCCAGATCACGCGGGCGCCGGGCGACTTCCTCGATGGTGCGGCCCAGGTGGCGCAGCAGGCGGTCGCCGACCTGGTGGCCATAGGTGTCGTTGCAGGCCTTGAAGTGGTCCACGTCGATCAGCAGCAGGGTGAGCGGACGCCCGCTGCGGCGTGCGGCATCGTTCTCGCGGCGCAGGGTTTCCTCGAAGCGCATGCGGTTGGCCAGCCCGGTCAGCGTGTCGCGGTTGGCCTGCCGGCGCCAGTAGCGCATCTGCCACAGCGTCCACACCAGCAGCATGGTGGCAACACCAATCGTCGCCGCTGCCGGTGCAAACCACAGGTTGGCGCCGCGCAGCAGGGCCATGCTCAGCAACAACGGTACCGGCAGCGCCAGTGCGCCCAGCAGCCAGCGCCAACGGAAGCGGGAGGTGATGCCCAGTGCGGCAAGTACCACCAGCAAGGCGCTGATCAGGACCTGGGCACTGCCTGTCAGGGTGCCGATGGCATTGCCGGCCAGCAGCATGGAGGCGACATTGGCCTGGTATTCGCTCCCGCTCATCCAGGCGTCGCGCGAGGTAGGGGTGAGCAGGCGCGGGGCGATGCCATTGGCGGTCATGCCGACTATCACCAGCCGCCCCTGCAGCAGCTGGGCCGGAACCCGGCCTTCCAGCACATCCACGTAGGACAGCTGCGGAAAGCTGCCCGGCGGCCCGGCATAACGCAGCCGCACGTAATGGTCGCGATGCCACTGGTAGGGGCTGTTGGCAAGCGGGGCCGGATCGATCAAGCCGGGCAGGGGTTCGCGCACGCCGGCCAGGGCCGCGCCCAAGGCCAGCCAATGCGGGGAACCGATGCCGGCCTTCAGGTACAGGCCACGGGCGACGCCGTCGGCATCGACTTCGATATCGGTATGCGCCAACGCGGCGGCGGCCTTGGCAATGGCGGGCAAGGGCAGCAACTCTTCAGGCACTGCTTCATCGCTGGGCGGGGCTGCCAGCACCGGCAGCACCACCCGTCCATTGCGGCTGATCGCCGCTGCCAGCGCGTTGTCCTGGCTGGCGTCGTTGCGGTCGGCTTCGGGCAGCATCAGGTCCAGCGCCACGCGTTCAGCGCCGGCCTGGTGCAAGCGGTCGAGCAGGCGCGCATGGATGCTGCGCGGCCACGGCCATTGGCCAAGCTGCTGCAGGCTGCGGTCGTCGATGGCGATGATCAGCAGGCGCGGGTCGGGCGGATACTCCCAGTCGCCGGCCAGCGCGTCATAGCTGGCCACGTCCTGCTGCCAGAACACCCGGCCATGGCTGGCCCAGGCCACCAGCAGGCCGCAGCCCAGCACGAACAGCAGGCGGTAATACCAGCGCGGCCGCAGGGGTCTCACAGGGCAAGCAACAACAAGGCACCAGCGCCGACGCCGTAACAAAGCCGACAGGACAGCTGGATCTGTTGCGGGGCCGAGAACATCCCGGCATAGCCATCGTCGGCGATGCTCTTCACCCGTACATGCAGGGTGCCGCCGCGCCACGGCCGCTTGAACGAGACCTCGGGGACATCCAGCTCGCGGTCCAACAGCAGATGTGAAAATTCCCCATCGCGGGCGATCTGCACGCGGTAGTGCCGGGCGGCGCTGTCGGCGGGCCAGCGCAAGGTCAGCAGACCTTTGTGGTCCTTGTCCGACTGCAATGGCGTTGCCACCGGCGTGTCGCTGAGCTGCAGTGGCAAGGCCTGGCCGTAGCGGCCGGGCGCGCCCTGTGCATCCAGCGAGGCCACGCGCCAGAAATAATCACCCGCCGCCAGCGGGCGGGTGATGCGCAACTGCTGGCCGCGGCTGGTCTGCTCGACCAGCGGCTGCACGAAGTTGGGATTGTCGGCCACCTGCAGCACGCTGCCGGTGGCCCCGGCAACCTTGGCCCACTCGAAGCGTGGTTGCAGCTGGTGCAGGGTCTGTCCGTGCGTTGGTGCCAGCGTCAGCGGCGCGGGCAGGCCTTCGGGAACCGAAAAATCGCGCGCGGCGTCCAGACCCTCGACGCCATCGGCATCGACGGCGCGCACCAGCAGCCGCAGCTGGCCGGGCGGCAGGGTGTCGATCTGGATCTGCGGCGTGCTGACCTCACGGGCAAACAACTGCACGTCCGGCGCTGCCGCAAGCACGACTTCCACCCGGTAACGGATGGCGGCTGTGAGCGGCTGCCATGTGGCCAGCAAAGGCAGCGGCTGCAGGCGCAGCTGTGAATCCAGCAGTGCCGGTGCCGGCAGCAGTGGCTGCGGTGTGGTCGGCGCAGCGTCCGCTGTGCGCACCAGGGTGGCATGGCCGGCGTCGATCACCCGCCTGCCGCGTTGATTGCCGACCTGCACATGACCTTCAACGACTTCGGTGCTTGCCGGGCTGTCCTGGTCGCCAGCGTTCACCCGGAACAAGGTGCCACGCACGCTGCTGGTCGCGGTGGGGGCGGTGATGATGTAGCGCGATGCAGGCCCGCGTGCAGGTGTCACCTGGCTGCTGCTGCGCCCGCGCTGCAGGCGGACGCGGGTATCGACCATGCCGGTAGCGCCGTAGCTGCTCAGCTGATCCAGCTGCAGCTGCGAGTTCTCGCGCAGTTGCAGGCGCGAGTCATCGGCAAAGCCGAGCGTGACGCTGGCGTCGTCGCCGGTCTGCACCTGGCTGCCGATCGTCAGCAGCATGTCCGCCTGCAATGGGCGGGTGCCATGGATCGGGTCGCTTACCTGCACATGGCCACGCAGCGCCAGCACCCGTGCCGGGGCGGGTTGCACGCGCAGCCAGGGGACAGGGAAGCGCAGGGTCTGGCCGGGTGCAAGCCGATAGGGGTCGCCTATCCGGTTGTGTGCCTGCAGCTGCTGCCACTGCACGTCGGCCTTGAGGTAGCGTGCGCCCAGGTCCCACAGGGTGTCGCCGGGGCGTGCGCGGTACGTCCAGTCCTGGGCGCTGGCGATGCCAGCCCAGCAGAGCAGCAAGCCGGCCACCAGCAGCTGCAACAACGTGGGGCGAACAGCAGTATTTCTCACGGCGACGTTGGTTCCGAAAGCGCGTGTCCGTTACGCTGGCATCGTGCAGGCTGCAGACTCATGCGTGTCCGATCCGGGTAACCGTGGCGAGCGCCACGGCGGGATCATCCTTGTATGAGTCGTCCATTTCCGTGCGATTGACACACAAATTGAGCTGTCTGGTGTCAAGTCAGAACAGCAGCGAGGACATCTTGCGGCGGTAACGACCCACCAGGTCTTCGTCCTCGATCACCCGGAACGCGTCTATCAATGATTTCTTCGGCAGGTTGTCGCGGAAGCTGCGGTCGATACGCAGCATTTCGATGAACTGTTCCAGCGCGGCCTCGTCTTCGCCCGCCAACAGGTGCTGGATGCCCACCAGATGGCGTGCTTCCAGATCATTGCCGTCGGCCTGTACGCGTGCGGCCAGGACGTCGGCGGCTGGTGCATCCTGCAAGGCGGCGGCGAAATCCAGGCGCGCGCGGGCACGGATGGCGCGGTCGTCGGTGGCGAGGTTGGCCGGCAGGCCGTCAAGCAGCGGCCCGGCTTCGCCGGTGGCGCCGATCTTGAGCAGCGCCAGGGCAAGGTCGAGCTTGAGTTCGGCCTTGTCCGGCTCGGCGCTGATCGCCTCACGCAGGGCGGCAACTTCGGCCTGCGGATCCAACGGCAGGGCCTGGACTTCTTCTTCGACGGCCGCAGCCTCGGCAGGTACCACGCCGTGCTGGGTGAGGAATTCGCGCAGCTGGCCCTCGGGCATCGCGCCGGGGAAGCCATCAACGATCTGCCCGTCCTTGATCAGAAAGACGGTGGGCACCGAGCGGATCTGGAAGGCGGCAGCAATCTGCTGTTCCTTGTCCACATCGACCTTGGCCAGCTTGAAGGCACCGTTGTATTCGCCGGCAAGCTTTTCCAGGATCGGCCCCAGGCTCTTGCAAGGCCCGCACCAGGTGGCCCAGAAATCGACCAGCACGGGGGTCTGCGAGGATTTCTGCAGGACCTCGGCTTCGAAGGTTTCGGTGGTGGCCTCGAAAACGTGGGGAAGATCGCTCATGGCTGACTACATTACTGGCAGGAAGTCCCTTTATGGCGACGTTGGGGCCGATTCTCAACCGCCAGAGGTACTGCATGGGTGTTTTGGGGGTGAGGTTTGCCGGGAGAGGTCGGCGCTACCGCTTCTGCTCCCTCCCTTTGGCCGGAGGCCAAGGGGAGGGTTGGGGAGGGGTAGGTTTTGCGCTTGCTGATGGGGTTTGGGCTTCGCGGCTTATGCCGCTCTACGTTGTTGCCAGGCGGGGAGATTGCTGGGAAGGCCTCTGCCGAGCATGGCTCGGCACTACAATGAAAAACGCCGCTTCTTTGGAGAGAAGCGGCGTTCGGGTGGCTGCAGCGCTGGCCCATTGCCTGCGGCTCAGGGGTGACTGGCCGGTTCCTGTGCCGGTGCCAGCGGGATCGGGGTGGTGGCCGGGGCCACGCTGGGGGCGGCGGGCAGGCTCAGTTCGGGGTTGACCTGCTGCGCCTGCAACGCCTTGATCTGCTGGTTCAGGGCTTCCAGCTGCGAGTTGGTTGCACGCAGATCCGTGCTCAGGGCCACCGCCTGCTGCTTGCGTTCCTGCAGGGCATTGCTGACCTGCAGAGACTGCTGGCGCTGCTGTTCCACTTCCTGCTGCAGGCCGCGCAGCCGGCGCTCGTTCATGGCAACCAGCTTTTCGCTGTAGGCCTTGCCGGCCTGCAGGCGCACGGTGTCCAGGTAGACCTGGGCCAGCTGCTTGGTCTGGTCGGCAAAGGTGAGGTAGAGGCTCTCGGCGTTGTCCACCGACTCGGTGCGGATCACCCGCCAGAACTCCTTCTCGTGGAACAGCGCGACGTAGTAGTTCAGGGAATCGGCATGGAACAGCAGGCTGGCACCGTAGTTGCCGTTGTAGGTGGTGCGCAGCTCGGTGAGCGCGTTGTTGCCCATCAGCCGTTGCAGCTCGGCCACGGTATTGCCCACCGCGCTGTCTTCACTGTTGGCGGGAGCGGCTGGCACCTCGGCTTCACCGCGCTGCCAGCGCCCAGCCATTGCAGCAGGGGCTGCAAGCAGGCCGACAACAAGCAACAGCGCGCAGCCAAGCCGGCTCGGAAGCATCTCGATCCTTCTCATAAGTCCTCGTAATTCCCCCGAACTGCGATGGTCGTCGCATTTAATGAATGCGCCGGTTTCGGACCCGAGCATAGCACGCGATTTGGCGCCGAAAAGGCCGGTGCCGTGGGCGTTTGCCCTGTTTGGGAGAGCGCTCATTCGACCAGCTGGCTGCGGCCGCATTGGATCGACTGCATATGCACATCGGTACGGCCCAACTGCAGCCCCAGAACCTCGGACAGCAGTTCCGACAACAACTTGCCGACGCCGTTGAGCAGCGGCCGCAGCAGGTTGTCCACCACCGGCTTGAGCAGCAGGCACAGTACGCTGCTGCAGGTGCCGCTGCCGGTCACCGGGTTGTAGCTGCCGTTGCCACTGAGCCCGCCGGGTTTGGTCTGCAGGTATTTGGCCAGCGAATTGCTGACGCAGTCATTGAAGCCCAGCCCGGCGATCAGGCCTTGGCACGAGGTCAGCCCGAGCACGTCGAGCAGGCCGCCGATCAGGTTGGGTTTGCTGAGTGTGGTTTCGTAGAGGAAGCCCTGCCAGACCTCGCCCTGCACCTTTTTCGGCGTGCAGCCCAGCACCCAGCTTTCGCAGGTGGGGATTTCGGTGATCCAGCTACCCAGCGCCGGCAGATTGGCGGCGGTGTTGCCATTCTGCAGGGCCTGCACCACGGCGGCGGGCTGGTAGATGCCGTTCTTCTGGGTGGCTTCCAGGTACTGCACGGCCAAGTCCTTGGCGGCGGTGCTGCTGTTGCCCTGTGGGGTGAACAGCGATTGCACCGTGCCGAGCAGGACATCCACCAGGTCTGAGACCAGCTTGCCCACTTTCAGGTCGTTGGGCTTGACGGTGCCGGTCTGCCCTTCGCTCAGCACCAACTGGTCGCGTTGTGACAGCGCCTCCAGGACGATCTTCTTGTTGAGCACGTCGCGGCCCAGCAGGCTGACCAGCGATTCATTGCCGAGCCCGGTGCGGCACAGCTCGCGGGTCGAATCCCATGGCGTGGTGGCCTTGCCGATGCAGACGTTGGCGATGGCGCTGGTGACATCGACGGTGGCCGTCGCTGGCTGGCGGGAGCAGTCGATCGCGGTGAGCTGGCCGTAGCCGTCGATCACGTCGATATAGGTGGGCAGCTTGATGCGCGTGCCCAGCCAGTTCAACACCGCGCCGAGTGCGGGAATGCGTTGCGAGTCGATATCCAGGAACAGTCGCACCTGGCTGTTGTAGGCGGTGCTGCCGACCGGACCGATCGCGATGGAAGCCGGTTCGACAATGCTGGCCTTGGCCTTGAGCAGGCCCAGCAGATCGAGCTGCGGCACTTCCACGGCATGCCGGGCATTGGCGATGGAAATGCTGGTGCCGAGCAGGTCGAGTGCGTTCAGATCCACATCCAACGCGCCACTGGCCGCTTCGCTGCCGCCGGCCACCTTGGCGAACAGACCGCTGCTGCCGCCATTGGAACCCAGTTGCACGAGCACATCGCTGATGCCTGCACCCAGCAGTTTCTGCTGCAGCAGGCGCAGATCAACGCCTGCGACGCCCTGCTGGGTGGCCAGCGAGGCCATCACCTCCAGCAGCTTGCCCACCGACACCTGCTTGGCGGCCAGCAGGTTGTTCAAGTCGCCGACGTTGATGTCGGTGGCGACCGGGATGCCCAGCGCCTGCAGCAGCCCGCGGGGGGTGATCTTGACGTTGCCCAGGCCTTGGTAGCTGGCGATCTGGGTCTGGGTCAGGTCCACCCCGACCAGCCGCAGGATTCCCTGCAGGGGCGCACTGCTGTTGGTGTTGAGCAGGCGCGAGCCCACGCTGAAGGCGGCCTGTGGTGGCATGCGCCGGGCTACGGCGGTTGCGCGGATGCGCGGCAACGACATCAGCTGGCCCAGCATCGGCACTGATTGCCGCGAAGCGGTGACCTGCACCGCGTTCAAGGGCCGGCTGCTGGCAACGCCGACAAAGCGCGCACCCGGCGTCAGCTCGGCACCCCAGTAGCCGCAGCTGATCGCCAGTTGGCCGGCAAACCGGTTGTCGACCAGGGCATTGCTGCGCGCGGCCAGGTTGTCCTTGTAATCGGTAGTGCACTGCTCCAGCCGCTGTGCGCCCGCCAGTGCGGCGAGGTCGGCGGTCTTCTGCACATCGCGCTTGCTCCAGTACAGATAGCCCACCTCGACCAGCCCGAGTATCACTACCAGCCCGAGCAGCAACAGCAGCATCGGCAGACCCGCGCCGCCACGTTGACGCGCGCTGTACGGGAGATCGCGGAGCGCGCGTGACAGGGAGAGTGAGGACGGGCGCGGGCTGTGCATGGTGGGCCTCAGCGGCTGCCGCCGCCTTGCTTGGAATTGGGGAGCGCGGCTTCGAAATACTCGGGAATGGGGTGGTCGAAACTGTTGAGGTAGCGCTGGTAGCTGCGGCTGGCGGCTTCGCCAAGCATCGGCAGCGCATTGCCGGCATGGCTGCCATCGGCCTGCATGCGCAGCAGGGCGCGGGTGGTGTCGCCGATCTGCGAACGTGGCAGGTCGGCAACGGTGCTGCTTGCAGCCGTGGCAGGCGCAGCGCTGGCGTTGTTGTCGCTGGCAGTTGCGTTGGGCGCAGCGCCGTCGGACATGCGTTCGATCAGCGGCGCGTGCTGTGCCGCGGCAGGCGCCGTGCTGAATGCTGCGATCAGCACGGCGGCGGCAAGGGATGTTGCTCGGGTCATGGGGTTGCCTCCTGCGCGGTCGGCGTTGATGGGCTGAAGCGGTCCAGCATCGAGCCTGGCGGGCGTGAGATGGTGGCGGTACCCGAGCGTTGCTGCGCGGCCACGGTGGTGCTGGTGGCCAATGGCGCCGAGGTGGCGTTGGCCGCCGCCACGGGCGGCCGCAGCGTCTGCGCCAAACGGTAGATTTCCGCCCGCGTTGGCGGCGGCAGGTTGGCGCGCTGGATCATGCTTTCCGCCGTTGCCGGCTGCCCGGACAGCATTGCCCACAAGGCAAGATTGGAAATGGCGCGGATGTTGTCCGGGCCAAGTTCCGCAGCCTTGGCCAGCGGCGCGCGGGCCTGCTCTATCTGCCCAGCCTGCAGCAGTGCGAAACCCAGATCGCCTAGATAGGCGACATTGAGCGGGTCGGCGCGTACCGCATTGTCCAGTGCCAGTCGTGCGCCATCGAGATCGCCGCTGGAGGCTGCGACCAGTCCCAGTCCGTGCCAGGCCGGTGCCGCCTGCGTGCCCTTGGTCAGGCCGCGGTAGATCGCGCTGGCTTGACTGGCGTCGCCGGTTTCGCGCAGGGCGTTGGCCTGCAGGATGCGCAGTTCCGGGCTGTCGCCGAAGCGCTGGCGGAAGGCGTCGATATGCGCCAGCGAGGCATAGTGGGCGCCTTGCGCCTGCATCTGCTTGAGCAGCCCCAGGTACATGCCGCGATCATCCTGTGCGGCTTCCACCAGCGATGGTTCAATCTGCGGTTGCCGGTACGCATTGCGGTTGCCGGCACAGCCGGCCAGCGAGGCGGCGATCATCACGCTCAACAGCGCGGTCTTCGTGTTCATTACATCCCCTTGATCGCGGCGGCCAGCGAAATGATCGCCGGCCCGGCCAGTACCAACATCAGCGCCGGCAGCAGGGTGATCATCATCACCACGGTCATCTTCACCGAGAGCTTGCCGACCTTCTCTTTCATCTTCATGCGCCGTTGTTCGCGCAGGCGCATGCCAAATTGCTTGAGCGGCTCCTGTACCGCGCCACCGTGCTGGTGTACCTGCAGCACCATCTGCATCAAGCTGCGCAGGTCGTCGTTGTCGAACGACTCGGACAACCTTCGCAGCGACTGTGCGCGGCTGCGGCCACGGCTGTAGCCGGCATTGGCCAGCTGCAGCTCCTTGCCCAGCACCGGGATGGCGATATGCAGTTTTTCGCCGACCATCTGCAGGCTCTGGTCGATGCTGAAGCCCACGCCCTGTAGCAGCCGCAGCAGGTCGATCAGCAAGGGCAGCTCGTCATCCACCTTGCGCCGCAGGCGTGCGGCCCAGCTGCGCAGCAGCAGCTTCGGCAGCAGGATGCCCAAGGCAAATCCGACCAGCACGATGATCAGGGTGTCGCCGCCGTGCGGGCGCATCAACAGCATGGCCACGAACGGCAACAACAGCGCCAGCAGCACGCGCGTGGCCAGGAACGCGGCGGTGCCGCTTTGCTGGTTCCAGCCCACCTGTTCCAGCAGCAGCCTGTCTTCCGGCGCCAGCAATGCTTTCTGCACGCGGCTGCCATCGAAGTGCTGGCCGATGGCGGCCAGGTCGGCCAGCCGTCGGCGCCACCACACCGCCTTGCTTGCCTTGTCCTGTTCAAGATGCTGGGCGCTGTCCAGCGCGCTCTGCAGCGCTGCGCCAGCCTGCTGGCTGCGCCGCCCGCGGTACAGCAGGCCACCGGCGGCCAGCAGCAGCGCCAGCACCACCAGTACGGTGGCAAGGGTGTAGAGCAGGTTCATGGCGCGCTCCGTCGCGACGATGCGATGCAGGTGTTCATAACGATTTGGCCAGCCGGTACAACAGGAATCCGCCAAACAGTTCCAGCAGCACCGCGATCAGCAGGATCTTCTTGCCCAGCGGGTCGTGGAACATGGGCTGGAAGAAATCCGGGCTCATCAGTGCCATCGACAAGGCCGCGCCCACCGGCAGCAACGCCAGTACCCAGGCCGACATGCGGGTTTCGGAGGTTGTGGCCTGCAGCTCGCGCTGCACTTCTTCCAGGTCGCGCATGAAGTCGCTCATGCGTTGCAGGATCTGGTCGCTGCGGCCGCCGATGCGGATGCTGGTGCCCAGGATCACCGCCAGCATTTCCAGCGGGCGCAGCCGGTAGGCCTGCGCGGCATGTTGCAGGGCGCGGTCCAGATCCATGCCGGCGCGGGTATAGGTCAAGGCATTGTCGAGGATGGGCCGCAGCGGCGGATCGACATTCTGGGTGGCGCTCTGGAAGGCCATCGACAAGCTGTTGCCGATGCCAGCCATGCGCACCATGTTCTCGAGGAAATCCGGCATCTGCGCCACCAGCCGTTGCTGGATCTTGTCGATGCGGCGGTACAGCCACAGCGCCACGCCCAGCAGATAGAGCAGCAGCACGAATGCGCCAAACCAGGCGCTGCCAAGCCGCAGGCCCGCGCCGATGGTGATGGCGATGCCGGGCAGGGCGATCAGCAGCAGGGTGCGCGCTGAGTCCTTCAGTCCAGCGCGGCGTAGTAGCTCGGCCCAGCGCTGGCTCGGCGGCCGTTGGTTGCGGGCTTCTTCGGCGGCGCGCTGCGGATCGGGGCGTGACAGCCGGGTGTCGGCATGGCTGGCGGCGGCACGCTGCTGCACGCGGGTGGCCAGCCCCCACCACAGGCCCATGGCTACCGCTACCAGCAGCACGGCAAGGCTCCCGAGCAGCAGCGGCATCATCATGAGGGGAAGCTCCCCATGTTGGCCTCGCGCAGTTCCTGCCGGAACGGTTCGAGCTTGTAGCAGTGCGGGTGGAAGCCCAGGCCGACCCAGCGGTCGCGCTCACGGCTTTCCTGGTCGACCCAGACCTCGTGCTTGAACAGCTCCTGGCTGGTGATGACGTTGTCGCTGACGCCGGTGATCTCGGTGATGGAGGTGATGACGCGGCGGCCACTGCCCAGCCTTGAGATCTGCACGATGAAGTCGATGGCGCTGGCAATCTGCCGGCGCAGGCTGTCTTCACTGCCCTGGAAGCCGGCAAAACCGGCCAGCATCTCCAGCCGGTACAGGCAGTCACGCGCGTTGTTGGCATGCACGGTGGCCATCGAGCCGTCATGGCCGGTGTTCATCGCCTGCAGCATTTCCAGCACTTCCGCGCCGCGTACCTCGCCGACCACGATGCGGTCCGGACGCATGCGCAGGCTGTTGCGGACCAGGTCGCGGATGCTGACCGCACCGCTGCCATCGAAGCCGCCCATGCGTGATTCCAGGCGCACCACATGTGGATGATTAAGCGCCAGCTCGGCGGTGTCCTCGACGGTGATGACGCGCTCGTTGTGCGGGATGAAGGTAGCCAGCGCGTTCAACAGCGAGGTCTTGCCCGAGCTGGTGCCGCCGGAAATAAGGATGTTGCAGCGCCCGCGCACCATCGCGTTGAGCAGCGCATACATGGGCTTGTCGAAGGCGCCACGGCCGAGCAGTTCATCGGGCGTGAACGGGTCCTTGCGAAACTTGCGGATCGACACCATCGGCCCGTCGACGGCCAAGGGCGAGATGATGGCGTTGAGACGGCCGCCATTGGGCAGGCGCGCATCGACCATGGGGTTGGAATCGTCCAGGCGCCGGCCGAGCGGGGCGATGATCCGGCGCAGGATGCGCAGCAGGTGGCGGTCGTCGCTGAAGCGCTGGGTCGAACGGCGCAGCATGCCGCCGGCCGAGACATGCACGTCCTTGTAGCCGTTGATCAGGATGTCTTCGATCTCCGGATCGCGCAGCAGGTCGTCCAGCGGACCGAAGCCGGTGAGTTCCTTCTGCAACGCGCTGGCGACGGCTTCCATCTCCTGCGCGTTGACCGGAATCTTCCACTCCTTGACGAAGGCCGCAGTCTGCGCGTGCACGTACTTGCCGATGGTTTCCG
This sequence comes from Stenotrophomonas nitritireducens, assembly GCF_001700965.1. Classification (NCBI taxonomy): domain Bacteria; kingdom Pseudomonadati; phylum Pseudomonadota; class Gammaproteobacteria; order Lysobacterales; family Lysobacteraceae; genus Stenotrophomonas; species Stenotrophomonas nitritireducens. The sequence goes on from NZ_CP016756.1 coordinate 3,856,345, forward strand.
GGGACCACGAGTCGATGTCCACACGCTGGTCTTCGACATGATTCAGCAGGTATTCGTGGGCGGCGGAAAGCACGCTCTGGAATTGTTCGGTCTGTTCGAAGGGAACGCTGGATGCCGCTTCAACCGACAGCGCTGCCACGGCCAGACGTGGTGACAAGGGAGTGACTTTGTCTTCCATGGTTATCTACCCAGCAAAGTGGCGAGGCGTGCCAGCGGTGAGGCCGGTGCGGTGGATGGTGGTGCAGTGGCGCGGCGGCGATCCAGGCGTTGCTGCAGCGGCAGCAATGCCTTGAGATAGGCATCGCGCGGTGCGGCATCGGTGAGCAGGCGGCCAAGCCCGGCGTTGGAACGCAGCACCCGTGCGCGGTCGGGCAGGGTGGCGAGCAAGGGCAGGTTGAAGCGCTGGGCGATCTGCGTGTCCGCCAGGCCGCCGTTGGCATCGAAGCGGTTGACCACCAGCTGCAGCCGTTCATCGCGCAGGCCACGGCTTTCCAGTTCACGCATGGTCTGGTCCAGCGACACCAGCGAAGCTATCGCTTGGTCGGTCACCAGCCAGATTTCCGAAGCGCTCTTGAGCAGAGAGGTGGGCAGCAGCTGCACCGGCAGCCCCCCGACATCGCACAGGCTCAGCGGGAACACGCTGCGCAGGCGGTCGAGCAGCGCGATCGGCTCATGTTTCTTCATCAGCGTGCCGCTGCTGATGCCCAGCAATGCCAGTCCGCTGGGGTGGTGGGCAAAGGCGGTGCCGGCAAAGGTGCGATCCATGCGCTCCACATTGCGCAGCGCTTCCTCATAACCGAAATGGCTCTCCATGCCCAAGTACAGCGCGGCATCGGCCGCCGGCTGGCCGAGGTCGATCAGCAGCAGCCAGCCCTGCAGGCCGGCGATGTCGGGGGAGGTGGGATTCTGTTCGGCCAGGCTCACGCCCAGGTGGGTTGCCAAGGTGCTGGTGCCCACGCCGGGGCGCACGCCAAGCAGCAGGATCAGGCGGCCATCGGCACGCACCTCCTGCAGCACCGCCGCCCGTGCCGGGCCGGGCGCAGCGGCGACGCGCTCGAAGACTTCCAGCATCTGTGCCGGGCTGTTGTCGATGTCGATGAAATCGCAGACACCAGCGCGCATCGCCGCCAGCAGGTGCGCAGCCTGTTCTGGACCGGTGCTGCCCAGCCCGATCAGCGCCGGGCACCCTGGCAAGGCGTGCAGCTGGCGCGCCACATCAGTGGAGTAGGCGGCGTTGCCGCCGCAGTAATCAAGCAGTACGAATGCCGGTCCGTTCGCGCCATCCAGCAGTTGCCGGGGCGCGGTTTCGCGGCTGTCGACCCAGCGCAGGCTTGCGTGCCCGGCCAGTGCCGCGCCCAGGCGCGCCATGTGGCGGTTGTCCGGCGCGTACAGCAGCAGGTTCAATTCGGGATGGCTCTGGGTCTGGGGCAACGGCATCACCGGGGGCATGGCGGCGCTTCAGCGTGAAAAGCCGGGGAGTTGATCGGGACTGGCCGGATGCAGCAGCCATGCACCCCAAACCGGCAGCTTGGGTTGCACTTCGCGTTGGCCAGGCAGCGGTATCTCGGTGCCGCGCGCCAATGGTTGGACCAGCCGTGGCGTCACCACGATCACCAGTTCCTTGTCCTCGCGCTTGTAACTGAGGTTGCGGAAAAACGAGCCGAGTACCGGGATGTCACCCAGCAAGGGAATCTTGTTGACGTTGGACGACAACTGGCTGCTGACCAGCCCGCCGATCACGAAGCTCTCGCCATCGCCCAATTCAACGGTGGTGTCGGCGCGGCGGGTGGAGATGGCCGGTATCTGGGTGCCATCCAGGGTGATGCCACGGCTGTAGTCCAGGTCGCTGGCTTCCGGTGCCACCTTCAGGGCGATGCGTCCGGCCGACAGAACCGTGGGGGTCACGGTCAGGCCGATACCGAAGGGTTTGAAGCTGACCGTGGTGGTGCCCAGGCCTTGCGGCTCCAGGATGGGTAGCTCGCCGCCGGCCAGGAAGCTGGCACTTTGCCCGGACAGCGCAACCAGGGTCGGTTCGGCCAGCACGCGGGCCATGCCGTTGGCCTGCAGCAGGTCGATGTTGGCGCTCCACGCGCCGGGGATTGAACTTGCCACCAGCTTGAATGCCGAGGACAGCGCACCGCCGCTGTCATTGCTGCCACTGGGCGAGCTGATGCCGTAGCTGAAGCCGCCATTGATGTTCTTGAAGCTGATGCCGACCTGGCGCAGCACGCTGCGGTTGAACTCCACCACCTTGACTTCAACCTGCACCACGCCGCCATTGGCAATGGTGGCCGCATCGCTGATCACGCCCTTGTCGCCAATGGCGGAAGCCGCCGCCTTGCGGCTGGCCTCGTGCTCGAGCAGCGAGCTGGCACTGCCCGACAGCAGCGCCTGGCCCCCTTGCACGGTGAGTTGGCTGCCGCCGCCATCCAGCAGGCCACCCTGTACCGCGTTGCGGACCTCAACCCAGATCCGCGACGGCGCGGCCTGCTTCTGCAGCCACAACAGCAAGGTGGTGCTGCCGGCGGATTTGCCGACCAGCAAGGCCTCGCTGTTGCGGCCGATACGGGTGATATCGGCGATGGAGGGGTCGGCGATGGCAATGCGTTCCACCCCCGCCGGCAGATTCCACGGACGCTGCTCGTTGAGTTCGAGCACCACGGTGTTGTCCAGCGTTTGCGCCTGCGCGGCCTGCGTCAGCGGCGGCACAAAACCGGCCAGGCCCAGCAGCGTCAAGGTGAGCAACGCGGAAGCGGTGATGGAAGAGCGCTGGTGCAAGAGGGAGGCTCCGGTCATGGCGAAGACAGGGGGTTGGGAGGGGTCGTGCCGCGGATGATCTCGATACCTGGGCGACTGGCTGGGCGCGCGTTGCGGCGGCGTGGCGGCGCGGCGCTGGTTGCCGTTGCAGCGGGCGTGCGGGCGTTGTTGTGGCCGGCCAAGGCATTCAGATCAATGCCGGCATAGGCGCGGTTTTCCGGGCGTGCGGCGGCTTCGGCAGCACCTTCCAGGTTGCCGCGCACGGCCAGCACCGGTGCCGGCGTGGCGAAGATGGACTCGTCCGCCAGACCGGTGTCGCCGGGGTTGCGCAGCGCCAGGAACAGCTTGCCGCTGTGGGCGGCCAGCAACAGCCGACCTGCATCCTGCACCGGCACTGCCAGGATCGCGCTGCGTGCCTGCGCTGCCTCACTGTTGCTGCCGCCGGCGTTGCGGTTGTCGCGGGCGGCGATGGTCTCGGCGCGGCTGCCGGGCTCCGGTGCCGGCGCGCCGACCGCATCGCCCTGTTCGCTGCTGCCAGCACGCACCTGGCCCACATCGGCGTTGCCATAGCCCAGCACCTGCAGCCGTGAGAGCAACAGGCGCGCCTGTGGATTGGCCTGGCCACCGCCGCTGGCGGCCGGATTCTGCAGGCTCATGAAAACGTCCACGTAGTCGCCGGGGCTGACCCGGTTGCTGACCCCGGCCAGTTCGTCGACCGGCACCGCCACCGCGCGTTCGCCGGGCTTGATGCCGATGGCAATGCCCTGCAACAGCTGATCGGCCGTGATCAATGCACCGGCAGCGATGTTCACCGCCGGGGTGCGCCCGTCCACATCGGCGATGGCGCTGTAGCCGTTGGTGGGCGGCAAGGCCATTTCCGCGATGTACAGGTCCGCGGCGGTAATCGGGTGGCCGGCGGGCAGGTCCTTGCTGGCCACCACCAGCATGCGCTTGGGCACACCGGCCGCTGGCGACGTGTGGGCCATGCCTTCGGGCGCGGGCGTGGCGCGGCGGCCCATCCCGAATGCCAGCACCATCAACAGCGCTGCAAAGACCAGCAGCAGGATTGCAGCTATGCGTATTGCCTTTGGCATCGTGAAGCTCCTTCCCCTTGGAGTCCCTGGTCAGCGGTCGCCTAGATCCAGTTGAACAACAGCGGTACTGCTCAGTGATTTGCCCATGCTCCAGCCCATCAGCGCACCGGTGCCCGGCATGAAGGGGTGGGCGTCATGGTCGTAGGATGTGATCACCCTGATGCACTTGACCGAGCTATCGGCGGCGCACGCATAAGGTTGAGAGACGATGATCGGAGCGGCACTGGCACTGGCGCAGCCTGCCGCCGTGCCGGAGTAGTTCAGCAGCCACTGCATGGAGCGTGCCGCGGCTTGGCAGGCGTTGCTGCGGCGTTCGGCGGTGGTGCCATAGCGCAGCGATGCACGTGCCCCTTCGCCGGCCGCCAGGGCCAGCGATTGCTGCGCGGCGAAGATCATCACCCCGGTGAAGGTGATCAGCAGCAAGGGCAGCACACCGAACAACATCATCAGTGCGAACTCGATGGTCACCACCCCGCGTGCGCGCTGCCTGCTTCTTCGTCCGTGACTAGACATGGGCAGCTCCCTGCACCACGGTGCCGATCATCGCCATGCCCATGTACGCCGCATAGGGAATGCCCCGGCGGCCGCGCCGCGCCGCACGCAGATCCATCTGCCAGTCCATCACCCGGTCTGAACCCTGCAGCGACTGCACCATCCGCTGCAGGGGCAGGGGTGCGCAACGCGCCGCCGGTGCCCAGGTGAGAACCACCAGCGCATGCGCGCCGGCGGCCAGGCTGGCAATCACCCAGATCGGCAGCAGTGCACTGCCGCCCAGCAGGAAGCCGATGACCGAAAACAGCTTCACGTCTCCGGCTCCCATCCAGCCGATGGCATAGAACGGCAGCAGCGCGGCCAGCCCGATGAGGCCGCCCAGCAGGCAGCTGGCCAGTGCGGGCGGGCTGCCCACCTGCAGCAGTTGCATCACCAGCACGCCTGCCAGCACCGCCAGCAGCACCCGGTTGGACACACGCCTGGCCAGCAGGTCGCTGATGGCGACCTGGATGCCCAGCAGCAGGGCTGTCAGATGGATCAGGGTCATGGCGGGACCGTGCCTCAGCCGGTCGGGGTGCCGCCGCCCTCGCCAACCAGGGCAGTGAGTTTGTCCAGTACGGTCTGGAACACGGTCCTCAGCCCGTCGCGTGCGAAAAAGATGATCAAACCAGCCACAACTGCGGCCAGCAGCCCGTATTCAAGTGCGGTGACACCGTCTTCTTCCCGGAAAAACCTGCGCATCTGTGCGTTCATGATGTTCTCCCTGATGACCCGGTGTCGGAGTTGCACCGACAGCTGCCGGGCGCTGGGCATTGCTGCCCGATTGAGGTCATTGGGATACGCATGACACCGGCAAGAGTGTGCCGACGGTCGCGCGGGCTGCTGGCCGTGCCAGCAGTTTCCTACCCGTGCTGCCGTTGTCCCCTGTCGGCATGCAGCGCATGCCCGGAAGCATCATTGCAATCGCCCCGTCGACCGCATGCGCATATTCGGCAAGATTGAATTGTTTTTCATATATGTGACGCATTTGGCTAATCGGGATGGCGGAGCCGGCGTGAAGACTGTTTTTCTTTGTCAGTATCCTTGGCGAGGACGGTAGCCCAGGGTGTCCAGGGGCGCGGCTTCGGATTGCAGGTTTCAGGCTGTGCGACAGGGGACTGCAGGCTGTTTTTGTGAATGGCCTGCAACGGATGGTCGGCTTCTGAAGCGCGTTCCTGTCGAGGGCGCGCAAAGGCTTTCACATGGATGCGGTTGTCGGCGGAAATGGTTTGAAGTCTTTTGATCTGGCGTCACTGAGTGGCACATTGCGCGTGTGCCATGTTGAGCTCGTGCTGCTTGATGACCAGCCGCCCTCGGCTTCAATCACGTCCTTTGTCCACGATCAGGCCCTGCTGTGCACCTTCGAAATCGGCGCACGCACCCGCGGCCGCTTCATGCTGCCGCTGGACTGGTGCCTGCTGGGCTGGCTGCAGTCGGTTGACCCACAGAGCAGCTGGTGCCACGGCGTGCCATTGCAGTCCGGCAACATCGTGTCGGTGATGCCGGAAGGCGTTACCGAATTCGCGCTCGGCGCGTGCAGCCGCGTCACCTTCGTGCTGGTGCCATTGAAGCGTTTTCAGGAGCGTGCGGCGGCGCAGCGGCTGGGTGGATTGGGCGATGAGTCGCTGGCTGTGCCGCTGTTGAGCCCGCGACCGCATGTGCCGCTGCAGGATTACTACCAGGGTCTGCATGAGCGCATCCGCCAGGGGCAGGTGGGTGCCGACGAAATAAACGCAATGCTCGATGCGCATGTCAAAGAGGTTGTCACCAGCGGACCACCCGAGCGCGGTGGTTGCAACCGAAGCCGCTGCGCCCGGTATCTCATCTTCCGCCGCGCCGAAGACATGATGTACGCCAACCTGCGCCGGCATATCTATATGCATGAACTGTGCGATGCCGCCGGTGTCAGCGAGCGCGCGCTGCGCTATGCCTTCGAGGAGCTTGTTGGTATTTCGCCGGTGCGCTATCTGTCGATGTTGCGTCTGTGTGAAGCCTGCCGCAGCCTGTCCAGTGCCGATGCGGGCCGCAAATCGGTCAAGTCGATCGCGCTGAGTTGTGGCCTGTGGGATCTGTCGCGCTTTGCCGACAACTACCGCAAGGTATTTGGCGAGCTGCCCAGCGAAACGCTGATGCGTGGCACCTACAGCTCCGCCTGATGGCGGCAGAGTGTGATGGGCATCAAGGCCGCACACACGATTGCCGATTACGTGCATCGGCGTGCCGTTAACGGGCAACGGTTTGCCAAATCGACGTAGTGCTGTGCCGGATGCGGGTAAGTGGCGGGGCGCGGCGGCGCTGTACTGGCCTCACAGAGAGAACCCCTCCACGCCTGGTGGGGTTGAGCTGGAGGCCCCAAATGAACCGCATCTATCGGCTGGTATGGAACCGCACCCTGAATGCATTTGTGGTGGGGTCGGAGTTGGCCAGTGCGCAAGGCAAGCGCTCAGGTCCGCAGAAGCTTTCGCCACTGGGGTCCTGGACCCTGGCCGCGCTGGGCAGCGCCATTGCGCTGGCCATGGCCGGGCCCGCAGCGGCAACCGACGCCAAGCTGGCCGACCTGCAGGATCTGGTCGCCAAGTACAGCAATACCGACGCGCAGCAGATCATCGCCACCACGCTGCCCGCCGTGAATGCCGGCGCCTCGCTCAATGCCTCGGTCACGCTTCCGTCCTTGCTGCAGTTGGATGGCTCGGCGGCAGTCACGCTCAAGCCGCCGGTCGCCTCAGCACCGGCTGCCGCACGCGCGCAGCTCGGCGTACGCGCGGCATTGCCGGCGCTGCGTCCACACGCCCCGGCGAGCACGCCGGCAGCGGCGTTGGCCGTGGTTGCCGATGCCGCGTTGGCGGTAAAACCGCTGGCCGCATCGGCCAATGCAACGGTGACCGCGACCGTAGGGCCGCTCTCCGGCCCCGGCGCAGGCCTGCAAGGCCTTGCCGCGGTACTGCTGCCGGGCAAGGAGGAGGGCGGTAGTCCCCTGCACGGCACCTTGGTTTCAACGGCCAGCGCGGTCAAGGAATTGACCGGCGAAGTACTGACCGGCCAGCCGCTGGCGGCGGTGCACACGCTGGGCGGGCATGCCGGTGCGACCGTAGGATCGCTCACCGAGCACGTGGGTGGCAGTGTTGCCGGCCTGGCTGGTGCGTTGTTGCCGGGCAGCCAGGAGGGCGGCAATCCCCTGCATGGCACCCTGGTTTCAACTGTCGGCGCGGTCAAGGAGTTGACCGGTGAAGTGCTCACCGGCCAGCCGCTGGCGGCGGTGCACACGCTGGGCGGGCATGCCGATGCGACCGTAGGATCGCTCACCGAACATGTGGGTGGCAGTGTTGCCGGCCTGGCCGGTGCGTTGTTGCCGGGCAGCCAGGAAGGCGGCAATCCCCTGCATGGCACCCTGGTTTCAACCGTCGGCGCGGTCAAGGAGTTGACCGGCGAAGTGCTCACCGGCCAGCCGCTGGCGGCGGTGCACACGCTGGGCGGGCATGCCGGTGCGACCGTCGGATCGCTCACCGAACACGTGGGTGGCAGTGTCGCCGGTCTGACAGGTGCGTTGTTGCCGGGCAGCCAGGAGGGCGGCAGTCCCCTGCAGAGCACCTTGGTGTCAACGGCGGGCGCGGTCAAAGAGTTGAGTGGCGAAGTGCTGGCTGGGCAACCGGTAGCTGCGGTGCAGACGCTCACCTCGCATGCCGGTACGACCGTGACATCGCTTACCCAGCAGGTGGGTGGCGGTGTGGCCGGCCTGACCGGCGCGTTGTTGCCGGGCGGCCAGGCAGGTAGCAATCCGGTACGCGGTGTCGTGACCGGCGCGGTGGGTGCGGTCGAAGACCTGACCGGTGGGGTTGTCAAAGGAACCGGCCTGGGTGGAGTGGTGAATGGCCTGGCCAACGGTGTGGCGCCGGTGCTGGATGGTGTTGGTGGCCTGCTGGGTGCCGTGGTCGGCGGCGTGACCGGATCGAGCACCTTGGGTACCGGCGTCACCGGCACGGTGGGCGCGCTGACCGGTGGGCTGAAGGACACCAACGGTGCGCTGGCCGATGGCGACGTCACAGGCACCGTGCAGAACCTGCTGGGTACGGTAGATACCACCGCCTCGACGCTGCTCGGCGCTACCGGCAATACGCTCGGTGGCATCACCGGGTCCGGTTCAGGAGTGACTGGCGTGACCGGTACCCTGAGCGGTGTCATCGGTGGTGTGACCGGCGGGCTGTCGAACGTGGTGGGTGGCTTGACCGGCAACCCGGTCATACCCAGTGCGGCGCCGCCCGCCGCGCCCGGCCCGTCAGGTTTGATCGTCGGCAACGGTGGGCTGGTGGGCTCGGTGGACCAGCTGGTAGGCCCTTCGGTGGCCACGCTGCTCGGGGCCAGGCCCTATATCCAGAACGGCAGCCTGAAGGTCAACAGCGTCAATGTGATGCAGACCTATTCGGAAGTGCAGCTGGTGGGGCTGCCGGTGGTGAATCTCAGTCCGGTGGGCTCTGTGTTGGATGGGCTGGGTGGCTTGGCCACCGGCAGTGACTCGCATCTGACCCTGATTGGTGGTGTCACCTCCGACAGCTACATCACCAACATCAACAACGGCGACCCGGGCGGCCTGCTGGGTCTGGTGCTGCCGGACGGCGCGCCCGCTTGGGCTTCGGAGTGCCTCAACGTGCTGGGTGCGGTGACCGCCAAGTGCTGGGCTGTTCCTGCGGCGCAGGATTACCAGGTGTTGATCGGCGATGGCGCCTTCGCCAATGGTTCAAAGGAAGTCGTGATCGGCAGCAATGCCGAGCATCGGCTGGCCGCGCAGACCGCCGACCAGGTATTCGTCGACGCCGCGGGCGGCAAGACCGGCGTTCCCACTGCCGATTACGACGCGCGCCAAGGTCACTCGGTGGTGGTGGGCGACAGCGCCAAGGGCACCGCCAATGCGCAGACCCTGCTCGGTGCCGGGGCAACCTCGGACAAGGCCAATAGCGTGGCGCTGGGCTACAAATCCGATGCCGCGCGCGGTGGCCAGGACAACTACACCGCCTTCGGCCTGACCGCCGCACAGACCTCAATCGGCGAAGTGGCGGTGGGTTCGACCGGACGCGAGCGCCAGATCACCCATGTCGCCGCCGGCAGCCTGGACACCGACGCGGTGAACGTCAAACAGCTGCGCGGTGCGTTGGACCAGATCGATGACCTGGGGCTGGCCGCGGTGGTCTATGACGAAGACGCCAATGGCGTCGTCAACTACAGCAAGGTAACCCTAGGCGGTGGCCAGGCCGCCAACGGCACGCTGCTGGCGAATGTGGCGGGCGGTGCGGTTGCCGCAGGCAGCATGGAGGCGGTCAATGGGGGCCAGCTGTTTGGACTGGGCAGCTCGATGGCGACCACTCTGGGGGGCGGCGCAACGTTCAATGGTGGCGTGCTCGGTGTTCCCAGTTACCAGATCAACAGCATCGGTGTGCTTGGCACCGCCTCGCTGCAGCCGTACGCGAACATCGGCAACGCCTTCAGTTCGATCAGCGATTCGCTGCTCAACCTGAGCAACCTGCTGCCGCGCAGCGTCCCCGGTGGCAGTGATCCGCTGGCGGTGCGTTACACCGCAGATGGTGCGGGCAACCCCACCAACCAGGTCCGCCTGAACGGTGATGGCAGCGGTGCGGCGGTGGCCTTGGGCAATGTCGCCAATGGCAGTGTGGTCAGCGGCAGCCTGGATGCGATCAACGGCGGCCAGCTGGCCACCACCAACGCCGCGCTGGCCTCCACCATCGGCGGCACTCTGCAATACAACAGCAGCACCGGGCAGTGGAGTGCAGCCAGCTTCAACATCACCTCGATCAACAGCGGCGGTGCTGCCACCCAGCAGACGTTCGGCAATGTCACCGATGCATTTGCGGCAATGGACAACTCCATCGTCAACGTCAACAACCGCATCGACAACATCCAGAACGGTGGCGCCGGCAACGCCTACTTCGCGGTCAACTCGACCAAGCCGGCGGCCTCGGCTACCGGCCAGGACAGCGTGGCCGCAGGCCCGCAGGCAACCGCCAGTGGCAACCAGGCCGTGGCCATCGGTGATGGCGCCAACGCATCGGCAGCCGGCAGCGTAGCGCTGGGCGCCGGCTCGGTGGCCGACCGTGCCAATGCCGTGTCGGTGGGGGCGGCCGGTGCCGAGCGCCAGATCACCAATGTGGGCGACGGCAGCCAGGCCACCGATGCGGTGAACCTGCGCCAGCTGCAGGCATCGCAGCAGGGCACGGTGCGCTATGACCAGAACACCGATGGCAGCACCAACTACAGCAGCGTGACGATGGGGCGCCCGGGCACCAGCACGGTGATCCACAACGTGGGCACCGGCGTGGCGCCGACCGACGCGGTCAACGTGGCGCAGCTCAACAAGGGCATGGGGGAGGTCATGGATTGGTCAAAGAACTACACCGATCAACGTTTCAACGATGTCAGCCGCGACATGAAGCGGATCGACGACCGCGCCTCGGCCGGTGTCGCATCGGCGATGGCGATGGCCGGTCTGCCGCAGCCGACCGAGGCAGGTCGACGCATGGCCTCGATGGCGGCCAGCACCTTCCACGGCGAATCGAGCATGGCCGTGGGTGTGTCCGGCGTGACCGACGGTGGTCGCTGGATCTACAAGCTCAGCGGCTCGGCCAATACCCGCGGTGATGGCGGGGTGACCGTGGGTGCCGGCTTCCAGTGGTGATTGGCGGCTGCACTTCGCAGGCAGGCAACCATGGCAACGCATCGAGGACGCTATGAACACCAAATGGACCGTGCTGGCTTTGCTGGCAACCCTGGCCGCCTGTGGCAAAGCGCAGGCGCGCGATGAATTCCCGGACCCGGCGCGTGCCTACCCGGCCGGCGGCACCTACGTGAACCTGGACAACCTGCGGCAGTACGCGCCGGGCATGAACAAACGCCAGATCCAGTCGTTGTTGGGTACACCGCAGTTCAATGAAGGTTTGTGGGGGGTGCGGGAGTGGAACTACGTATTCAATTTTCGGCGTTCTGTTGGGGCCGCGCCGATCCAATGCCAGTTCCAGGTCCGGTTCGATGCGGAAGGCGTTGCCAACGGCCAGGCGTGGCAACCAGCAAGCTGCGCCGCATTGCTGGAGCCGGCTCCCGCACCACCCGCACCAACGCCGCCTCCGCCGCCACCGCCCCCGGAGGTGGTGGCGCCGCTGCGCATCTCGGCCGACGCACTGTTCGCCTTCGACAGCGCGGATCTGTCAGCTGTGGGCCGCCAGCGCCTGGACGCGCTTTTGCAGCAGCTCAGGGACGGCGCCGCGCAGGCCTCGCTCACCATCATCGGCTACACCGACCGCATCGGCGCCGACGCCTACAACCTGGAGCTGTCCAGGCGGCGCGCCAATAGCGTGCGTGACTATCTGGTCGGGCAGGGCATACCGGCAGCCGCCTTGCACGCGGAAGGCCGCGGCAACAGCGCGCCGCTGGTGGGCTGCGAACAGGTCAGCGGAGCGGCGCTGGTGGATTGCCTGGCGCCCAACCGCCGCGTGGAGATTGCCGGTATCGGCGCATAGGGCAGCTCTGCAGCCGGCGAACGGTGCGATTGTCGCGCGCAGCGTTCACAATGGCCGCCGGTAGTCGTGGCAGCTGTGCCCCGGCCAGAGCGGGGCAAGGTGTGCGGTGGTGAAGCAGAAAAGGTGGGTGGCATGGACCGGGCCGGTAGCGGCGGTGGTTTTCATCGTGGCGGTGGGCGTATTTGGTGCGCAGCTGCCGGGCTATGACCAGTTGCTGCATCCGGTGTCGTTGCTGGGCGCGCGCGGAATTCCCAATGGCATGGTCTTCAGCGTGCTGGGCTTCGTGGTGCCGGGCCTGCTGGCGGCCGTCGCCGCGCTGGAACTGATCCTGCGCATGCCGGCAAGCGCGCCGCGGCCGTTGCGGGTCGGTGGGCAGATGCTGCTGCTGGCCGCCCTGGCGTTTGCCGCGATGGGCCTGTTTCCGTTGGACGTGGACGATATCGAGAACCGCGCCAGCCAGTTCCACGCCAGCGCCTGGTTGCTGTGGCTGCTGGCGTTCAGTGCGGCGGCCGTCGCGTTGCGGTTTGGCGCTGCCAAGGCCAGTGGCTGGCGTGCGCTGTCGACCCTGACCGTGGTCTGTGCGCTGTGGGTTGTCTGCAGTGCATTCCTGTTCGAGATCGCGATGCCGGTGGCCATGGCGCAACGCCTGGCATTCCTGGGCTGGCTGCTGTGGTTGCTGGTAGCACCACGGCTGGCGCCAGCGCGCAGCTGAGCGGGTTGTTATGCCGGCAGAACAGGGGGCTGCCGGCACCGGCGCCGCGCAAGCCCCGCGCAGATGCAGTTTCTGCGGAAAGTCGGCTTTTTTAAAAGCTCTATATTTCAATGACCTGCGGGTTTTCGATGGCGCAGGTAGGGGCTTGATTGGAGTGCAATGATGCACTGCGGTACCCTTTGCCGCTTTGCCGTTGCCCAGCGTTGACATGTCCAGCGTCGAACCGAATATCTACGATCCCCAGCAGGTTGAAGCCGCCGCCCAGAAATTCTGGGAGGCCGAGAAGGCATTCGAGGTGAACGAAACCTCGGACAAGCCCAAGTACTACTGCCTGTCGATGCTTCCGTACCCGTCCGGTGCGCTGCACATGGGCCATGTGCGCAACTACACCATTGGCGACGTCATCAGCCGCTACAAGCGCATGACCGGCCACAATGTGCTGCAGCCGATGGGCTGGGATGCGTTCGGCCTGCCTGCCGAAAACGCCGCGATCAAGAACAAGACCGCGCCGGCCAAGTGGACCTACGCCAACATCGACCACATGCGCAGCCAGCTCAAGTCGCTGGGCTATGCGATCGACTGGTCGCGCGAATTCGCCACCTGCACGCCGGACTACTACGTCCACGAGCAGCGCATGTTCACCCGCCTGATGCGCAAGGGCCTGGCCTACCGCCGCAACTCGGTGGTGAACTGGGACCCGGTCGACAACACCGTGCTGGCCAACGAGCAGGTCATCGACGGCCGCGGCTGGCGTTCCGGCGCACTGGTCGAGAAGCGCGAGATCCCGCAGTGGTTCCTGCGCATCACCGACTACGCCCAGGAACTGCTGGACGGCCTGGATGAACTGCCGGGCTGGCCGGATTCGGTCAAGACCATGCAGCGCAACTGGATCGGGCGCTCCGAAGGCCTGGAAATCCAGTTCGACGTGCGTGACCTGGACGGTGCCGCACTGGATCCGCTGCGCGTGTTCACCACCCGCCCGGACACGGTGATGGGCGTGAGCTTCGTTTCCATTGCCGGCGAACATCCGCTGGCCGTGCACGCCGCCAAGAACAATCCGCAGCTGGCCGCCATGCTGGCCGAGCTGAAGCAGGGTGGTGTCTCCGAGGCGGAACTGGAAACCCAGGAAAAGCGCGGCATGGATACCGGCCTGAAGGCCATCCATCCGGTCAGCGGTGAGCAGGTGCCGATCTGGGTCGCCAACTTCGTGCTGATGGGCTACGGCACCGGCGCGGTGATGGCCGTTCCGGGCCACGACCAGCGTGATTTCGAATTCGCCACCAAGTACAAGCTGCCCAAGAAGCAGGTCATCGCGCTGAAGTCGCCGAAGAACGACGATGAACGCAATTACGACGACACGCGCTGGCAGGACTGGTACGGCGACAAGAGCCGCGAAACCGAACTGGTCAATTCGGCCGAGTTCGACGGCCTGGATTTCCAGGGCGCGTTCGAGGCACTGGCCGAGCGTTTCGAGCGCAAGGCGCAGGGCCAGCGCCGGGTCAACTATCGCCTGCGCGACTGGGGCGTCAGCCGCCAGCGCTACTGGGGCTGCCCGATTCCGGTGATCTACTGCGACAAGTGTGGCGCGGTGCCGGTGCCGGAAGATCAACTGCCGGTGATCCTGCCGGAGGACGTGGAACTCAACGGTACCGGTTCGCCGATCAAGGCCGACCTGGAATGGCGCAAGACCACCTGCCCGGAGTGCGGCGGTGCGGCCGAGCGCGAGACCGACACCTTCGACACCTTCATGGAGTCGAGCTGGTACTACGCCCGTTACACCTCGCCCGGCGCTCGTGAGGCGGTGGACAAGCGAGGCAACTATTGGCTGCCGGTGGACCAGTACATCGGTGGCATCGAGCACGCCATCCTGCACCTGATGTACTTCCGTTTCTTCCACAAGCTGCTGCGTGATGCACGCATGGTGGACAGCAACGAGCCGGCGCAGAACCTGCTGTGCCAGGGCATGGTGATCGCAGAGACCTTCTACCGCCAGAACAGCGACGGTTCCAAGGACTGGTTCAACCCGGCCGACGTGGACACGGTGCGCGACGAGCGTGGCCGCATCACCGGCGCCACCCTGCGCACGGATGGCCAGCCGGTGGTGATCGGCGGCACCGAGAAGATGTCCAAGTCCAAGAACAACGGCGTCGACCCGCAGACCATGGTGGCCAAGTACGGCGCCGATACGGTGCGCCTGTTCTCGATGTTCGCCGCCCCGCCGGAACAGTCGCTGGAGTGGAACGAGGCCGGCGTCGACGGCATGGCGCGCTTCCTGCGCCGGCTGTGGGCGATGGTGCAGAAGCACGCCGCCGACGGTGTTGCACCGGCGCTGGAAGTTGCCGCGCTGAGCGCCGAGCAGAAGGCGATGCGCCGCAAGACCCACGAAACCATCAGCAAGGTCAGTGACGACTACGGCCGCCGCCATGCCTTCAACACCGCCATTGCCGCGGTGATGGAACTGCTCAACGCACTGGCCAAGTTCGACGATGCCAGCGCGCAGGGCCGTGCGGTCCGGCAGGAAGCTCTGCAGGCGGCCGTGCTGCTGCTGAACCCGATCACTCCGCATGCCTGCCATGCGATGTGGCAGCTGCTGGGTCACGAGCAGACCTTGCTCGAAGACCAGCCGTTCCCGCAGGTGGACGCGGCGGCACTGGTCAAGGATTCGCTGACCCTGGCCGTGCAGGTCAACGGCAAGCTGCGTGGCACCATCGACGTAGCCGCCGACACCTCGCGCGAGCAGATCGAAGTCCTTGCCAGGGAAGAGCCGAATACGGCCAAGTTCCTTGATGGCCTGACCATCCGCAAGGTCATCATCGTGCCGGGCAAGATCGTCAATATCGTTGCGGCGTAAGCCGCAGCGGGTATCTCAAGCGCTGTTCACGCGGCATCAGGCAGGCTTGCTGCCTGTTGCCGCCCCCGGCCGGCTCCTCCAGACTGTGTGCATGACTCGATACCTGACTGCCCTGATCCTTGCCGCCAGCCTCACCGGTTGCGGCTTCCATCTGCGTAACAAGCTCGCGCTGCCTGCCGATATGCCGGCGGTGCAGGTGGATTCGACGGTGCGTTACAGCGAACTGATAAAGCTGCTCAACCGTGGCCTGCGCGCTTCCGGCGCAACGGTGCTCGAAGACGGCGACACGCTGGCGGCCGCCGGCAAGCCGTCCGGGGCAGCGCGCCTGCAGATCCGTTCCGAGCGCTGGGGTGACCTGCCCATCGCCATCGACGCCCAGGGCCGTGCCCAGGAATACAGCCTGCGCTACGCGGTGGTGTTCATGTTCACCCGCCCCGATGGCAGCGTGATCGTGCCGGAGCAGGCGGTGGAACTGTCGCGTGACTACGTGTCGCCGCCGCAGGACGCCACCGGTACCACCACCGAGCGCGAAATCCTCGCCGACGAACTGCGTCGCGAGATGTCGGCCTCGATCCTGCGCCGCATCGACAGCGTGGTCCGCGCCGATCTGAACAAGGCCCTGCACGCACCCAAGCCGGCCGAAGGTGCTGCCGCGCCGGTGCCTGCGCAGGATGCCGGTGGGCTGCGCTGAGTTGGCGCCGCTGCGCGCTGCACGGCCACGGCAGGCCTGAGCGATGGAGTTGCGACCGGAACAGCTGGCCAGCCAGATAAGCGCCCAGCCTTTGGCGCCGGTGTACCTGATTGCCGGCCCCGAACTGTTGCGGGTGATTGAAGCTGCCGATGCGGTGCGCGCCAGGGCGCGTGCCGATGGCATCGGCGAGCGCGAAGTATTCGATGCCGATGGCCGCGATTTCGACTGGGGGCAACTGTCCTCCAGCTTCAACGCGCCCAGCCTGTTCAGTGCTCGCCGACTGGTCGAGGTGCGCCTGCCCAATGGCAAGCCGGGCAAGGAGGGCGCCGAGGTGATCAGCGACTTCTGTGCGCGGCCCGCGCCGGACGTGGTGCTGCTGATCACCGCCGGCGAATGGAGCAAGGCACACCAGGGCAAGTGGGCCGAAGCGGTCAACAAGGCTGGCGTACTGTCGGTGGCCTGGGCAATCAAGCCGCACGAGCTGGCGGACTGGATCGAGCGGCGCCTGCGCAGCAAGGGCTTGCGCGCCGATCCGGCTGCCGTGCAGCGGTTGAGCGAGCGGGTCGAAGGCAATCTGCTGGCCGCCGCGCAGGAAATCGACAAGCTGGCGCTGCTGGCCGACGGCCAGCCGCTGGATGTCGCCAGGATGGAATCGCTGGTGGCCGATGCCGCCCGATACGATGTTTTCAGGCTCAGCGATGCCGCGTTCTCCGGGCAGGCGCAGGCCGTGCTGCGGATGCTGGCGGGCCTGCGCGCCGAAGGCGAGGCTGTGGCAGCGTTGATGCCGATCCTGATCCGCGAGCTGCTGATCACCGCCGGTCTGGCACGGCTACAGGCCAGTGGCGGCAATCTGGCCGCGGAAATGAAATCCAAGGGCATCTGGGAATCACGCCAGGCGCCCTTCAAGCGGGCACTGCAGCGCCACCCCGATCCGCGCCGCTGGGAGCGCTTCCTCGCTGAAGCCTCGCAGGTGGATCGCATGGCCAAGGGGCGTGCCGAGGGCGATCCCTGGGTGGCCCTGGAACGCCTGCTGGTTGCGCTGGCCGAGGCCCGTGCGGTGCGTCTGCTTGTCCGTGGCGTGCGCTGACGTGGCTGGGCCGCCAGCGGCGGCCGCTGCCGGGCAACCGGGCCTGTGGCTGCTGTACGGGGGCACCTTCGACCCGGTCCACAACGGCCATCTGGCCATCGCCCGCTGTGCCGCCGCCGAATTGCAGGTGCCGGTGCATCTGATGCCGGCCGCTGATCCGCCCCATCGTGCGCCGCCCGGTGCCAATGCCGCACAACGCGCGCACATGCTGGAGCTGGCGATCGCAGGCGAGCCGGTGCTGCGTGTGGATACTCGGGAATTGCAACGCGCCGCCCGCCAGCCGGGTGTGCCGTCCTGGACAGTGGACACCCTGCGCGAGATCCGCGCCCAGATCGGCCCGCAGCGCCCGTTGGCCATGCTGATGGGGGCCGACAGCCTGCTCAGCCTGCCGAGCTGGCATGAATGGGAACACCTGCTCGAACTTGCGCATATCGTGGTGGCTGAACGCCCCGGCAGCGGTCTGGATGGCCCCTTGCCGGAAGCACTGGCGCAGCGCCTGCAGGGCGCCTGGGCCAAATCGGTGCAGGCCCTGGCCGAGACCCCGGCAGGGCGGGTCTGGCGGCTGCGGCAGCCGCTGCACGGCGAGTCGGCGACCGCATTGCGGGCATTGATCGCCGAAGGCGGCCAATGGCGTGATTTATTGCCTTCGGCGGTGGCGGAGTACATCCTTGCCCAAGGCCTGTATGGCAGTGCCGCGTCACTGTGAATGCCGGCGGCGGCCAGGTTCTCTATAATCGTTCCCCTTAATTCATCGAGTTCTGCTGCTTTGACCACCGAAGCCCAAGTCATCAAGACCCAAATGCCCAACCCGGCACCCTCCGTACCGGCCCTGTTGGCGTCCGTCCACTCCGCCCTTGAAGAGATCAAGGCCCGGGATGCCGTCGAGCTCGATGTCCGTGGCAAGTCCAGCGTCGCTGATTACATGGTTGTGGTTTCCGGCACCTCCACCCGCCACGTCAAGTCGATCGGCGAGGAAGTCGTGCGCTTTGCCAAGAACCTGGGCGTGATGCCGCTGGGTGTGGAAGGCGAGCGCGAAGCCGAGTGGGTGCTGGTGGACCTGGGCGACGTCATCGTCCACGTCATGCTGCCGCGCGTGCGCGAGCTGTATGCGCTGGAGCGTCTGTGGACCGTTGGCGACCAGCCGCGCTCCGCCTATGACGACGAAGACGAGCAGGATGCGGGCTGAGCCCCACCGTTCCTGATTCTGTGACGGCGCCGCAGGGCGCCGTCTTCGTTTGTGCCGGCTGACACAGGAGGCCACGCATGAAAGCCAGATTGATCGCCACCGGCGAACGCGCACCGGCCTGGGTGGCGCAGGGCTTTGTCGAATACCAGAAGCGTCTGTCGCACTGGTTGCCGCTGGAACTGGTGGAAATCGAACCGGGCCTGCGCGGCAAGGGCCGCGACCCCAGGCGCGCTATTGAGGACGAAGGCAAGCGGGTGTTGGCCGCGCTGCCCAAGAATCCCTATGTGGTGGCGCTGGACGTGCCGGGCCGGCAGCTCAGTTCCGAACAGTTGGCGCAACGGCTGGAACATTGGCGCACGCAGGGGCGTGACCTGGCGTTCCTGATTGGTGGCCCGGAAGGGCATGCCGCCGAAGTGTCCGCAGCGGCCGATGAGAAGTGGTCGATAGGCCCGCTGACCTTGCCGCATATGCTGGTTCGGCTGGTGGTTGCCGAGCAGTTGTATCGCGCAGCAGCGATGTTGGCCAATCACCCCTACCATCGCGCGTAATTAACGTATAGAATGCGCCTCCCCGCCCGAATAGCTCAGCCGGTTAGAGCACTTGACTGTTAATCAGGGGGTCGTTGGTTCGAGTCCAACTTCGGGCGCCAAGTTTTGATTGAAGACCCGCATCGCGAGATGCGGGTCTTTTTTTGTCCGCTGCTCAAGCAACCCCGGCGCCTTGCGCGCCGGGGTCGGGTTCATCAATTGAACGTGTACTTGGCACCCAGGGTGAAGTAACGGCCAACCGCGCCGCTGTAGTGCAGCGGGTTGTAGTTGACTGCGCCGTAGGTCAGCGGATCCAACGGTGCGATGCGGTCGGTGACGTTCTGCACCGAACCGAAGATCTCGAACGCATCGGTTGCACGCCAGCGGCCGGACAGGTCGATGGTGTAGAACGAACGCAGCTCGCAACCACGTGGTGCATCGGAACCATCGGTGTAGTGATTGGCGCAGCTGTCACCTTCAAAGGCGACGTTGTCCATGCTGCCGATATAGTTGCCGATGGCGCTGATGCTGAAACGGTCCATGTCCCAGGTCAGGCCAAGATTGAGGCGATCCTTCGGCGTACCGATACAGTTGGTGACGTCGCAGTTGCCATGGGTGCCGGCGTACTGGTACACGGTGCCGGTGCCATCGTCGCGCTCGAACGAATTGATGCGGGTCCACTGCAGGTCCATCAGCAGTTTGCCGTAATTGCCCAGTTCCACCCGCTGGCGGATGTCGAAGTCAAATCCGCGGATGGTGGTGGAAGCGGAGTTGATGTAGTCAACACTGACCGCAAGCAGGCTGCCGCTGTTGGGAATGCCGGGCAGGTCATTGTCCGAACGGATGCCGCGTCCCGCAGCCAGGGCCAGGTCGGTGTCGCCCTGGTTGATCTCGTTGGTGCGTTTGATCTGCCAGGCGTCGAAGGTCATCGTCGTGCTGGAGGTCGGGTCCAACACCAGGCCAACGGTATAGCTCTTGGACTTTTCCGGTTTCAGGTCGGGGTTGGCCGAGGTGATGATGGCCAGGTTGACCGCACAGTCCGCAGCGGTTGCGCCCGGGGCCGGGGTGCCGCCCGGGCAGCGGACTGGATCGCGGGCGGTACTGAAGGCGGCCAGCCCACCGTCACCGGCTTCTGCCGGGCCAGGTGCGCGGAAGCCTTCGGCGTAGGTCGCACGCAAGGCGATCCACTCGGCCGGGGTCCACTTCAGGCCGACTTTTGGCGTGGTTGCGGTGTCACCGTCCTTGTACTTGTCAACGCGCAGAGCGCCGGACAACTCCAGCGATTCCAGTACCGGTGCGACCATTTCCGTATAGAGCACGCCCACTTCCTGTGTGCCCTTGTAGGCCGAGTAGCCCAGGCCGATGATGTCGCCCAGGTCGGTATAGCTCTGCGGGTCGAGATTGGCTTTCTGGCGACGGTACTCGGCGCCGATTGCAAAGCCCAACGGGCCGCCAGCAAGATCGGCCAGGCTGCGCGAGGCTTTGAAGTCGATCATGTCCAGCGTGGTCGAGGCGTTGGCATGGATGGTCGGCGAGATGTAGTCGTACAACGCCTGCGAGTTCTGCCCGGCGTTGGCGCCAATACGCCACCAGCCCACCGGGCTGTTGGGATCGGTCAGCGCGGTGCGTACATGGCTGTAGCGCAGGAAGCCGGTGCGCTCGTTGACCAGTTGGGTCGCCGAATGCAAATAGGCGGTGTCGATATCCCAATCGCCAGCCGTGCCCTTCACGCCAACCAGGAAGCGGGTGAACTCGTTGGTGTTGGTGGTGACGCGCGGGCCGACGTCAAACGCGGCATAACGCAGGCGTGCATCCACGCCCAGCGGATTGTCCGGATGGTCGGCGCCCAGCACTGTAGCGCCTGGTCCGCTGCTGGCGTTGACCGGGCCACCCGGGTAACCCCATGAGCCAGAGACGCCGTTGGGGGTGTTGTAGAACACGTTCTTTTTCTTCGAGTAGCCGAATTCGCCATACATCTCGAAGTTGTCCGACAGCACGAACGTACCGCGTGCGAACAGGTTGCCGAACTCTTCGCTGGGGCTCAGGCTGCGGAAATCCTGGGTCTGCCACAGGCAGCCGCCGCCGGCATCGACGGGGCTGATGTTGGAGAACTGCGAACAGCCAGGCAGCGATTGATACAACCCGGTTGCCGGGTCGCGGATACTGCCGACCGGCGAGTTTCCGGCGACAGTGCCGTTGGCGGTGATAGCGCCATTGAGCGGGAAGAACTGGCCGCCCGAAACGCGATCAAAGCCATATCTGCCAAGGTCGCCATTGCCTATCCACTTGCGGTCGCGGCGATCGGAAATGCGGATGTCGTCGGTTTTGCTGACGTCGATGCTGACGAAGGCATTGAAACCATCCTTGTCCAGGTCGCCCACGCCCGCGGTCAACGAGGCCTTGCGTGCATTGCCGTCGCTGTCACCGGAGGTGCCGTAGGACGCCTTCAGCATGGCGCCGGTGAAGTCGCGGCGCAGGATGATGTTGACCACGCCGGCGATTGCGTCGGAGCCGTAGATGGCCGATGCGCCGTCCTTCAGCACTTCGACGCGCTCGACCGCATCCATCGGGATGACGCTCAGGTCGGTGAACACCTTCTGCCCGTCATCGGCCAGGCCATACGGGGCCATGCGGCGGCCGTTTAGCAGGACCAGGGTCGATGCCGCACCCAGGCCACGCAGCGAGATGCCGGAGCCGCCGCCGGCAAAGCCGGTGCCGAAACTCTTGGGAATGGAGCCGGCGCCATCGCTGGTCAGTGTCTGCAGGTATTCGGCGATGGTGGCCTTGCCGGTACGGTCGATTTCCTGCCGGGTGATGACCTGCACCGGCGAGGCGGTTTCAGTGGTAGCGCGCGGGATGTTGGAGCCGGTAACGGTGATCCGGTCCAGGTTGGTGGCTTTCTCGTCCTGCGCCATGGCCAGCGGGGCGGTCGCTGCCAGGGTCAAGGGGACGAGGAGCAGGCGGGTGAGGTTGCCGGTGATGGCGTCGCTAAGACGGTTGCTGCGCGGGTAAGTCGGATGTTTCACGGTCTCTCTCCAAGGAACAGCGGCAAGAAGGCCGCAGGGATGCGGCCAAGAACATCGACGGCCGCGAATCTAGGTTTCCCATGGGTGACGACGTAGTGAAATAATCATTAATGGCCACAGACAGCTTGGCGCTTCTTATGGCAGCGTTTAGTTAGCGCTGCCATAAGTTGCAATCAGCCCAATTCAGCCAAGTTTGAAGTCGACCGGGATCAGACCGTAGGCCTGTACCGGGCGGCCACCATCGGTGGCGGGTTGGAACTTCCAGCGACGCAGTACCTGGTTGCGTGCGGCGGTGTCCAGGCTGCGATTGCCGCTGCTGTGCTCGACGCTCACTTCCAGTGGCGTGCCATCCACGTCCACCAATACCCGCAGGGTCACCGTGCCTTGCGCACCGGCGAGCAGAGCATCACGCGGATAGCCCGGCGGCGGTGCCTTGAGGTAGCGCAACTGCACACCCTGCAGCGGTGTGGAAACGCCGGTCGATTCAATCGCCGGAAGGTTGTCGATTGCGGGGGCCACATCCACTGGCGCGGTGACCACTGCTTCGGTGGCGAAGACCGGCAGCACGGCAGTGTCGACCGGCGCGGCCAGTGCGGGTTGCCGCGGCGGCGACGGCGTGCGGGTCACCGGTACTTCCTTGGGCGGCGTTGGCGGGTTGGGGACGATGGGTTTGGCATCAGGTACCTGCCAGCGTTCGCGCACCGCATCGCTGTGGATGGGTACCTGCGACAGCGGGATCAGCAACAGCCCCAGGGCAAACGCGTGCAGGGCCAGGGCGGTGCTGTAGGCCAGGATGCGCGAGGGTTCTACGTGCAGGGACGGACTGCGGTGTTGTTGCGTGCGGACCATGTACCACCTCCATGCGTGGGCGTGTGACAGAGAACAACGCGCGATGACACGGGACGGGGTTGCCGACTGCGGTCCCGTAGCTGCAGTGCGCCTGTTATCTGCGCGCTCGACAAGCGGGGGAATTGTTTCCGGTCAGCTGGCGGACAGCTTGAGGGTGCCGGGGTGGCGGGCGGGTAGGCCTTGTGGGAGCGGCGTCAGCCGCGAAGCAGGTGTGAGCTCAGTTTGCACGGCTGCCAGCAGCTTCAGCGATATCCAGCTTCGCGGCTGACGCCGCTCCCACAAATCTGCGGGGTGTTGCTGTTGTGCGCGGACAGCCCCGGGTGCGCTGCGCTTACCCGGGCTACGGACTACGGGCGGGTAGGTAGGCAGGGCCTTGTGGGAGCGGCGTCAGCCGCGAAGCAAGTGCGGGATCAGAGCTGCTACTGCTGCCAGCGTTGTCAGCTTCGCGGCTGACGCCGCTGCTCCCACAAGCAAGCGCAGGCGGCACTGCTGCAGTAAAAACGGCGCCCGAGGGCGCCGTTTTGGTTGCGACTGCAGGCTGGCTCAGCGGCCCAGTTCAAACACCACGTCCAGATTGACCGACACGGTGGTTTCGCCCGGCGACACGGCGGTGTCCATTTCGGCCTTGGCGCTGCGGCCGGCGGACATGGCCATCATCGGCATCGGCCGGAAGCCACCCTGGTTGCCCTCGGAAATGCTGACAATGCGGCGCACGCGCAGGCCCAGTGCCTTGGCATAGGTCTCGGCACGGGCCTGGGCCTTCTTCAGTGCGGCCAGGCGGGCTTCGTCATAGACCGGCTCGGGCTGGTCGATTTCAAAACTGGGGCCATTGATCTGGTTGGCGCCCTGCGCGGCCAGGCTGTCCAGCACCTTGCCCAGCTTGGTGATGTCGCGCACTTTCAGGCTGACGGTGTTGCTGGCCTGGTAGCCGGTGATCTTCGGCGGCTCGTTCTCGGTGTAGCGGTACTGCGGGCTGAGGTTGATGCCGCTGGTCTGAATATCGCGCTCGGCGATGCCGGCAGCCTTGATCGCGGCCATCACCTTGTCCATCTGCACAGCGTTCTCGCGCATGGCGGTATTGCCATCGACGGCCTGGGTGACCACACCCGCCGACAACGTGGCGATGTCCGGCACCCGGTGGGCTTCTGCCTGGGCCGACACATTCAGCAGGGTGGCGTCACTGGCGACGGCCGTGGGCACAGTTTGGGCGTGGGCGGTCATCGCGGCTCCCAGGGCAAGTGACAGGGACAACAACAGTGGAGCAAGGGCGGTACGGCGCATGAAGATCCTCCTTGGATGGATCGTGAAAGTGACTACAGGGCGATGAACGGGTGGTGAGCCGGCTCGGGGTTGCGGTGACTTTGACGCCTTTGCCGATCATTCAGCCAGCCGCCGCAGGTTATGCTTCCGCGATGCTTTATCTTGCCTCCCGTTCCCCCCGCCGCAACGAACTCCTTTCCCGCCTCGACGTGCCATTCCGGACGTTGGATCTGGATGTGCCCGAAGTACGGGCGGAAGGTGAACCTGCTGAAGCCTACGTGTGCCGGGTGGCCTTGGACAAGGCGCAGGCCGGCCTGGCACTGGTCGCCGCCGACCCGCAGGCGGTAGTGCTGGGCTCGGATACCGAGGTGGTGCTGGGCGACCGGGTCTACGGCAAGCCGGCCGACGCCGCCGATGCGGCGGCCATGCTGGCCTCCCTGGCCGGGCGCACGCATCGGGTGATCACCGTGGTGGCCTTGGCCGCCGCCGGGCGCCACGCGCTGGAAACGGTGGTCTCGGAAGTGACATTCGCGCCGATGAGCGCGGCGCAGATCCAGGCCTATGTCGCCACCGGTGAGCCGATGGGCAAGGCTGGCGGCTATGCCATCCAGGGCGGCGCGGAGCGTTTCATCAGTCATTTGGCAGGCAGCTACTCAGGGGTGATGGGGCTGCCGTTGCAACAGACCGCTGTGCTGCTGGCGGCGTTTGCCGCCGGCGCCGCCGACGATTCCATGGACAAGGGGGAGTGAAGGACGTGTCCGAAGAAATTCTGGTCAATGTCACCCCGCGCGAAACCCGCGTGGCTGTGATTGAAAACGGCATGTTGCAGGAGCTGCACATCGAGCGCGGTTGGCGCCGGGGTGTGGTCGGCAACATCTACAAGGGCAAGGTGCAGCGGGTGATGCCCGGCATGCAGGCGGCCTTCGTCGAGGTGGGCTTGGACCGCGCTGCCTTCCTGCACGCCAACGACGTGGTGCGGCCGGCGCCGGTCGCCGCCGACACCGACGAAACCGCGCCCAGCCTGCCGCTGCCGTCCTCGGTGCCGATCGTGGAGCTGCTGCGCGACGGCCAGGACGTGGTGGTGCAGGTGGTCAAGGACCCGATCAGCACCAAGGGCGCGCGCCTGACTACCCAGATCAGCATCCCGTCGCGCTACCTGGTGCTGCTGCCGCAGTCCAAGATGGTTGGTGTTTCCGCACGGATCGAGGACGAGGCCGAACGTGCCCGGCTGAAGTCGCTGGTGACCGAAATTTCGGCCCAGCACGGCGGCTACGGCTACATCGTGCGCACCAATGCCGAAGGCCAGCCGGCCGAGGCCCTGGCTGAAGACATTTCCTATCTGTCGCGGGTGTGGGCAGTGGTGGAACGGCGCGGCCGCGAAGCACCGCCGTGCAGCATCATCTATGAAGACCTGAGCCTGCCACTGCGTTCGGTGCGCGACCTGATCCGCAAGGACGTGGACAAGGTCAAGGTCGACTCCAAGGAAACCTTTGGCCAGCTGCAGGCTTTCGTGGCCAAGTACATGCCGGTGCTGGGCGAGAAGCTGGAGCTGTATACCGGCGACCGCCCGATCTTCGACATGTTCGGGGTCGAGGACGAGATCGTCCGCGCCTTGAACAAGCAGGTGCCGCTCAAATCCGGCGGCTACCTGGTCATCGACCAGACCGAGGCGATGACCACCATCGACGTCAACACCGGTTCCTTCGTTGGCCAGCGCAACCTCGAAGAAACCGTGTTCCGCACCAATCTGGAGGCGGCGCAGACGGTTGCCCGGCAGCTGCGGCTGCGCAACCTGGGCGGCATCATCATCATCGACTTCATCGACATGGATGATGCCGAGCACCGTCGCCAGGTACTGCGCACGCTGGAAAAGGCACTGGCCCGCGACCACGCCAAAACCACGGTGTACGACTTCTCGCCGCTGGGCCTGGTCGAAATGACCCGCAAGCGTACGGTCGAGAGCCTGGAACGGCAGCTGTCCGAAACCTGCCCGCAATGCAGTGGCCGCGGCAGCATCAAGACCGCCGAAACCGTCACCTACGAGATCTTCCGGGAGATCACCCGCGCCGTGCGCCAGTTCGAGGCCGCGCGCCTGCTGGTGATCGCCTCCAGCAAAGTGGTCGCCCGCATCACCGACGAAGAGTCGGCGGCGGTCGCCGAGCTGGAAGAGTTCCTTGGCAAGAGCATCCGCTTCCAGGCCGATGATCAATACCTGCAGGAGCAGTTCGATGTCGTGCTGCTCTGAGCACGCTCACTTCGCGGCACGGAAGCACGAAGTGAGCTGATGACCACGCTGTTGCGCCACCGCCTGCGCCGCTTCCGTCGCTATGCCTTGATGGCATTGGCGATCGCGTTGGTGTGCGTGGCCCTGCTGGTGGGCACGGTCAGTCAGCTGCTGCCGATGGTGGAAGCGCATCCGGACAAGGTGGCGGCGTGGCTTAGTGCGCGCGCTGGCCAGCCGGTGGCGTTCGATCGCCTGGACACGCGCTGGACCCGTCGCGGCCCACTGCTGCAGCTCGATGGGCTGCGCGTGGGTCAGGGCGAGGGCGTACGCATCGGCCAGGCCGAAGTGCTGGTTGCGGTGTATTCGGGCCTGCTGCCCGGCGCACCGCTCACCGAACTGCGCCTACGCGGGCTGGCCTTGACCCTGCAGCGTGCCGACGACGGCCGCTGGTCGGTGCGCGGCCTGCCCGATTCCAGAACGGGTGGCGATCCGCTGGACACCCTGCGCAGGCTCGGCGAGCTGCAGGTGATCGGCGGCCAGCTGCAGGTGCAGGCGCCATCGATCGGTCTGCAGACCCGGATCCCGCGGGTCGACCTGCGCCTGCGTGTGGACGGCGAACGCGTGCGGGTGGGCGCCAAGGGCTGGATCGACACCGGCGCCGCGCCGGTCACCGCAGTGCTGGATTTCCAGCGTCAGCGTGGTGATGGGCAGGCCTGGTTTTCGGCCGATCCCGCCGAGCTGGGTGCATGGTCGTCGTTGCTGAAATTTGCAGGGCTGCAGATACGCCAGGGAAAGGGTGAGGCGCAGGGCTGGGTGCAGCTGCGCGACAACCGCGTGGTGGCGGTCACGGCCGAAGGCGAGCTGCAGGACGTGCAGTTGGCGGGCGCGCCGGTGCAGGCCGGTGATGCCGTGCCGACGCTGGCCTTCAACGCGCTGCAGTTGCGCGCGCGCTGGCACGCCATCGAAGGTGGCTGGCGCCTGGATGCGCCGCGTCTGCGCATTGCCGCCAACGGTGCCACCCAGTCCCTGGACGGCTTGCTGTTGGCAGGTGGAAAGAATTTCGCGGTGCAGGGCAAGCAACTCGATGCCGGCCCGCTGTTGCAGGTGGCAGCGCTCAGTGACCGGCTTGAACCCAGCCTGCGGCGCTGGCTGCAGCGCTCGCAACCGTCACTGCGTTTTGCCGACATCAACCTGCTGGGGAATGCCGATGGCGTGGTCCGCGGCAGCGGCCAGTTGCTCGATGCCAGTTTTGCGCCAGTTGGTGGCAGCCCCGGCATCAGTGGCCTGCGCGGCCATTTTGAAGGCGATGCGCAGGCGTTTTCGCTGTCTCTGAAGCCCGACCATGTGGTGCGTTTCGATTGGCCGACCGGCTTTGGCGTACTGCATGAGCTGCAGCTCTCCGGTGACCTGGTCGGTTGGCGCGAGGGTGCCGGCTGGCAGATAGGGACGCCCGCGCTGCGCATGCAGGGCCGCAATTATGCCGCCGACATACGCGGCGGGCTGTGGTTCCAGGGCGACGGCACGCGGCCATGGATCAACCTGGCGGCCAAGATCGACGACGTGCCGATGACGGCCGCCAAGCAGTTCTGGGTGCGCTCCAACATGAGCAAGGCGGCAGTCGAGTGGCTGGATGCGGCGCTGGTGGATGGCACCCTGCGCGGCGGTACCGGCCTGGCCGTGGGCGATCTGGACGACTGGCCGTTCACCGGCAACAACGGCCGTTTCGAAGCCGGCGGCCACATCGACGACGGCGCTATCCGGTTCCAGCAGGACTGGCCGCTGATGCAGCACGTCAACGCCGATATCGGCTTCATCGGCGATGGTTTCGATCTGAGCGGGCGCGGCGATCTGGCCGGGGTCAAGGTGGATCAGCTGCGCGCGGGCATCGCCAGTTTCCGTGAATCCAGGTTGCGGGTGCAGGCCAGCACCGTGGATGAAAGCGCGCGCCTGCTGACGATGCTGCGGCAGAGTCCGCTGCAGGCCAGCTACGGCGACACCTTGGACAACCTGGCAGTCAGCGGCCCGGCGGCGGTCAATTTCGATCTGTTGCTGCCGCTGCACCACGATGGTGGCGGCCATCTGCAGGGCGATATCGATCTGCGTGGCGTGCGCATGGCCGACAAGCGTTGGGACCTGCAGTTCGAAGGCGTGCGTGGCAAGGCGCAGTACAGCAGCGAAGGCTTCGATGCGCCGGCGTTGCAGGTGCGGCACCAGGAGAATGATGGCGTGCTGGCGCTGCGCGCCGGCAAGCCGGTCAAGGACCCAGCGCAGGCGTTCGAGGCCGAACTGAGCGCGGACCTGGATGCAGGCAAGCTGTTGGACCGCGCGCCGGAGTTGGCGTGGCTCAAGCCCTATGTGCATGGCACCTCGGCATGGACGGTCGGGGTCAGCCTGCCCAAGGTTGCGGCAGGTGCACGCAACAGCCCGCCGACCCAGCTGACCCTGCGTTCGGACCTGCAGGGCACCCGCCTGCAGTTGCCGGCGCCTTTGAACAAGCCCGCCGCCGATGCGCTGGCCACCACGGTGCAGGCTGCTCTGCCGATGGGCGCCGGGCGCATTGATGTGTCCTTCGGCAAGCTGATGGCGCTGGCTGCGCGCAGCCAGAACGGCAAGA
Source organism: Stenotrophomonas nitritireducens (assembly GCF_001700965.1). Taxonomy (NCBI): domain Bacteria; kingdom Pseudomonadati; phylum Pseudomonadota; class Gammaproteobacteria; order Lysobacterales; family Lysobacteraceae; genus Stenotrophomonas; species Stenotrophomonas nitritireducens. Next base: position 3,885,274 of record NZ_CP016756.1, read on the forward strand.
CCGGCGTGCAGGTCACCATGGGCAGTGACCGCGTGGATCAAGAGCCTCCGGCTGATGGTCTGGTGGTCAATGGCCGCACCCCGTCGCTGGATGCCTTGGAATGGATCAGCCTGGCGCGCGGCGGCGACAGCAACGGCAGCGACGGCGGGCTGGCGCTGAAACACGTTGACGTATTGGCCGACCAGCTGGTGATGGTCGGCGGGCGGTTCGCGCAGACCCGCCTGCAGCTGCGTCCGGGTGCCGATGCAGTTGCAGTACAACTCGACGGCCCGGCACTTGCCGGCAACCTGCGCGTGCCAACCGCCGATGGCGGCACGGTCAGTGGGCAGCTGGCGCGCGTGCATTGGCAGGCGGCCAAGGCGGCCGCCACCGAGTCCAGCGATACCCCGGCAGAACCCCTCAATCCGGCCAATATTCCGCCACTGGCGCTGGATATCGATGACCTGCAGTTCGCCGCGATCAAGCTGGGCCAGACCCGGCTGCGCACGCGTCCGACCGGCGACGGCCTGCAGGTACAGGAATTGGCGATACGCGCGCCCAAGCAGGTGATCGACGTACACGGGCAATGGCGTGGCCTGGGCGCGCAGGCGCGCACCCAGGCGACCGCCAATGTGCAGAGCGAGGACCTGGGCGACCTGCTGCAGCGGCTGGGTTACGCCGGGCAGCTGCGTGGCGGGCAGGGCAAGGCGCAGCTGCAGGCCGGCTGGCAGGGCGGGCCGATGGCCTTCAACCTGGCCAGCCTGGAAGGCGGTCTGGATATGGACCTGCGCAACGGCCAGCTGCTGGAAGTGGAGCCGGGTGCCGGCCGCGTGCTGGGCCTGTTGAGCGTGGCGCAGCTGCCGCGACGCCTGCTGTTTGATTTCCGCGACCTGTTTTCCAAGGGCCTGGCGTTCAACCATGTGGAAGGCGCGATGCGCTTCGGCAATGGCCAGGCCAGCACCGACAAGATCGCCATCGAGGCACCGGCGGCGGAAATCACCATCCGTGGCCAGGCCGACCTGGTGGCCCAGCAGTTCAACCAGACCATCGATGTGAACCCGCGCTCGGGCAATCTGCTGACCGTGGTTGGCGCGGTAGCCGGCGGCCCGGTGGGCGCGGCGGTAGGCGCTGCCGCCAACGCGGTGCTGGGCAAGCCACTGGGTGAAATCGGCTCCAAGACCTACAAGGTGACCGGGCCGTGGAAAGATCCCAAGGTCGAAGTACTGGACCGTGATGCGGCCCGCATGCCGCCCCCGGCGGTGACGCCGGGGGCCGCGGGCAGCCCCTGAACCCTTGCAGGCTTGCATGAGGCGGGTCTGCCCCCATCTGGAATGTCATGACCGACAACGCTCTCACGCTTGCTGAAACCCGCCTGCTGCTGCCTTCAGGGCTGGATGCCAATCGCCTGGAACGCACCTTTGGCACCTTGCTGGGGCCGGGTATCGATTTTGGCGACCTGTATTTCCAGCATTCGCGCCGGGAAAGCTGGAGCGTGGAGGACGGCATCGTCAAGGACGGTGCGCATTCGATCGAACAAGGCGTGGGAGTGCGCGCGATTGCCGGTGAAAAGACCGGCTTTGCGTATTCGGACGACATCCAGCCGGCGGCGCTGCTGGCTGCGGCGCAGTCGGCGCGGGCGATCTCCCGCGAGGGCGGCGAGCAGAACGTGCGCTCGCTGGTGCGCGGCAGCGGTCGCGCGCTGTACCCGGCGCTGGACCCGGTGGACAGCATCGGCAACGAGACCAAGGTGGAAGTGCTCAAGCGGCTGGACCGTTACCTGCGCGCGGCGGACACGCGCGTGCAGCAGGTGATGGTGAGCCTGTCCGGCGGTGTCGATACGGTGCTGATCGCGCGCAGCGACGGCGTGCTGGCAGCGGACGTACGCCCGCTGGTGCGGCTCAATGTGCAGGTCATCGTCGAACAGAATGGTCGTCGCGAGTCCGGTTATGCCGGCGGCGGTGGCCGCTATAGCTACGAAGAACTGTTTGCCGGCGACCGCCCGGAAGCCTTCGCCCGCGAAGCACTGCGCCAGGCGCTGGTGAACCTGGAAGCCATTCCGGCCCCGGCCGGGGTGATGCCGGTGGTGCTCGGCCCGGGCTGGCCCGGCGTACTGCTGCACGAAGCGGTCGGTCACGGTCTGGAAGGTGACTTCAACCGCAAGGGCACCAGTGTCTACGCGGGCCGGATCGGCGAGCGGGTGGCCTCACCGGGCGTGACCATCGTCGATGACGGCACCCTGGACGGGCGTCGTGGTTCCTTGAACATCGATGACGAAGGCACGCCGACCCAGTGCACCACCCTGATCGAGGACGGCATCCTGGTCGGCTACATGCAGGACACGCTCAACGCGCGTTTGATGGGCGTTGCGCCGACCGGCAATGGCCGCCGCGAATCCTTCGCGCACATGACCATGCCGCGCATGACCAATACCTATATGCGCGCCGGCAACCATGACCCGCAGGAGATGATCCGTTCGGTGAAGAAGGGCCTGTACGCGGTCAATTTCGGCGGCGGCCAGGTCGACATCACCAGCGGCAAGTACGTGTTCTCGGCGACCGAGGCCTACCTGATCGAAGACGGCAAGATCACCGCGCCGGTGAAGGGCGCGACCCTGATCGGCAACGGTCCGGAGACCATGCAGAAGGTGCGCATGATCGGTAACGATCTGGCATTGGATGAAGGCGTGGGCATCTGCGGCAAGGACGGGCAGAGCGTGCCGGTCGGTGTCGGCCAGCCGTCGTTGCTGATTGATGGGCTGACGGTGGGTGGTACGCAGGCTTGAGGGTGCTTTAAGAGCTTTCCCTCATTCGCCCTCCGGGCACCTTCTCCCGCTTGCGGGAGAAGGGAATGCTGGCATTTGGAATTTTGCGGAGTCAGCTCGAACTGCAGCTTTGCAATCCCTTCTCCCGTTTACGGGAGAAGGTGCCCCGAAGGGGCGGATGAGGGCAGCTTTTCGTTAAAGAACAAACCAACAGCAACCCAGCTCAATCCTGCGCGTCGTCGCCATCCACATCATCCGCATCGTCATCGCCGCCAACTTCCGCAGCGGCACTCAGTACCGGCACCAGCATCAGCTCGCGCAGTACCTGGTAGATCTCGCGGTAGGCGCGCGGCGGCTTGTTCTTGGCTTTCTCGGCCAGGGCATTGCGGACCAGGGTACGCAGCCCCTGGCGGTCGGCTTCCGGATGTTCGTCCAGCAGCTCGCCCAGGGCAACGTCGCCCTCGGTCATCAAACGCTCACGCCAGCGCTCCATGCGGTGCATGATGGCCACTTCGCGGCGTGAGGTCTCGCTGTTGGCGTCCAAGGCGTTGCGGATCGCGTCCAGGGTTTCGTCTTCCTCGCGGCGCATCTGCTTGGCCAGGAATGCCAGCTGGCGCTTGCGGGCACCGTGCGAGGTGATGCGCTTGGTGTACTCGATGTGTTCCAGCATGCCTTCCGGAATAGGCAGGCGTGCCAGCTGGGCCGGGGTCAGCTCCACCAGGGTTTCGCCCAGCGCCAGCACTTCCAGCGCTTCGCGCCGGTTCTGGCTACGGCTTTCGCCCAAAAATTCACCGGTTTCTTGATCGCGTCCGCGCATCGCACTGCTACCTACTAAACTTCATGACAGGAAAGCCGGGCGCTCGCCGGGCTTCACGAGGGATCCCGTCACACCGCCGCCAGTCAGGCAAGACCGGGCAGATGTGAAGGGATTCGGCCACCAAGGATAAAGCATTGAACGTCATTAGCACCCAAAACCCTGCCGTCGACGACAGCCTGCAGCGCCTGGAGCGCTTGGCCGGCATCTCCCAGCGGCTGCTGGAGCGGGCCCGCGCAATGGGTGCCAGCCAGGCCGAGGTCAGCTGCAGCGAGGACCGCGGGCTGGATGTGAACGTGCGCCTGGGCGAGGTGGAGACCGTCGAGGCCACCCATGACCGTGGCATCGCGGTGACCGTGTATTTCGGCCAACGCAAGGGCAGTGCCAGCACCGCCGACCTGCAGGAGTCCAGCCTGGAGGCTACCGTGGCCCAGGCCTGCGCCATCGCCCGCCATACCGAGGACGATCCGGCCGCCGGTCTTGCCGACCCGGCGCTGATGGCCACCGAATTCCCGGACCTGGACAGCTGGCACCCGTGGGAGCTCAGCGCCGAACAGGCGCTGGACCTGGCCCTGGCCTGCGAATCGGCCGGCCGCCAGAGCGACAGCCGCATCAGCAATTCCGACGGCGCATCGGCCTCCACCGCGCAGAGCGTGTCGGTCTACGCCAACTCGCATGGCTTCATCGGCCGTGACCGCAGCAGCCACCATTCCATCGGCTGCGCGCTGATCGCAGGGCAGGGTGACGGCATGCAGCGTGATGGCTGGTATACCAGTGCCATCGCCCGCGAAGACCTGGACGATCCCGCGGCGGTGGGCCTGCGCGCGGCCGAGCGTACCGTCGCCCGGCTGCAGCCGCGTTCGCTGCCGACCGGCGAGGTGCAGGTGCTGTTCGCTGCGGAAATGGCGCGTTCGCTGATCGGCCATCTGCTCAGCGCCGTTTCCGGCGGCGCGTTGTACCGGCGTGCCAGCTTCCTGCTCGACAGCGTGGATACACAGCTGTTTCCGCAGTGGTTCGGCATTGATGAACTGCCGCTGCTGCGTCGCGGTCTGCGTTCAAGTTCCTACGACGGCGAAGGTGTGGCTACCCGCAATTCGGCCTTGATCACCGATGGTGTATTGCAGCGTTACATCCTGGGCAGTTACTCGGCGCGCAAGCTGGGCCTGCAGACCACAGCCAATGCCGGCGGCGTGCACAACCTGAAAGTGAAGGCCAATGCGGGCGATCGCGCGACCATGCTGTCGGGTATGGGGACCGGCCTGCTGGTAACCGAACTGATGGGGCAGGGCGTGAATGGCATTACCGGTGATTACTCGCGTGGTGCCGGTGGTTTCTGGGTGGAGAACGGACAGATCGCCTACCCGGTGGACGGCATCACCATCGCCGGCAATCTCAAACAGATGTTTGCCGGTATTGAAGCGGTGGGCAGCGACGTGGATACCCGGTCGCATGTTTCGGTCGGTTCGATATTGGTCGGAAAGATGACAGTGGCAGGTAATGATTGACGCAGTCTTGGTAAACAGCGGACTATTCTTATGTGGGAGCTAGCGCGCTCCCTATAGCTGTCAGCCAGTATTGATAAACCCTTTACAAGGATCTTGGGGAACAATGAGCGATTACCAGAATACTCCGCCGCCGCCGCCGACCAGCGCCGGTGCTTCCGACGACAACAGCATCGCAATGCTGGTGCACCTGTCGGGCATTTTCTTCAGCTTCATCGTGCCGCTGATCGTGTGGCTGGTGAACAAGGACAAACCGGAAAAGGCGTTCTTGAATGCCAACTCGAAGGAAGCCCTGAACTTCCAGCTCACGCTGCTGGGTGCTTACTTCATCAGCGGTATTCTGATGGTCGTGCTGATCGGCTTCCTGACCTATGCCGTGGCATGGATCGGTGGCCTGGTATTCGCGATTCTTGCGGGCCTGGCAGCCAACAAGGGCGAGACCTACCGCTACCCGCTGACCATTCGCCTGATCAAGTAATCCGCGCGATGGTTGTTTGATAAAAGCCCGGCGCAAGCCGGGCTTTTTGTTTGCATGCAGTTTGCGAGCAGTACGGTGTTGCAGCTTTGCCCCCTCCCTTTGCCGAAGGCAAGGGGAGGGCTGGGGAGGGGTTGGCCGTTCGCGGCCGCGCAGGCTTTGTCAGCTTCGCGGCGTACGCCGCTCCCACAAGCCTGCAATCAATGCGAACGACGTACCGTCAGTTCGGCCAATGCCGCCAATGCCGCCGCACGCTGACCGAACGGAATCAGTGCAGCCTGCATCGCCGCAGCCAGTTCGGCCAACGTCGCCTTGGCGCCGTCCATACCCAGCAACGAGGGGAAGGTCGACTTGTCCTGCGCCTGATCCTTGCCGGCGGTCTTGCCCAGCTGCTCCGAGCTGGCTTCGACATCGAGGATGTCGTCGCGGACCTGGAAGGCCAGGCCCAGGGTGTCGGCGAAGCTGTCCAGCTGTGCAAGCTGGGCATCGCTGGCTTCGCCGCACAACGCGCCCATCCGCACCGCGGCGCGGATCAGTGCGCCGGTCTTCAGGCCATGCATGTGCTTGAGATCAGCCAGGGCCTGCTGCTGACCGGTAGCGTCGATGTCCAGCGCCTGCCCGCCGCACATGCCGGCAGCACCGGAGGCGCTGGCCAGGGTCTGCACGCAGTTCAGGGCCAGCGAGGCCGGCATCCACGCGCTGGCCAGGATCTCGAAGGCGCGGGTCTGCAGGGCATCACCGGCGAGGATCGCGGTAGCTTCGTCAAAGGCGATATGGGTGGTCGGGCGGCCGCGACGCAGATCATCATCGTCCATCGCCGGCAGGTCATCGTGTACCAGCGAGTAGGCGTGGATCAGTTCGACCGCTACCGCAGCGGCATCCATGCGTGCTTCTTCGGCCGCGAACAGGTAACCAGTCGCATAGACCAGCATCGGCCGCATGCGCTTGCCGCCGCCAAGGGCTGCGTAGCGCATGGCTTGGTGGAGGCGCTGCGGGGCAAGTTCCGGGTCGGGCAAGGCGTCCTGCAGCTGTTCTTCGGTGCGCTCCAGCCAGCGGGTGAGCAGGGCGTCAGTCTTCATTGCCACTGCTTTCAAAGGGTTCGGACTTCTCCGGCTGGGCCGGGTCGGTGAGCAGGCGCACGCGCAGCTGGGCCTGTTCCAGCGCCTGCTGGCACTGGCGATACAGGCCAACGCCACGTTCGTATGCGGTCAGCGACTGTTCCAGACTCAGGTCGCCGGCTTCCATCTTCTCGACCAGCTGTTCCAGTTCTTCAAGCGATTGCTCGAAGTGGGCCACCGGTGAGGTTTCATTGGGGGACTTCTTTGCCATGACGCAAGTGTGAGCGGGCGGCGGGAAAGGGTCAATTCACCCGATCTGGCGGTTGCCACTCCAGATGGGCGCCGCGCGCCAGCAGCCACGCCTGCAGCGGTGCTGAAATGACCCGGTCAGCGGCCGCCAGCACGGTGTCGCCATCGCACAGCAGCGGCAGCTGTGCGCGCAGCCATGGCGGCACATCCGCATGTTGCAGGCGGTGTTTGAGCTGGTGGCTGTGGCTGCGCCCGGCCAGTTGGATACGCTCGCCGCCTTGGCGCTGGCGCAGCAACAACGGGGTGTCGAAGGTATCTGCGCCGTGCAGCAGTAGCCTGCCGCCATCGGGAAGCTCCGCCGGTTCGCTGCCGCTCCAGGCCTGACGCCAGCCCCTGGGCCACGGCGGCAGCAGCCGCAGCGCATGCAGCTGGTCGCGCCAGCGCACGATGCGCACCTGCTGCCAGCGGAACTCGGCCTGCTGGTCGTTTTCGGCCGACTGCAGCTGCTGTTGCACGGCCAGCACGCCCTGGGTGGGCAGCGGCGGCAACTGCTGTTGTTGCACCCACAGGCGCAGCACGCGGGCCTGCTGCGCTGAATCCAACTGGCCGAAAGGGGCCAACAGCAGTGTTTGTTCGCTGCCCAGGCAGTGCTGCAGCAGGGCTGCGTCGTTGTCGCCCAGCAACTGCGCGGCCTGCGCTGCCAGTTCCGCGCTGCGCGCCAATGCCGCCGCGGCATGGGGCCAGCGCTCCCGCAGCAGCGGCAGGACCTGCAGGCGGAGGAAGTTGCGGTCGAAGTCCGTGCTGTCGTTGCTGGGATCGTCGATCCATTGCAGCCGCTGCTGGTGTGCATAGGCCTCAAGCGCCGCACGCGGCAGCCCCAGCAATGGACGCCACAGCGTGCCGCGTCCGAACGCTCGCTGCGGGCGCATCGCCGCCAGTCCATCGACACCGGCACCGCGCAGCGCGCGCAGCAGGAAGGTTTCCGCCTGATCATCCTGATGGTGGGCCAGGGCCAGCCATTCGCCGTGCTGCAGATGGGCGGTGAAGGCGGCATGGCGGGCGTCGCGGGCGGCTGCTTCCAAACCGTGGCCACTGTCACGCGGAACCTCAACGTGGACGACCTGTAGCGGAATGTTCCATTGCGCACACAGGGCGCTGCAATGCTGTTGCCAGTGATCGGCAACGGCCTGCAGGCCATGGTGTACATGCACGGCGCGCAGGTTGCCGGGCCTGCGTCCGGGCGCGTTGGCGAGCAGATGCAGCAGCACGGTGGAATCCAGGCCGCCGCTGAAACCGACCATCACCGGGATGTCGGTTGCGTCCTGCAGGAGAGTGGAAGAAAGCGCGGTCATGGCCGCGCCGAGTATCGGCGGCAGCGGCGATGGCTGCAATGTTGATGCACCGGGATGGAGGTTGTGGGAGCGGCGTCAGCCGCGAAGCAGATGGTCCGTCAGGTTGCGGAGTGGCCGGCAGTTTCATTGGCGCAAGCTTCGCGGCTGACGCCGCTCCCACAACACCCACAAATCACACAAGCCCTAGCTAGGGTTGTGGTGTGCCAAGACGGGCGAAGCGGCAGTACCCGCGCTGGTAGAGCGGAGCCATGCTCCGCTGAGGCATTGCCGGTGGAGCCCCTGCCGAGCATGGCTCGGCACTACGCTGCAGCGCCGCCAGTGGTTTTGTAGGAGGGCGTCAGCCGCGAAGCAGGTGGTCTGTCAGGTTGCGGGGTGGCCGGCAGATTCATTGGCGCAAGCTTCGCGGCTAACGCCGCTCCCACAACACCCACAACACCCGCAAGCTCGAGCTAGGGCTGTGGTGTGCCAAGACGGGCGAAGCGGTGGTACCCGCGCTGGTAGAGCGGAGCCATGCTCCGCTGAGGCATTGCCGGTGGAGCCCCTGCCGAGCATGGCTCGGCACTATGCTGCAGCGCCGCCGATGGTTTTGTGGGAGCGGCGTTAGCCGCGAGGCAGATGGTCTGTCAGGTTGCGGGGTGGCCGGCAGTTTCATTGGCGCAAGCTTCGCGGCTAACGCCGCTCCCACAACACCCACAACACCCACAACAGCCACAACACCCACAACACCCGCATAGAACCCGCTCAGGGCAGGATTTTGCCTTGGCGATCGATGCGGTAATGCTTGCCGCCTTCGATCGCGGTGTGGCCGTCGGCGTCGGGTTTGCCGGGTGCACAGCCTTGGCAGACTTCGGCAATTCCTTCCTTGAACGGCCAGCCCCAATCGAAGCGGGCCGCGAAGGCCGGCTGCAGTTGGCGGTCGTAGTAGCCTATCTGGCCGTCGACGCTGGCCCGGGTAAGGCCTTCCTCGAAATAGTCCGGGCCGCTGTCGTAGGTGATCACCGCCAGATGGCGGCCATCGCGACGCAGGTAGTAATGCTGCTTGCCGGCAATCACCGCAGCCAGCCCATCGGCGTCGTATTCAAGCTGCGCCAGCGCCGTTTCGGCGACGATCAGCGTGCCATCGCTGGCCCGCTTGCAGCCCTCCAGAATCTTGAACGTGTCGGTGTCCATCCGGTAGCAAGGGTGGTCGACCAGCGCGATCGCTGGCGCCGTGACCAGTGACAGCAATGCTGCCACTGGCCATGCGGCCGCGTGCCAGATCCGGCTCACTGCGCCTTGCGTTCGAACTTGGCCGGCTGCGGCAGTTCCACCGGCACGCCGTGGGTGTCGCAGGTGCCCAGTGCGCACAGGCGCTCGCGCAGGCGCGGGGTGGACTGCACGATCAGGTGGTAGATGGTGTTCTGCTCCATCGTGCCGCGTACCGCCTTGCTGCCCGGGCCGCGCGCCCAGATGCCGACGTCTTCGCCGCCGTGCGATTCGCTCTTGGACGGCACCAATGCTTCCTGCATGTAATCCGGGTGCTCGGTGTCGACGTGGGTCAGGTCGGGGCGACCATTGGCGGCCTCGAAGCTGCTGGGCGCATGCGGGAAGCGCTTGGGGCCGGCCGGTTGCTGGTTGCTGGCGCCGGTGTAGCCCGGGCCGTTGGCGTAGCTGAGCGTTGTGTAGGGCATGCCCATGCCGTCGCGGGCCAGGTCCAGGGTGCCCATGCCGTCTTCGCCGCCCTTGTCCTTGACCTTGCCGAGGATGGCATTGCCGCGCGCCGGGTAGCCGACGAAGTTCAAGGTGTGCGAGTGGTCGGCGGTGACGATGATCAGGGTGTCGTCGGCCGAGGTGGCATCCACCGCCGCCTTGACCGCATCGGACATGGCGATGGTGTCGCCCAGTGCACGGGCGGCGTTGCCGCTGTGGTTGGCGTGATCGATGCGCGCGCCCTCGACCATCAGCACGAAGCCTTCCTGGTGCCTGGACAGGTTGGCAATGGCAGCACGGGTCAGTTCGGCCAGTGACGGCTCACCGGCGCGGTCCTTCGGACGGTCCTGCTCGTACTGCATGTGGTCCGGCTCGAACAGGCCCAGCAGCGCCGGCGCGTTGGCGGCAGCCTTGAGCTGGTTGGCGTTCCACACGTAGGCGCCCTGTGGGTGCTTGGCCTGCCATTCGGCGACCAGGTTGCGGCCATCCAGGCGCATGCCGACCTTGTCGGCGTATTCCGGGTCCTGCTCGTTGACGGTGGTGAACTGGCCACGGCCGCCGCCCAGTGCGACCAATGGGCCCTGGCCGTAGCGGGCGGTGGAAATCAGCTGCTGGGCGATATCCACGCAACCAGCGGCCTTGGCGGCTTCCGGCAGGTCGGTGTCGTTTTCCCAGTTGCGCTCAGGGGAGTGCGCATAGGTGGCCGCCGGGGTGGCGTGGGTCAGGCGCGCGGTGGAGACGATGCCGGTGGCCATGCCGGCGCTGTCGGCCAGCTGCAGCCAGGTCAACAGGCCCTTGGGCAGGCTGTCGGCGCAGTTGTTGCGGCTGCCGGCGCTGACCCCGATGGCGCCCATATGGCTCTTCACGCCGGTGGTGATGGCGGTCATGGTGCCGGCCGAATCGGGGGTCTGCGAGTCGGTGTTGTAGGTTTTGCTGAATGCGGTGGCCGGGAAGCGCTCCCAGGACAACAGGTTTTCTTCGCCCGGCTGGCCCTTGCGCTGGCCTTCCAGGATGCGTGCGGCCGCCACGGTGGTCAGGCTCATGCCGTCACCCAGGAACAGGATCACGTTCTTGGCCTTGCCGGCCATGGCGCCATTACCGGCGGCCCGGGCGGCGCCATCGCGGTACCACCACTGCGGTGTTTCCCCGTCCGGGCGGGTGATCTGGGGGACGTCAACACTGACTGCGCTGGCCGCGCCGGACTGCGGGGCCGTGCTGGCGCAGGCGCCGAGCAGCAGGGTGGACAGGGCGGCGGACAGGAAACTGGCTTTGTGCATCGGGGTTGTTACCGCTGGATGAAGGCAGACCGCCATTATGGTCAACCGTGGAAGGCATGCATATGACACGCAGCTTTTCTTTGCGGGCATCGTTCTGGCCCAGGCCTTGCGCTATCGTGACAACCTTCGATTTGCTTTCCGGATTGACGATATGAATGTGGTTTCTGCCTGGCTGCGGATCCCCTTCTGGCAGCGGGTGGTGGGCGGCTTCGTGCTGGGCGCGCTGGCCGGCTGGGCGATGGGCCCGGCTGCCGAGACCTTTTTTGGCCCGCTGGGCGAGCTCTACGTCACCTTGATCAAGATGATCGCGGTGCCGCTGGTGTTCTTCGCGGTGATCAATGCGATCGGCTCGCTGCATGGGCAGAAATCTGTTGCGGCGCTGAGCGGCCGCACCTTCCTGTGGTTTGTCATCACCGCCGCGTTTGCGGTGGGCATTGGCCTGCTGGTCGGCACGGTGATGCAGCCGGGTACCGGCGGGCTCAAGCTGGCGGTGGATTCGGCCTATACCCCGCGTGACGTGCCATCCATCGCCAAGGTGCTGATGGATGTGGTGCCGTCCAATGTGTTCTATGCGCTGGCTGGCATCGGCACCAAGGCCAATGCGGCCGGTGAGCAGGTGCTGGCCGCTGGCCGCGGCTCGATCCTGCCGGTGATCTTCTTCGCCGGCCTGCTGGGCTTTGCGATGGTAAAGCTGGGCGAGAAGGTCAACGAGGCGCGCAAGCTGGTTGGCCAGATGAGCGAGATCATGATCCAGGTGACCCGCTTCGTGCTGGAGATGACGCCGCTGGGTACCTTCGGCCTGATCGCCGGGCTGGTGGGCAGCTATGGTTTCGAGAAGCTGCTGCCGCTGGGCAATTTCGTGCTGGCGCTGTATGTGGCCTGCGCGCTGCATATCGTGGTGGTCTACAGCGGCTTGTTGCTGGTGCATGGGCTCAACCCGTGGAAGTTCTTCCGCGGTGCGGCGCCGGGCATGCAGGTGGCATTTGTGGCCTCGTCGAGCTTCGCCGCGATGCCGGTGGCGATGCGTTCGATCAGTGACAACCTTGGCGTGAACAAGGACTACGCATCGTTCGCGGTGCCCTTGGGCGCCAGCATCAAGATGGACGGCTGCGGCGCGATCTATCCGGCGCTGTGTGCGGTGTTCATCGCGCAATACACCGGTGTGCCGTTGACGCCCGAGCAGTATGTGATCGTGTTGATCGCCTCGGTGCTGGGCAGCTTTGGTACCGCTGGCGTGCCAGGCACGGCGGTGGTGATGGCCACGGTGGTGTTGAGCGCGGCCAATCTGCCGTTGGAGGCGATTGGCTACCTGTACGCGATCGACCGCATCCTCGACATGATGCGCACCATGACCAACGTCACCGGGCAGATGGTGGTGCCGGTGATCGTGGCCAAGGAAACAGGGCTGCTCGACCAGCAGGTTTACGACGCAGCCGGCACCCCGGCGATGGGCGGTGGAGCCAGTGGCCGCCATCTGGAGTGAGCCGCAGTTGGCTGCGGCATCCGGGTGAAAGGCCAGTAGTGCGTTGATGTTGATCCCTTGAATACTCGAGCTGTGCGAAATCCGGTGCCAGGACTCTGGCATCGGATTTTTTTGCCTATCCCTTCGCGCCTCCTTTGCCTGCGGCAGCTGTGTAGGAGCGGCGTCAGCCGCGAAGCTGGTGCATCGTCAGATGACATGCATGCAAGGGTTGCAGCGCTGTCGGCTTCGCGGCTGACGCCGCTCCTACAGGGGCTGCCTCGCGCCACTCCTTGGTTCCCACAGGCGAATGCCCGTGCGGCTGTAGCAGGTGTAACAACTGTCTGTAACAGCGCTGATACACCGGCGTGAAAGCCGCGTCCGGCTTGGGTCCTGGGAGTTTCAGCAGGCGGCCATACGTCGTATTTGAAATCCGACCGGCTGTGACAGGGATACACCTGTAACCCTTGTTGCAGAACACAACCTACTGTTTCCACAGGAAAATAACGCTTGGCACGGTTGCTGCTCCTTCACTCGCGTTGTTACGAGTGGACGACGCAATGGACAGCTGCAACCTACATCGTTATGCCGCCCTGATCGGCGTGTTGCTGATCGGCGCCGCCGCCAGCCAGGGCGCCTTGGCCTCTGGCGCGCGTCAGGGCGTAAAGGCGCAGCCGGGCGAGATCGTATTGCTGCGCGACGTCTCTACCCGTCCGGCCTATCGTCCGGCACCGCCGGGCATGGCCTTGATTGCGGATCCGTCGCCGCGCAAGGAGCTGGGCACGGCGTTGGGTGCCGGCGGCATGAGTGAACTCAGCGACGACGACTACGCGTCGATGGGCTCGGGTATGGCAGACGGCCTGGCAAGCGGTCACGGCCAGACCACGGTGGAGCGGGTGACCAGCGGTGTGGTCGGCGGCACCCTGGGACGGGTTGTGGGTGACGGCGGCATGCTGTCCGGCAACCAGATGTCACGCGCCATCGGCGGCCCGATGGGCGCCGTGGGCGGGGCCACACGCGGTATCGGTGATCAGGTGCGTGGCGCATTGGCGCAGTTCCCGCTGGGCCAGCCAGCCGGGCCGGGTGGCAAGTGAACACCGCCTTCCTCCGTCTGTCGGGCGCAGTGCTGGCACTGCTGCTGGTCGGCGCGGCGCAGGCGCAATCGCGCCCCGACAGTTACATCGGCATGTTGTCTTACCTGTCTGCGGACAGCCGCATCGACGGCAATGCGCTGGCTGGCGCCGATGGCTCGATCAAGGTCAACCAGGCCGCCGGTGAGCTCAATCTGCAGGCCAACCTGCACAGCATGGCCAATGGCAACCAGGCAGCGTCAAGCGTACGCAGCCTGCAGCAGCGGCAAGCCAATCTCTACAACACACCGATGCAGGCTTCGGCCGTGGTCGGTGGCAATGCGCTGGCCGGGGCCAGCGGCATCGCTTCAATCAATCAGGCCAGTGGCGGCGGCAATGCGGAGCTGAACTCCGTCAACGCGACGCTGGCTGCACAGGGCATACGCGAGGCAAGTGATGAAGCAATGACTTCATCCGAAGTGCTCGCGTCGGCGGGGGGGCAGTCCATCGTCACCGACCCGCGTGCTACCCGACGGGTAGGCGTGGAGGAATCCGCGTTGCGCGGATTTGACGGCGTACTGCAACTCAATCAGATCGCGGGATCAGGCAATGCAACGGAGAACAGATTCAGCATCTCCGTGCAGGGCACCCCGTGAGCACAGCTCCATCCACCCGATGCATCAGAAAACCTGAAGAGGGCACCATGAAAGCGATCAAATGGAATGTACTCGCCATGGCGGTTACCGCATTCACCATGAGTGCGGCGGCCAGTGCGGCGGACGATCAGAACGCGAGCGCGACCATCAATCACCTGCACAATGTGGTTGAGACGCGCACGAACACCAACACAAATACGAACACCAATACCAACGTAAATACCGATGTAAACACCGCGATCGATACCGACATCGATCTGAAGTTGGATGCCGCTGCCAGACTGCGCTACAACGATACGCGCAACAACACTGACACCCGCACCAATACCGAAACCACCAGCAATACCGACACCCGCAGCAACACCGAGACGACCAACACCTGGTCCAACGATGTCACCGAGAACGTACAGAAGACCTCGAACATCTCCGCCGACGAACGCAAGGAAAAGAACAACCACGGCGTTGATGTGAACATCGAGAAGGACATCCGTCTGAGCTCGGACGTGAACTTCTCCGGCGACCCGACCATCACCGGCAACATCGATCTGGATTCGGCCGCGATTGCCATCATTGACAACCGCCAGTCGATCTCCGGCAACCATGCCCGCAACGGGTTGCTGGAAAACACCGCTTCGATCGGCGATGACGTTGCCTCCGATGCCTCGGGCAACCTGGGCTTCAACGTGGCTGCCGGTGACAACAACGCACAGGACAATGCCGCTGCGCTGTCCGCTGCCGATGCGTCCTTCAGCTTTGGCATGGCTGACGCCGAAGTGTTCGTGAACCAGGCTGGCACCAACAACATGACCTGGAACCATGGCGTGACCAACGATGCTGGCATCAGCGGCAACGCGTTCTCCGGTGCAGCCGGCAACATCGGCGTCAACGTGACCTCGGGTAACAACAACGAGCAGAAGAACGCTCTAGCTGCCTCGGTTGCCACCAGCGCCTATGCCACCTCGACCATCAGCTCGAACCAGACCTCGAGCGGCAACCGCGTCGAGAACAACGGCTACTACGACCGCATGGTCAGCACCGTCAACGTGAACCTGAGCGGCAAGGTGACGGGTACCACCAGCGGCTCGGGCACCGGCGAGTACACCGGCACCGGCAATTCCTATCAGAAGTCCAATTTCTACGTGGACAACTGGTCGGGCGATACGCATCCGGCGGGCGACCAGACCGGTCACTCGGATTGGGACAACCAGACCCAGGGTGCCGTGGCCAACCCGAACAGGCCGGGTGTGGGTGGCATGGCATGGGATACCGATGAGAAGGGCACCAGCAAGTTCAGCGAGATGGGAACTGCTGATCTGACGGCCAGCCTGAGTGGCCAGGTGAGCACCGTCAACTGGGTGGCGGTCAATGCGACCAATACCGCCAGTCTGTCGGGCTCGGCGTTCTCCAATGCCTCCGGCAACATCGGTGTGAACGTGTCCTCCGGTACCGGCAACCTGCAGGCCAACAGCCTTGCGCTGGCGGTTGCGCAGCCCTCGACCGGCGGTGGCACTCCGCCGGGCAACCCGGGTGGTGAATAACCGGAAGCGTCATCCAATCGGATGACGCACCGGCTTCGCGCAACAAGCCCGGCCATCCGCCAATGGCCGGGTTCCGGGAGCCCCCATTCCTTTCCCCCGGGAGGGGGGCTCCCACCTTCCTATACGCTGGAGGCGCCGTGTTTATGTTCCGTTGCTTGCTGCTGACCTGTGCGTTGTCGGTGTCCCCTGGCCTGCTGCATGCGGGCGAGGTGGCATTCAACGGCGTGCTGCCCAATGGGGCCCTGTACAGCGGCAAGATCGAGAGCATGAAAGAACGGCGTTTCCGCAACCTGGTGCGGCAGCAGACCGATTACAGCTGCGGCGCCGCGGCCTTGGCCACGATCCTCAAGCATGCCTACCACTTGAATACCGATGAGGCGACGGTGATCGAGGGAATGATGGGGGTGGCCGATCCGGAGTTGGTGAAACAACGCGGATTCTCATTGCTGGACATCAAGCGTTACGTGGAATCGCTGGGCATGCGCGGGCGCGGCTACCGGATTGATGAAGACCGCTTGGCGAACCTTCGGGTCCCCGGCCTGGTGTTGATGGATGTGCGTGGGTTCCGCCACTTCGTCGTGCTCAAGCAGGTGCGTGATGGCGTGGCCGAGATTGCCGACCCCATCCTCGGCAACCGCGTGGTGCCGATGGCCGAGTTCCTGCAGTCCTGGCCCTCGCGCGCGGTGTTCGTGGTGATAGGCAGCGATTTCGACCGCAATACCGTGCTGCTGCAACCTGCTGAAAGACCGAGTGCGCGCGCGCTGTATGCACGTCAAGGGCGCGGCCCCATTACCGATGCGGAGCTGGTCGATTTCGGTTTTACCCATGCCGACCTGTTCTGAAGGAGTGTTGTGATGAACATGATCAAGTTCGCCCTGCTGGCTTTGGCGCTGAGTGCCGCGCTGCCAGTGCACGGTGCGGAAAATCCAAGCAAGCCTGGCAAGGGCCTGCATGAAATACCCGATCCGGAATTGAACCTTATGCGCGGCCGTTACACCGTAGGGGGTAACGCAGTGGCATGGTTCGGAGTAACCATGGTGTCGACCTGGCAGACCGGCACCGGCCAGAACCTGCAGGGCACCATGACCCTGGGCATGGATTTCACCAAGGGCAACACGCCCAAGGTCAGCTTCACCCCCAGCGTCAACATCACCGCCGCCAATGCGCCGCTACCGGATGTGACAGGGCGCAGTATTGATGGCAGCGGCTTGAACAATGTGAGTGGTGTCAGCCAGAGCGTGCAGGTCGCCGGCGACAGCAACCGCGCCAGCAACGTGATGCATTTGAACGTACGCAACGACGGCGTGGTGCCGACCGGCACCGGTACGGTTGCCGGCGATGCCAGCGCGCAGTCCGGCAATGCCAGTGCGGTGGCCAGCTTCGACGGCAATGCCGCGCGGCTGCAGTTGAACATCGAAGGTCAGGGCGCGGTGCAGCAATGGCTGCGCAGCGGCAGCGTTGGCCAGAGCATCCAGCTGACCAGCGATGGGCAGGTGGTGAACAACCGGTTGCAGATTGATCTGGTGCGGCAGTCGCTGGGGGGCAATCTGCCGCTTGCACAGAACGTGGCACAGGCCATCACGCTCAATCGGGGGATTGGCGGGGTCGGCGGGCAGTGAGCCCCGTGCCTGGCACGGGATTTTGCAGGTACAACGTAGAGGACGGCAGCAATGAAACGACTGGCGATGGCGGCGCTGGTGAGTCTGACTGTGGCTTCACCCAAGGTGTTGGCACAGGAGGCGACAACCGGCAGTAGCGATGAGGCGGATGTACGGGCATTGGTTTCGCAGCTGGAGGCGTTGAAGGCCAGCTATGCACAGGAGGTGCGGCGTTTGCGCGAACTGGACATGCAGGTGCAGGCGATCCAGGCGCGGGTAAGCGGCAAGACTGCGCAGATGCCTGCCGCGCAGCCGCCCACGGCAATGGCTGCAGGACCTCAAGCGCCCGCAGTACCGGCCGCAGCTACGGCTGCCGCCGCGACGCCGCCGGCCGAAGGTTATGCCAGCAGCGCGACCGAGGCGCAGCAGGCCAAGGAAGCGGCGCGACGTAGTGTGGATGACGTCAAGCAACAGCAGTCGGCCTTGTTCAACCAGCGCCTGACGCTGGAAAACAGCGTCACCTACGCACGCTACGACCGCAAACAACTCACCCTCAATGGTTTCCTGGCGCTGGATGCGATCTTCCTGGGCAACATCGCCATCGAGAACGTCGAGTCCGATTCGCTCACCTACAACTTTGCCGCGCGCTGGGGCCTCAATCCGCGTTTGACCTTGAACCTGGACGTGCCTTACATCGCCCGCAAGACCATCTATCAGAAAGGCGGTGCTGGCGGCTCGGCGGCGGCGATCGCGCAGGAGGAGACCCATGGCACCGGCATCGGCGATGTGACCGTCAGCGCCAACTACAAGCTGTTCGGCGAACGCGGCTGGCGCCCGGAAACAGTGCTGACCGGTGCGGTGACCGCACCGACCGGGCGTGAACCCTATGGCCTGGACTGGAAGGTGATCGAACGCGATGACGATGACTTCATCCGCTTCGCGGTGCCGGCCAAGCAGCCCACCGGCAATGGTTTGTGGCAGGCCAATATCGGTCTGTCGGCGGTCAAGAGCGCCGATCCCGCGATCCTGTTCGGCAACATCGGCTACGTGCGTTCGTTCAAGCGCAGCTTCAACGACATCGATGCCAACCCTGACACGGTCAATCCGGGCGAAGTGGTGCTGGGCGATTCGTATTACTTCGGCGCCGGCATTGCGTTTGCTTTCAACGAACGCACCAGCCTGAGCATTTCCTTCAGTGACCGCATGAGCGCACGTGCTTCCACCCGCTACAAGAACGGCAAATGGATGAAGGTCATCGGCAGCGATGGCAACGCCGGCACGCTCAATCTGGGTGTGACCTATGCACTGACCTCCAAGGCCACCTTCGTCAGCATGCTGGGAATCGGGCTGACACCGGATGCGCCGGATTTCAGCCTGGCGTTCAAGGTGCCTTACATGCTCTGAGCGTGCCGGCCAAGGCGGAACAACGCCGAAGCGCTGCGTCGAGCAATCAACGCAGCGCCTCCAGTTCCAGCTGGTGTTTGCGGCACATGCGGTAGATGGTGACCCGCGACACCTTCATCAGGCGCGCGCAGGCGCTGATGTTGTACTGGCTTTGCTGCAGGCAGGACAGCAGGGTTTCGCGTTCGGCATGACTGCGTGCCTTGCTCAACTGCGCGCCATCGCTGGGCAGGTTGAGTTCCAGATCGGTGCTGCTGATCAACTCGCCTTCGGCGGTGATGGCGGCGCGCTGCACCCGGTTGAGCAGTTCGCGCACATTGCCCGGCCACGGAAAGCGTTCCATCGCCTGGCGCGCCTCGAGCGTGTAACCGCGTGCGCGGGTGGGGTGGCGCATGCGGAAGTTGCGCAGGAATTGCCGCGAAAGCAGTTCGATATCGCCATCACGCTTGCGCAGCGGTGGCATTGCCAGGCGCAGGACGTTCAACCGGTAATAAAGGTCGCGGCGGAACCGGCCTTCTTCCACCGCCCGCTCCAGGTCGACGTGGGTGGCGGCAAGGATGCGCACGTCCACCGCAACCGGCTGGTTGCTGCCGACCCGCTCGATGGTGCCTTCCTGCAGCACCCGCAGCAGGCTGGTCTGCGCGTCCAGCGGCAGGTCGCCAATCTCATCAAGGAACACGCTGCCGGTGTGTGCGGTTTCAAACAGGCCCAGCCGGCGGCTGGTGGCGCCGGTGAACGCGCCGCGCTCATGGCCGAACAGTTCGGACTGGATCAGGGTCGAAGGAATGGCGCCGCAGTTGATGGCCTGGAAAGGTTTGCCGCTGCGCGCCGACAGCCGGTGCAGGGCATGCGCCGCGACCTCCTTGCCGGTACCGGTTTCGCCGGTGATCAGGACCGGTAGATCGACCGGTGCGTACTTGCGCAGTGTTGCCCGCATCACCAGCATCACCTCGCTCTCGCCGAGCAGGGTGTCCAGTACGTCTTCGCTGGCCGCGCGTGGTACCTCGTTGCTGAGCCCGTGCAGGCCGCGCAGCAGTTCCTTCAGGTCCAGCGGGTGGGCAAAGTGTTGGCTGCAGGCGGCCAGCAACGGATGCCGTGACGTCGTTTCGCTGCTGCTGGCGGCCGGGGTGATCGCAAACAACGGCATGTGCTGGTGCGCGGCGGTCAGCTCGCCGATGCGCTCCAGTTCGCTGTCCGAGCTGGTGCGGAAATCGATCAGGCCAACCACCATGTCGCCGCCGCGCATGCCGATGTCGGCCGGTTGTTGGGGCAGCACCGTACGTACCTGCCAGCCGTCCGCGGCCAGCATCACCTTCTCTCTTGCCCCGGGATTTCCAAACCAGATCACACAATGCGTACTTGACATTTGTGCCGCCGCCATGGCTGGTTGCCTTCTGATCCGCGGCCAACGATATACCTGTGATTCACGCGTGCGCAATCGTATTCGGCACTTTAATTGGGCGCGGTCACCGGGGTTCGCATTAATGTTTGTGCAGGAAAAGTTACGCCCGGGCTTGGCTGTGGCAGTAAGCGGCGGGCAATAAAAAAGCCGCGACCCGAAGGTCGCGGCTCAGCAGGTAGGTGCCAGCAGGGCGCTTACAGCGCCATGCGACGGGCCTGCATGAACTTGTCACCCCAATAGCCGGTCATCAGGGAGTCGGTGCGGACATCCTTGCCGGTGCTGGGTGCGTGCAGGAAGCGGCCTTCGCCGACATAGATGCCGACGTGGTCGACGCGGCCCTTGCGGCCGAAGAACACCAGATCGCCGGCGGCCAGCGCCGAGCGGTCGTTGATCAGTTCGGCATTGGCCTGGCTGGCCATTTCGCGCGAAACGCGCGGCAGCTCGACGCCCAGGGCAGTACGGAACACGTAACCAACCAGGCCGCTGCAGTCAAAGCCGGCATCCGGCGAGGTGCCGCCCCAGCGGTACGGGGTGCCCAGCAGGGTCATGGCGCGGCGCAGGATGGACTGCACCTTGCCGTCGGAATCGTTGGCCAATGCCGCTTCGGTGGCGGCCGAGATGCCCTTGGAGGCGTCGTAGGCGGAAATCAGCCGGCTCAGGTCGCCAGCAAACATCGCCGAACGGTCCATCAGCGGAATGGTGTCGCTGGCTGCAAGGTGCGGCAGCAATGCAGCGAGTGTGGCGGTGGCAGCGCTGTCGGCCTTGCTGCGGGGAGCTTCAGTCTTGGCCGCAGCGGGCTTGGCAGCTGCGGTGGTGTCGGCGCTCTGAGCGAAGGCGGGCAGGCTGGCCAGAGCCAGTGCCGCGGCGCAGATCAGGCGGCGGAGGGTGAGCGGGGAAATCTTCGGCTGGCTCGGATGGGACGTGTTGTCAGTCGTCACGCGGCAGTCACTAGAAAAAGTCGATGGGGGATGATGCCCTGCGAAACGTGTTGATAAGTACAATTTTCGTTAAGAAATTGTTATTTTTCGTGACCAATGGCTCGTTTTAGCGCAGTACGCGCTTCGCTCCGGTGTAATGATCGCGCCAATAGGCGGCATCCAGATGGTCCAGACGGACCGTGCCGCCGGTGCTGGGTGCATGCACAAAGCGGCCTTCGCCGACGTAGATGCCAACGTGCCAGACGTTGCCTTTGTCGCCGAAGAACACCAGGTCACCGGCGGTCAGGCGGTCCGGGGCGATCTTCGGGCCCTGGATTGCGGCCAGCTCGCGCGAGGTGCGGGGCAGGTTCAGCGCCAGCATGTCGCGGTAGACGTAAGTCACCAACCCGCTGCAGTCGAATCCCGATTCCGGCGTATTGCCCCCATAGCGGTAAGGCGTGCCGACCAGCCCCAGCGCCCGCATCAACACCGACGCTGCCGCAGCGGGGTCGGCCGGTGCCACCGGCGAGTAATTACGGGCCGGCGCGGGTGCGGCCGCCCGCTTGGGCGGGGTGTGGCCGCAGGCGGCAAGCAGGGCGGCGGACAGCAGCGTGACCGGCAGGCGCCACGAGCGGAAGCGGAAAACTGGCGTGATGTGCATGGAGCCCGGATAATGCGCCACCTAAGAAGGCCGTCATCATGGCGGCGTCCCCGGCGGCCGACAAGCCGTCCCAACGTCTGCCAGCGGGCAGCCATTTATCAGAGTTGCGCATGAAGATCGAAAAAGACCGCGTCGTCCGTTTCCATTACACCGTCTCCGAAGCTGGCCAGGAGCCGATCGAAAGCTCCAAGGACCGTGATCCGTTGGCCATCCTGATCGGCCACGGCAACATCATCCCGGGCCTGGAAGCGGCGATGATGGACAAGGAAGCCGGCGAGAGCTTCGGCGTGGACGTGAAGTCGACCGACGCCTACGGTGAGCGTCGCGAGGGCATGACCCAGCGCGTGCCGAAGAAGCACTTCGGCAAGACCCCGCTGATCCCGGGCACCCAGGTGATCCTGCAGACCAACTTCGGCCCGCGTGCGGTTACCGTGGAGAAGGTCGGCATGACCGTGGTCGACGTCGACCTGAACCACCCGATGGCCGGCAAGGATCTGCATTTCGACGTGGAAATCATCGAAGTGCGCGAAGCCAGCGAAGAAGAAGTGCAGCACGGCCACGTGCACGGCGACGGCGGTCACCAGCACTAAGCGCGTGCCGCAAGGCAGTGCCCAAGAACGGCCCGCCAACGCGGGCCGTTCTGCGTTGCAGGGCAAGGCGAAGCGGCGCAGCCTCCTGTAGTGCCGAGCCATGCTCGGCACTACCGCTTCGCTCCCTCCCTCCCTTTCGCGCAGCGAAGGGGAGGGTTGGGGAGGGGTGAGCGCTTGGAAGCGTTGAGGCAGTCAGAGCGTCGCGTCTTGGGGACAGCTGTGCAGCGTTGCCGGTGGCGGCATGAGGAAAGCCTCTGCCGAGCATGGCTCGGCACTACACAGGTCCGCATGCTCTAATCGCGCACCTGTCGTTGAAGGAAGTCGCCGTTGTCCTCTACCGCTTTCCAGCCCGTGGCAGCCAATGAGCGCATTGTCACCTTGGATGTGCTGCGCGGCTTTGCCCTGTTCGGCATCCTGCTGATGAACATGGAGGCCTTCAGCGGGCCCTTGGACACGTCCTTCACCGGCATCGATCCGCATTGGCAGGGCGTTGATTACTGGGCCGATGCCTTCGTCTACGTGTTCGTGCAGGGCAAGTTCTTCACGTTGTTCTCGCTGCTGTTCGGTGCCGGTTTTGCGGTGATGGCGCAGCGCGCCAGCAGTGCCGGGCGCGACTTCACCCGCTTCTATCTGCGCCGTAGTCTGGGCCTGTTGATCATCGGTGTGCTGCATGCGGTGCTGTTGTGGTCCGGCGATATCCTGGTGGCGTATGCCTTGCTGTCGTTTGCCTTGCTGGCCTTCCGCGAGGCGCCACGCAGCTGGTTGCCGGTATTGGGTACGGCGGCCTATGTCGGCGCGGCTGTTCTGATGCTGCTGCTCGGTGCATTGATGCAGTTCGCACCGGCCGATGCCGGCACTACCCAGCAGGCTGCCGCAGTTGCTGCAATCGAAGCGCAGCGCCAGGCTTACGGGCATGGCAGTTATCTGCAGGCGCTCGCGCAGCGTCTGCGCGACCTGGGCGCGTCGTTGGGCGCCTTGCTGGTGGTCGGGCCGCAGATACTGGGCATGTTCCTGATCGGGGCTTGGTTCGCGCGCAGCGGCGCCATCGCCGCGCCCGACCGCCATCAACGGTTATGGGCAGCACTGCGCTGGCTGTTGCCGGTTGGGTTGGCGGTGATGTGTTCCAGTGTCTATCTGCAGTCGTACAACCCGCCGGGTCGTTTCGATATGCGCGGTGCAAGCGCCTATGCGCTCACTGCCGTGGCCGGACTGTTGATGTGCCTGGGCTATCTGGCCTGGGGCGTGCGCTGGAGCCGCTATCTGCGGTTCCTGGCGCCCGCCGGGCGCATGGCGTTGAGCAACTACCTCGGCCAATCGCTGGTCTGCACATGGGTGTTCTATGCCTATGGCCTGGGCTGGTTCGAGCAGATGGGGCGAGCGCCGCAGCTGCTGTTTGCGGCAGGCCTGTTCGCCGCGCAGGTGGCGCTGAGCCATCTCTGGCTGCAGCGGTTCCGGTTCGGCCCGGTGGAGTGGGCATGGCGCGCGTTCACTTATATGCAATTGCCACCCCTGCGGCGTTGATCCGCGCACGCCATTGAAACGTACGGATGGAACCGCGCCGATCTGACGACGGTGCGGGCGCTGTCCGGAGCTGGGCGCCAGCGGTGGTTGATTGCGCTATCCGCGGCAGCGCTTGAGCGGCGCCGTTCATCAGCGCGGGTACGGTTGGCGCCGCTGACCAGGCATGGCATGGCAGCCGGGGCCTCGCGTTGCGAGCTCACAGATGGCTGGCGGCCGGTCATGGCATGCTGGGTGTAGGCATGAGCAGTGGAGCGGACAATTGATGGCTGATTTGATGAGCGGGCAGGCCTCTGCAATGGACCCTGCGCCGTACTGCGCGGAGCGCTTCCGATGAGTGCGCGCAATTACGACGTGGTGGTACTGGGCGGCGGTTCCGGTGGGCTGGCGGCGGCGTTCCGCGCAGCGTCCTATGGTGCCAAGGTGGCAATGCTCGAGCCTGCGCCATTGGGTGGCACCTGCGTCAATGTGGGCTGCGTGCCGAAGAAGGCGATGTGGCTGGCGGCGGACCTGGCCGAACGCATCGGTCTAGCAAGGCAGATGGGCTTCGATGTGCCTGCCGAACCGGCGCTGTCCTGGACAACCCTGCTGGAACGACGCCAGCATTACATCAGCAATATCCATGGCAGTTACCAGAGGCGGCTGGATGAAACCGGTGTGGTGCGCATCAGCAGCCGTGGGCATCTGATAGACGCGCATACCGTGCAGTGCGATGACGGCACCCAGTTCCGTGCCGAGCACCTGGTCATCGCCACCGGTGCCCATCCGCTCAAACCGGAATTGCCAGGTGCCGAGCTGGGGGGTGTCTCGGACGACTTTTTCGCGTTGCAGTCGCGGCCCGAGCGGGTTGCCCTGATTGGTGGCGGCTATATCGCGGTGGAGTTGTCCGGGGTGCTGCGGGCACTCGGCAGTGAGGTGGCCTTGCTCGTGCGTGGGCAGCGGTTGCTGGATCATTTCGATGCGGAGCTGTCCGACCAGTTGGCCGAAAACCTGCGCCTGCAGGGTGTTGAACTGCACTTTGGCTGCAAGGTGGAAGCCCTGCAGCAACAGCAGGGCCGGATCAGCGCGCAACTGCACAATGGCCCGGAGCAGGCGTTGTTCGACACTGTGTTGTTCGCCACCGGGCGCGGACCCAATACACGTGGGCTTGGCCTGGAGCAGGCGGGCGTGAAGCTGGGCGAGAAAGGCCAGATCGAGGTGGATGATTACCAGAACACTTCGGTGCCGGGTATTTATGCCGTCGGCGACGTGACCGGCCGTGTGACCTTGACCCCGGTGGCGATTGCCGCCGCGCGCAAGCTGATGGATCGCGTGCTGGGCGGTCAGCCGCAGGCACGGCTTGATTACGAGAACATTCCCAGTGTTGTGTTTGCGCATCCGCCGTTGGGCAGCGTGGGCTTGAGCGAAGAAGAGGCGAACAAACGGTTCGCCACCGTAAGCACGTACTACAGCCGGTTCCGGCCGATGCTGCAGGCCCTGGGACAAGGGGAGGTGCGCAGCCTGTTCAAGATGGTGTGCGCTGGCGAGGAGGAAAAGGTGGTTGGAATTCACCTGCTGGGTGACGCTGCGGACGAGATCCTGCAGGGGTTTGCGGTGGCCGTTAAGGCCGGCGTGACGCGCAGGCAGCTGGAGGAGACGGTGGCGATCCATCCGACTTCGGCCGAGGAAGTTGTGCTGACGCGTTGAGGGTTGCTGGTAGCAGCAACAGCAATAACAGAAGCAGAAGCACCCCTCCTCAATCCTCCCCTGCGCTGCGCGCAAGGGAGGAGGCTGATCCTGCAGTTGCGGACAATGCTTCTGCTGCCTCCCTTTGCCGAAGGCATGGGGGA
This sequence comes from Stenotrophomonas nitritireducens, assembly GCF_001700965.1. Lineage (NCBI taxonomy): Bacteria > Pseudomonadati > Pseudomonadota > Gammaproteobacteria > Lysobacterales > Lysobacteraceae > Stenotrophomonas > Stenotrophomonas nitritireducens. Next base: position 3,911,069 of record NZ_CP016756.1, read on the forward strand.
GCGGAGTACTTTTGTTTTTGTTTTTTGCTTCTGCTTCTGCTTCTGCTTCTGCTTGGTCCTACCCGTCAGCCACGCCTCAACCCCGCAGCGCCCATAATGGAAGGCCATCTCTCCCGGATGCCGTAGCACCGTGACTGCTCCAACCCCGCGCGAGGCTACCGTGGCCGCGCCAACGTTACCCACCAGCTCCCGTCGCTTGTTGATCAGCGGGCTGTTGCTGGCGGGCACCGGCGCCATTGCCGCCTCCGGCAAGGCGGTGATCGTAAAGCTGGCCTACCGGCATGGCGCCGATGCCACGGCCTTGCTGGCGTTGCGGATGATGATCGCGTTTCCGTTCTTCATTGCCATGGGCATGTGGGCGGCACGCCGCGCACAGCCTTTGTCGGCGGGCGACCGCTGGCGGGTGGTGCTGCTGGGTTTCAGCGGCTACTACCTGTCCAGCTATCTTGATTTCCTCGGCCTGCAGTACATCAGCGCCACGCTGGAACGACTGATTCTCTATCTCAGCCCGACGCTGGTGGTGCTGATCGCGCTGGTAGTGCTCAAGCAGCGGCCGACCCGCACCCAAGTGGCAGCCTTGCTGGTCAGCTACCTGGGTGTTTTGCTCGCGTTCGGCCATGACATCCAGCTCGACGGCCAGCGTACGCTGATTGGTTCTGCGCTGGTGTTCGCCAGTGCGCTCAGCTACGCGGTGTATCTGTTCGGCAGTGGCCAGGCGGTGGCACGGATCGGCGCGGTACGCCTGACCGCTTATGCCAGCATGGTCGCCTGTGTGCTGTGCATCGGTCAGTACCTGCTGTTTCAGCCCTGGGACGCGCTGTGGAACTACGCGTCGCCGGTGTACTGGCTGTCGCTGCTCAATGGCACGGTATGCACGGTGCTGCCGGTGCTGGCGATCATGATCGGGGTCAAGCGCATCGGCTCCTCGTTGGCCGCGCAGGTGAGTATGCTGGGGCCGGTTTCCACGATTGTGCTCAGCGTATGGTTGCTCGACGAACCCATGGGGATTTGGCAAAGCGCCGGGACGGTGCTGGTGCTGCTCGGCGTGCTGCTGGTGGGCCGGGGCGTGGCGAAGCAGCGTTGACGCCAGAGGCCACGGCCGCTGCGGGACACACCCGCATTCTCGAGACGATCCGCGCCATCCCGCGCGGGCAGGTGCTGGGTTATGGCGAAGTGGCAGCCAAGGCCGGCCTGCCGGGCCGGGCGCGGTTGGTGGCACGCCTGCTGGGCAACAATGACGATCCCGCGCTGCCCTGGCACCGGGTGCTGCGCTCGGATGGCCGCATCGCCATGCCCGAAGGTTCGCGCGGCTGGCGCGAACAGAGCCAGCGGCTGCGGGCGGAGGGCGTGGTGGTGGAGAATGGCCGGGTGAAGCGGCCCAAACCGCCGCGCAGCCTGGACGAGGCGATCTGGGGCCCAGCCTAGCTGCTGCGGCTATCATGTAGCCAGTTCCCCCGGATGCCACCATGTTCCCGCGCCTTCCCAAAATCACCCAGACGCTGCTGATCGCCAACGTCGTGTTGTTCCTGCTGCAGCAGCTGCCGCAGACGGCGGGCATCTTCACCCAGTTGATGTTGTGGCCGCTGGGGTCGCAGCAGGTCTTCAGCGATTCACCGGGTTTCGGGCCGTGGCAGCTGTTGAGCTACGGCTTCCTGCATGGTGGCTTCGGCCATCTGTTCTTCAACATGCTTGCGCTCTTCATGTTCGGCGCGCCGCTGGAAATGACCTGGGGTGAAAAGCGCTTCCTCACCTATTACATGGTCTGCGTGGTCGGTGCCGGCCTGTGCCAGCTGCTGGTCGCGGCCCTGGCCGGTGAGTACAACCCGGTATTGGGTGCCTCGGGTGGCGTGTTCGGCCTGCTGTTGGCTTACGGCATGTTGTTCCCGAACCAGCGGGTGATGTTGTTGTTCCCGCCGATTCCGATGAAGGCACGCACGTTCGTGATTGTGTTCGGTGCGATTGAGCTGCTGCTTGGTTTCACCGGCTGGCAGCCGGGCGTGGCCCATTTCGCCCATCTGGGCGGCATGTTGTTCGGCTGGTTGCTGATCCGCTACTGGCGCGGCCAACCGCCGTTCAACAAGCGCGGCCCGCATCTGCGCCGCGTCAAATAACAAACAACGGTAGGGCCGAGCCGTGCTCGGCACTACAACAAAAAAACAAAAAGGCGCGGAATCCGCGCCTTTTTGCTTCCTTCAATACCGCCGCATCAACGCCAGATCTTGATCTGCTCGGCGTCGGTGCGCTGCATCGGCTGGCCCGGCTTGCAGCTGAAGCTGGCGCCGAATTCCGGCAGGTTGGACAGCGGTGCATTGCTGCGCCAGCGGCCCGGCGCACGCACGTCAGTGCGCAGCCGCTGCACGGCTTCGTTCGGCGACAACTGCTGTGCCCACAGGCCGGCCCAACCCTTGAAGAAGTCCTGCTTGTCGGCGGGCTTGGCATCGGCCTGGGCGGTGCTGAAGGCCTCGAAGGCGATCTCCATGCCCGACAGGTCGGCCATGTTTTCATCGCGGGTCAGCTCGCCGTTGACCTTGGCGTCCTTGACCCCGGGGAACGGATAGCTGCTGTACTGCGCGGCAATGCGGTTGCCCAGCAGGGTCCAGGCACTCTTGTCGGCCGGCGTCCACCAGCTGCGCAGTTCGCCCTTGGCATCGATCATGGCCCCCTTGACGTCGATGGCACGGCTGACTTCGTGCGCAACCAAGCCACCGAAGGCACCGAACTTCTCGGCGCTGCTGGCGTTGGCGGCAAAGATCGGGCCCTGCAGTGCAGCGGCAGTCACGATCAGGCGGTTCTGGGCGATGTCATAGGCGATGGACGGCTGCTGCGGCAGCACGTCCCAGCGGCGGTCGGCGTTGCCCTTGCCAATGCGCTTCATTTCCTGGGCGTGGCGCCAGGTGGAGGCGATCAGCATGTTGCCGCCAAAGCTGCCACGGCCCATCGGCTGCACGGTGTAGTCGAGGTCGCGCAGTGGCGTGCCGATCTCGATCTTCATGGCTGCCAGCTTGGCTTCGGCCTCGGTCTTGGCCTCGGCGCTGAGCCAGCTGCTGCGCTTGACCAAGGCGATCTGCGCTTCGCGGATCTGGTCGACCATGATGCCGGCCTGGCGGCGGGTGTCACGGTTGAGATAGGTGGCAGCGTACTCATGGCCCAGCATCGGGCCTGCGGCCACGTTGATGGCGTCGAGCACGGCTTCCGGGCGCGACGGTGCGATGGTCTGGCCACGCAGCAGGCGGCCGCGGAATTCAAATTCGGCGTCGCGGTAGGCCTTGGACAGGTACGGCGCCATCGAGTCGCCCACGCGCCAGCGCAGGTAGGCCTTCCACTGGTTGGCCGGCAGGCGGGTGACCATGCCGTTGAGTTGCTGGAACAGGGCCGGGTCGGCCAGCGACACCAGGTCGTCGTTCACGCCCTGGGCCTTGAGGAAGGCGTCCAGCTGCAGGTTGCGGTAACGGCTGTTCAGGTCCTTGGTGGAGACCGGCGCGTAGTTGTTGAACGGGTTGTTGATGTCGGCAACCGAGTGGGCGCTGCGCGCCAGTTCGGTTTCCAGCTGGATCACCAGGGCCGATTCGGCATCAAGCTGGGCGGCCGGGGTGCCGGTCAGCGCCAGGATCTGCTTCACGTAGGCGCGGTAGCGGCCCATCAGCGCGACGGTATCGGCATCGGTGCGGGTGTAGAAGGCCGGGTCGGTCAGGCCGGTGCCGCCCTGCATGAAGTAGCCGATGTGGCGGTCCAGTGCCTTCAGGTCCACGTCCGGGGCGAAGTTGAACGCCACCGGGATGCCGACCTGGTGCAGGGCCGCGATCGAGGCCGGGATGTCCTTGGCCTTCTTGATGGCGTTGATACGGGTCAGCAGCGGCGCGATCGGCTTGGAGCCATCGGCTTCAACCGCGGCTTCGTCCAGGCCGCTGGCCCAGAAATCGCCCAGCAGCTTCTGCACATTGCCCTGCGGCGCGGTCATCGCGCGATCAAGCAGCTGGCGCTGCTGGGTGCGGGCATTGTCGGCCAGGGTGCCCAGGGCACTGACAGCGCCGGTCTGCGGCACCGGGTTGGCCTTGAGCCAGTTGCCGTTGGTGGTTTCGTAGAAATCCGTACAGGCCGCGCTCACTGCCGGTGCCCGGGCCGCAGGTTTTTTGCGGGCGGCCTGTGCATCGTTGGTGGACAGTACCGTCACCAGAGAGAAGGCCAGGGCCAGGGTAAGTGGGCGAACGTTTGGCATGTGGTGCATATCCGCAGAAGGACAAAGTGGGCGGAGTTTAACAAGCTGGCAGCGGATTGGTGCCGGGGCAGGGCACGGATTTGGGTATTGCATCAAAACCTGCGGTTGTAGGAGCGGCGTAAGCCGCGAAGCCACTTCAAATGAAGCGGTCGGCGCCGTTGGGATTGCGTTGATTTCCGGCGCTTTGGGTCTGGTCAGCTTCGCGGCGTACGCCGCTCCTACAAAAACGCGGACAAAAACAAGGCCCGGCAATGCCGGGCCTTGTTCGGGTCTCACTGCGGGGCAGTGATTACCAGATGACCACCTGCTTGTCGCCAGCACGGACCATCGGCGCACCAGCCTTGCACTGGAACGCAGCGGCGAAAGTCGGCAGGTTCGACGGCGCACCCATCGCGCGGAACTGCGCTGGGGCGTGCGGATCGGTTGCCAGGCGGACCTTGGCGTTTTCAGCGGTGTACTTGGTGCGCCACACGGTGGCCCAGTTGAAGAAGAAGCGCTGGTCGCGGGTGAAACCGTCAACCTTTGCATCTTCCTTGCCGGCCGACGCCTTCTGCAGCGCGTCGTACGCCGTTGCCAGGCCGCCCAGGTCGGCGATGTTCTCGCCCAGGGTCAGCGAGCCGTTGACCTTCTGGTCGCCCACCTTGTACTCGTTGAACTGGTTGACCAGCTTACCGGTCAGGCCAGCAAAGCCCTTGGAATCGGCCGGGGTCCACCAGTTCTCGAAGTTGCCGGTCGGGCCGAAGCGACTGCCCTGGTCGTCGTAACCGTGGGTCATTTCGTGGCCGATGACGGCACCGATGCCGCCGTAGTTCAGCGCGTCGTCGGCGTTCGGATCGAAGAACGGCGGCTGCAGGATGGCGGCCGGGAACACGATCTCGTTCTGCAGCGGGTTGTAATAGGCATTGACCGTCTGCGGGGTCATGCCCCACTCGGTCTTGTCTACCGGCTGGCCGATCTTGGACAGGGCCCACTTGTAGTTGAAGGCATTGGCGGCGCGCACATTGCCCAGGTAGTCGTCATGGCTGGTGCTCAGGCCCGACCAGTCACGCCACTTGTCCGGGTAGCCGATCTTCGGGGTGAAGGTTTCCCACTTGGCGATGGCCTTGGCCTTGGTCTCATCGCTCATCCAGGCCAGGTTCTGGATGCGGTCCTTGAGGGCGGCAGCCAGGTTCTTGACCAGCTCTTCCATCTTGGCCTTGGACTCCGGCGAGAACGCGACCTTGACGTACATCTGGCCGAAGGCATCGCCGGCATCGCTTTCAATCGTGCCCAGCACCTGCTTCCAGCGAGGCTTGATTTCCTTCTGGCCGTTCAGTTCCTTGCCGTAGAACGCGTAGTTCTCCTGCACGAACTCATTGCTCAGGTACGGTGCGGCGCCGTCCACGGTGTGGAAGCGCAGGTAGGCGCGCCATGCAGCCGGGTCGGTATCGGCCAGCATCTTGCTCACTTCCTGGTGGAAGGCGGGCATGGCCAGCGAGAACTTCTCCGGCGCGGCAACACCCTGCGCCTGGAAGAACGCCGCCCAGCTGAAGTTCGGGGTCAGCTTGTCGGCATCGGCCACGGTGACCGGGTTGTAGTACAGCGAGACGTCACGCGACAGCTCGACGCTGGACTTGGAAGCCTTGGCCAGGCGGGTTTCGAACTTGATCACGTCCTCGGCCTGCTTGGCGGCGTCGGCTGCGGGCACGCCGCTCAGTTCCAGCACCTTGGCCACGTGGGCCTTGTAGGCGTTGAGCTTGTCGGCCTTGCTGGCGTCGGTGTAATACGTGGTGTCCGGCAGGCCCAAGCCGCCCTGGCTGGCGTAGGCCATGTTCATGGCCGAATTCTTGAAGTCCGCTTCCGGCCCGAAACCGAACAGGAAGTTCTCGCCCTTGGCAGCGGTGGTGCGCAGGTAATCGGCCAGCGCGGCCGTGTTCTGCAGGCCGTCGATGGCAGCCAGATCCGCCTTCAACGGGGTGATGCCCAGCGAGTTGATCTTGGCTTCGTCCATGCCGGCAGCCCAGAAGTCGCCGACGATCTTCTCGATGCCGGTGGCGTTCTTCATCGCCGCGGCCTGCTCGGCCAGCTGGTGCTGCACGGCAACCGAGCGCTCGTCGAGGATGGTGAAGGCGCCCCAGCTGGTACGGTCGGCCGGAATTTCGTTGGCATTGAGCCACTTTTCATTCACGTAACCGTTGAAATCGGTGCACGCGTCCTTGCTGGTGTCCAGGTCGGCAGCGGTGAAGGCGTTGTAGGCCGGCAGCTTGGACTCGTCCAGCTTCAGCTCATTGGCAGCGGGCGCGGCCGGGGCAGCAGCGGTGGCGGCCGGCGGGGACTGCTCTTCCTGCTTGGGGCAGCCGGTCAGCACGGCGGCGACGGCCAGCGACAGCAGGAGAATCTGGGGTTTGCGAACGATCACGGGAAAGGCCTCCGGGCCGGTTTCGAAGCATGAGTGAGGCCTCGGGAACCGGGGCCGAAGCAGGAAGATACGCCTGAAACCGATGCGACAGGGGTGTAGAAGGTAATGGGTGGCTGCCGGTGTAATCCTATGGGCGGCGATGGCTGGCCGATGCTATACAGCGGAAATGACCAAGACATCGACCAAGCAGTGGGACGCGATCCTGATCGGCGGCGGCCATAACGGGCTGGTATGTGCGGCCTATCTGGCCAAGGCCGGCAAACGGGTACTGGTGCTGGAGCGCCGTGCGGTAGTGGGCGGCGCGGCGGTGACCGAGGAATTCCACCCCGGTTTCCGGAATTCGGTGGCCTCTTATACGGTGTCACTGCTGCAGCCCAAGGTGATCGCCGAGCTCGAATTGGAGCGGCACGGCCTGCGGGTGGTGTCGCGCAAACTCAACAACTTCCTGCCATTGGGCAATGGCGAGTACCTGCTGGCAGGCGCCGGCCGCACGGCCGAGCAGGTCGCGCGTTTTTCGGCGCGCGACGCCGCCCGCCTGCCGGAGTACGAGCAGCGGCTGGAGATATTTGCCGATGTCCTGCGTGCGCAGGCTTTGCAAGCGCCCCCCAACATCAGCGGCACGAGCTGGTTGCGCGCATTGCCCGAGCTGTGGAAAGCAGGGCAGTTGGGACGGCAGCTGCAACGCCTGGATGCGGCGCTTCAACAGGAGTTGATGGACCTGTTCACCATCTCCGCCGCCGAGTACCTGGACCGCTGGTTTGAAAGCGCGCCGATCAAGGCCTTGTTCGGCTTCGATGGCATTGTTGGCAACTACGCCAGCCCGTATGCGCCCGGCACCGCCTATGTGTTGCTGCACCACGTGTTTGGCGAAAGCAACGGTGTCAAAGGCGCCTGGGGCCACGCCATCGGCGGCATGGGCGCCATCACCCAGGCGATGGCACGTGCGGCGGTTGAAGCCGGTGTTGAAATTCGCACCGATGCAGCAGTAAGCAAGGTGTTGGTGGAGCAGGGTCGGGCTGTAGGCGTCGCATTGGCGGATGGCGAGGTAGTGCGAGGCGCCGCCATCGTCGCCAACGTCAATCCGAAGCTGCTCTACGAACGACTGTTCGACCCGGCCGATGTACCGGCAGCCACGCTGGATCGCATGGCCAACTGGCGTTGTGGCTCGGGGACGTTTCGCATGAACGTGGCCTTGTCGAAGTTGCCGGAATTCACCGTGTTGCCGGGGCAGGGCGACCACCTGACAGCCGGCATCATCATCGCGCCCAGCCTGGACTACATGGACCGCGCCTATCTGGATGCCCGCCAATACGGGTGGTCACGCGAACCGGTGGTCGAGATGCTGATACCCAGCACGCTGGATGATTCACTTGCACCGCCGGGACAACACGTCGCCAGCCTGTTCTGCCAGCATGTCGCCCCGCAACTGCCGGACGGCCGCAGTTGGGACGATCACCGCGAAGAAGTGGCAGATCTGATGATCGCCACGGTCGACAAGCAAGCGCCGGGCTTTGCCGCATCGGTACTGGGCCGGCAGATCATGAGCCCGCTCGACCTTGAGCGTACCTTTGGCCTGATAGGCGGCGATATCTTCCACGGCGCGTTGAGCTTGAATCAGTTGTTCAGTGCTCGGCCGATGCTGGGACAGGCCGGCTACAAGGGAGCATTGCCCGGGCTCTATCTATGCGGCTCGGGCACGCACCCGGGCGGTGGGGTTACCGGGGCGCCTGGCCATAACGCCGCGCGGGCAATTATTGAGGGCCTTGGCAGCTAAAGCGGTCAAGGCCCCGTTATCTCAGATCAAGGATTGTTGCCGCTGTCCCCAACTTGGGGCATCTCATCACCGGCGTCGGGTTCAGGTACATCCCAAAGGGGTGTGACGGCCGGTATGCGCGTAGATTGCGGGTTTCCCGAAGCCTGCTCGACGGCGCCAACGTTTACTGTCGCAATGCGGGGATTCATCCACACCGAATCCTGCCATGCTTGGTATTTGGCCGGGTCCCAGTAGCGTTCGTCATAGAACTTCGATCCATCGATCTCGGTGCTGCCGGTGGCGGTGGGGATGATGATGCGCACGTTGCCTGTAAAGCCGGCTCTACTGCCGGTCAAACTCCTACGCTCCCTTCTGAGCTTGCTGGCAATACGCGGCAGAGCTGCGGCATCGCCGTATCTAGCATAGACCTCCTGGCCTATGGTGAGCGCGCGCGCTCGGTCCTCCTCCGAAAGCTCTGCCCAGTACTGCTCTCGCAGGCCGGCGAAACCCTCGTAGCCGCGTTCAGCTGCGAGGTCCATCCATGCATATGCCAGTGCGCGGTCGGGAGGAGTGCCCGTGCCCGTCCACAGCATTTCGGCGACCATACCTTGTGATGGCTTGTCACCATAAAAGGCAGCGTTCTGGAAGAAGCGGAATGCTTTCTCCAGGTCTCCTGCCTTGTGCTTCTCAAGTCCGAGCAGGCGGAAACGAAGATCGGGATGTCCGTTGAGAAACCCCGCTGTGATCATCAGTTGATCCTTTGTTGGATCGTCTGGCTGCGTGCCCACTGCTTGGCTGGCTGCAATCACGGGACAGCTGCTGGAGAGCGCAAGCAAAAGCAAGGTCTGGGCGAAAGTATGTTGGCGCATCATGTGTGTCCTTGTGCCATCCATGCCATGGCAACATGATCAACGGAGGAGGGTTTGCCTTGGAATGGTCGAAAGTCATTGGCATAGCAACGGGGGAAATCCCCCGTTGCTCCCTTTCACAGACGAACCTCGGATGAGGAAGTGACTTCGAGGTTACTTTGCGCTGGTAGGCTCGCCGACGTTGACCTTCCCGTCGCCGATATGGCGTTGGAAGAAGCCAAGCATCTCCGTATAGAGATTCACGCGGGCATCCTCGCCGTAGAAACCATGCATTTCACCCGACTGGATGATCATGCCTTCGGGCTTGTTGCCCGCCGCGATCAGTGCCCTGTTCATCAACTCTGTCTGTTCCGGAGGAGTACGCACATCGCGTGCACCGGCAGCGAGATAGACGGGGATTTTGACCTCGTCTGCCCGACGAGCAGGCGAGCTTTCGGCCCAAACCTTCGAGTCAGTACCATGCGTGCGGCGCAGGAAGCGCTGACCGGATTCACGCTCCGGTATGTCGCCCTTCTTGAACATCATATCGATGTCGTAGACGCCCACGTAGCCGAACGTGCACTTGAAGAGGCCCGGTTCCCTTATCGGCGCCATCAGTGATGAATAGCCGCCGAAACTACCGCCATAGATGCAGATGCGGTCCTTGTTGGCGTATCCGTTGTTGATGACCCAGTGGGTCGCGTCGAGGATGTCGTTTTGGATTCCCTGGCTCCATTGCTGGTGGCCTGCGTCCTGAAATGCCTTGCCGTAACCACCAGAGCCGCGGTAGTTGATCTGCAAGGTGGCGTACCCGCGGCTGGCAAACAGCTGCGCTTCCGGATTGAACCCCCAATTGTCGCGTGGCCCGATGGGGCCACCATGCGGATTGACGATCAGCGGCAGGTTTTTCCCGTCGCTGCCATGCGGGAGCGTCAGGTACGCATGGATGAGCTTTCCGTCGCGTGAGGTGAACGAGAATGGCTTGACCGAGGCAAGCTGGGCAGACGCCAGCTGTGGTCGTTGTTTCATGAGAAAGCGAGCTTTACCCGAATCGCGATCGAATAGGTAGAGCTCTGAGGGATTCGTGTCGCTGTAGACGTTGACGATGATCTTCTTGCCATCGGCGGTGGCATTGGAAAAATCCACCATCTGCCCTTCGAAAGCATTCGCGAGAGATGCGTAAAGTTCGGCATCCGGGTGATCCTCATTTAGGAGGGAGACCTTTGGTACACCAGCCTCGGTCACCACGCCGATGAGTGTCGTGTCGTCCGTAGACCAGATCATGTCGGAGACTTCCGCAATCGGATCCTGATGAAGGACTGTGAAGTCTCCCGTTGTAGGGTTCAGCGTTCCCACAGCAGCGGGTAAACTCCCATCATCCCGGCTCGCATAGATTGTGCCGTCCGGGGTGGAACGCAGGATGTCCAGGTGATTGCCATCCGACTTGGATGCATTGATCAGGGTCCAGTTGCCTGCATCGCGGCGGTAGAGCTCCGTGCGCTCGTCGTACTCGCCGTCTTCGCCCTTACTGGTGGAACAGATTGCGAACTGCGGCTCTTTGACAGCATCCAGCGTGATGTTGCAGTTCTCTTTCGGTGCGCGCGCCAGGCTGGTGCGGCGCCCGCTCAGTGTGTCCATTCGCACGACTTCGGTGCCTACGCCTTCTGAGGAACGCGGGCTTGTCACCTGCATGATAACGTTCTGGTCATCATTCTTCAGCGTGTCAAGCAGGCTGAAACGCTCCGAACCAACCGTCTTTCCGCGCTGCGTGGCATCACGGGTGCCGTAGAAGATAAGTGGCCTGGGCTGCGAGCCGTCTGCATTCACGGCGAACCATTCTCCGGTTGAGAAGGGTGCAGCGTAACCGCCCATTTTCTTGACGGCGTTGAACATCAGGCGTTCGGGACTGGTCCAATAGAAACTGCCAACGCTTTTCTGGTCGGGGAGCTGATTGACCTTCACGATCTTGAGGTCGGAAGTTCTTAGTACGGTGAGCACGTCCTGCTCACCACGATCCACGGTTATGGCGATGTAGCGGCCATCTGGCGATATCTTGGCCGCACCGTACGCGGAGTGCGAGACGAAGTCGCGGATGGACGGGACGACGGCCGTTGGTGCCGCGGATGCTGCCGGAATGGAAAGCGCAAGCAGAATGGCTGCTGCCAGGCATGATTTCATTGGGGATTTCCTTGTCAGATATCGGACGCTGGGTCATCAACAGAATGGCCCGGGCGTGCCCGGGCCATTCTGTTTGGATCACATGCTCAATCAACGGAACCGGTACTGGAACTCAACTGCGATCTCGCGTCCCACTGCGTCATAGGCGCGCCAGAAGTACGGATAGGTGTTGAAGCCGTCGTCCTTCGGGTGGTGGTTGTCAAAGATGTTGTTGACGTAAAGGTTGACCTGCGCCTTCTCGGTGATCTTCTTGCCAATGCTGCCGTTCCAGATGAAGTAGGGAGCGACGCGGCCGGTTTCCTGCCAGTTCGGCAGGCTGCCGTAGCGGACCATGAACAGCGCGGCCTGCCAGTCGTCCCGCTGCCACGTACCGGTTGCGCGGATGCGGCTGCGGAAGTCGAAGTTGCCCAGGTCGTCGCGGTAGTCTAGTACCGGATCGTTCTTGAACTGAGCGGATGTCTGGCCGAGGGTATGCGACCACCCAAGCTGAACTCGGAAGTCGCCCATTCGGTCGGTATCCAGTCGGTAGTCCAAGGTAGCGTCGATGCCCTTTGTGCCGAGGACCGCGCGGTTGATCGGGCCACGACGGATCTCTGTGATCTGGCCGTCATTCGGGGTGCCCGGGGCGCTGAGGCGCGATACGCGCGATAGCATGTCGTTGCAGAACGCCGAGCCCGGCGCGCCCAGCGTGAACGGCTGGCCGTTGCGGGTCTTGCCGGTGATGCACCCGGCTTCGCCTTCCAGGATGTACGCAGACGTAATGTCTGAGACCACGTCTTCTAGTTCGATGTGGTAGTAGTCAGCGCTGACAGAAAGGCCGTCGATGATGTCCCACACAAAACCAGCCGTCCAGGATTTGCCCGTTTCTTCCTTCAGGTCCTTGGTACCTTGGCGTACGCCGAAGGCGGTGTAGTTGGTTGCCGTGTCCGTGCTCGTGCACTGCGCTGCGACTCGCCCGCTTTCAAGGCAGCGGCGCACGTCAAGAACGGGGCTGTACGAGCCGCTGCGCTCGGCGAACACATAGTGCATGTCAGGGGCGCGGAAGCTGGTGGCGTAGGAGCCGCGCAAGAGCAGATTCGAGAACGGACGCCATTCCAGGCCGGCGTTCCAAGTACGGGCGTCATCCACTGCGGTGACGTCGTCGTACTTGTCGAGACGGCCTGCGAGGCTGGCCTTGAGACTGTCGAAGATCGGGATGGACAGTTCGACACCCGTCGCATAACGGTCGCGCTTGCCACCGCCACCGGTGCCGGTGCGGTTGTAGGGGCGGTCGACGCCAGTGTAGTCCGGCAAAATGCGAGGATCTTCGTTAAGCTTGTACTCCTGCTGGGATGCTTCCACGATGGCCGCGAAGCCAAGGGGTCCGGCCGGTAGCTCAAACAGGTCGCCCGATACCACGAAGTTACCTTGGTTTACATATGACTTGGCGTCGGTTTTCAGGGTCGTGCTCATTGACGCGAACTGCTCTGGCGTCAACGCGCTGTAATAATGCGCTTCATTCAGATCGTAGACCGCGTAGCCGCTGCGCGTGCCAAGGCGTGGGCCGAGGAACCAGTCGTTGATCTTCGACGCGACCAATCGCGGGGATTCTACCTTGATGCGGTACTCGGCGCGGGATACGGTTGCATCCCAATCGAAGCGTTCGCCAAAGTTGCCCTTGAAGCCAACTGCAAGATCGTAAGACTTTTCGTCATTCTTGCTCATCAGGTTGTTCAGGCCGCCGGCTTCCATCGGCGTGAAAATGCGCTGCGCGTCGACGATCGTGCCAAGACCCTGGTCGTACCAGAGACCGCCGACGGTTGGGCCGCCCCAGAACTGGGTGCCGCCGGTGTACTTGGCGCGCGACCAATAGGTCTGGAGGCTTGCCCAGGCCTGCACGCCGCTGTCGAAGTCGAACGTGCCGTACAGGTACGCCGAGATGTCGTTGTTGCCGTTGCTGATCGTCTGGTACCCAACATCCTTGTAGGTGCCGCAAGCTTGGCCAAGGTTGGTGATCGTGCCGGCTGCATTGGCAGAGCGATAGTTATGGCGCACCCACTCATCGCCCATCTGCTCGCAGGCGCCAGGCGGCGGTGCGATGTAGCTGTTCGCGCTCTTTGTGCGGTCACGGACGCGCATGGTCCCACTGGGCTGGATGCCGACGAAGTCCGGCGGCAAAGGGTTGTCCAGCAGCGAGTCCATGAAGTCACGCTGGTACGCGTGCAGCGGCTCGGAATTGAAATATTCAACTGCGTAGGTGAGGCTCCACTTGTCGCCGGTTTTGCCGCCGATCCATTGCAAGTCGGCACGATCACGGCCGCCGTCGGTGGTTGTGGAACCCTTAATCTTGATCAGATCGCCTTCGAAATTGGTCTTCAGGACGATATTGACCACGCCTGCGACAGCGTCGGAACCATAGATGGCAGACGCGCCACCGGCCAGTAGTTCGATGCGCTCGACAGCTGCAGCGGGGATGTTGCCGAAATTGGCGAAATTGCTCTGGCCGTTGTACGGCAGCGGGTAGTCAGCAGCACGACGACCATTGATCAGCAGCAAGGTGCGGCCCGGGCCGAGGCCACGGAGATTGATGACGCTGGCGTTCGGGGTGAAGCCACCCTGGAAGATTTCGTTCTGTGTGGAGCCGCTAGCCTGGGTCAAGGTGTTCAAGGCGTCGAAAACGGTGGTGAAGCCTTCGCGCTCGATCTGAGCGGAGGTAATGACCGTTACCGGTGCCGGGCCCTCGACTTCAGCGCGCTTGATGCGCGAACCCGTGACGGTGACCTTGTCCAGGTTGGTCGCGCTCTTGTTGGTCACCTCGTGACCAGGCTGAGGCTCGGCTTCCTGAGCATGAGCCTGCGCGTTAATGGTCAGTGCCATCGCGGACACCAGTGCGAAGCTCAACGGATGACGGATGAGCGGACTACGAATCGCCATGCATTTCCCCTAAAACGAATGAGGTATCCCTTTCACAACCATGCTGACGAAAGGGCTATTTGTTCCGGTACTGAAAGGTTTCATTTGCCGGTAACTTAAAGTTAACACAAGGTTAACCTTAAAGGTCAAGTGTTCAGCCTGTGCTCATGAGTGCATAAGTCGGCAAAGCTGGTTGTTGCAGTCGGCAAACGTAGGGTAGATGGTGGCTCTGCGCATCGCGCTATAGTTCGCGCCGAACCATTGAAGTAGAGGCTGTAGTGATCCGGTCGATTCCGTTGGGCGGTGCCCACAAAGTGCAGAAGGGGCTATCCCCCCATTCACGTATCCGCAATGTCATTGCGGTGGGCTCGGGCAAGGGCGGGGTGGGCAAGTCCACCACGGCCGTAAACCTGGCCCTGGCGCTGAAGGCGTTGGGTGCCCGGGTGGGCGTGCTGGATGCCGATATCTACGGGCCCAGCGTGCCGGCCATGCTTGGTTTGAGCGGGCGGCCGGAGAGCCCGGACAACAAGTCCATCGAGCCGCTGCGGGCATTCGGGGTCGAGGCGATGTCGATCGGTTTCCTGATCGAGCCGGACTCACCGATGATCTGGCGTGGGCCGATGGCCACCTCGGCGCTGACCCAGCTGTTCAACGACACGCTGTGGGATGACCTGGATTTCCTGTTGATCGATCTGCCGCCGGGTACCGGCGACATCCAGCTGACGCTGTCGCAGAAGATCCCGGTCGCCGGTGCGGTGATCGTCACCACGCCGCAGGACATCGCCACGCTGGATGCGCGCAAGGCTTTGAATATGTTCGAGAAGGTTGAGGTGCCGGTGTTGGGCATCATCGAGAACATGGCCGTGCATACCTGCAGCAACTGTGGCCATGTCGAGCATCTGTTCGGCGAAGGCGGCGGTCAGCGGATGGCCGAGCAGTACGGTGTGCCCTTGTTGGGCTCGTTGCCGCTGGATATAGCCATCCGCGAGCAGGGGGATGTCGGTGCGCCGATCGTCGTCGCGCAGCCGGAGTCGGCAGCGGCAAAAGCCTATCTGGCGGCGGCGCAGCGGATGACAGAGGAATTGGCCAAGCGCCCACGTGCCAGCATTCCGATTCTGTCCACGTTGACTTGAGTCTGCCCGCCGGTAAAAGCCGTGATGGGGCCCGCGTCTGCGGGCCCTTCTCATAAAAAGGTGTGGGCGGCGATGATTGGCTACGGCCGGGCGCTGGCTCTAGGCTAGAATCGACCACCCCCGGCCGCAGGCATGCTGCGGCACAACGTGAACAGGATCACTGAATGAGCATCAAGAGCGACCGTTGGATCCGCCAAATGTCCGAACAGCAGGGCATGATCTCGCCCTACGAAGCCGGCCAGGTCAAGCAGGTGGACGGCCAGCGTATCGTCAGTTACGGCACTTCCAGCTATGGCTACGACGTGCGTTGCTCGCGTGAATTCAAGGTGTTCACCAACATCAACTCGACCATTGTCGACCCCAAGCACTTCGACCCGAAGAGCTTTGTCGATATCGAGGCCGATGAGTGCATCATCCCGCCGAACTCGTTCGCGCTGGCACGCACGGTGGAGTTCTTCCGCATCCCGCGCGACACCCTGGTGGTGTGCCTGGGCAAGAGCACCTACGCGCGCTGCGGCATCATCGTCAACGTCACCCCGCTGGAGCCGGAGTGGGAAGGCCATGTGACGCTGGAGTTCTCCAACACGACGCCGCTGCCGGCCCGCATCTACGCCAACGAAGGTGTGGCGCAGATGCTGTTTTTCCAGGCCGACAAGGATGATGTCTGCGAAACCTCGTACAAGGATCGCGGCGGCAAGTACCAGGGCCAGACCGGCGTTACCTTGCCGCGTACCTGAAGCCAGCGGGAAGCCGGGAACATAGAGGCCAGGAACGAGTAACGCGGTGAAGGCGGAAGTTGCTTCCGCCCTGGCGACGCTACGGGTTCCTGCGCGCCAGGCTCCTGCTCAAAACCTTGCTGTGAACTTGCAAGCCAGAAACGTAGAGCTTAGGGACGTGCGATGCAGTAAAAGCCGAGCGGCATCCCGCACGCTCTCTGCTTTAGCGGTTCCTACGCCCTACGTTCCTGTTTCACTCACTTGCCGCGCCCGAACAACATGCCGATACCGACGGCGACCAGGATGGCCGGCCACCAGGTGGCGAGCATGGTGCCGATGTTGCCGTTGATCCAGCCAAGGTTCTTGGCCAGGAAGAACAGGCCAACGATGATCAGGATCAGGGCGGCGATCAGATTGGAGCGCATCGGCTTGCGGGGTCCGTAAGGGGGAAGGTGCTTATCGTAGCCGCTGGCGCCAGATTTCGACACGCTCGGCCAGCACCTCCGGATCAAAGCGTTGTGCCTTGCCGTTGCCCCACACCGGCCCCGGCCAGGCCGCATCATTCTCGTTGCGGCCGATCAGGTGCACATGCAGCTGGCGCACGATGTTGCCCAGCGCACCGATATTGATCTTGCTGACATTGGGTTTGTGCTTCAGGTGCTGCGAGATCTGGTTGATCTCGGCCAGCAGCAGCCGCTGTTGGGCGCCGTCCAGATCGATCCACTCGCTGGCATCAGGCACGCGTGGCACCAGTACGACCCACGGGAAGCGGTCGTCATTCATCAGGCGGATCTGGGAGAGCGGGCCATCGGCAATCAACACACTGTCGGCGGCAAGGCGGGTATCAAGTACGAAATCGGACGTCACAGCTTCGGTCATCGCAGGTTCTCGCTGAAGAAGGCCAAGGTGCGTTCGCGCGCCAGGTCGGCGCTGGGTGCGTGGTAGTGCATGCCGACCTCGCGGTTGAAGGCGTGGTCGGCCGGATACACATATACAGGCAAGTCGGGTTGCTTTTCACGGTGCGCTGCAACGGCGGAGGCCGGGATCGAGGCGTCCTTGTCACCGAAATGGAAGATTGCCGGTGCCTTGAACGGTGTATCCAGGAACGGCACATTGCGTGCGCCGTAGTAGCTGGCCGAGGGCAGGCCCAGGCGCTGCGCGGCCAGCATGGCAATGGTGCCGCCCCAGCAGTAGCCGACGGTGCCGACCTTGCCGTATTGCGCCAGAACCCCAGCGGCGGCTTCGACGACGGTTACCGCGCGGTCCACGCCCAGTTCGTTCACCAGCGCTTTGCCGCGGGTAGCACCTGCGGTGTCGTAGTCCAGCTGCAGGTCCGGCTCGATCAGGTCGAAGAATGAAGGCGCAAGCACCGCATAGCCCTCGGCGGCGTACTGTTCGGCGACATGGCGGATATGTGCGTTGGCGCCGAAGATTTCCTGTATCACCACCAGGCCGGCGCGAGGGGTACCAGCAGGCAGGGCCTGCCAGGCGCGGACGGGACCGAGTGGGGTGGGGAGGGTGATCCAAGTGGGCATGGCGGGGGACTCCGGATTGAGGGGGCAGGGGAGGCGATGTGCCTTCTCCCGCTTGCGGGAGAAGGTGCCCGAAAGGGCGGATGAGGGGAGCTTTTAACGCCGTGGGTCTGCTTGCAAGGGGCTTCCCCTCACCCCAACCCCCGCTTCGCGCCCCGGCCCTTGCACTGGCGCAAGGGCGTTCAACAGGGGCACGAACCGGTGGTTCGTAAACGCCCCAGTTTCACCCCGCAAGCGGGAGAGGGGCTAAAGCAGGGCATTGCTGCGGTCTGATCGATTAATCAACCCCAGCGCCTATTAAGCCAGCCTGCAGGGCGTCGCCGCGCAGGCCCGGTATACTGACCGGCTTTCCGGCCCTGCTGCCATTCCGGCCCGGCCCCAGGATTTCCAGATCATGTCCCAGCTGAACCCCAAAGTCGGCTTCGTCAGCCTTGGCTGCCCGAAAGCCCTTGTCGATTCCGAGCGCATCCTCACCCAGCTGCGGGTGGAGGGCTACGACATCGTGCCGTCCTACGACTCGGCCGACGTGGTGGTGGTCAATACCTGCGGCTTCATCGACTCGGCCGTGGCCGAATCGCTGGATGCCATCGGCGAGGCGATGAACGAGAACGGCAAGGTCATCGTCACCGGCTGCCTGGGCAAGAAGGGCGACATGATCCGCGAGCACTACCCGGACGTGCTCTCGGTGTCCGGGCCGCAGGACTACACCACGGTGATGGAAGCGGTGCATGCGGCGCTGCCGCCCAAGCACAATCCGTTCGTGGACCTGGTGCCGGACTACGGCATCAAGCTGACCCCGCGCCACTACGCCTATCTGAAGATTTCCGAAGGCTGCAACCACCGTTGCAGCTTCTGCATCATTCCCTCGATGCGTGGCGACCTGGTGTCGCGCCCGGTTGATGAAGTGCTGCGCGAGGCCGAGCGTCTGGTGAAGGGCGGTGTGCGCGAGTTGCTGGTGGTGTCGCAGGACACCTCGGCCTATGGCGTGGACCGCAAGTACGCGCCGGGCACCTGGCGCGGCAAGGAATACGCAACGCGCATGAAGGCGCTATGCGAGGGGCTGTCCGAGCTCGATGCCTGGACCCGCCTGCATTACGTTTATCCGTACCCGCATGTCGACGACGTGGTGCCGTTGATGGCCGAGGGCAAGATCCTGCCGTACCTGGACATCCCGTTCCAGCACGCCAGCCCGCGCATCCTCAAGCTGATGAAGCGCCCGGGCGCGGTCGACAAGACCCTGGAGCGGGTGCTGCGCTGGCGCGAGATCGCGCCGGACATCACCGTGCGCTCCACCTTCATCGTCGGCTTCCCGGGCGAGACCGATGCCGAGTTCGAGCAGCTGCTCGACTTCCTGGATACGGCACAGCTCGACCGCGTGGGCGCCTTCGCTTATTCGCCGGTGGACGGTGCCACCGCCAACCAGCTGCCGGACCCGGTGCCGGAAGAAGTGAAGCAGGAACGTCTGGCCCGTTTCATGGAAAAGCAGGCGGCCATTTCCGCGGCCAAGCTCGAAGCCAAGATCGGCAGCGTGCAGCAGTGCCTGATCGACGGCATCGAAGACGGTATCGCGGTGGCGCGCTCCAAGGCCGATGCACCGGAAATCGATGGGCTGGTGCATATCCAGAACGCCGACGAGGCCAAGCTGCGGGTTGGCCAGTTCGTCGACGTCGAAATCACCGACAGCGATGAGCACGATCTGTTTGGCGATGCCATCGTCAATGCCAAGGCGGCCGCGCCGTTTGATATCAAGGTGCTGTGACCTGCGCACCTGCCGCTGATGACGCCGGCGCAGGCCGGCGTCGTTTTTTGGCGCCACCGCGCGAGCGGGTGACGCATCAGTGTTTTGAGCAGCCCATATTTGGCGGCTTTGCCGTCTACGCCGAGCTGTTGCAAGGCGTCGATTGGCCGGATATTGCTGCGCTCAACGCGCAGCTGGCCGTGCAGGGCAAGCAATTCGTCATCCAGGATGAGGCCTTGCTTGGCGACGGTCTGCACTACGAACAACGCATCGCCCAAGGGCGCATCGCCACCCGTGCGCAGAACTGGCATGACCTGTTCAATGCGCTGGTCTGGGCGCGCCATCCGGCGATCAAGCGCGCGCTCAACGCGCAGCAATGCCTGCATATCGCGGCGATGGGAACAACGCAGCGCAATCATGCGCAGGCCGCGCTGACCCAGTTCGACGAAACCGGAGTCATCGTGCGTGTCCGCAATGCGGCCTTGTTGTCGGCGTGGGATCGGCACGACTGGGCGACGCTGTTCGATCCGCGCGCATGGCAGCAAGGCGATATCGCCCTCTGCGCGCTCATCGGCCATGCCTTGCTGGAGCAGGCCTTGTTACCCGGGCGCCTGCTGGTGGGCAAAAGCATCGTGGTGCTTGGCGAGGATGATGCGGCCTGCGTTGCCCGCATTGCTGCGGCAATCGCTGAAGGAGAGGTGCTGGCTGCGCCATCCGAGCTGCGGCCTTTGCCGCTGGCTGGCATTCCTGGCTGGCACGCGTCACAGGACGCGGCATTCTATCAGTCGCGCGATTACTTCCGGCCGCTGCGCGAGGGCAGGGTGTATCCGTCGGCGCTCAGCCTTCGTAGTTGACGTCGAGGATGGCGAAGCGGGTCAGGCCGCTGGGCAGCTCCACCGCGAACTCATCGTCGATGCGCTTCTTCAACAGCGCCCGCGCCAACGGCGAATCAATGCTGATCCAGCCGGCCGGTGCGTCGGTTTCATCGGGGCCAACAATCCGGTAGACAACGGTTTGCCCTGAATCAACGTTTTCCAGTTCCACCGTCGCGCCAAAGAACACGGCCTCCGGGTCGCTGGGCGTGGTGTCGACCACGCGCAAGGCTTCCAGGCGTTTGCTCAGGTAACGCACGCGGCGGTCGATCTCGCCCAGCTGCTTCTTGCGGTAGGTGTACTCGGCGTTCTCCGAGCGGTCGCCCTCGGCGGCTGCTGCGGCCAGTGCCTTGACCACTTCCGGCCGCCACTGCCGCCACAGCTCGTCCAGCTCGGCCTTGAGCCGGGCGTGGCCCTGCGCGGTGATCAGGGCGGTGCTTTTTTCTGCAGGGGGACGCCAGCGGCTCATTGCGGTCATGCATTGCGTGGATGCGGCATGGTAGCCGGGCTTGCTTGCGCAAGGCCAATCAATGGCTGAAGCTTCGCGCTCACCGACAAGGATGTTTGGCCGATGTTGATACTGCCGCTGCACAAGCCGCTCAACCTGAGCACCTTGCCGCTGGTGACGATGCTGCTGGTGCTGGCCAATGTCTACGTGTTCTTCGGCTGGCAGGCCGGCGACGAGCAGAAGGTGCAGGCGACGCAGGTCTGGTATCAGCACTCGGGCCTGGCCGGCTACGAGCTGCCAGCCTACGAAAAACACCTGCGATTGACCGCGCAGCGCGATGCGCTGGCCGAGCTGGAAGCGGTGCCGGCGCAGGAGCGCGGCAGCTATGTGGGCATGGCGACCTTGAGCGATGTCAGCTTCCACAAGGCACTGCAGCAGGGCGGCTTGTTCGAGTCGGAACAACAACAGGCAGCGTGGGTGCCATTGCGGCGTGACTACCAGGCGCAGCTTGACCAGGTATTCACCCTGCGGCACATCCTGCGCAGCTCGGAATGGTCGCCGTGGCGGCTGCTGTCGGCGGCCTTCCTGCACGGCAGCGTGATGCACCTGCTGGGCAATATGGTGTTTCTGGTGGTGCTGGGTCTGCTGTTGGAAGGCGCGCTGGGCGGTTGGCGCTTCCTGGGGCTGTACCTGTTGGGGGCGGTGGGTTCCAGCGCTGCCAGCGTGTTGTGGCGCTGGGGCGAGGCCGGCGGTGGTCTGGGCGCCTCCGGCGCGATCGCAGCGGTGATGGGCGCGTTCTGCGTGGTGTGGGGAATGCGCCCGGTGCGGTTTTTCTACTGGTTCGGGGTGATCTTCGACTATGTACGCGCGCCGGCGATCTGCCTGCTGCCGCTGTGGCTGGGCTGGGAGGTATTCAACCTGCTGAGCAATGATGAAGCCGGCATCGGGTTTGATGCACATGCCGGTGGCCTCATCTGCGGCGCCGTGCTGGGTGGGCTGCTGGTGCTTACCCGGCAGACCCGCGACGACTATATGGTCGATGAGACAGAGATCGCAGCCGGCGACCAGCGTTGGGAGCAGGCGCGGCAATACATGGGCCGGCTGGACAACGCGGCCGCCGAGCGCGTGCTGGCGGAGCTGGCGGTCGAGCAACCGCAGCGTCTGGATGTGGCGCTGGCGCGTTATCGGGTTGCAGCCAATGCCGGCCGCACCGCCAACATGCGGGCGCGGGCTGCCGATGTGCTGCGATTGGAGGCGGGCGATGCTGCCGGGCTCGCCGCGCAGCAGGCCATCATCAAACAGCTGCTGGCGGAGGGCGGAATCGCCGAGCTGGCGCCTGCTGCGTTTGAGCGCTGCCTCAAAGCCGGCTGGCTGCAGGAAGCCGAGGCGGTCTGGGAACAGGCCATTCAATTGCCGGGTGAGATGCAGGCACAGGGCTGGCTTCGTCTGGCCTTGCGGCATGGCGAGGCGCATGCCCATGCGCAGCGTCGGCGTCTGCTCGAATTGCTGCAGCAGCGGTTTGCGGCGACCCCGCAGGCCGGCAAGGCGCGGTTCCTGTTGGAGAACGACTGAGGGTTTTGCCTTGATGGAGCTCCGTTTGTGACTGCGGCATCGCCTGCCTGCAGCCCTGAATTTGTGTCTCCGCGCTTCAACCGTAGCCCGGGTAAGCGCAGCGCACCCGGGAAGCAGGGATCTACGGGAAACCTCAGGTGTCCGCCAACAGCCCCAGGTGCGCTGCGTTTACCCGGGCTACGTTGGCGATATGGCTCCGCTCAGCCGAGCCGGATTTCTCAGGCAGGGCTGACCTGCAGCGCGCTCCTGGCGGCTTCGAGCTTGCGGCGCTGCTCTTCGTCCTCGCAACGCTGCAGCGCCGTGTCGATCAGTTGCAGTGCCTCGGCGTCGCGGTTGTAGCGTTCGCCCAGCAGCAGGGCGGCCTGCAGTGCCCACTGCGGTGCCTGTGGGTCGCGCGGCCAGGCCTTGAACATCGCCCGCAGCGTGTCCATCTGCAACTGCAGTTGGCCGCTCAGACGTGCGCGCTCGGCAAGCTGCGCAGCCTGCTGCGGTTCGGAGGGAGTGAAGTCCGCATCCACCTCCAGCATGTCGCGCAGCACGTTCATCGCTTCGCGTTCCTGCTTTTCGATCAGCAGGCGGTTGATGTACTGACGGGCATGCTCACGCAGCGCATCCGATGCACCCTTGCGGCGAAGCAGGCGCTGGTACAGCTCATGCACCGGCAGGCTCACCGCGCGCGAACGTACCGAGCCGCGCAGGGCATCGAGCGCTGCATCGAGCTGGCCTTCGCGGACGAAATGCTCGGCCTCATCGAGCAGCTTCTGGTCCGGGTCATGGCGTGACAGCGCGTCGTAGGCGCCCTCCGGCTCGAAGCCCAATGCCTCGTGGTACTGGTAGACCAGATAGCCCAGCAGATGGAAGGCGCTGAACAGGCCCCAGATGCTGAAGAAATTGAGCACCAGCTCGCCCACCACCGGCGGCATGAAGGTGTGCAACCACTGGCCCGCGGTCAAGGCGCTGGCCTGGATCACGAACAGCAGCAGGAAGGCGGCCAGGTAGGGCCAGCCAATTCGCAGCGCGATGGTGATCGAGGTGGCCGGGTTGGCGGCGTGGCGCAGGCTGCCATCCATCGCCAGCGAGATCACGCAGCCGGGCTGCAGCAGGACCACCGCGCCGAGCGTGAGCAGGCCAATTATCGGGCCGAGGAAGATCGCCACCGTCACCACGAAGATGCCCAGCAGGATCATCAGGCCGAGCAGGCGGATAACGGTGCCGTCGCTGCTGCTGAGAGTGTTCTCGGGCGAGGCCATGCGGCCGTTGGCGGTTTCGCGCAGGATCTCGAACGAATAGCGGTAGATCGCTCCCCAGGTGACGATCCCGAGCAGCCAGCCGATGGCCGGCAACCAGGTCAGCAGCGTGCACAGGGTGAGCGCGATCAGCGAATACAGCGCCGAGCCACGCACCGGATAGAGCGTGATGGCAGGCAGTCGTTGCCAGAACGGTTGTGGGCGTTGCGCGTTCGCGCCGCGCTTGCGGTCTTCCATGACATTCCCCCGAGAGTCAGGGGCCGATTGTGACGCCTGCGATAGAGGGCCGGCAATGGGCCGGCCCTGGCTTGGCAGTCAGCGCTTGCCGCCGAAAATGCTGCCCAGGATGCCGCGCACGATCTGGTTGCCCAGCTTGGTGCCCATGGTGCGGGTGGTCTGCTTGGCCATGGTTTCGATCATGCCCTGGCGGCGCTTGGTGCCGAAGATCGCGTCCTTGATGCTCTGGCTGAAGCCGCCTTCCTGTGCCTCGTCCTGCTGGCGGGTGCGGGCCGCCGGCGCCTGCGCCTGCTCGGCGGCCTTCTCCGCCCGCTGGGCCAGCAGTTCGGCAGCCGATTCGCGGTTGACTGCGGTGTCATAGCGGGTGCCGACCGGGCTGCCGGCGCGCACCTGGGCGCGTTCGGCATCGGTGATCGAGCCCATCCGGCAGCGCGGCGGGGCGATCAGGGTCTTCTGCACCGGTGAGGGAATGCCCTTGTCCTGCAGCGTGGACACCAGCGCCTCGCCGGTACCCAGCTGCGACAAGGTGGCGACCACGTCGAGCTTGGGGTTCTGCACGAAGGTCTCTGCCGCGGTCTTGACCGCTTTCTGGTCGCGCGGGGTGAAGGCACGCAGGGCGTGCTGCACGCGGTTGCCGAGCTGGCCAAGGATGTTGCCGGGCACGTCATCCGGGAACTGCGAACAGAAGTACACGCCCACGCCCTTGGAGCGGATCAGCCGCACCACCTGCTCGATGCGCTGCACAAGCGCCGGCGGCGCATCGTCGAACAATAAATGAGCTTCATCGAAAATGAAGACCAGCTTGGGTTTTTCCAGGTCGCCTACTTCCGGCAGCTGCTCGAACAGCTCGGACAGCAGCCACAGCAGGAAGGTGGAATACAGGCGCGGCTTGAGGATCAGCTGGGCGGCAGCAAGAATGCCGATCACGCCGCGGCCGTCGTGGTTGACCCGCATGATGTCGGCAAGTTCCAGCGCCGGCTCGCCGAAGAAGGCTTCGCCGCCGTCCTGTGACAGGCGCAGCAGCGAACGCTGGATCGCCGCCACCGACTGCGCGCTGACCAGACCATATTCGGTGGAGATGTCCTTGCGTTCTTCGGCCACCAGGCCGAGCAGGGCGCGCAGATCGTCCAGGTCGAGCAGCAGCAGGCCACGGTCGTCGGCCAGCTTGAACACGATGTCGAGCACGCCGGACTGGGTGCCATTGAGCTCCAGGATGCGCGCGAGCAGGGTGGGGCCCATCTCACTGACGGTAGTGCGCACCGGGTGGCCGAGCTTGCCATACAGGTCCCAGAACACCACCGGGCTGGCCGCCGGCGCAAAACCGTCGACGCCGATCTCGGCCGCGCGCTGGGCCAGCTTCTCGCCGCCCTCACCAG
Organism: Stenotrophomonas nitritireducens; assembly: GCF_001700965.1. Lineage (NCBI taxonomy): Bacteria > Pseudomonadati > Pseudomonadota > Gammaproteobacteria > Lysobacterales > Lysobacteraceae > Stenotrophomonas > Stenotrophomonas nitritireducens. The sequence goes on from NZ_CP016756.1 coordinate 3,936,225, forward strand.
CAACCGCCAGGCCGGCCACGTCGCCCTTCACATCGGCCATGAATACCGGCACGCCCAGCCGCGAGAAGCCCTCGGCCAGCGTCATCAGGGTCACCGTCTTGCCGGTACCGGTAGCGCCGGCCACCAGGCCATGGCGGTTGCCGAAACGCGGGAGCAGGGTGACGGCGATGTCGTCGGTGACGCCTTTGCCGAGCAGGATCGGGTCCATGGAGGCACTCATTGATGAATGAAGGAAGGATTCTAACGGCCGACTGTATCGCTGCGGGGGCCATGTTGCCCCCGGGTCTGTCTGCCAGCTACCCTGCCTCACCTTTGTCATGCAGTGCTGCTGATGCCCGTATCCCTGTTATCCGCTCCTCGTTGGTCATTGTTGCTGGCGACCTCGTTGTTGACCGTGGTCCCGGCCGCTCATGCAATCTCGGCCCGCGACAAGGTCAAGGTGGATGCCATCGAGGCGCGCATGACCGCAGCGGAAAAGCGTTACAGCGATGCGCTGGTGCTGGTTGCCAATGCCGACCCCAAGGGCGCCAGTGAGGGCGATGCCGCGTTGGAGGACATGGAAGACGTCATCAGCGCCTGTATCGCCCAGAAGGGCTGCCAGGTCAGCAACCTGCTGGCCACCTACAAGCGCCTGCTCAAGCAGCGCGCTGATGCCAATGGCAGCGCCGAGGGCGATGATGGTGGTCCGCTGGAAGCCGATCCCGACCATATCGCGCCACTGGTCGCCGATGTGCCTGAAGCCGCGCGCGCGGCTGCCCTACTCAATGATCACCGCCACGCCTTCGATGAGATGGTCGAGTACAACCCGGCCATCCAGGCCGGCATCCGCCGTTGGCTTACCGACATGCGCCCGTCGCTGCTGACCAGCTACGAGAACTACATGAACCTGCGCGCGGTGATGTGGCCGGAGTGGGAAAAGGACGCGCTGCCTGAGGCTTTGTTGTTCGGCATCATGGCCAAGGAATCCAATGGCCGCGTGCATGCCTCCTCGCGGGTGGGTGCGGCGGGCCTGATGCAGTTCATGCCGGCCACCGGCCGTCGCTTCGGGCTGGGTCCCGACGGTACCGGCTTCGACACGCGCTTTGATCCGCGCAGTGCCGCCAGCGCCAGCGCCGATTACATGAACGAGCGCATGCGCGGGCTCAACAGGAATATCGAGTACGCCCTGGCTGCCTACAACGGTGGCGAAGGCCGCGCCGCGCGCATCTACCGCGAGACCGGCGGGCAGAGCTTCTGGACCGATACCTCGTACAACCAGTTCCCGGGCGAGACCAAGGACTACGTGCCGATGGTGATCGCCGCGGCGTGGATCTTCCTGCACCCGCAGCAGTACGGCGTGGAGTTCCCGAAGATCAACGCGCAGCCGGCGACCATTCGTCTGGCCAAATCCACCACCATCTATGAGCTGACCATCTGCCTGGGCAGCACCGGTACCCGTGACGGTTATATGCGCGCACTGCGCAACCTCAATCCGCGTTATGAAGCAGACGGCTGGATCCCGGCCGGCACCACCATCAATGCCACTACCCGCATTGCCGGCCTTTACAACCGTTATTGCGTGAGCGGCCCGCGTGCGGATCTGGCGCGTGCGTTGATCACCGCCGATCTGAATGCCGCGATCAAGCGGCCCTCGGCGGCAACCTTCACCGGCAGCGTGGCGGTGGGTGACGTGCAGGCGATGCAGGCTGCGCAGGCCATCGCGCCAGTTGCAGCCCCGGTAGCTGCGCCGCGACCAGCCGCACCCGCGCGGCGCCCGGCGGCGCGCAGTTACAAGGTTGCCCGGGGCGACACCCTCGGCGGCATCGCCAGCCGCTTCCAATGCGAAGTACCGGCGTTGGCGCGTGCCAATGGCCTGCGTGCACCGGCTTATGCGCTAAAGCCCGGGCAAAGCCTGAAGCTGGAAGGCTGCGGTCGTTGAAACAGAAAGGGCGCCGCAAGGCGCCCTTCTTGTTTGTGCTGGATGCTTTTTGTAGGAGCGGCGTAAGCCGCGAGGCAGATGGATCATCAGATCTCAGCGCAGTCGCTAGCGGAAGAAACGCCAGCTTCGCGACTGACGTCGCTCCCACAAAAATCGGGTTGCCTCTAGGAGCGGCGTGAGCCGCGAAGCAGGTGAATCATCAGATTGCAGAAGCACGGGATGCTGGTGCTATCAGGGCTTCGCGGCTTACGCCGCTCCTACAAGATGACGCCGCTCCCGCAATTGCTGGGCCGTAGCTGTCAGCGCAGCTTTGCCAGCGGCTGGCCCAGCTGCACCGGGCTTTCGGCCTTCAATGACGGATCCAAATCGGCAACGCCCGGCGGCAGCAGCACGATCACCGTCGAGCCATAGTTGAATCGCGCCATCTCGGCAAAGCGTTCAAGGGTAATGCCCTTGCCGCGCCAGTCCTTGCGGGTGATGCGGTCGCCATACGCCGGGATTTCCTCGCCACTCCATACCGTCTCCACGCCGCTGACCAGCAGCGCGCCGACCATCACCTGCACCATCGGCCCGAAATCCGTGTCGAAATGGCAGACCAGACGTTCATTGCGGGCGAACAGGCGCGGCACGTTGGCGACCGCGTCGGTGCCTACACTGAACAGACGGCCGGGCACATGCACTGTTTCGCGCAGGGTGCCGGTCCAGGCCATGTGCACGCGGTGATAGTCGCGCGGCGACAGGTATACGGTTGCGAACAGGCCATTGTTGAACGGCAGCGCGTCGGCGGCATCGCCGAGCAGCTCGGCGGCGGTGAAGGACTGGCCCTTGGCCTGGAAGATGCGGCCATCTTCGATCGGCCCCAACTGGCTGATACGGCCGTCGGCCGGCATGGTCAGGGTGCGCGGATCGGCGGCCGGCACGCGCGCGCCCGGCTTCAAGGCGCGGGTGAAGAAGGCATTGAAGCTGGGGTAGCTGCGCGGGTCCGGGTTGGCTGCTTCGCCAAGGTTGACGTTGAACTTGCGCGACACGGTGTCGATCAGCCAACGCGAGATGCGCGGGTTCTGCGAATAGGCCAGCGAGCGGGCCATTGACGACAGCAGGCGGTGCGGCAATACGTAGGTGAGGCGTGTAACCAGACTCATGGTGCGGATTTCTCGGTGAGCTTGATCAGGTCGCTGGCAATTGCCTGCGGGTTGAACGGGGGACGCATCAGGCCGGCCAGGCGTCCCTGCGGGTCGAGCACGGCGATGCTGGCGGAGTGGTCCATGCTGTAGTCGTCGGGGTTCTGCTCGAAGTGCTTGCCCGGGGCTTTCTGGAACACCATGCCCAGCGAGGTGGCAAAACGCTCCAGCGACGGCACATCGGCGGTGGCGGCGATGGTGTCCTTGTGGAAGGCATGGGCGTACTCGCCCAGCCGCGCCGGGGTGTCACGCTCGGGGTCCACCGACACCAGCACCACGCGCGGGCGCAGGCTGTCGGGGATGGCCTCCCACTGCTTCTGGGCCTGGGCCAGCTCGGTCAGGGTGGTGGGGCAGACGTCCGGGCAGGAGGTGAAACCCAGGAATACCAGGGTCCAATGGCCGCGCAGCTCGCCGGGGATCAGGCGGGTGCCGTCGGATTGGGCCAGGTCGAACTCCGGCAGGGTGCGCGGGGTGCCGTAGAACAGGATGCTGCTGGTCCCCTGGCTGCCCTTGTTGGACGGGCCGAAGACCTTCTGCGCCAACAGCAGGCCCAGGCCGGCGGCCAGGGCGATGGCCAGGATGATGCCGGTATTTCGATTGAACATGCGCGCGGGCTTCCGTTCGGGTACTGCGGCTGGACGGCGGGGCGCCAGCCGTGGGCGGATACGGGAGTGTAGGGGATTGCAGGCGTACACCCCGGCAACTGGCCGGTATTTGGCTGCCGTTTGCGGGCCATTGCCGAAGTTTCGGCTGCAACTGGACAATCAATATACCGGTCAGGTGCCTATAATCGCAGACCTTTCAAGTATTTCCGTATTGCCATGACTGCCGAAGCGGCCGCTGAACTCCATACGATCGTCGATTTGATCCGCTACGGCGCAAGCCGTTTCAATGCTGCAGGCCTGACCTTTGGCCACAGCTATGACAACGCCCTGGACGAGGCGACCCAGCTGACCCTGCACAGCCTGCACCTGCCACCGGACCTCGGCCCGGCCTATGGCACGGCGCGCGTGCTGCTGGAAGAACGGCAGCAGGTGCTGGCGCTGTTCCAGCGCCGCATCGATGAGCGTCAGCCGGCGGCCTACCTGACCGGCGAGGCCTGGTTCGCAGGTTTGAGCTTCAAGAGCGACGCGCGTGCGCTGGTGCCGCGTTCGCCGATCGCCGAGCTGATCCTCAATGGCTTCGAGCCCTGGCTGGCAGGTCGCGAGGTCAACCGCGCGCTGGACCTGTGCACCGGCTCGGGCTGCATCGCCATCGCCATGGGCCACTATTACCCGAACTGGCAGGTGGATGGCAGCGACGTCAATGACGCCGCGCTGTCGCTGGCGGTGGAGAACAAGGAGCGTCTGCTCGCCCACAATGTCGAGCTGGTCAAGAGCGACCTGTTCGCCGGGCTGCAGGGCCGGGTCTACGACTTGATCGTCACCAACCCGCCCTACGTCACCAACGACGAGACCGACGCGCTGCCGAAGGAATACCAGCACGAGCCAGACCTGGCTCTGCGTGCCGGCGACGACGGCCTGGACCTGGTGTTGAAGATCCTGCGTGACGCGCCGGACCACCTGAGCGAAGACGGCCTGCTGATCTGCGAAGTAGGCGATTCCGAACAGCACCTGATCAAGCTGCTGCCGGAGGTCTACATGTCCTGGGTCGAGTTCAAGGTCGGGCAGATGGGTATTTTCGCCGTCGAAGCGGCCGAGCTGCGTGCCCACCATGCGCGCATCGCCGAGCTGGCAGCAGCACGCCCCTGAGTCATCCTTGTGCCGTCACTCCGCCCTGGTGGAATGACGGCAACGGCCAGCGCAACCGCAAGAGCACAACGGCATTGAATACATTCGGACAACTCCTTCGCGTCACCACCTTCGGTGAATCCCACGGGCCGGCGATCGGCTGCGTGATCGATGGGTGTCCGCCTGGCCTGGAAATCGCGCCCGAAGAATTCGCGCACGACCTGCAGCGCCGCGCCACCGGCAAGAGCCGCCATACCTCGGCCCGCCGCGAGGCCGACGAGGTCGAGATCCTGTCCGGGGTGTACGAAGGCCGTACCACCGGCACGCCGATCGCGCTGCTGATCCGCAACACCGATCAGCGCAGCAAGGATTACAGCAACATCGCCCAGCAGTTCCGCCCGGGCCATGCCGACTACAGCTACTGGCAGAAGTACGGCATCCGCGATCCGCGCGGCGGTGGCCGTTCCTCGGCGCGCGAAACCACGATGCGTGTGGCTGCTGGCGTCGTCGCCAAGAAGTGGCTGCAGCAGCGTTACGGCGTGACCGTTCGCGGTTACCTGTCGCAGCTGGGCGAAATCACCCCGGCCGGTTTTGACTGGGGCGCGGTCGAAGAGAATCCGTTCTTCTGGCCCGATGCCAGCCAGGTGCCGGCGTTGGAAACGTATATGGATGCGCTGCGCAAGTCCGGTGATTCGGTCGGTGCGCGCGTGACCGTGGTGGCCGATGGCGTGCCGCCGGGTTGGGGCGAGCCGATCTACGGCAAGCTCGATGGCGATATCGCCGTTGCGCTGATGAGCATCAATGCGGTCAAGGGCGTGGAAATCGGCGACGGGTTTGCCAGCGCCGCGCAGAAGGGCACCGAGCACCGTGACCTGATCACCCCGCAGGGTTTCCAGTCCAACCACGCAGGCGGCATCCTCGGTGGTATCTCCACCGGTCAGCAGATCGTTGCAGCCATGGTGCTCAAGCCCACCTCCAGCCTGCGCCTGCCCGGTGCCACGGTGGATACCGCCGGCAACGCGGTGGATGTGATCACCACCGGTCGTCACGATCCCTGTGTCGGCATCCGCGCCACCCCCATCGCCGAGGCGATGCTGGCCCTGGTGCTGATGGACCAGGCCATGCGCCATCGCGGCCAGTGCGGCGATGTTGGCGAAATGAGCCCGCGTATTCCCGGTCAGCTCGATGGCTGATCGGCGGCCCCGCGTCTGGGTATCGCAGCCCCTGTTCGACGATACCGTCGCGCAGTTGGCGGCGTACTGCGACGTGGTTGCCACCGAAAAGGTCAGCGCCCACAGCGCGGCCGAGCTTGCCGCGCAGCTGGCCGATGTCGATGGCGCGCTGGTCACCCTCAACGACCGTATCGGCGCGGCGGAAATCGCCAACGCGCCGGCCTTGAAGATGATCGCCAATGTCGGCGTCGGCTATAACAACCTGGATATCGGCGCGCTCAGTGCGGCCGGCATTCTTGCCAGCAACACTCCGGACGTACTCACCGAAACCACCGCTGACCTCGGCTTCTCGTTGTTGATGGCGGCCGCACGCCGCATTGTTGAATCCGATCGTTGGCTGCGCGATGGCAACTGGGGGCAGTGGTCATTCACCACCATGCTCGGTGCCGATCTGCATGGCAGCACCCTGGGCATCCTGGGCATGGGCCGCATCGGCCAAGCCATCGCCCGCCGTGGTCACCATGGCTTCGGCATGAGGGTGCTGTACCACAACCGTTCACAGCTGCCCGCCGAGCAGGAGCAGGCGGTCGGTGCCCGTTATGTCGGCTTCGACGAACTGCTGGCCAACGTCGATCACCTGGTGCTGGTATTGCCGTATACCGCGCAGAACCACCACATCATCAACGCCGCCGCACTGGCGCAGATGAAGCCGAGCGCGACGCTGGTGAACATCGCCCGTGGCGGCATCGTCGATGAGCTGGCGCTGGCCGACGCGCTGGCCAATGGCCGGCTGGCATCGGCGGCACTGGACGTGTACGAGAACGAGCCGAACGTGCGCCCGGAGCTGCTGGCCCTGCGCAACATCGTGCTGACCCCGCATATCGGCAGCGCCTCGCTGGCCACGCGCCGGGCGATGGTGCAGGTGGCGGTGGACAACCTGCTGGCCGGCCTGGGCATCGGCCCGGATGCTGGCAAGCCGGCCAATGCCATCAATGCCGAGCTGCTCGGCAATGGCACCGCGCGCATTGCCGCGGATGGCAAGAAAATCGGCGACAAAAAACGATAGGGAGCCTCCCAGGCCGTGTGCTGGAGGTTCCCCGAACCTGGCTCGATGTGTGTCTCCTCCCTCTTATTCTTTCGAGTATCCCCATGAGCAATGAAGCCCGTCGTTTCCATGTAGCCGTTGTTGGCGCCACCGGCGCTGTCGGCCAGACCATGCTGTCCATCCTGGCTGAGCGCAAGTTCCCGATCAGCAAGCTGACCCTGCTTGCCTCCGAGCGTTCGGCCGGCCAGCAGGTCGACTTTGAAGGCCAGAAGATCACCATCCAGGACCTGGCCACGTTTGACCCGGCCGGTGTCGAGATCGCGCTTTTCTCGGCAGGCGGCGGCATTTCGAAGGAGTTCGCACCCAAGTTCGCCGCTGCCGGCGCGGTGGTGATCGATAACTCGTCCACCTTCCGTTACGACGACGACGTGCCGCTGGTGGTGTCCGAGGTCAACCCGGAGGCGGCGAAGAACCGCCCGCGCGGCATCATCGCCAACCCGAACTGCTCGACCATGCAGCTGATGCCGGTGCTGGCACCGATCCACCGCGAGTACGGCATCGAGCGCATCAACATCGCCACCTACCAGTCGGTGTCCGGCGCGGGCCAGACCGGCATGGAAGAGCTGGGCAAGCAGACCGCGCAGCTGCTGGGCTTCCAGGAGATCGAGCCGAGCAAGTTCCCGGTGCAGATCGCCTTCAACCTGATCCCGCACATCGATGAGTTCCTCGACAACGGCTTCACCAAGGAAGAAATGAAGCTGGTCTGGGAAACCCGCAAGATCCTCGGCGACGACAGCATCCTGGTGAACCCCACCGCGGTGCGTGTGCCGGTGTTCTACGGCCACTCCGAGGCGGTCAACATCGAGACGAAGAAGAAGATCACCACCGAGCAGGCCCGCGAGCTGCTGGCCGCAGCGCCGGGCGTGAAGGTGGTGGACGAGCGCAAGGCCGGTGGCTATCCGACCCCGGTTACCCATGCCTCGGGCACCGATCCGGTCTACGTCGGCCGCATCCGCGAGGACATCTCGCACCCGCGCGGCCTGAACATGTGGGTGGTGGCTGACAACATCCGCAAGGGCGCCGCACTGAACGCCGTGCAGGTCGCCGAACTGGTCGCCAACGGCGGCTGAGGCACACAACGACGCCGGCTTGATGCCGGCGTCGTCGCAACTGGGCGGTACAGCGGTATTCGAAAGCCGGGCCAGCCGTTATATTGGCCGCCATGAAACTATGGGGCAGGGGCGCGATGCGCTCATTACAAGGCGTGCTGGTCCTCGGCCTGGCGTTGTTCAGTAGCGCTGCGATGGCATTGGGATTGGGTAATATCCGCGTCCTGTCCAAGCCGGGGCAGCCGTTGGTGGCCGAAATCCCGGTCATCACCAGTGATCCGGGCGAGTTGGACAACGCCAAGGCCGGCCTGGCCTCGGCGGCTACTTTCGAGCGCGTGGGGCTGGCGGCGCCAACCGGCCTGGTTGGCGAGCTGCAGTTCCAGTTCGTGCAGGACCGCGATGGCCGGGCAGTGATCCGCGTCACCAGCGCCCAGCCGGTGCAGGTGGCATCGGTAGGCTTCCTGATCGAAGTGGATTGGGGCCAGGGCCGCCTGGTCCGCGAATATTCGGCCCTGGTGGCCGCGCCGGAAGCCGCAACCGTGGTCGCCGAGCCGATGATCGAAGCGCCGGCAGCGGCACAATCCAATCTGATCGTGCGCGAGCCGCAACAGCAGCCCGAACAACTTCCTGAAGCGCCGCCGGCGGCTGCGATCCGTGCAGCGCCCGCAGCGGCACAACCGGCAGCGGTGGCTTCGGCGCCGCGGTCCGCGCCGGTGATGCAGGCTGACGGCCAGCTGGCGCCGGTACAGCGTGGGCAGAGCCTTTCGCAGATTGCCCGTGAGCTGTCGCATGACAGCGGTGCTTCGTTGAACCAGACCATGGTCGCGCTGATGCGCGCCAACCCCGAGGCTTTCATCCGCGGCAACATCAACCTGCTCAAGCAGGGCGCGGTGCTGCGGACGCCGGCGCAGGAAGAACTGGCACGGGTGGATGCCGCCGAGGCGCGCGCCATCGTGCGTGACCAGACCGCACAGTGGCGGCAGGCACGCGCGCCGATTCCACAGCCGGCGGTGGCGGATGCGGCAGCAGCTGCGCCTGCCGCGGCCGCACGCCCGGCCGCAACTGCAGCCGGCGCAGGTGGCGCACGCTTGGAAATCGCCCCGGCCGTAGCCGGCGCACAACAGACCGCAGGAATGACGACCGGCCTCGATGCCGGTGGCGAGGGTGAAATGTTGGCCAACGAACAGCTGCAGCAAGCCAAGGAAGAACTGGCGACGCGTGACGCGGAACTGCAGGAGCTGCGCGATCGCGTTGGCGAACTGGAAAAGCTGCAGAAGCAGCAGCAGACGCTGATTGCAATGAAGGATTCGGATCTGGCCGCTGCCCAGCAGCGTCTGGGCGAGGCGGCCAAGCGCGATGGCGCAGGCTCGTTCGGCTGGGTGTGGTTGGGCTTGGCGCTGGTGCTGTTGGGCGCGTTTGGCTGGTGGCTGAGCCGCCGCCGCAAGCCGTTGCCGCCGGCACCGCGCAGCGATTCGGTGGCGGAAAATCTGGCCGCGACGATGCCGGTGATGGGCGCCGCAGCCGTGCAGACGCCGTGGGAGACCGAGGCCGCTGAGGACGCTGCCGAGCTGGTCGAACCACATGCCCTGGCTGAAGACACCGCGCCAGCGCCGCAGCCGCAAGCCTATGAAGAACCGATGCCGGCCTGGCTCAAGGCCAGCCCGCCGGCACGTGCCGAACCGGTGGTCCCGGTTGTCGCCCCCAAGGTCGAGCACAAGCCGGTGCTGTTGTTCGAAGCTTCGCGTCTGAACACTGTTGTGCCCGAGCCAGCTGCGGTACGGCCTGAGCCGGCGGCAGCGGACGAGGCCAGCTGGTTGGCCGGTGACATGGCCGCGATCACGCCTTTGAATCCGACGCCCGCCGGTCGCGAGCGGCTGGAACTGGCCATTGCCTATCTGGATCTGGGTGATGCCGAAACCGCACGCACCCTGCTCAATGAAGTTGCCGCCAGCACCGATCCGCAGGCGCGCGGCGAAGCGTTGGAACTGCTTGGTCGCATGCCCTGATGGAGAAGCCTGAGATGAAACGCGAGCGTCGGATCGATTACGTGGAGTTCGCCTCGCGCGATCCGGCGGCCAGCCGCGGGTTTTTCGAGCAGGTGTTTGGATGGCAGTTTGAAGACTACGGTCCCGACTACACCGCATTTGATGATGGTCAGCTGCAGGGCGGGTTTTTCCGCGGCACGCCGCTGACCGCCAGCGCCGGCGCCCCGTTGGTCGTGCTGTATGCCGAGCAGCTGGCACCGTTGCTTGCGGTGGTTGCCGCGCACGGCGGCGAGCTGGTCAAGCCGATCTTCAGCTTCCCGGGTGGTCGCCGCTTCCAGTTCATCGAGCCCGGTGGCAACGAACTGGCCGTGTGGTCCGAGCGCGACCACGACTGAGTGGTCGACGGACTCAGCGGCACCCACAAACCAAGAGGTTCAACCATGCGTTACGCGCTGGGCGTGGAATACGACGGCAGCGAATTCAAGGGCTGGCAGCAGCTCGGCGAGAGCGGCTGCGCCAGCGTGCAGGCCACCTTGCAGGACGCGCTGTCCTCGGTAGCCGACGCCCCGATCAGCGTGGTCTGTGCCGGGCGTACCGATGCCGGCGTGCATGGCGAATGCCAGGTGGTGCACTTTGACAGCGATGTTGAGCGCAGCCCGCGCGGCTGGGTGCTGGGCACCACCACGCGGCTGCCGCCTTCGGTGTGCGTGCGCTGGTGCGTGCCGGCGGTTGACGATTTCCATGCTCGGTTCTCGGCCAAGGCACGGCGCTATCGTTATCGCATTCTCAACCGCCAGGTGCGGCCGGCCCTGTACCGGCAGATCCTGAGCTGGGAGCGTCGCCCGCTGGACGCCGATGCCATGCACCGGGCCGCGCAGGCGCTGCTGGGCGAAAACGACTTCGGCGCCTTCCGCAGTGCGCAGTGCCAGGCCCTGCATGCCCGCCGCGAGCTGCAGTCGATTGCTGTCCGTCGCCAGGGCGAAGTGGTGGAGGTGGAGGTCCAGGCCAACGCCTTCCTGCATCACATGGTGCGCAATATCGTGGGCTCGTTGCTGATGGTGGGAGCCGGAGAGAAGCCTGAAGGCTGGGTCGGGGAATTGCTGGCAGGGCGAGATCGCAATCTGGCCGGTCCAACTGCGCCACCGCAGGGCCTGGTGTTCGTCGGGCCGCTGTATGCTGAAAGCTGGAAGCTGCCGGACGAGGTGACACTGTGAGCCGTACGCTGTTTCGCACCCGCATCAAGTTCTGCGGCATGACCCGTGCCGGTGACATCCGTCTTGCCAGTGAACTGGGCGTGGATGCCATCGGTTTCATCTTTGCCAAGGGCAGTGCGCGCCGCGTGGCGCCCTCCGAGGCACGCGCGATGCGCCAGGCAATTCCGCCGATGGTCGAAGTTGTGGCCCTGTTCCAGCAGAACAATCGCGAGGAAGTGCGCGAGGTGTTGCGTGCGGTACGGCCAACCCTGCTGCAGTTCCATGGCGATGAGGACGATGCGTTCTGCCGCAGTTTCAACATGCCATACCTCAAGGCGATCGCGATGGGGGGGCGCAGCGAGGTCACCGCGCGTGGCCTGCAGCAGATGTATCCGCATGCGGCCGGTTTTCTGTTCGACAGCCACGTGGTTGGCGGCAGCGGCGGTACCGGCGTTGCGTTCGACTGGTCGCAGATTCCGCCCGGCGTACACCGCCCGTACCTGTTGGCAGGCGGTATCAGGCCGGAAAACGTGCATGACGCCATTGTCGCCACCCAGCCTTGGGGCGTGGATGTGTCCAGTGGCATCGAGGCCGCGCCGGGGCTAAAGGACGGCTACAAGATGCGCCAGTTCGTGGAAGAAGTGCGTCGCGCCGATACCCGGCCCGAGGAGCAGGACTGAATACGCCGGTGGCCCATCTGCGCAACGGCGGCCGTTGTCAGTGGGAGGTGTCGCACGATTTGGGACATTGCCGGCAGGCCATGCCCGGGCTGATTCCCTTATGATGGTTGCCTCGGCGACAAGCACGGATGCCTGCGGGTCGGGGATGAAACCGCACTGGCGTGAAGGCCGGAACGGATCCCGCAAAGGCAGCTGGGCGCCACAAGGAAGGTGTGCATGGCGGAATTTCTGCAAGTAGCGCTGTCGTTTCCGACGTTGCCTTACAGCGTCGTGCTTTGCTTTGCGGTCATCTATTGGATGCTTGCCGCCACCGGCATTGTCGATGACGGCGGGATCGGCAGCGGCGACGGGGCCGATTTTCATTCCCATGGCGGCGAGCACGGTGCCAGCGGTATCTCCGCGATGTTTGCCCGGCTCGGCCTGGGCGGTGCGCCGACCATGCTGGTGGTGCTGCTGCTGGCCTTTTTCGGCTGGACCATCACCTATCTGGTACAGCTCTTTTTCCTGCAATCGCTGCCGACCGTGCTGCGTTGGGGCATCGGCAGTGCGGTGGCTGTGGCGGCGCTGATTCCCGGCGCGGTCGTTTCGGCCTGGGTACTGCGGCCGATCCGCCGCCTGTTGCTCAAGCTGCGGCCGGTGGCACAGGAATCCATTCTCGGCCGGGTGGCGCAGATCACCTCGCCGGAAGTCACCGCCGAGCAGGGCTATGCAAGCTTTGATGACGGCGGTGCCGGCCTGATCCTGCATGTGCGCATGCGTGACGGCAGCCGGCTTGCGCGCGGTCAACGGGTAAGGCTGGTGGAATACCTGCACGACAAGAATCACTACCTGGTGGTCGCCGACAGCGACCTGCCGGGTCTGGACGTTTTTCCCTCTGATGTATCAGGCGACAAGGAGATCCACTGATGAGTACTGCTGCGCTGGCCCCTTTCATTATCGGGGTAGCTGCCCTGCTGGTTTTTTTCCTTGGCCTGGCCGGTTTGTTCAAGGCGTTCTATAAAAAGGTCGATCAGGGCACCGCACTGATCGTCAACGACATGAGTGCACAGCCCAAGGTTCACTTCACCGGTGCGCTGATCATCCCGGTGCTGTACCGCGCCGAGCATATGAAAATCAGCCTGATCACCCTGCAGGTGGATCGCCGTGGCAAGGAAGGCCTGATCTGCCGCGACAACATGCGTGCGGACATCACCGTGGCGTTCTATCTGCGTGTCAATGAAACCCAGGCCGACGTGCTGCGCGTGGCCAAGGCCATCGGCGCCGACCGTGCCTCCGACAAGAATGCGGTGGACGACCTGTTCAATGCCAAGTTCTCCGAAGCGCTGAAGACCGTTGGCAAGAAGTTCGACTTCACCCAGTTGTTCGAAAAGCGCCAGGAATTCCGCGACGAGATCATCGCGGTGATCGGCAATGACCTCAATGGTTATGCGCTGGAAGACGTGGCCATCGATTACCTGGAGCAGACCCCCAAATCGCTGCTGGACCCGAGCAACATCCTCGACGCCGAAGGCATACGCAAGATCACCGAGCTGACCGCCGCGCAGAACGTGATCACCAACGAACTGGCGCAGAACGAGCGCCTGGCCATCACCAAGAAGAACGTTGAAGCCAAGGAAGCCACGCTGGCGCTGGAGCGCCAGCAGGCCGAAGCCGAGGCACGCCAGCGCCGCGAGGTGGATACCATCCGCGCCCGCGAACAGGCTGAAACCCTGAAGGTACAGGAAGAACAGCGCCAGCTGTCCGAGAACGCCCGCATCGAAGCGCAGCAGCTGATCGACATCCGCGACCAGAACCGCCTGCGTGAAGTGGAGGTGGCCGAACAGAACCGCCAGCGCGCCGTCGCCATCGAGGTCGAGCGGGTCACACGTGCGCGCCAGCTGGAGCAGGTCACCACCGATCGCGAAGTGCAGCTGCAGGGCGTGGAGCGTGACAAGGTGGTCGAGCAGGGCCGGATGGATGTGGCCAACATCACCCGCGAGCGCATTTCCATCGACAAGACCGTGGCGCAGGAAGAAGAGCGGATCAAGGAAGTACGGCAGGTGTCCGAGGCCGACCGCTTGAAGCAGGTTGCCATTCTGGAAGCCGAGGCCGAAGCGCAGGAAGCCATGCTCAAGCAGGTCAAGGAAGCCGAGGCCAGTGAAGCGGCGGCCAAGCACAAGGCGGTGGAGATCACCACGCTGGCTCAAGCCGAGTTCGATGCGGCGGGCAAGCAGGCCGAAGCCAAGAAGGCCCTGGCCGAAGGTCTGCGTGCCGAGCGCGCCGCGCCCGGCCTGGCCGATGCACAGGTCAAGGAAGCTGGCGCACTGGCCATCGAAAAGGTCGGTATTGCCGAAGCCCGCGTGGTCGATGCAATGGCCGATGCCAACCTGAAGCAGGGCACCGCCGAAGCCAAGGTGCTGGCCGAGCAGCTGGCTGCGCGTGCGCAGGGCGAGGAGCAGATGGGCCGCGCCAAGGCCGCTGCGACCGAAACGCTGGGCGTGGCCGAAGCCACCGTCATCGAGAAGAAGCTGTTTGCCGAAGCCGACGGTTTGACCCGCAAGTTCCAGGCCATTGATTCGCTGGGTGACACCGCCCGTGGCCACGAGGAGTTCCGCATGACCCTGGAAACCGGCCTGCGCCAGGCCTTGGCCACCATTGATGCCGGCAAGGAAGTGACCAAGGAAAACGCCGAGGTCATCGCCAGCGCGCTGCGCAACGCCAAGATCGACATGGTTGGCGGCGACGGCGGCATGTTCGAGAACCTGATCAAGGCGGTGTCGCTGGGCAAGTCGATTGAAGGCCTGACCGACAAGAGCCCGATCGTGCAGGACCTGATGCAGCGCTATCTGGGCGTGGACATGTCCGCGCGTGGCCTGCCGTCGCGTCGCGGCGCCGATGCGCCGGCGGTGCAGTCGGACGCAGGCTGAGCGATGGCGCGCCCTGTGCGGTAGCACTGCGCAGGGTGTTGGCGCGCCGCTCGGCCCGGGGCCGGCGGTACACGTGGATGAAGGCGTCGGCGGCATCGTCCTGAGGGCGATGCCTGCCGGTGCCGGAGCAGGGAACAAGCAATGGCCGATACAAACCAGGACGCAGCTGCGAGCGCGCAGGCCGGCACTCTTGCCGACCAGGCAGTAGCACAGGGCGGCGCCTACGAGGTGCTGCGCAAGCGGCTGAGCGATCAGGGCATACGCCTGCGGCAGGTGGTGGACGCACTGAACCAGCGGCGTCTGCAGGAGTTCGGCGACAGCCGGATGGAAGTGATCGGGCGTTTCCGCATCCGCAGTGAGAACAACTGCGTCGGCCGCGATGTGGTGCAGGTGGGTGATGACCTACTGCTGTTCGGTTACAACGTCTTCATCGGCCTGAAAACGCAGACCCGGGTGGAGGATGTGTTCGGGCTGTACCGGCTGGTGGAAGGTGCCGAGGGCTATGACGTCAACCCGGTCGACCTGAAGACCAGCTTCCTCGCCCAGCCCGGCTTCGTCCATGATTTCGGCGAGCTGTACGCCTATTACAAGAATGCGCGCCTGCTGCAGCTGATCGTGCGCGACGGCAAGTTGCTGGCCGCGTTCCAGATCGGTGAGCGCAGCAGCGACGTACGCGTGTTCCGCTGGGCGATGGCGCCAAGTGGCGAGCTGACCTATATCGATGCGCGCGGTGAACGCGATATCGCGCTGCCGCCGCCGTTCGACTTCGAATGGACCCGTGCCAGTCGCGACATGATGATCAGCGGGCGTTTCCCGCACTTGAACATTCTCGACACGATCTTCGTCGAGACCACCGGTGGCGACCTGACCATCAAGGTGGAGAACAACACCGAGACCGGCCAGGGCGTGTACAGCGAGCCGGTCGAGGACAGTACCCAGTCGGTGGACGATGCCACCATCGATTTCGCCAAGGTGGGCTCGCTGATCCTGCTGAAGATTCTCCCGTATCAGGAGAGCACCTGGCGTGGCCTGATCTACAACACGCTGACCGGCAAGGTGGTGCGCAACGACGCCATCGTCCAGGCCTGCGTGCAGCTGCCCGATGACCACGGCGTCATCTTCCCCGGCGGCTATTACCTGCAGAATGGCGAGCACAAGGCCTTCGACGCCTCGATGCAGGGCATGCGCTACAAACGCTCGATCCGCTCGCCCAACGGCGAAGACATGCTGTACATCTTCTACGAGCGCGAGGCCGGTAAGTCGGCACTTTTTGTCTACAACAGCATCCAGCGCGTGCTGCAGAATCCGGTGTTCGGCCTGGGCTATGCCTTCATGCGCGATGGCCGCATGGTGCTGTTCAATGCCGAGAACGAAGAGCCGACCCGCGTCCATCCGATGCAGGTCTGGCAGACGCCGTTCAGCAGCGACGAATTCGCCGCACACACGCCCACCGGCACCAGTTTCATGGCCCGTATCGGCAATGCCGAGCTGGTGCGTGGAATCTCCAACCTGCTTGATCTTGGTCGCGAAATCGACAGCCGTGAGGTCTCGCTGCTGCGCTACGAGTTGCTGACCCACAACGCGCGCCGGCTGTTCGATACACACCACTGGTTGGACGATGCCAACTGTGATGGTGCCGCCACGCTGCTGCGCGAGATCAGCGCGACGGGCGAGTCGATGCTCGACGAATATGAGAAAGTGGAGGGCATCCGCAAGCAGTCGGCGCAGGCGATGGCTGATGTCACCAGCGCGCACAAGCTGCTGTTGGGGCGCCTGCAACCGCAGAACTGGTCAAAGATTGGTGAGTTCGTCGAATCACTCGGTGATATCGGCAAGCTGCGTGGCCGCCTGCTGACCGTGCGCGACTTCCGCTACGTGGACGTTGCCGCCATTGATGCAATGAACGTATCGCTGCAGGAGGCGCACGACCGCGTCGGTGCGGCGGCGGGCGAGTTCCTTGGCAGCGATAAATCGCTGCAACCCTTTGCCGAACGTCTGCAGGAGCTGGACGCCGCCGCCCAGGTTGCGCAGACCGCCAAGCAGCTGTCCGAGCAGATCGCGCAGATGCAGGTGATGTCAGGTGACCTGGACATGCTGTCCGAGCTGATGGCCAGCCTCAAGGTCGACGATGCCGCGCAGCGCACGCGCGTGGTGGAAGCCATTTCCGCCATCTACGCCAAGCTCAACCAGGCACGCGCACGCGCCGACCAGCGTCGCCGTTCGCTGGGCTCGGCTGAGGCCGTGGCGCAGTTTGGTGCGCAGTTTTCCTTGTTCAGCCAGGCCATCACCAGCGCCCTGGGCCTGGCTACCGATCCGGAGCGGGCCGACGAGCAGCTGTCGCGGCTGATGGTGCAGCTGGAGGAGCTGGAGAGCCAGTTCGGCGAACACGAACAGTTTCTCGGCGACATCCTCAACAAGCGCGAGGAGCTGCTCGATACCTTCGAGTCGCACAAGCAGACCCTGCTCGATGCCCGTCAGCGCAAGGCGCAGTCGGTGCTGGATGCGGCCAACCGCATTCTTGATGGTCTGGCCAAACGTACCGAGCGCTTCACCACTGTCGACGAACTCAATGCGTTCTTCGCCGGGGACCCGCTGATCCTGAAACTGCGTGAGCTGGCCGATCGTCTGCGTGACTACAAGGACAGCGTCAAGGCCGATGACGTGGAAGCGCGGCTCAAGGGCGTGCGTGATCAGGCGGTGCGGGCGCTGCGCGACCGCAATGACTTGTTCGAGGGCGGTGGCAACATCATCCGCCTGGGCCGCCACCGTTTCAGCGTCAACACCCAGCCGCTGGACCTGACCATCCTGCCGCGCGGCGATGGCCTGGCGGTGCATCTGACCGGCACCGACTACTACGAGTCCATCGTCGACCCGGAGCTGGAGGAACTGCGCGACTACTGGCCGATGACGCTGGATTCGGAAGCGCCGGCACTGTATCGCGGCGAATACCTGGCAGGCCTGATCCTGGACGCGGCGATCAACGGGCGCGACGGGCTGAGCGTGGAGCTGCTGCTGCGCGATGCCGCACAGGCCGAGGTACTGGGCAAGCGGGTAAGCGACTTTGCTGCCCCGCGTTATCGCGAAGGCTATGAAAAGGGCATCCACGATCACGACGCCAGCCTGATCCTGCAGGCGCTGTTGCCGCTGTACCAGGCCGGCGGCTCGCTGGTGCATGGCGCAGGCGCGCGCGCGTTGGCGCTGCTGTTCTGGGCACGTGAGGGCAAGCGCGAGGAAGTGAGCCAGTGGATCGAGCGCGCTGCCGGCGCGTTTGCCATCGCCCGGCTGTTCAATGTGCGCGATGGTCTTGAAGCCTTGCGCGCTGAAATCGCGCTCACCTTGGCGGAATTCCAACAGGAGCAGAAGCTGCCGTTCGACACCGGCTTGCCGGCGTTGGCGGCTGAATACCTGTTGGCCGAGCTTGCCAACGGCGAACCGACCTTCGCCTTCAGTGGTTACGCGCGGCAGTTGCTGACAGGCCTGCGCGAACAACTGCAGGCGGCCGGCCAGACCGATGCCTTCGACCGCAGCATGCAGCGCTTGAACACGCGCCTGGCCCTGCAATGGGCGCAGGCCGTGCAATGGCTGCAGGCCATGTGTGGGCAGCCGAAGTTCGCTGCCATGTGCGGCTACGTGCCCGAAGCGGCGGCAATGTTGCTGGGCGAACGTGCGCTGCGCAGCCAGGTGCGCGAGGTGACTTTGATTGCCGACATTGGCGGCCTGCTCGGTGAACATCCGCGCATCTCCCAGGGCCACCTGCAGCTGGCGGTGGATGATTTCCTGCAGCGCTGGCAGTCGCATCGTCGCCAGTTCCAGCCCGGATTCGAGCGCTACCAAGCCTTGCGCCACCGCATCAGTGCACGCGAACGCGATGCCCTGCGCTTGAGTGAATTCCAGGCGCGTCCGCTCAGTTCGTTCGTTCGCAACAAGCTGATCAACGATGTCTACCTGCCCATCATCGGCGACAACCTCGCCAAGCAGATGGGTACGGTAGGCGAGAACAAGCGCAGCGACCTCATGGGCCTGCTGATGATGATCAGCCCGCCCGGTTACGGCAAGACCACTTTGATGGAATACGTGGCCAACCGCCTGGGCCTGGTCTTCATGAAGATCAACGGTCCGGCGCTGGGGCACGAAGTTCGCTCGCTGGACCCGGAGCAGGCGCCGGACGCCACCTCGCGGCAGGAGCTGCACAAGCTCAACCTGGCGCTGGAGATGGGCAACAACACCATGCTGTATGTCGATGACATCCAGCACACCCATCCGGAGTTCCTGCAGAAGTTCATCTCGCTGTGCGATGGCACCCGTCGCATCGAAGGTGTCTGGAAGGGGCGCACCAAGACCTACGACCTGCGCGGCAAGAAGTTCTGCGTGGTGATGGCGGGCAACCCGTACACCGAGTCCGGGGAAGTGTTCAAGGTGCCGGACATGCTGGCCAACCGTGCCGACATCTACAACCTGGGCGACGTGCTGGGTGGCATGGATGAGGCCTTCAAGCTCAGCTACATCGAGAACAGCCTGACTTCCAGCCAGGTGCTGGCGCCGATGGCGACCCGCGACCTGGCCGATCTCTACCTGCTGGTCGACAAGGCCGCGGGCAAGGAGGTGTCCACCAATGCACTCAGCCATGCTTACAGTGGCGCGGAGATCAACGAGATCGTCGCCACCCTGCAGCGCTTGATGCAGGTCCGCGACGTGGTCTACCGGGTCAACCAGCAGTACATCGCCAGTGCCGCGCAGGCCGACAAATACCGCGTCGAACCGCCGTTCCGGTTGCAGGGCAGCTACCGCAACATGAACAAGCTGTCGGAGAAGATTTCGCCGGTGATGAATGCCGCCGAGTTGCAGCAGCTGGTGTCCGATCACTACCTGGGCGAGTCGCAGCTGCTGACCAGCGGTTCGGAGGAAAACCTGCTCAAGCTCGGTGAGCTGCGTGAGGTGCTGGATGCAGCGCAGTTGGCGCGCTGGGAGCAGATCAAACGCGATTTCATGCGCGACAAGGCCATGGGCGGCGACGACGCCGACACCGGCGCGCGGGTGGTGGCGCAGCTGGCCGATATTGCCAGCGGGCTGCAGGGGCTGCGCGTTGATGAGCCGGTCGCGGTCGCGCCGGTGGTCGAACAGGCTGAGGCGCCTTGGGAGCAGATTATTGCCTTGCTGCAGGCGCTGGCCGACCGCCCTGCCGCGGTGATGACGCCGCCTGCGGCGCCGGTCGCCGCGCCCGCAGCGGCAGCGCCGGCACAGGACCTGACGCCGTTGTTGCAGGCCTTGGCCGCAGGGCATCAGCGCGAAGGGCAGATTGGTGACGCACTGGCCGGTTTGGCTGCGCAGTTGCAGGAGTGGCTGTCCAAGGACGGTGGCAGCAGCAAGCCGGCGCCACGCGTACGGCGCGCCCGCACGCCCGAAGAGAAGGCGCTGGATGAAGCCTTGATGCGCCATTTCTACGGCGGCAATGTGGTGGTGCCTGGGCAGCAGGGTAGTCGTGGCAATGAAGCGACCGACGATGCCTGATTTTTTGCCGCTTTTGCCAGTGCCACCGCAGCCAGCGCTGCAGACCGATGATGCGCTGGCCGTGGCCAGCTATGGCACGGAACTGCTGGCTGCGATCGAGCAACTGTTGGGTGCGCCGCAGGCCGGTATCGCCGCAGCGCGGCTGGTTGCGGAAATGGACAATATCCGTCAGGCGATGACGGCAGCTGATGGTCGCCAGATCCGGCGTTCGGTTGGCTTTCTTGGCCGGCTGTTGGGGCGCGATGTCGAGGCGCAGGCGCAGGCTGAGCAATTCGCGGGGCAGTTGGATGTCTGCCTGCTGCGTGCCGATGCCTGCGTACAGGCGTTGCTGCAGGAGTTGGAGCAAAATCTGCAGCAGATGGCCCGGATGCAGGCGGCGGTGGCAGCTATCGAGGATTGGGTGGCTGCCGGCGAGGCGATTCCGGCGCCGGCTGACGCCCTGGCACAGGCTGCGCTGCAGCGTCGTCTGCAGCACCTGCGCGGGCTCGCCTGGCTGCGCTATACCGAAGCCGGACAATTGCGCTTGCTGCACGCTCAGGATGTGGAGCTGATCAAACGCTATCAGCGCATTCGCGATGTGTTGTTGCCACTGTGGCGTCAGCAAAGCTTGGCTGCGCGTGCCGCTGACAAGCATACCCAGCTGGCACAGGCTGCCGACGCCCAGGCGCGGATCCTCGACGAGGTGACGGCCATGCAGGCTAGACTGCGCTGAGAACCACCCCGCATATGATTGCTCGCGCGCCCAGTCGCGCCTCTTGCTCAAGGAGAACTGCTGATGACCCAGGACACGTTGCCGCTGCCGGCCGGCCCTTCTGCCGATGTTGATGGCACCACCCTGGTCGCGCTGGGGTTGAGTGAAGCGGACCGCCCGCAGATCGCGCAGATCGTGCGCACGCTGGACGACATCAGCCCGGGCAATCTGCATGTGTTTGGCCGTGAGGCCGCGGGCAAGAGCGCTGCGTTCTCCAGCCAGCTGCTGGACCATGTGCGCAACCGCGACCTGGACGCCTCCGGCGAAAAACTCGGCGAAGTGGTGCGCATCGCCCGTTCACTGAAGCTCGATGGTTTGAACGAACGCTCCAAGGTACCGGTGATCGGTGGGCTCATCGATCGCATGCGTGCCTCCAAGGGCGAGCTGGTGCAGAAGTTCAGCGACACCAACCAGCAGATCGAACAGTTGCTGCGCGATGTCGGTGCCCAGCAGGCACAGATGGGTCAGCGAGTGGGCGAGTTCGATCGCATGCATGCCATCGTCCGCGACGAGCGCCAGAGCCTGGGCCTGCACATCGCCGCCGGCAAGCAACGCCTGGCTGAGCTCAACAACGAACTTCATGCGCTGGTCGGCCTGGAAGATCCACAATCGCGTATTCGCCGTGGCGAGATCGACAATGCGATACGTCTACTCGACAAGCGCGTGGGTGACCTGACGGTAATGCAGCACGCAGCCGACCAGTCGCTGCCGATGATCCGCCTGATCCAGGCCAATGCGATCCAGTTGATCGAGAAATTCAATGCGGTGCGCGACATCACCATCCCGTCGTGGAAGCGCCAGTTCGCCATCCAGCTGTCGCTGGGTGAGCAGAAGAATGCGGTGGATCTGTCCAATGCCATCGACGACGCCACCAATGAACTGATGCGCCGCAACGCCGACCTGATGCGCCAGACCTCGGTGGAAACCGCCAAGGCCAACCAGCGTGCGGTGATCGACGTGGCCACGCTGCGGCATGTGCACGAGCAGTTGATCGCCACCGTAGAAGAAGTGCGCAGCATCCATCGCGAGGGCATGCAGCAGCGCCAGCAGGCCGAGGTCGAGTTGGCCCGCCTTCGCGAAGACGTGCAGCAGCGCCTGGCGCAGCCGACGCAGGGCAGTGCAGCATAAGACCGGCGCAGTTGTAGGGGCGGCGTGAGCCGCGAAGCTGCAGATGCAGCAGGGTCCAGCGCTGTAGCTCCCTCCCTTTGCCGAAGGCAAGGGGAGGGTTGGGGAGGGGTAGGTTCTTGGGCCTTTCAAGCTTTATGAGCTTCGCGGCTTACGCCGCTCCTACAAAAAAGCCGACAAAAAGCCCCTACAAAAGCTGCTTGCGCAGCCAGTCCGCCAATGCCGCCACACGCGGATCCTGCTGATCACCCGCGGTGCACAGCGCCCAGCAGCCGTCGGTTTCGACAAAACCCCACGGTGCGATCAGTCGGCCGTTGACCAGGTCATCGGCGACCAGCGGTTCCGGCGCAATCGCAATGCCCAAGCCGGCAACTGCGGCTTCCAGCATGTAATACAGGTGTTCCAGGCCGGTGCCGTAAGTCAGCGCACCGGCATCGATGCCATTGCGCGCGGCCCAGGCTGGCCACGCCTGTGGGCGTGAGCGGGTATGCAGCAGTGCATGTCCAAGCATGGCATCGATCGGTTGATGGGCCAATACGTGCGCGCCATGCATCGAAGGGCTGAACACCGGGCCGATCCGCTCTGCAGCCAGCGTGTGTACCTGCCAACCGGCCGGCCAAGGTGCCTGGCCCAGCATCAGTGCCGCATCCATGCCATCCAAGCGTGGGGCGAAATCGCCATCCTGTGCGGCCAGGTGCAGGGTCAGGCCGGGCAGATCGCGCTGCAGATCCTGCAGGCGCGGGATCATCCAGCGGGCCAGCAGGCTGCCCGGGCAGCCCAGCACGAAGGCGTCATCGCGCTGCGGGCGGCGCAGGGAAGCGATGCAATCGCGCAGCTGCGAGAACGCGCCGGACGTGGCTTCAAGCAGGCGATGGCCGGCGGCGTTAGGGCGGATGCCGCGTCCTTCGCGTTCGAACAAGGCCAGCCCCAGCTCCTCCTCCAGTGCACGCAGCTGCCGGCTCACCGCGCCATGGGTGACGTGCAGCTCCGCCGCGGCCTGGCTGACGCTGCGCAGGCGCGCGGCAGCTTCAAACGCCCGCAAGGCGTTGAGCGAGGGCAGAGGCGGGCTGGTTTTCATGTGAGTTTTTCTAACATGTTGCCGCTGAATTATCCATTTTTAAGTCGTCAGCCCTGCGTTAGAGTGTTGGCCTGTTTCTTGTGGCTGTTACCCCCATGACTGACCCGTCGATTTCCGATTTCCATGCCTATCCCGATGCACGCGGCCACTTTGGACGTTTTGGTGGCAGCTTTGTCGCTGAAACCCTGGTCGGGCCCTTGCAGGAACTGGCAGCTGCCTACGATCAGGCGCGCATCGATCCGTCCTTCATCGCCGCCTATGACAAGGACCTGAAACACTACGTCGGCCGCCCCAGCCCGATCTACCACGCCGAGCGCCTGAGCAAGGACGTGGGCGGTGCGCAGATCCTGCTCAAGCGCGAAGACCTGAACCACACCGGCGCGCACAAGGTGAACAACACCATTGGCCAGGCCTTGCTGGCCGCGCGGATGGGCAAGACCCGCATCATCGCCGAGACCGGTGCCGGCCAGCACGGCGTGGCCTCGGCCACGGTGGCGGCGCGCTTGGGCCTGGAGTGCGTGGTGTACATGGGCGCCACCGACATCGAGCGGCAGAAAATCAACGTCTACCGGATGAAGTTGCTTGGCGCCACCGTGGTGCCGGTGACCAGCGGTTCGGCCACGCTCAAGGACGCGCTCAACGAGGCGATGCGCGACTGGGTCACCAATGTGCGCGACACCTTCTACATTATCGGCACGGTCGCCGGCCCGGACCCGTATCCGCGCATGGTGCGTGACTTCAACGCCATCGTCGGCCGCGAGGCGCGTGCACAGATGCTGGAGGACTACGGCCGGCTGCCGGATGCGATCACCGCCTGCGTTGGCGGCGGCTCCAATGCGATCGGCTTGTTCCATGCCTTCCTCAACGACCGCCAGGTCAAGATCTATGGTGCCGAGGCTGCAGGCGAGGGCATCCATACCGGCCGCCACGCCGCCTCGATCTCGGCCGGTCGCCCGGGCGTGCTGCACGGCAACCGGACCTATGTGTTGTGCGATGACGATGGCCAGATCACCGAAACCCATTCCATTTCCGCCGGCCTGGACTACCCCGGCGTCGGCCCGGAGCATTCCTTCTTGTCCGATAGCGGTCGCGCCCAGTACGTGGGCATCACCGATGAAGAAGCCTTGGCGGCCTTCCATCGGCTGACCCGCATCGAGGGCATCCTGCCGGCACTGGAATCCAGCCACGCAGTTGCCCATGCGATCAAGCTGGCGCGCGAGTTGCCCAAGGACGCGCTGGTGCTATGCAATCTGTCCGGTCGCGGTGACAAGGACGTGCACACCATCGCCGCGCGTGAAGGGCTGGTGCTGTAATGACCGGCAGGTTGCGTACCCCTGTTCTGC
This sequence comes from Stenotrophomonas nitritireducens, assembly GCF_001700965.1. Classification (NCBI taxonomy): domain Bacteria; kingdom Pseudomonadati; phylum Pseudomonadota; class Gammaproteobacteria; order Lysobacterales; family Lysobacteraceae; genus Stenotrophomonas; species Stenotrophomonas nitritireducens. Next base: position 3,960,949 of record NZ_CP016756.1, read on the forward strand.
TGGGTCTGGTGGCGGCGTTGTCGGCATGTACGCCGTCTGCGCCGGCACCGGAAACGACGCCTGCCGCCGTCGCCGCCCCGCCGGCGGCACCGGCATCGACGGCTGTTGCGTCAGCCGCAACGCCTGCAGCTGCTGTCGTTACCGGCACCGACCTGAGCCAGGTCGGCACGCTGCGCATCGGCGCGCCATTCGGCAAGGCGCCGGGCGACGAGGCCTTCGTCTCGGCCGGCATGCGCGAGGCGATGGAGGGCGATTGCGAGTATTACGACAAGGGCAGCCTGCCCGATGGCATGGCGATGATGGTGATCGCGGATCGTATTGCCCGCTTCGAGGTGGATGCCACCGACGATCCCGGTGTTCGCGTCACTGCGCCGCCGGCCGGTGCTGCGGCATTGCCATATGGCCTGTGGGTGGGCATGACGGTCGCCGAGGCCAAGCAACGGCTGCCGGACGGCGTGGTCACCAGCCCGCATGCCTACAACTCGCCCAATGGTGAGTACCTGACCTGGACCGACAAGGCGGCCAAACTGGCCTTGCGCCTGGAAACACTCGACGGCCTGATCACCTCCATTTACTGGGGCCAGCCCGATGCAGTCGAACTGATTGAAGGATGTGCCTGAGATGGCTGTTGCCCGAATTGACGAATGTTTTGCACGCCTGCGCGCCACCGGCCGCAAGGCGCTGATTCCTTTCATCACCGCTGGCGATCCATCGCTGGAGGCGACCGTGCCGGTGATGCGTGCACTGGTCCAGGCCGGCGCGGATGTGATCGAGCTTGGTGTGCCGTTCTCCGACCCGATGGCGGATGGCCCGACCATCCAGCGCAGTTCCGAGCGGGCCCTGGCACGCGGGGCGGGGCGCCAATACGTGCTCGATACCGTGGCGCGCTTCCGCCAGACCGATGCCACCACGGCGGTGGTGCTGATGGGCTATCTGAATCCGGTCGAGATCCGTGGCTATGCGCGCTTTGCCGAAGAGGCCGTGGCGGCAGGTGTGGACGGGGTGCTGTTGGTCGATCTGCCACCGGAAGAGGCCGACGAGCCGCGCGCGGCGTTTGCCGCGGCCGGGCTGGCCCTGATCCTGCTGGCCTCGCCGACCAGCAGTGATGCCCGCCTGGACAGCCTGTGCCAAGCGGCGCAGGGCTATCTGTATTACGTCAGCTTCGCCGGTGTGACGGGTGCGTCCGAGCGCTTGGACAGCAGCGCTGCTGGCGAACGCCTGCGACTGCTGCGCAGTCGCTCCAGTGCGCCGGTGGTGGCTGGGTTCGGCATCAAGGACGCGGCCAGCGCAGCGGCAATGGCGGTGGATGCCGATGGCGTGGTGGTGGGAAGTGCGCTGGTCTCGGCGATGGCTGAGACGGCAAATCCAGCGGCTGCAGCCACGGCATTTCTCAAGCCGCTGCGCGAAGCCCTGGATCGCTGAACAGGCTCCAATGTAGTGCCGAGCCATGCTCGGCAAGGGGCGTCGCCGACCAAGGCCGCCCTCACCCCAACCCCTCTCCCGCAAGTGGGAGAGGGGCAAAAACGGTAGTGCCGAGCCATGCTCGGCAAGGGGCATTACCGGCAAGGCCTCTGCCGAGCATGGCTCGGCACTACAGGGCCTCGGCATTGCGTCGCCAAACATACGCGGCAGTAGGGATTCCGCCAAATACAGTGCTGCGCCTTGGTTGCAGTGGTGAGCTAGACTGTGGCCCCTGTCGTGGCCGCAAGGCCGCCCTGAACGGAATTGTCATCCCGCATGAGTTGGCTCAGCAAGTTGATGCCGTCCGGCATCCGTACCGACAACACGCCCTCCAAAAAACGCAGCGTCCCCGAGGGGCTGTGGGAAAAATGCTCAAGTTGCGGCGCGGCCCTGTACCGCCCGGAGCTGGAAGAAAACCTTGAGGTCTGCCCGAAGTGTGGGCACCACATGGCCATCCGTGCACGTGCGCGCTTGGCCGCGTTGTTTGATGCCGACAGCACCAGCGAGATCGCCGCCCGCCTCGGGCCGACCGACGTGCTCAAGTTCAAGGACCAGAAGAAATACGTCGAGCGCATCAAGGCCAGCCAGAAGAACACCGGCGAGTACGACGCGCTGGTAGCCATGCGCGGCCTGCTGAAGGGCCGCCCGCTGGTGGCGTCCTCGTTCGATTTCGCCTTCATGGGCGGCTCGATGGGTTCGGTGGTAGGTGAGCGCTTCGCGCTGGCCGCGGAAACCGCACTGGAAATCGGGGCGCCTTACGTCTGCTTCTCCGCCTCCGGCGGCGCACGCATGCAGGAAGGCCTGTTCTCGCTGATGCAGATGGCCAAGACCTCGGCCGCGCTCGGCAAGCTGCGTGAGGCCGGCCTGCCGTACATCTCGGTGCTCACCCATCCGACCACCGGCGGCGTATCGGCTTCGTTCGCGATGTTGGGCGACATCAACATCGCCGAGCCGCAGGCGCTGATCGGCTTTGCCGGCCCGCGCGTGATCGAGCAGACCGTGCGTGAAAAGCTGCCCGAAGGCTTCCAGCGCTCGGAGTTCCTGCTCGAGCACGGCGCCATCGACCAGATCTGCGATCGCCGCGAAATGCGTGATCGCCTGGCCGACCTGCTGGCCATGCTGGGGCGCCAGCCGCAGCACAAGGACGTGGCTGCCTGATGGGTACGCGCAAGTATTTCGGTACCGACGGCATTCGTGGCCGGGTCGGCAAGGGTGTCATTTCCGCTGATTTTGTGCTGCGTGTAGGTAATGCGCTGGGCCGCGTGCTGGTTGCGCGCAGCGGCGGCGCGCAGCCGACCGTGGTGATCGGCAAGGACACACGCATCTCCGGCTATATGTTCGAGGCGGCCCTGGAAGCGGGTCTGGTGGCTGCCGGCGCCAATGTGCAGTTGATCGGGCCGATGCCGACCCCGGCGGTGGCCTTCCTGGCGCATACGCTGGGTGCCGATGCCGGCATCGTGATCAGTGCCTCGCACAACCCGCATTACGACAACGGCATCAAGTTCTTCTCCGCTGAAGGCGAGAAGCTCGATGACGCCACCGAGCTGGCGCTGGAAGCCGCAATGGACGAGCCGTTCTCGACCGTGGAATCCGAGCAGCTGGGCAAGGCAGTGCGCGCGCGTGATGCGGTGGGTCGCTACATCGAGTTCTGCAAGGCCAGCGTGCCGCGTGATTTCTATCTGCGCGGGCTCAAGGTCGTGCTGGATTGCGCACACGGGGCTACTTATCACGTGGCGCCGCTGCTGTTCCGCGAGCTGGGTGCGGATGTGGTCGCAATCGGTGCCGAGCCCAATGGCATCAATATCAACGATGGCGTCGGCTCGATGCATATCGCAAGCCTGGCGCGCAAGGTGGTCGAGGTTGGCGCCGATATCGGCATTGCCTTCGATGGCGATGGCGACCGTGTGCTGATGGTCGATGACACCGGTGCGGCCGTCGATGGCGATGGCCTGCTGTACGTGCTGGCCAAGGCATGGCAGGCCAGTGGTCGCCTGCGTGGTCCGGTGGTCGGTACGCTGATGACCAATTACGGCATGGAACAGGCGCTGGAGCGCCTGGGCATCCCATTCGTCCGCGCCAATGTCGGTGACCGCTACGTGCACCAGGCCCTGGTCGAGGGCAATGGCGTGCTCGGTGGCGAAGCCTCCGGCCACATCCTGTGCCTGGACCGCGCGACCACCGGTGATGCCATCGTCAGTGCCTTGCAGGTGCTGGAGGTTCTGGGCGGTGCCGGCGTGAACCTGCGCCAGGCGCTGCAGGGGCTGGTGATGGTGCCGCAGAAAACCATCAATGTGCGTCTTGAAACGGGCGCGCGCGAGGTGGTTGCCAGTGCGCCGGTACAGGCCGCGTTGGCGGCCGCACAGGCAGCGGTGGCCGGGCGGGGCAGGGCATTCCTGCGGCCGTCGGGTACCGAGCCGGTGGTGCGGGTCACGGTCGAGGCCGATGAGGCCGGGCTGATGGCTTCCACCCTTGAAGCGCTGGCTGATGCGGTCCGTTCGGCTGCCGCACAGGTTTGAGCTGGATCATAGTGTTGTCGCCGGGATGTCGGTTCAATGGCCGGCATCCCGTTTCCTTCCTTGGAGTAGTTGAATGAGTTCCCGTATTCCCACCCTCGACATCACCCGTTTCGATAGCGACCGCGAGGCCTTTGTGGCCGAGCTGGGCGCCGCCTATCGCGAGTGGGGTTTTGCGGGTATTCGCAACCACGGCATTCCGCAGGCCGACATCGACGCCGCGTATGACGTGTTCAAGGCGTTCTTCGCGCTGCCGGAAGATGTGAAGAAGCAGTACCACATCGCAGGTGGCGGTGGTGCGCGCGGCTATACCCAGTTCGGTGTGGAAACGGCCAAGGGCTCCAAGCATTTCGACCTGAAGGAGTTCTGGCATATCGGTCGCGAGATCGGCGACGACTCCAAGTACCGCGACGTGATGCCGCCGAATCTGTGGCCGAGCGAAGTGCCGGGCTTCAAGGAACACGGTTACGGCCTGTACCAGAAGCTCGACCAGCTCGGTTCGCGCGTGCTGTCGGCGCTGGCGCTGCATATCGGCCTGCCGGAAGACTATTTCGCCGACAAGACCAACAACGGCAACTCGATCCTCCGGCCGATCCATTACCCGCCGATCACCACCGATGACATCCCCAATGTGCGCGCCGGCGCCCATGGCGACATCAACTTCATCACCTTGCTGGTCGGTGCCAGTGCCGCCGGCCTGGAAGTGCAGTCGCACGAGGGTGAGTGGGTGCCGTTCACCTCCGACGCCGACACCATCGTGGTCAATATCGGCGACATGCTGCAGCGCCTGACCAACCATGTGTACCCGTCCACCATCCACCGCGTGGTCAATCCCCCGGGTGAGCTGGCGCGCAAGCCGCGTTATTCGGTGCCGTTCTTCCTGCACCCGAACCCGGATTTCCTGATCGACGTGCTGCCCTCCTGTGTCAGTGCGGAGAATCCGAGCCGCTACCCGGAGCCGATCACCGCCCATGGGTTCCTGGAAGAGCGCCTGCGCGAGATCAAGCTGAAGTAATCGTCCGCCCGCTTCAAGCTGTGGCTGTCGCATCGACGCCGCCGTGCCTCCTGGCCCGGCGGCGTTTTTGCGTCTTGTCCCGGCTTGTCTGCAGCTTGTCCTGGCGATGTCCGCATATCGGCTATCCTTTGCCGATACTTTTTACCGGGGAGTTATGCCTGAATGCGCCAAAAAATCGTTGCAGGTAACTGGAAGCTGCATGGCAGCCGTCAATTCGCCACCGATCTGGTGGGGCAGGTGGCCGATGGTCTGCCGCTGCCGGGCGTGAGCGTGGTGATCATGCCGCCGCTGCCGTATCTGGGTGACCTGGTCGAGGATTTCGAGGAGACGGCGCTGGCCTTTGGCGCGCAGGACGTCAGCAGCAACGAGAAAGGTGCCTACACCGGCGAGGTGTCGGCCAGCATGCTGGTGGATGTGGGCGCCACCCACGGCCTGGTTGGGCATTCGGAGCGGCGCCAATACCATAATGAAAGCAGTGAGCTGGTGGCGCGCAAGTTCGTCGCTGCCATCAACGCGGGCCTGATCCCGGTCTTATGTGTCGGTGAGACGCTGGAGCAGCGTCAGGCCGGGCAGACCGAGGCGGTGATTGCCTCACAGCTGGGTCCAGTGCTCGATCTGGCCGGGGTACAGGCCTTTGCCAAGGCCGTTGTGGCCTACGAGCCGGTCTGGGCAATTGGCACCGGCCTGACCGCCACGCCGGACCAGGCGCAGGCCGTACATGCGTTCATTCGTGGCGTAGTCGCCGGGCGCGATGCTAGAATCGCCGATTCGTTGTCGATCCTTTATGGCGGCAGCGTCAAGCCCGACAACGCAGCAGAGCTGTTCTCACAGCCTGACGTCGATGGCGGGCTGGTAGGTGGCGCTTCGTTGGTGGCGGCTGATTTTCTGGCCATCGCGAAAGCAGCGTCCAGTCGCTAACGGGTAATTGTCCGGGACGGATTTCAAATGCTGATGTTGATCCTCAATGTGGTCTATGTGCTGGTGGCGCTCGCGATGATCGCGCTGATCCTGATGCAGCGTGGCTCAGGTGCTGCCGCTGGTTCGGGTTTTGGTGCCGGTGCGTCGGGTACGGTGTTCGGTGCGCGTGGTGCGTCCAACTTCCTGTCCAAGAGCACCAAATGGCTGGCCGTGGTGTTTTTCGGCATCAGCTTGTTCATGGCCTGGTATGCCAGCCATGGTGCGCGTCCGGCGGACCAGGGCGTGGGCCTGATGGGTGCGGTCGAAGCGGCAGCTCCGGCGGCAACTCCGGCAGCGCCGGCGGGTGAGTTGCAGGCCCTGCCGGCAGCTCCGGCGGCTGCAGCCGTGGGTGAAGTGCCGCAGGCGACGGCTCCGGCGGAAAATATTCCTGCCAAGAGCGAAGAAAAGCCCGCTCAACCCGCACAGAAAGACTGAAGACGGTTACAATACGCGGCGCACTGCGAAGCAGCAGCGCTGACGTAAGCCCAGGTGGCGGAATTGGTAGACGCACTACCTTGAGGTGGTAGCGACGAGAGTCGTAGGGGTTCGAGTCCCCTCTTGGGCACCATTGTTTCATGCGGGTACACGGGTCGCAGCAGCGGCCTGTCGTGGCAAGTCCCGTCAATCCCCCATGCCTTGGCGCCCGCAGGTGTCCAGGGCAGAGGCAAGAGAGAATCGCTGTGCTGGCCGAATATTTGCCGTCTCTGCTGTTTCTGATCGTCGCCACCGGCATCGGCGTGACGCTGATGTTGATCGGTCGGTTCCTCGCTCCGCGTTCGCCGGACAACGAGAAGCTCTCCGCCTATGAGTGTGGCTTCGAGGCGTTCGAAAACGCGCGCATGAAGTTCGACGTGCGTTACTACTTGATCGCCATCCAGTTCATCGTCTTTGGCCTGGAAATCATCTTTATTGTGCCCTGGACCCAGGTGTTCATGGAGCTCGGCGCGCGTTCGCTGGTCACCATGGGCCTGTTCGTGGGCATGCTGTTCCTCGGCTTTATCTACGTGTGGAAGAAGGGAGCGCTGGAATGGGAGTGATCCAAACTCTCGACGGCCTGATGAACAACCCCGTCCCGGAAGGGCGGGTTGATGACATTCTGCGGCCTGAAGGCGATAACCCGCTGCTCGAGAAGGGCTATGTGACCACCAGCGTCGACGCGCTGCTGAACTGGGCACGTACCGGCTCGATGTGGCCCATGACCTTTGGTCTGGCCTGCTGTGCGGTCGAAATGATGCACGCTGGTGCGGCGCGTCTGGACCTTGATCGCTACGGTGTGGTGTTCCGCCCGTCGCCGCGTCAGTCCGACGTGATGATCGTGGCCGGTACCCTGGTCAACAAGATGGCCCCGGCGCTGCGCAAGGTCTACGACCAGATGCCGGACCCGAAGTGGGTCATCTCGATGGGCAGCTGCGCCAACGGCGGCGGTTATTACCATTACTCCTATGCAGTGGTGCGCGGTTGTGACCGTGTGGTGCCGGTGGACGTCTACGTCCCGGGTTGCCCGCCGACGGCCGAGGCGCTGGTGTACGGCATTTTGCAGCTGCAGAAGAAGATCTGGCGTACCCAGACCATCGCGCGCTGACCCCCTTTCAAATCAAGAGCACGCCAGCCCCCATGGCCCAGCAAGCACCTTCTCTCATCGATCGACTTCGCACCCGTTTTGCCGGTGCGCAGGTCGTGGTGGTCGAACCGCGCGGCGAAGTGACGCTGGAAGTGGCTGTTGCCGATTGGCACGCAACCGCTCTGGCGTTGCGTGACGAGCTCGGCTTCGAACACGCCACCGACCTGTGCGGTGTCGACTACCTTGGCTACGGCAGCGACGAGTGGGATACCTCGGACGTTACCTCGCACGGCTTCAGCCGCGGCGTTGAAGGCCAGGGCGCCGGTCGTTTTGCCTGGGGTGAGTTCCCCAGCCACGAAACCGCCGCCGGCGAACAGCCTGACGCATTGCCGAAGCAGCGTTTTGCTGTTGTCGTGCAGCTGCGTTCTTACCAGCACAACCAGATGCTGCGCATCCGTTGCTACGCGCCCAGCGAATCGCTGCCGGTGGTGGCCTCGCTGGCCGACATCTATCCGGGGCTGAACTGGTTCGAGCGTGAAGCGTTCGACCTGTACGGCGTGATCTTCGAAGGTCACCCGGATCTGCGCCGCATCCTGACCGACTACGGTTTCGTGGGCCATCCGTTCCGCAAGGATTTCCCGCTGATCGGCAACGTCGAAGTGCGTTACGACGAAGAAAAGAAGCGTGTGGTCTACGAGCCGGTGACTTCGGTCGAGCCGCGCGTAGGCGTGCCGCGTGTTATCCGCGACGATGCCCGTTTCCAGACCGCTGAAGGCGAGCGCGCGCAGACGGAGGCAAGCAAGTGAGTGCGGACGTAAAGAAGGAATTCCACCAGGCTTCGCAGGCCTTTGCGAGCAATCCGGCCGAAGCACGGCAGGAGATCCGCAACTACACCATGAACTTCGGCCCGCAGCATCCGGCCGCGCACGGTGTGCTGCGCCTGATCCTGGAAATGGACGGCGAAACTATCATGCGTGCCGATCCGCATATCGGTCTGCTGCACCGCGCGACCGAGAAGCTGGCCGAGTCCAAGCCGTTCAACCAGTCGATCGGCTACATGGATCGCCTGGATTACTGCTCGATGATGTGCAACGAGCACGCCTATGTCCGCGCCATCGAAACCCTGGTGGGTATCGAGGTGCCGGAGCGTGCGCAGTACATCCGTACCCTGTTTGACGAAGTCACCCGTATCCTCAACCACTTGATGTGGCTGGGCTCCAACGCGCTCGATCTGGGCGCGATGGCGGTGATGCTGTACGCCTTCCGCGAGCGCGAAGAGCTGATGGACTGCTATGAAGCAGTTTCCGGCGCCCGCATGCACGCGGCGTACTACCGTCCGGGCGGCGTGTACCGCGACCTGCCCAGCACGATGCCGAAGTACAAGGAATCGCGCTGGCACAAGGGCAACGCGCTGAAGCGCCTGAACGCCTCGCGCGAAGGTTCGCTGCTCGACTTCCTGGAGAACTTCACCAATGAGTTCCCCGGGCGTGTGGACGAATACGAAACCCTGCTGACCGACAACCGCATCTGGAAGCAGCGTACCGTTGGCATCGGCGTGATCACCCCGGAACATGCGCTGGCCTGGGGCATGACCGGCGTGATGCTGCGTGGTTCGGGCATTGCCTGGGATCTGCGCAAGAAGCAGCCGTACGCCAAGTACGATGCGGTCGATTTCGATCTGCCGCTGGGCACCAAGGGCGACTGCTACGACCGTTACCTGGTACGTATTGCCGAGATGCGCGAATCCAACCGCATCATCAAGCAGTGCGTGCAGTGGCTCAAGGCCAACCCGGGCCCGGTGATGGTCAAGAACTTCAAGGTCGCTCCGCCGGCTCGCGCCGAGATGAAGGACGACATGGAAGCGCTGATCCATCACTTCAAGCTATTCAGTGAAGGCTACTGCGTGCCGGCCGGTGAGACCTACGCGGCGGTTGAAGCGCCCAAGGGCGAGTTCGGCTGCTACCTGGTCTCCGACGGTGCCAACAAGCCGTTCCGTGCCCATCTGCGCGCCCCCGGTTTCGCCCACCTTTCCTCGATCGATTCGGTCGTGCGCGGCCACATGCTGGCCGACGTGGTGGCGATGATCGGTACCTACGATCTCGTGTTCGGCGAGGTTGACCGGTAATGCCTTCGGATCACACATCGTCCGTTGCCTGCGCGGTTCTGCCGCCGCAGGCGTCGGTTTTTCAGCATTTGGTATTCGTTGAGGTCGGCCAATGAAGGCGACGGGTAATTTCGAGGCGGCGCGCAACGTCGACCCGATGGTGGTGTTGAGCGACAAGACGCGTGCTCACATCGATCACTGGCTGTCCAAGTTCCCGCCCGAGCGCAAGCGTTCGGCGGTGCTGCAGGGCCTGCATGCCGCACAGGAGCAGAACCAGGGTTGGCTGAGCGACGAGTTGATCGCCGCAGTTGCCAAGTACCTGGATCTGCCGTTCGTGTGGGCGTACGAAGTTGCCACCTTCTACTCGATGTTCGAGACCGAGAAGGTGGGCCGCAACAACGTCGCCATCTGCACCAACGTCAGCTGCTGGCTCAACGGTGCCGATGACATCGTCCGCCATTGCGAGAAGAAGCTGGGCATCAAGCATGGTGAATCCACCGCTGACGGCCGCGTCTACCTCAAGAAAGAGGAAGAGTGCCTGGCTGGCTGCGCGGGCGCACCGATGATGGTCATCAACGGTCATTACCACGAGCGCCTGACGCTGGACCAGGTCGACGCGCTGCTGGACGGGCTGGAGTAAGGCATGGCACATCACGAATCCAAGGGCCCGGTCGGACCGGCGCCGCTTCCGCACAACGTGGTCTACACCACGCTGCACTACGACACCCCGTGGTCGTACGAGAACTACCTGAAGACCGGTGGCTACGCCGCGCTGCGCAAGATCCTCGAAGAGAAGATCGCGCCGGCCGATGTCATCGAGATGGTCAAGCAGTCCGGCCTGCGCGGCCGTGGCGGTGCGGGCTTCCCGACCGGCCTGAAGTGGTCCTTTATGCCCAAGGGCGATGTGCAGAAGTACATCCTGTGCAATTCGGATGAATCCGAGCCGGGCACCTGCAAGGACCGCGACATCCTGCGTTACAACCCGCATTCGGTGGTGGAGGGCATGGCCATCGCCTGCTACGCCACCGGTTCGACCGCGGCTTACAACTACCTGCGCGGTGAGTTCCACCACGAGCCGTTCGAGCATTTCGAGCAGGCCTTGGCTGATGCCTACAAGCACGGCTGGCTGGGCAAGAACGTGCTGGGCAGTGGTTGCGATATCGATATCTATGGTGCGCTCGGCGCCGGTGCCTACATCTGCGGCGAAGAAACCGCATTGATGGAATCGCTGGAAGGCAAGAAGGGCCAGCCGCGCTTCAAGCCGCCGTTCCCGGCCAATTTCGGCCTGTACGGCAAGCCGACCACGATCAACAACACCGAGACCTATGCCTCGGTGCCGGCGATCATCCGCAACGGTGCGGAGTGGTTCAAGAATCTGAGCCTGACCAACAACGGTGGCCCGAAGTGTTTCTCGGTCTCCGGTTGCGTGGCCAAGGGCGGCAACTTCGAAGTGCCGCTGGGCACCACCTTTGACGATCTGCTGGAGATGGCCGGTGGCCTGCGTCCGGGCCGTACGTTGAAGGGCGCGATCCCGGGCGGCGTGTCGATGCCGGTGCTGACCGCTGCAGAACTCAAGGGCCTGCCGATGGATTACGACACCATCCGTGCACTGGGCTCGGGCCTGGGTTCCGGTGCCATCGTGGTGCTGGACGACAGCGTCTGCTGCGTCAAGTTCGCCTGCCGCATCAGCCAGTTCTTCCACAAGGAATCCTGTGGCCAGTGCACCCCGTGCCGCGAAGGTACCGGCTGGATGCACCGTGTGCTGGAGCGCATTGTCGCCGGCCAGGCCACGATGGAAGACCTGCACCAGCTGAAGACGGTTGCCGGTCAGATTGAAGGCCACACCATCTGTGCGTTCGGTGAGGCGGCAGCGTGGCCGATCCAAGGCTTCCTGCGCCAGTTCTGGAACGAATTCGAGTACTACATCGTCAACGGTCATTCGATGGTTGACGGCAAGAAGGTGGAGACTGCTGCCGCATGAGCGCGCAACCGGTAAATCCCAACGTACCGCCGGATCATGTGACCATCGATATCGATGGTCAGACGCTGGTCGTACCCAAGGGTTCGATGATCATCCAGGCCGCCGACAAGGCTGGCATTCCGATTCCGCGCTTCTGCTACCACGAGAAGCTGCCGATCGCCGCAAACTGCCGCATGTGCCTGGTCGACGTTGAAAAGTCACCCAAGCCGTCGCCGGCCTGCGCAACCCCGGTCATGGATGGCATGAAGATCCAGACCCGCAACGAGAAGGCGCTCAAGTACCAGCGTTCGGTGATGGAGTTCCTGCTCATCAACCATCCGCTGGACTGCCCGATCTGCGACCAGGGTGGCGAGTGCGAGCTGCAGGACGTATCGCTGGGCTACGGCCGTTCGGTCAGCCGCTTCAACGAGCGCAAGCGCGTTGTGGTTGACGAGGACATGGGGCCGCTGGTCGCCACCGAGATGACCCGCTGCATCCAGTGCACCCGTTGCGTGCGCTTCACCGCAGAAGTGGCTGGCACCTATGAACTGGGTGGCATGTCGCGCGGTGAAAACCTGCAGATCGGCACCTACGACGGCAAGCCGCTGACCACCGAGCTGTCGGGCAACGTCATCGACGTGTGCCCGGTCGGCGCGCTGACGAACAAGGTGTTCCAGTTCAAGGCACGCCCGTGGGAACTGACCGCACGCGAGTCGCTGGGTTACCACGACGCGATGGGCTCGAACCTGTTCCTGCACGTGCGCCGCGGCGAAGTGCTGCGCGCCGTGCCGCGTGACAACGAGCTGGTCAACGAGTGCTGGCTGTCCGACCGCGATCGTTATTCGCACCAAGGCCTGTATTCGGCCGACCGCGCGGTCAAGCCGCTGCAGAAGGTCAATGGTGAGTGGAAGGAAGTGAGCTGGGCCGAAGGTCTGGCCGCTGCCCGCGAAATCTTCGAAGCCAACCGTGGCGACGAGCTTGGCGTGCTGGTGCACCCGGCAACGTCGAACGAGGAGGGCGCCTTGCTGGCCCGCCTGGCCGTTGGCCTGGGTTCGAACAACATCGACCACCGCATCAACAACCGTGACTTCTCCGATGCGCCGGTTGCCGAAGTCTTCGGCATGTCGCTGGCCGAGATTGAACACGCTGATCAGATCGTCGTGCTGGGTAGCAATATCCGCCACGAACTGCCGCTGCTGCACGCTCGCCTGCGCAAGGCGCAGACCACCAACGGTGCCAAGATCCATTCGATCAACCCGGTGGACTTCGACTTCGCGTTCAAGCTGGCCGGCAAGCAGATCGTTGCACCGTCGCGCTTCGTTGAAGCTTTGGGCAACGCGCAGCTGGTCGACGCGGTGAAGGCCGGCAACAACACCGTGATCATCGTCGGTGCGATTGCTGAAAATCATCCGCAGGCTGCTGCGATCCGTTCGGCCGCCAGCGCATTCGCTGCGGCTACCGGCGCCAAACTGTGCCGTATCCCGCAGGGTGCCAACGCACTGGGCCTGGCCCGCGCCGGCGTACTGCCGGCCGGCAAGGACGTCAATGCGATGCTGGCGCAGCCGCGCAAGGCCTATGCCCTGTACGGCATCGAGCCGGGCCTGGACTTCGCCGATACCGCCGCCGCTCGCAAGGCGCTGGCCGCTGCCAAGGTTGTCGCGTTCAGCCAGTTCGCCTGCACCTCGACCCGTGATGTGGCCGATGTGATCCTGCCGATTGGCGCGCTGCCGGAAATCGACGGCACGCTGACCAATCTGGACGGTCGCGACCAGGTCGCCCGCGCCGGTGGCAAGCTGCAGGGCGAGGCCCGTGAGGGCTGGCGCGTGCTGCGTGCGCTGGGTGGTGACATGCAGTTGGCAGGTTTCGGCTTCACCGATCTGGCAGGCCTGCGTGCCGGCCTGCAGCCGGTGTCGGTCAAGGTTGCCGCTTCGGCACAGCCGCAGGTCTCAGGCGAGGGCTTTGAAGTGGCCTCGACCCCGGCGATCTACCGCACCGACGCCGTCGTGCGTCGTGCGCAGGCGCTGCAGTCGCATCCGCTCAACAATGAGCCGCGCATCGTGCTCAATGCCGATGACGCCGCGCGTCTGCAGCTGACCGAAGGCCAGATGGCCAAGGTCGGCACCGACGCCGGTCGTGCAACCCTGTCGGTGGTGGTCGACGCACGCGTCGCAGCCGGCACGGTGTGGATTGAATCGGGCCACGGCGCAACCGCGCCGCTGGGTGCCGCTCGGGTAACGGTGGTGGCTGCATGAACGAGTTGCTGTTGAACGCGATCGACCCGCTGTACCAGTGGTTCATGGCCCTGGGTGACATCGGCATCGTGCTGTGGACGGTGATCAAGATCCTGTTGATCGCCATGCCGGTGATCATTTCGGTTGCCTTCTACGTGTTGTGGGAGCGCAAGCTGATCGGTTGGATGCACGTGCGCCACGGGCCGATGTATGTCGGTCTGGGCGGCCTGCTGCAGGCCTTCGCCGACGTCACCAAGCTGCTGTTCAAGGAAATCATCGCTCCGGCCAGCGCACACAAGGCGATGTACATCATCGCGCCGTTGATCGTGCTGGCGCCGTCGTTCGCGGCGTGGGCGGTGGTTCCGTTCGACTACAAGCTGGTGCTGTCCAACGCCAACGTTGGTCTGCTGTACCTGCTGGCGATGACCTCGCTGGGTGTGTACGGCGTGATCCTGGCCGGTTGGGCGTCCAACTCCAAGTACGCCTTCCTCGGTGCGATGCGTTCGGCCGCGCAGGTGGTCAGCTACGAAATCGCGATGGGCTTCGCGCTGGTCGGCGTGATGATCGCCGCCGGCAGCCTGAACCTGACCGACATCGTGCTGGCGCAGAAGGGCAACTCGGGTCTGTTCGACTGGTTCCTGCTGCCGCTGTTCCCGCTGTTCGTCGTGTACTGGGTGTCCGGCGTTGCCGAAACCAACCGCGCGCCGTTCGACGTGGTTGAAGGCGAGTCGGAAATCGTTGCCGGCCACATGGTGGAGTACTCCGGCGGTGCGTTCGCACTGTTCTTCCTGGCCGAGTACGCCAACATGATCCTGGTCAGCTTCCTGATCTCGATCTTCTTCCTCGGTGGCTGGCTGAGCCCGCTCCAGGGCTGGATCACGGCCGATATCTCGCCGTGGATCAACTGGATCTGGACCGGCGGTTGGCCGTGGCTGCTGCTCAAGGTGCTGTTCTTCGCCAGTGCGTACATCTGGTTCCGTGCCAGCTTCCCGCGCTTCCGTTATGACCAGATCATGCGTCTGGGCTGGAAGGTGTTCATCCCGCTGACCATTTTCTGGATCGCGGTGACGGCACTGATGGTGTTCTACGGCGTGATCCAGAAGGGCGTTTGATTCATGAATAAGATCACCCATTATTTCAAAAGCCTGCTGCTCCTCGAGTTGCTCGGCGGCCTGTGGCTGACGTTGAAATATACGTTCAAGCCCAAGTACACCGTGATGTACCCGATGGAGAAGTTCCCGCAGTCGCCGCGCTTCCGTGGCCTGCATGCCCTGCGCCGTTACCCCAACGGTGAAGAGCGCTGCATCGCCTGCAAGCTGTGCGAAGCAGTGTGCCCGGCACTGGCCATCACCATCGACTCGGCCAAGCGCGAAGACGGCACCCGCCGTACCACGCGTTACGAAATCGATCTGTTCAAGTGCATCTTCTGCGGCTTCTGCGAAGAAAGCTGCCCGGTGGACTCGATCGTCGAGACCCACATTCTCGAGTACCACTTCGAGAAGCGTGGCGAGAACATCATCACCAAGCCGCAGCTGCTGGCACTTGGCGACCGGCTTGAAGCCGAAATCGCCGAGCGCCGCGCCGCCGACGCCGCCTTCCGCTGAGGTCTTGAGATGGATTGGGTAAATATTGCTTTCTGGTTCTTCTCCATCATTGCCGGCATTTCCGCGGCAGCGGTGATCAGCGTGCGCAACCCGGTGTATGCCGTGTTGTGCTTGATCCTTACGTTCTTCTCCATCGCCTGCGTATGGCTGCTGGTGGGGGCGGAGTTCCTCGGCGTCACCCTGGTGCTGGTCTACGTCGGCGCGGTGATGGTGCTGTTCCTGTTCGTGGTGATGATGCTGGACATCGACACCACCAATCTGCGCGAAGGCTGGGTGCGTTACCTGCCGGTCGGCCTGGTGGTCGCGGTGGTGATGCTGGTGCAGATGCTGACCCTGATCGGCATCAAGGCGCGCACCGCACCGTTCCCGGTGGACAACGCCGCTGCGGTTGCAGCAGATACGTCCAACATCACCTGGCTGGCACGCAGCCTGTTCACCGAATACCTGCTCCCGTTCGAGTTCGCCGCCGTGATCCTGACCGTGGCCGTGGTCGCAGCAGTGATGCTGACCCTGCGCCGTCGTGAAGGCCTGAAGACGCAGAACCCGACCGAGCAGACCATGACCAAGGCAAAAGACCGCCTGCGCATGGTCAAGATGGCCGCCGAAAAGCCGGTGGTGCAGGTCGATACGCAACATGACGGTGGCGAGGAGGCCAAGCCATGATTTCTCTGGGCCATATGCTCGCGTTGGGCGCGGTGATGTTCTGCATCTCCGTTGCCGGCATCTTCCTCAACCGGAAGAACATCATCGTGCTGTTGATGTCGATCGAACTGATGCTGCTGTCGGTGAACATCAACTTCATTGCCTTCTCGCGTGAGCTGGGCGACACCGCCGGTCAGCTGTTCGTGTTCTTCATCCTGACCGTGGCCGCAGCCGAAGCTGCAATCGGCCTCGCGATCCTGGTGACCTTGTTCCGTACTCGCCACACCATCAACGTGGGCGAAGTCGATTCGCTGAAGGGCTGATCCGAAGATGGAAATCACTCTCTCCAAGAGTCTGTTGATTGCAGTGGTGCTGGCACCGCTGTTCGGCAGCATCATCGCCGGCCTGTTCGGTCGTCAGGTGGGGCGCAAGGGCGCCCAATACATCACCATTCTGGGCGTGGCGGTCAGCTTCGGCCTGTCGGCTTACATCTTCTCCCAGCTGTTGTGGGGTGGGGCGCAGCCGTTCAACCAGAACATCTACACCTTCTTTGAAGTGGGCCAGTACGCGGCGCATGTCGGCTTCATGGTCGATCGCCTGACCGCGATGATGATGGTGGTGGTGACCTTCGTGTCGCTGCTGGTCCACATCTACTCGATCGGCTACATGTCCGAAGACGACGGCTACCAGCGTTTCTTCAGCTACATCTCGCTGTTCACCTTCTCGATGCTCACCCTGGTGATGAGCAACAACTTCCTGCAGCTGTTCTTCGGCTGGGAAGCGGTGGGCCTGGTGTCGTACCTGCTGATCGGCTTCTACTTCAAGCGCCCGACCGCGATCTTCGCCAACATGAAGGCGTTCCTGGTCAACCGCGTCGGTGACTTCGGCTTTCTGCTCGGCATCGCAGGCATCCTGTGGGCCTTCGGCTCGCTGGACTACGCCACCGTGTTCGCCAATGCGGGCACCGTGCTGGGCACCGATATCACCGGCCACGCAATGGTGCAGCTGATCGGCGACCACCAGTGGAGCGTTGCCACCATCATCTGCATCTGTCTGTTCATCGGTGCGATGGGCAAGTCGGCGCAGGTCCCGCTGCACGTGTGGCTGCCGGACTCGATGGAAGGCCCGACCCCGATCTCGGCACTGATCCACGCCGCGACCATGGTCACCGCCGGTATCTTCATGGTCACCCGCATGTCGCCGCTGTTCGAGCTGTCGCAGACCGCGCTGGACTTCATCCTGTTCATCGGTGCCACCACGGCCTTCTTCACCGGCCTGATCGGTATCGTGCAGACTGACATCAAGCGCGTGGTTGCCTATTCCACCTTGTCGCAGCTGGGCTACATGACGGTTGCACTCGGTGTGTCGGCCTACTCCGGCGCCGTGTTCCACCTGATGACCCACGCCTTCTTCAAGGCGCTGCTGTTCCTCGGTGCCGGTTCGGTGATCATGGGCATGCACCATGAGCAGAACATGATGAAGATGGGCGGCCTGCGCAAATACATGCCGATTACCCACATCACCATGTGGATCGGTACGCTGGCCCTGGTGGGTACGCCGTTCTTCTCGGGTTTCTACTCCAAGGACACCATCATCGAAGCGGCCGCGATGCACGCGCACGCTGCCGAGGCTGGCTGGGTTGCCCTGTATGGTTACTGGGCGGTGCTCGGTGGCGTGATCGTCACCAGCTTCTACAGCTTCCGCCTGCTGTTCCTGACTTTCTTCGGCAAGGAGCGCTTCCGCGACGCGCATGATGACCACCACGGTGATCATGCCCATGGCCACGATGACCACCATGGTCATGGTGCGCACGAGCCGCACGAATCGCCGCTGGTGGTGACGGTGCCGCTGGTGCTGCTGGCAATCCCGTCCATCCTGATCGGCTTCTTCACCATCGGGCCGATGCTGTTCGGTACCGGCTGGGACGGTCACCATGCCGCTGCCGGCATTCCGGGCCAGACCATGTCGTTCTTCACCGGCATCGTCGATTTCTACAACCCGGCGCGCGATACCATTGCCGAAGTTGGCAAGGAGTTCTGGCACGGTTCGGTGGCCTATGCGGTACACGGCATGCAGATGCCGGCGTTCTGGCTGACGGTTGCAGGTTTCGCGCTGGCCTGGGTGTTCTACATCTGGAAGCCGGAACTGGCAGGACAAGCTCGCAAGACCCTGGCACCGGTGGTTTCGGTGCTGGAAAACAAGTACGGCTTCGACAAGCTCTGGATCGACGGCTTTGCCGGCGGTGGTGTGCAGCTCGGCAAGGCCGCCCGTGCCGTTGATAGCACGGTCGTTGATGGGGTGATGGTCAATGGTTCGGCGCGTCTGGTCGACTTGGCTGCCAACCTGTTGCGCCGCACCCAATCCGGTTTCCTCTACCACTACGCGTTCGCGATGATCATCGGCCTGATTGCCCTGTTGGGCGTGCTGATGCATTTCTGGCGTTGACCTGTACGGAATAGAAGACGTGTCGAACTGGCCTCTACTTAGTATTCTCATCTGGCTGCCGATCATCGGCGGTGCGTTGATCCTCGCTGTGCGCAACGCCCAGGCTGCCCGTTGGGCATCCCTGGCGGTGGCACTGCTCACCTTCCTGCTCAGCCTCGGCTTGCTCAGCGGTTACGACCGCGGCGCCGCCGAGGTAATGCAGTTCGTCGAACAGCATCCTTGGATCCCGGCGTTCAACATCGGCTACAACCTGGCCGTTGACGGTATCGCCATCGCCCTGATCCTGCTGACCACGCTGATCGGGGTGCTGGCACTGATCGGCGCTTGGGGCGTGGTCGACAAGCGCGTCAATCAGTACGTGGCCGCCTTCCTGGTACTGGAAGGCGTGACGGTCGGCATTTTTGCCGCGACCGACGCGATGCTGTTCTACGTGTTCTTCGAGGCCATGCTGATCCCGATGTTCCTGATCATCGGTGTCTGGGGCGGTCCGCGTCGTATCTACGCGGCGATGAAGTTCTTCCTTTACACCTTCCTCGGCTCGGTGCTGATGCTGGTGGCGCTGATCTACCTGTACCTGAAGGGCGGCAGCTTCCAGCTGGTTGACCTGTATCAGCTGCAGCTGTCGGCCAAGGAGCAGACCTGGATATTCTTCGCGTTCCTGGTCGCCTTCGCGGTCAAGGTGCCGATGTTTCCGGTACATACCTGGCTGCCGGATGCGCACGTTGAAGCGCCGACCGCCGGTTCGGTGATCCTGGCGGCGATCGCACTGAAGATTGGTGGCTACGGCTTCCTGCGCTTCAACCTGCCGATCGTGCCCGATGCCAGCCACGAGTGGGCATGGCTGGTGATCGCGCTGTCGCTGGTGGCGGTGATCTACGTCGGCCTGGTGGCCTTGGTGCAGGACGACATGAAGAAGCTCATCGCTTATTCGTCGATCGCACACATGGGCTTCGTGACCCTGGGTACCTTCACCGCGCTGTGGCTGGTACGTGATGCCGGCAACCCCGATGCGGCCCGCCTGGGCCTGCAGGGTGCGATGGTGCAGATGGTCTCGCACGGTTTCGTGTCCGGCGCGATGTTCTCCTGCGTGGGCGTGCTGTATGACCGCATGCACAGCCGCCGCATCGCCGATTACGGCGGCGTGGTCAATGTGATGCCGTGGTTCTCCGCGTTTGCACTGCTGTTCTTCATGGCCAACTCCGGCCTGCCGGGCACCAGTGGCTTCGTCGGCGAGTTCATGGTCGTGTTGGCTGCGTTCCAGTGGAACCCGCTGGTTGCGCTGGGTGCTGCCTCCACCTTGATCATCGGCGCGGCGTATTCGTTGTGGCTGTACAAGCGTGTGTTCTTCGGTGAGGTGGGCAATGCCCACGTCGCCGAGCTGAAGGATATGAACGGTCGCGAATGGCTGGTAATGGGCGTGTTTGCTGTCGGCACCTTGGTGCTGGGCTTCTACCCGCTGCCGCTGACCGAGCTGATGGAGCCGTCCATCGCCAAGCTGGCGATGCAGATCGCATCGAGCAAGCTGCTGTAAGCGGCCCGTCGAGAGTATTGATTCCAGGATTTGATGATGACCACGCCGACGCCTCTGCCGTTGACCATGACCGACCTTCTGCCGTTGCTGCCCGAACTGGTGGTGATTGGCGGTGCCTTTGCCCTGTTGATGATTGATCTGTTCATCAGCACCAAGCACAAGGTCTGGACCCACTTTCTGTCGGTAGCGATCCTCGCTGTCGCCTTCGTGCTGCTGTTGAGCGGCGTGGGCGGGCAGGGTGAGGTGTTCCACGGCATGTTTGTCCGTGACAATGCCGCCGATGTCATGAAGACGGTGATCGTGCTGGTCAGTGGCTTGAGCCTGATCTACGGCTGGAGCTACCTGCGCGAGCGCAACCTGTACCAGGGCGAGATCCCGGTGCTGATCCTGTTCGCCACCGCCGGCATGATGATCCTGGTCTCGGCCGGCAGCCTGCTGATGGTCTACCTGGGCCTGGAACTGCTGGCGCTGTGTTCCTACGCGCTGGTTGCCAGCAACCGTGAGAACAAGCTCGCCGCCGAAGCCGGCATGAAGTACATCGTGCTCGGTTCGCTGGCCTCGGGTCTGCTGCTGTACGGCATGTCGCTGATCTATGGCGCCACCGGCTCGCTGCACCTGGACGTGATCCATGCGTCCATCGCCCATTCGGACGAGCGTCTGCTGCTGTTGACCGGTGCGGTGTTCATGGTCGCCGGTGTTGCCTTCAAGCTGGGCGCTGCACCGTTCCACATGTGGCTGCCGGACGTGTACCAGGGTGCCCCGGCGCCGATCGCGCTGTTCATCAGCTCGGCACCGAAGCTGGCTGCCTTCGGTATGGCTTACCGCCTGCTGGAAATGGGCGTTGGCCCGCTGTCGACCGAGCTGCAGTACGTGTTGGCCGGCTTGGCCGCACTGTCGCTGGTCGTCGGTAACCTGATGGCGATCGCCCAGAGCAATCTGAAGCGCATGCTGGCCTATTCGACCGTCTCGCACATCGGCTTCCTGCTGATGGCGGTGGCCGGTGGTGGCAAGGAAGGCTATTCGGCGGCGATGTTCTACGCCATTGCCTACGCCATCATGTCGACCGCCTCGTTCGGCGCGATCATCGCGCTGTCGCGTGCCGGCTTCGAAGCCGAGAACATCGAGGACTTCAAGGGCCTGAATGCCCGTAGCCCGTGGATGGCAGGCCTGGTCCTGTGCATCATGGCGTCGCTGGCCGGTATTCCGCCGTTCCTTGGCTTCTGGAGCAAGCTGGCGGTGCTGAGCGCCGCAGTCAATGGCGGTCTGCTGTGGCTGGCGATGGTCGGTGTGCTGTGCGCGGTGATCGGTTGCTTCTATTACCTGCGTGTCATCAAGGTCATGTACTTCGATGAGCCGGTGGGTGAGGCGCTGCCGCGCAACAACGACCGCATCCTGGGTATCGTGTTGGGCGTGAATTCCGTGCTGTTGCTGGTCCTGCCGTTGGGCCTGGGCCCGATTCTGGAATGGATGCGCAATTCTTTTGCACATTTGTCATAAAAAACGATACAAATCTGCGCGAAGTGTGTATTATTCATCTCCTGAGTTGACGACCTCACCGCCTAGCGGAAAGGTCGGAACCACCTGATAAGTGGTTCAACCGGAAGGGTTTTTCCGGGTTTCTCTAGCGGTTAGAGAGAAACGCGAAGTAAATAAGTCTTGCATTATCGACTTGGTTACTTCATAATTCCGCTTCTGATGCGGGGTGGAGCAGTCTGGCAGCTCGTCGGGCTCATAACCCGAAGGTCGCAGGTTCAAATCCTGCCCCCGCTACCAGCTTCGGTCTTTGGCAACACGCAGTGTTGATAGAGGCAAAAGTTGGGCTCGCAAGAACGGCTGCTTCCGTTCTTGCAACCGGGATCCGGCCAACGGATCCAAACGGACAAAGGGCCCACGTGGGCCCTTTGCTGTTTCTGCAATACGCAAAACCTGGTTGGGTTACAACCGTTCTCTAACTTACGAATCAAGGCTGGCTGTGAGCGACAAGGCTACTGAAATCGCGAATCTGCTGAGCCCCACCGTGCAGGCGTTGGGGCTCGAGCTGCTTGGCGTCGAATATCTGCCGGCCCCGGGCGGCGCAACGTTGCGCCTGTATATCGATGTGCCGCTGGTTGAACAGCCTGCGCGCATGGTCAACGTCGAAGACTGCGAGCGGGTGAGCCGCGAGGTTTCCGCGCAGCTGGACGTGGAAGATCCGATCAGCGGCAATTACACGCTGGAAGTATCTTCGCCGGGTGTCGATCGCCCGTTGTTCACGCTGGCACAGTTCGAGCTCGCCATTGGCGAGTCCGCCAAGGTCGGCCTGAAGCTGCCGCAGGAAAACCGCCGTCGCCTGCAGGGCGAGATTGCCGCGGTGGATGTGGCGCAGGGCACGGTCACGTTCATCGTCGACAACAAGCCGTTCGTGGCGTCGTTCGACAATATCGACAAGGCACGCATCATTCCGGACTGGGCCGCATTGGGCCTGGCACCGACCAAACCGACGGGTCCTGCCCCCAAGCAGGGCAAGCCCAAGAATAATTCCAATAACGAAACGGCGGCCAAAAAGCCGCGCGCGGAGTGAGCCGATGAGCAAGGAACTTTTGCTGGTAGTTGACGCAGTCGCCAACGAGAAGGGCGTGCCGCGCGAAGTTATTTTTGACGCGATCGAGGCCGCATTGGCCTCGGCAGCGAAGAAGCGTTACCCCGACCAGGAAGTCCTGGCGCGCGTGTCGATCAACCACAAGGACGGTACCTACGAAACCTTCCGTCGTTGGGAAGTGGTCGCCGATGATGTGGTGATGGAATCGCCGGACCGCCAGATCCGCATGATGGACGCGGTGGATGAAGCCGACGACGTCGAGATCGGCGATTACATCGAAGAACAGATTGAAAACCCGGATTTCGGCCGTATCGCAGCGCAGGCTGCCAAGCAGGTCATCGTCCAGCGTGTGCGCGAAGCCGAGCGCCAGCAGGTGGTGGATGCATGGAAGGACCGCGTTGGCGAGCTGGTCACTGGTGTGGTCAAGCGTGCAGAACGCGGCAATATCTATGTCGATCTGGGCGGCAATGCCGAAGCCTTCATCCCGAAGGACAAGGGCATTCCGCGCGACGTGCTGCGTGCCGGTGACCGCGTGCGCGGCTACCTGGCCGAAGTGCGCTCGGAGCCGCGTGGCCCGCAGCTGTTCATCAGCCGCGCCGCCCCGGAATTCATGATCGAGCTGTTCAAGCTGGAAGTGCCGGAAGTCGGCCAGGGCCTGGTTGAGATCAAGGCCTGTGCACGCGACCCGGGCGACCGCGCCAAGATCGCCGTGCTGGCCCATGACAGCCGCACCGATCCTATCGGTGCCTGCATCGGCATGCGCGGTTCGCGCGTCCAGGCCGTGTCCAACGAGCTCAATGGCGAGCGCGTGGATATCGTGTTGTGGAACGACAACCCGGCCAATTTCGTCATCAACGCGATGGCCCCGGCTGAAGTGCAGTCGATCATCGTTGACGAAGAAAAGCATTCGATGGACCTGGCTGTGGCAGAAGACCGCCTGGCCCAGGCAATCGGCAAGGGCGGCCAGAACGTGCGTCTGGCCAGCCGCCTGACCGGTTGGCAGCTGAATGTGATGACCCAGGACCAGGTGACCGCCAAGTCGGAAGCCGAGCAGGGCGTCGCCCGTCAGCTGTTCATGGACAAGCTGGAAGTGGACGAAGAAATCGCCGGCATCCTGGTGTCCGAAGGGTTTGGTACGGTGGAAGAAATCGCCTACGTACCGGTTGGTGAGTTGCTGGCAGTGGAAGGCTTCGACGAAGATATCGTTGAAGAACTCCGTGCCCGCGCCCGCGATGCGCTGCTCAACGAAGCGCTGGCGGTGGAAGAGGGGGCTGACGGCGGTGTGCCGGCAGCCGATCTGCTGGCACTGAAGGGCATGGATGAGGCTACCGCGTACGCGCTGGCTGGCCACGGCGTGCGCACAAGTGAGGATCTGTCGGACCTGGCTGCCGACGAGGTTCTGGAGTTCGGCATCGAGGGCATGGATCTGGAGCGCGCCGCGGCGCTGGTCCTGGCAGCCCGCGCCGAGGAGATCGCCCGCTTGGAGCGCGGCGAATGAGCCAGCGATGAACAGTGCCCTGAGCCGCTCAGGGCGTAGACTCCGCGCTGCCTTCGTTCGTGACGAGGGGGCGCAAACAAGATCATAGGATCCGAATGTCGCAGCAAACCACCATCCGCAAGCTCGCCGAACTGGTCAACACGCCGGTCGAGAAACTGCTTGAACAGCTGTCCCAGGCCGGGATGAAGTTCAGCGGTCCCGACCAGGTCGTGACCAGTACCGAGAAAGTGAAGCTGCTTGGCTTCCTCCGCCGTTCGCACGGCAAGGAAGAGCAGCCGGTCGAAGAGGCTGATGCCGCATCGAAGAAGATCACCCTGAACCGCCGCAAGCATCAGGAAGTGACCGTCAGTGCTGGCCGTAGCAAGACCACCGTCAATGTGGAAGTGCGCCAGAAGCGCACCTACACCAAGCCGGAAGGTGGCAAGCCTGCGATGACGCCGGACGAAGAGCGCGCCGATATCCTGCGCAAGCTCGAGGAATCGCGTCAGCGCAATCTCGACGAGCAGCGCATGCTGGCCGAGAAGGACCGCGCCCGCGACGAGAACATCGCAGCTAAGAAGGCCGCTGAAGAGGCCGAGCGCGCCCGCGTCGAAGCCGAGAAGCTGGCCGCTGAAGAGGCCGCCAAGGCTGCTGCTGCAAAGCCGGCACCGGCCGCTGTGGAAGCCGAAGCTCCGGCCCGTACCGCGCGTCACGCCCCGGCAGCTGCTGCCCCGGCACGCGCACCGGTGCGCGAGGATCGCGGCAACAACAACACCAATGCCAACGCCAAGCCCGGCAAGCGCAACGAAGGTGGTGATGGCAACCGTTTCGGTGGCCAGCTGCACCTGTCGGCGTCTGATCGTGCCCGTCGTGGCAACAGCAACAACAATAATTCGCGCGGTCGTCCGGGTGCACGTGCACCGCAGGGCCGTCGTGGCAATGACGCATCGCGCAGCGGTGGCGGCAGCCATGCCTTCGAACGTCCGACCGCACCGGTGGTGCGTGAAGTCGCCGTCGGTGACACCATCACCGTGGCCGATCTGGCCCAGAAGCTTGCCCTGAAGGGCGGCGAGGTGGTCAAGGCGCTGTTCAAGATGGGCGTGATGGCCACCATCACCCAGTCCATCGATCACGACACCGCCGCACTGGTTGTCGAAGAGCTCGGCCACAAGGTTGTGCGCGCCAATGCCAACGATGCCGAAGACGCACTGCTGGCCATCAGCGATGGTGACGAGCGCGTGGCCGTGCCGCGTGCGCCGGTGGTGACCATCATGGGTCACGTCGACCACGGCAAGACCTCGCTGCTGGATTACATCCGCCGCACCAAGGTTGCCAATGGCGAAGCCGGCGGCATCACCCAGCACATCGGTGCTTACCACGTGACCACGCCGAAGGGCGTGATCAGCTTCCTCGACACCCCGGGCCACGCCGCGTTCACCTCGATGCGTGCCCGCGGTGCGCAGCTGACAGATATCGTAGTGGTGGTGGTTGCCGCCGACGATGGCGTGATGCCGCAGACCAAGGAAGCCATCCAGCACGCCCGTGCTGCCAATGCGCCGATCGTGGTCGCCATCAACAAGATCGACAAGGCCTCGGCCGACCCGATGCGCGTCAAGAACGAACTGCTCGCCGAGCAGGTTGTTGCCGAAGACTTCGGTGGTGACGTGCAGATGGTGGAGATCTCGGCCAAGACCGGCCTGGGCATCGACGACCTGCTGGATGCGATTTCTCTGCAGGCCGAAGTGCTCGAGCTCAAGGCCGTGGCCGAAGGCCGCGCCAGCGGCGTGGTCATCGAATCCTCGCTGGACAAGGGCCGTGGCCCGGTCGCGACGGTGCTGGTGCAGCAGGGCGTCCTGAAGAAGGGCGACTACCTGGTGTGCGGCATCCAGTACGGTCGCGTGCGTGCGCTGTTCGACGAAACCGGCAGCCAGGTGGCTGAAGCGGGTCCGTCGATTCCGGTGCAGGTACTGGGTCTGTCCGGCGTGCCGGAAGCCGGCGACGACTTCGTCGTGGTGGAAGACGAGCGCCTGGCCAAGGACGTCGCGCAGACGCGTGAAACCAAGCGTCGTGAGTCGCGTCTGGTCGCCACTGCGGGCAGCCGCATGGAAGACATCATGGCGCAGCTGGGCAAGGGCGAAGGCCAGCAGGTGCTGAACCTGCTGATCAAGGCCGATGTGCAGGGTTCGGTGCAGGCACTGAGCCAGGCGCTGGTCGCGCTGTCCAACGACGACATCCGCATCAACGTGATCCACTCCGGCGTGGGCGGCATCACCGAGTCCGACGCCAACTCGGCCGTGGCCTCCAAGGCCACCGTCATCGGCTTCAACGTGCGTGCGGATGCTTCGGCCCGCCGCATCATTGAATCCAACGGCGTTGACCTGCGTTACTTCTCGATCATCTATGACGTGATCGACCAGGTGAAGCAGGTGGCTTCCGGTCTGCTCGGCGTGGAAATCCGCGAAGAGATCATCGGTATCGCCCAGGTCCGCGACGTGTTCCGCAGCTCGAAGTTCGGTGCGGTTGCAGGCTGCATGGTCATCGAAGGCGTGGTGAAGCGGAACAAGCCGATCCGCGTGCTGCGCGACAGCGTGGTGGTGTTCGAAGGCGAGCTGGAATCGCTGCGTCGCTTCAAGGAGAACGTCGAGGAAGTTCGCAACGGTACCGAGTGCGGTATCGGCGTGAAGGCTTACAACGACATCAAGCCGGGCGACCAGATCGAGTGCTTCGAGCGTATCGAAGTGCCGCGCACGCTGTAACTGCTGGCAGCGGGTGTTGGTCAGGGTGCGCTGAAGCGCGTCCCGGCGGACGCCCCTCCGCTGGCGGGGTTGGGGAACCGGGAGTTGTGGCCGTGCATTCGGCCCTGCGAACGGTTCCCTTCCGGTTTCATTGATATTCACTCCTTAATGTTGATACTTGCCTGATGCCTAAGACTTTCCATCGTACCGACCGTGTTTCCGCACAGATCCGCCGTGATCTGGGCACGCTGGTGCATGCCGCCGTGCGTGAATTCGGGCTGCCCTCGGTCAGCGTGTCGGACGTGGAAGTCACCCGCGACATGGCCCACGCCAAGATCTACGTGACCGCGTTGATGCCGGAACGTTCGGCCGAGGCCATGAAGGGGCTGCGTGAATTGGCCGTTGAGCTGCGCATGTCGCTGGCCAAGGCAATGAAGCTGCGGCACGTGCCGGAACTGCATTTCCACTACGACGATTCGGTCGACCGTGGTGAGCGTATCGACAATCTGCTGCGCGACCTGGTGCCGCCGCCGGAACCCGAGTCCGACGCCGACAAGGACGCCGACAAAGCCTGATCGCAACAGCCCGAAAGGGCTGTTGTCATGTCTGGCCTGCGCACGATGGCGCAGGTGCTTTCCCTGTTTTCCCGCCGCCGCGCCGAAGGTGCGCCGGCTCGCCCATGGTGTTGCATGCGTCCTCGAATCCAATTCCGCCGTCTGGACGGCATCGTTCTGCTCGACAAGCCGGCTGGCATGAGCTCCAACACGGCCTTGCAGGTTGCGCGTCGTCTGTTCCGCGCCGAAAAGGGTGGGCATACCGGCAGCCTGGACCCGCTGGCCACAGGCCTGCTGCCGCTGTGCTTCGGTGAAGCCACCAAGATCGCCGGCCTGTTGCTGGGCTCGGCCAAGGCCTACGACGCCGAAATCCGGCTGGGCAGCACCACCGATACCGACGATGCCGACGGCGTTGTGCTGCGCGAGCGGCCGGTGCCGGCGTTCAGTGATGAACAGCTGCAGGCGGCCTTGGCCAGCCTGACTGGCACTATCCGGCAACGTGCGCCGATCTATTCGGCCCTGAAGCAGGGCGGTGAGCCGCTGTACGCCAAGGCGCGCCGCGGCGAGGCCATCGAGGCGCCCGAGCGCGAGGTGCTGGTGCAGTCGATCGAGGTGCTGGTGCGTGAAGACGCGCGTCTGTCGCTGCGCGTAACCTGCGGTTCGGGCACCTACATCCGCAGCATCGCCCGTGACCTGGGCGAGCTGCTGGGCTGTGGCGCGCATGTCACCGCGCTGCGCCGGCTGTGGGTTGAACCGTTCATGGCGCCGAAGATGATTGGCCTGGATGCGCTGCGCGCGGTGGCCGAATCCGGTGACGAGGCGACGCTGATGGGCTGGTTGCTGCCGATCGAGCAGGGCTTGACCCAGTTTGCCCGGGTCGACCTGGATGCTGCGCAGGCGGCGCGGTTCTGCCTTGGCCAGCGGTTGCGTGACCCGGCCTGGCCGGTCGGCCTGGTGGTGGTTCATGGTGAACATGGCCAGCCGCTGGGCCTGGGCCAGGTTGAAGAAGGCGGGCGATTGGGCCCGCAACGCATCTTCAATCTCTGAACGGGCAGGGGCGGACCGTACCTTCGCGGTCACGTTCACCTTGTCCCGGATGGTTGTGACCGTTACAATTTTGCGGCCCTATAAAGGGCAACTGCCCGCCTCCGGTGGGCAGCCTATTAATCGGCGAGCTGAGTGGTGCGTCCAGAGACGTTCCTGCCGGCCCCGCATCTGAAGAGAAAATCATGTCGATCGACACCCAGAAAGTCATTGAAGAAAACAAGCGCGGCGCTGCCGACACCGGTTCCCCGGAAGTGCAGGTCGCCCTGCTGACCGCTCGCATTGAACTGCTGACCGGCCACTTCAAGGAACACAAGAAGGATCACCACAGCCGCCGTGGTCTGCTGCAGATGGTCAACCGCCGCCGTAGCCTGCTCGACTACCTGAAGAACAAGGATGTCGCACGTTACAAAGCATTGATCGAAAAGCTCGGCCTGCGCCGCTAATCGATATCCGCCGCGGCGCAGCGATGCGCCGCGGCTTTGTTTTAAGCGCTTCAAAATCGTAGTAGACCGGCCGGAACCGCCCGGCCAGCCGCTGCCGACATGGGTTGGCACCGGACCAATCGAAGAAAGCATTTCAAGGATCCCCCGTGGCAAAAATCACCAAAACCTTCCAGTACGGCAAACACACCGTCACGCTTGAAACCGGCGAAGTCGCCCGCCAGGCCGGCGGCGCTGTCATCGTCAAGATGGATGACACCGTGTTGCTGGTCACTGCCGTCGCCGCCAAGAGCGCGCGCGAAGGGCAGGACTTCTTCCCGCTGACTGTTGATTACCAGGAAAAGTTCTACGCCGGTGGCCGTATCCCGGGTGGCTTCTTCAAGCGTGAAGGCCGTGCGACCGAGAAGGAGACGCTGATTTCGCGTCTGATCGATCGCCCGATCCGCCCGCTGTTCCCGGAAGACTACAAGAACGAAGTGCAGATCATCGCCACGGTGATGTCGCTGAACCCGGAAGTGGACGGCGACATCGCTGCCCTGATCGGTGCCTCGGCTGCACTGTCGCTGGCCGGCACCCCGTTCAAGGGCCCGATCGGCGCTGCCAAGGTCGGTTACAAGGACGGCCAGTACATCCTCAACCCGACCGTGTCGGAGCTGAAGGAATCGCAGCTGGAGCTGGTGGTCGCGGGTACCGCCAATGCCGTGCTGATGGTGGAATCCGAAGCCGCGCTGCTGTCCGAAGACGTGATGCTGGGCGCCGTGACCTTCGGTCACCGCGAAATGCAGAAGGTCATCAACGCGATCAACGAACTGACCGTTGAAGCCGGCACCAAGCCGAGCGACTGGGTTGCCCCGGCCAAGAACAACGTGCTGATCAGCGCCCTGCAGGAAGCCGTCGGCAGCAAGCTCGGCGAAGCCTTCCAGGTGCGTGACAAGCTGCAGCGTCGCGACGCCATCTCGGCGATCAAGAAGGACGTGGTGGAAGCCCTGGCTGGCCGCGTTGCCGCTGAAGGCTGGAACCCGGCTGAAGTATCGAAGGAATTCGGCGAGCTGGAATACAGCACCATGCGCAACTCGGTGCTGGACACCAAGGTCCGCATCGACGGCCGCGCCCTGGACACCGTCCGCCCGATCGCGGTCAAGACCAGCGTGCTGCCGCGTACCCACGGCTCGGCCCTGTTCACCCGCGGCGAGACCCAGGCCATCGTGACGATCACGCTGGGCACCGCACGCGACGGCCAGATCATTGACGCCGTTGCCGGTGAGTACAAGGAAAACTTCCTGTTCCATTACAACTTCCCGCCCTACTCGGTCGGTGAGTGCGGTCGTTTCGGTGCGCCGAAGCGTCGTGAAATCGGCCACGGCCGTCTGGCCAAGCGCGGTGTGCTGGCTGTGATGCCGTCGCTGGAAGCCTTCCCGTACACGATTCGCGTTGTGTCGGAAATCACTGAATCCAACGGCTCCTCGTCGATGGCTTCGGTCTGCGGTTCCTCGCTGGCCCTGATGGACGCCGGCGTGCCGGTCAAGTCGCCGGTGGCAGGTATCGCCATGGGTCTGGTCAAGGAAGGCGAGCGCTTCGTCGTCCTGTCCGACATCCTGGGTGACGAAGATCACCTGGGCGACATGGACTTCAAGGTCGCTGGTACCGCCGAGGGCATCTCCGCCCTGCAGATGGATATCAAGATCGAAGGCATCACCGAAGAGATCATGAAGCAGGCACTGCAGCAGGCCAAGGCTGGCCGTCTGCACATCCTGGGCGAAATGGCCCATGGCCTGACCTCGCCGCGCGCCGAACTGTCGGATTACGCGCCGCGTCTGCTGACGATCAAGATCCACCCGGACAAGATCCGCGAAGTGATCGGCAAGGGTGGCTCGACCATCCAGGCCATCACCAAGGAAACCGGCACCCAGATCGACATCCAGGACGATGGCACCATCACCATCGCTTCGGTGAACAACGCCGCTGCCCAGGCCGCCAAAGCCCGCATCGAGCAGATCACCTCGGACGTCGAGCCGGGCCGCATCTACGAAGGGAAGGTCGCCAAGATCATGGACTTCGGTGCGTTCGTCACCATCCTGCCGGGCAAGGACGGTCTGGTCCACGTATCGCAGATCTCCAGCGACCGCGTCGAGAAGGTCGGCGACGTGCT
Organism: Stenotrophomonas nitritireducens; assembly: GCF_001700965.1. Lineage (NCBI taxonomy): Bacteria > Pseudomonadati > Pseudomonadota > Gammaproteobacteria > Lysobacterales > Lysobacteraceae > Stenotrophomonas > Stenotrophomonas nitritireducens. The sequence continues at coordinate 3,991,953 of NZ_CP016756.1, forward strand.
GAAGGAAGGCGATGTGGTCAAGGTCAAGGTGCTGGAAGTCGACAAGCAGGGCCGTATCCGCCTGTCGATGAAGGCCGTGGAAGAAGGCGAGGGCACCCCGGCCGAATAAGGCTGCGGTGTTGTATCGCTGAGAAGAAAAGCGGGCCTGGTGCCCGCTTTTCTTTTGCCTGAAAAACGGCGGAGCCTGCCAACCAATGCGTAGCGCACAAGCGAGGCAGCGTGCACATGTAGTACCGAGCCATGCTCGGCACAGGCCATCCAAGCAAACCCGCAGCCGCGTTTGTAGGAGCGGCGTAAGCCGCGAAGCCAGTGGAATCGAAACGCCCCAAATCCCTGCAATCTGATCGGCCACCAGCTTCGCGGCTGACGCCGCTCCCACAAGAGCATTCCCCGCAAACCCCAACACCGCGGTAGTGCCGAGCCATGCTCGGCAGGAGCCATCCAAGCAAACCTTCGACCGTTTGTGGGAGCGGCGTAAGCCGCGAAGCCAGTGGAATCGAAGCGCCCGAAATCCCTGCAATCTGATCGGCCACCAGCTTCGCGGCTGACGCCGCTCCCACAAGCATGTTCCCGGCAAGCCCCAGCGCATGCAGTGCCGAGCCATGCTCGGCAGAGGCGGTCCAAGCAAACCCGCAGCGCTTTGTAGGAGCGGCGTCAGCCGCGAAACCAGCAGCGCAGAAGTACCTGCCACTTCTGCAATCTGATCGACCACCAGCCTCGCGGCTGACGCCGCTCCCACAAACAGATTCCTGCAAACAGATTCCCGCAAGCGGGTTTTCGGCAAAAACCGCCGCAACTCGACGACGTCCAGCAACCGACAACCCTGATCTTCCACCGCCGGTTTCTGCCGATGGAATTCCAGGCCATGCCTGCCAGCATTTCCACGGGGTAAACGGAGGTGCATATGGCTCGGTCAGGCGGGGGCGTGGGGCCGGGTCATGCACCGGTGGCCTTCGCAGGAAAGGCCGTCGCCATCTGTTTTCTGGCCGGGATCTGCATGGCAATCCTCGCGCCTGGTCTGCCGCCGGCCGGCCTGCGCTGGATGGTGTTGGTGGTGGGCATGTTTCTGTGGCTGGCCAGCCCGCGTTGGCGCTGGCTGGGTGCGTTGCTGGCCGGAATGGGGCGTGCCTGCACGCGGGCTGGAGCCTGGATCAACAGCTTCCGCTTGGCTGGGAGGGGCAGGAAGCTTCCGTGATTGGCGTCGTGACCAGCCTTCCGCAGCATGAAACCCGACGCACCCGTTTCCAGTTGCGGTTAGACAATGATCCAGCCCAATCGGCAGAACTGCGAGGGCGCACCGTGCAGGTGTCCTGGTACGACGACTTCGGCGCAACCGAACCTGGTCCACGCATCCACGTACGGGCTGGCGAGCGTTGGCGGCTCGGTCTGCGCCTGCGCGCACCGCGCGGGCTGGTCAATCCCGGCGGCTTTGACGCCGAGCGCCATGCCTTGGCGCAGGGCGTGTCCGCCAGTGCCATCGTGCGGCAGTCGCCAATGCCGCAGCGCTTGTCGTCAGCTACGGGCCTTGGTGCCTGGCGCGAGCAGATGGCAGCGCGGATCAAGGCGCAGGTGCCTGCCGGATCTTCCCGCTACGTGCAGGCGTTGGCGCTGGGTGACACGCGTGCGCTGGGGGAGACTGACTGGCAGGTGCTGCGCGCTACGGGGCTGACCCATCTGATTGCCATCTCCGGTTTCCACGTCGGCATGGTCGCGCTGTTTGCCGCATGGCTGGTGGCCGGCGTCTGGCGGCTGTTGCCGTGGTGTGGGCGCTACTGCCCGCGGCCACAGGCGGTGGCCATCGGTGCGCTGGCCGGTGCCACGCTGTACGCCGCGGTGGCCGGTTTTGGCCTGCCCACGGTGCGAACGGTCTTGATGGTGGCGGTGGTGGTGATGGCGCGGCTCGGTCGCCGGCCGGTGGACGTGGCTGCGGCGCTCGCGCTGGCCGCGCTGGCGGTGCTGTGTATGGCACCGTTGTCGGTGTTGACGGCCGGGTTCTGGCTCAGTTTCGCCGGCGTGGCGTGGCTGTTGTGGTGCCTGCCCGAACGCGGGCATTGGCTGCGTAGTTTTCTTTCGGCGCAGCGGGTGGCGACCCTGGGTCTGCTGCCGCTGACGGTGCTGCTGTTCGGCCAGGCCTCGGCGATTGGTCCGCTGGCCAATCTGCTGGCGATCCCGTGGTGGAGCCTGGTGGTTGTGCCGTTGGCGTTGATCGGGACAGCGCTGGAGGCCGCTTGCAGTGGCGCGGGCGGTTTTGCCTGGCGTGCATCGGCGTGGTGCTTCGATCTGAGCTGGCCGCTGTTCCAGGTGTTGGGTGATGGCCGCTACTCGCTGTGGTGGTTGCCCGAACCGGCCTGGTTCGCGCTGCCCTTGGCCTTGGCGGCAGCGATCTGGTTGCTGCTGCCTGCGGGCCTGCCGGGCAAATACCTGGCGATGCTGCTATGGCTGCCGCTGTGTATGCCATGGCGTGACAGGGCGAATGCCGGTGAGTTTGAGCTGATCGCCTTGGATGTGGGCCAGGGCTTGGCGGTGGTGGTGCGCACCGGTCATCACGCCTTGTTGTTCGATGCAGGGCCTGCGGTGGCCGACGGCTTCGATGCCGGGGAGCGGGTGGTGGTGCCGGCGTTGCGGGCCTTGGGCGTGTGGCAGCTGGACAAGGTGGTGGTCAGCCATGGTGATCACGACCACGCTGGTGGCGTGGCCGCAGTGCAGGCGGTGGTGCCGTCGCACAGTATCTCGGCACCGCCCGGCTTGGTATTGCCACAGCCGACGGGGGCTGCCTGTGAGGCGGGGCAGGTATGGCACTGGGACGGAGTGCGCTTCGAGTTTCTGCATCCCACGCCCGGCTTCCCCTATCTGGGCAACGAGTCCAGTTGCGTGCTACGGGTTCAGGGAGCCTACGGCACGGCCCTGTTGACCGGAGATATCGGTGAGGTGATCGAGCAACGCCTGCTCAAGCAAGCACCGGCAATGCTGCGCGCCGAAGTCGTGCTGGTGGCGCACCATGGCAGCGGCGGTTCTTCCAGCCCCGCTTTTGTGGCAGCAACCGCCGCGCGCCTAGCCTTGATCTCCAGCGGGCATGGCAACCGTTTCGGTCATCCGCGACATGACGTGGTTCGTCGATGGCAGCGCAATGGTGCCGAGGTGCTGACCACGGCCGGCAGTGGTGCGCTGCAGGTCTGGTTCGGTGAGGCGGGGCTACAGGTACGGGAGCGCAGAATCTGGCGTTCAAGACTGTGGGATGCCGCTGAGCGGGCGCGGGCGGCTGCTATCCTATCTGACATCGAAAACGCGGCCACGGCGCCGGAGGGTTGAAACGTGTGGGAATTGGTCAAAGCCGGCGGATGGCCGATGGTGCCGTTGCTGCTGTTGGGCGTGCTGGCATTGGCCATCGTTCTGGAGCGTTTCTGGAGCCTGCGGCGTAACGAGGTGCTGCCGCCGGGTCTGGGGCAGGAAGTCCGCAACTGGGCCGCACGCGGCAAGCTGGACGCCACCCACATCGATTCCCTGCGTGCCAACTCGCCGCTGGGCGCGTTGCTGGCCGCCGCACTCGAGGCACGCAACCGTCCGCGCGACCAGATCCGCGAACGCATTGAAGATACCGGGCGCCATCTGGTGCACCGGATGGGCCGCTTCCTCAACGCGCTGGGCACCATCGCCTCGGCTGGCCCGTTGCTGGGCCTGCTGGGTACGGTGGTCGGCATGATCCAGATGTTCCTGGGCATTCTTGACCACGGCGTCGGCGATGTGGGCCAGTTGGCCGGCGGCATCGGCAAGGCGCTGGTGTGTACCGCGACCGGCATGATGGTCGCGATTCCGGCCTTGATGTTCCATCGCTATTTCCGTGGCCTGATTGATGGCTACGTGATCGAGATGGAACAGGAAGCAGCCGCGCTGCTGGATGCACTTGATGGCCGGCCCGCGGTGATGGCCGCCAGCAAGGCTGCGGCGCCGCGCCCGGCGGCGACTGAAAAGGCCTGAGCCCATGCGTATTGCCAGCAATCGCACGCAGGATGAGCCGCATATCGATCTGGTGCCGTTGATCGACGTGATCCTGGTGCTGATCATTTTCTTCGTGGTCACCACCACCTTCGATGCGCGCTCGACGCTGCAGGTGCAACTGCCCACCGCCAGCGACCAGAAAACCTCCGCGCCGCAGAGTTCGTTGAGCGTGCTCGTCAATGCCGATGGCCGTTACTTCGTCAATGATCAGGAAGTGTTGCGCACCGACATCGAATCGCTGAAGCAGATTGTCGCGCAGCTGGCCGGTGCTGATCGCGAACAGACGGTGCTGCTGCGCGCCGATGCGCGTACGCCATACCAGGCCGTGGTGACCGCGCAGGATGCACTGGGCCAGCTCGGCTTTCGTCGTATTGCCATTGCTACCGCACCGGAAGCAAAGCAATGAACGACAACGCGTCGGCCTGGAAGGTCTACAAACGCTTGCTGGGCTTTGCCAAGCCCTATAGGCCGCTGTTGTTGATCGCCGGTGTGGGTATGCTGGTCGAAGCGGGCGCAGGCATGGGCTTTTTGGCGTTGATGAGCCCGATCACCAACAACCTGGTGAATCCGGAGGACATCAATCCCTGGATGCCGCTGGCCGTCATTGGATTGTTTCTGGTCCGTGGCGCTGCGGGCTACCTGACTGACATGGGCATGGGTAAGGCTGCACGCAGCATCGCCCGTGATTTCCGCGTACGCGTGCTTGGCAAATATCTGCGCCTGCCCGGTCAGCGCTTCGATGGCGAGCCGGTGCCGTCGATGTTGGTTCGGCTTGGCTCTGACAGCGATCAGGTGGCGCAGGCTGCGATTGATGCAATGAAGGTGGTATTGCAGCAATCGCTGCAGGCGCTTGGCTCGCTGATAATGATGTTCTATTACAGCTGGCAGGTGACACTGGCCATCTTCGTGCTGGCACCACCGTTGGCGTGGGTGATGAACAAGGTGGCAAAGCGCTACCGTCGCATCAGCCATCGTATCCAGGAGAGCGGGGCAGAGCTCCTGCAGGCAGCAGATCAGGCGCTGTCCAGCCATCAGGAAGTAAAAATTTACGGTGCACAGCCCAGTGAAATGGGCCGCTATTCGGCGCTGGCCAACAACAATCTTCGCTTGGCGATGAAGGTGGAAGGCACTCGCAGTATTTCCTCCGGCATGGTGCAGTTGATCGGTGCCATCGGGCTGGCCGCGTTGCTGTTCATTGCGGGCCATGAGGCTGCAGCCGGTCGCTTGACCGTGGGTGACTTCGTCTCGCTACTGATGGCGATGCTGACCATCATTCCCGCGCTCAAGCAGCTCACCAACGTGCAGAACATGACCCAGCGCGGCATCGCCTCGGCGCAGCGCCTGTTCCATGTTCTTGATGCCGAAGATGAGGCTGACGTGGGCAGTCTGCCGTTGCAGCGCGCCACTGGCCTGCTTGAGTTCCGCCACGTCACCGCCCGCTACGCGGGGCAGGACAAGCCGGCGCTGCAGGACATCAGTTTCGTTGCCCGCCCTGGAACAGTGACCGCGATTGTGGGCCGTTCGGGCAGCGGCAAATCCACCCTGATCAAGCTGATTCCGCGCTTCTATGAGATCGAGGCCGGGGAAATCCTGCTCGATGGTCACCCCCTGCAGGCCTACCGGCTGGCCGACCTTCGTCGGCAGATCGCCCTGGTTGGCCAGCAGGTCACCTTGTTTAACGGCAGCATCGCCGAGAACGTGGCCTATGGCGAGTTGCAGGAGCGCAGCGAGGCGGAGTTGCAGCACGCCATCGAGGGCGCAAACGCCAGCGAGTTCGTCGAGCAGCTGCCGCAGGGCGTGGATGCACCAGTGGGAGCGAAGGGCAGCCGTCTGTCCGGCGGCCAGCGGCAACGTCTGGCCATTGCGCGCGCAATGCTGAAAGATGCGCCCATCCTGATCCTGGACGAAGCCACCGCCGCTCTGGACAACGAATCCGAGCGGCTGGTACAGGACGCGCTGCAGAAGCTGATGCCCGACCGCACCACCCTTGTCATCGCCCATCGTCTGTCCACCATCGAGCATGCGGACCAGGTGCTGGTGATGGACCAGGGCCGTATCGTTGAACGTGGCACCCACGCCGAGTTGCTGGCAATGGGCGGCTTGTACGAACACCTGCATAGCATGCAGTTCCGCGACAGGCAGGACTGATGGCCAAGCAAGGACCGCAAACGCCGGCCTACTGGTATGGCGACGCGCCGGTGCCGTTGTTCGCACGGCTGCTGGCACCGCTGTATGGCGCGCTTTCCGGCCTGCGCCGCAACCTCTACCGGCGCGGCTGGCTGCGTGCCCGGCAGGTGCCGCTGCCGGTCATCGTGGTGGGCAACATCACCGCCGGTGGCACCGGCAAGACGCCGTTGACCATCGCGCTGGTCAACCGCCTGCGCGAAGCTGGCTGGAAGCCGGGTGTGGCCAGCCGTGGCTATGGCCGTGATGAGGCCGATACCGCGCGTTGGGTCACCGCCGATATGGATGTGCGTCTGGGCGGCGACGAGCCGGTGCTTATCGCCTGGAAAACCGGGGTGCCGGTACGGGTGGACAAGGACCGGGTCGCGGCGGCCAAGGCGCTGCTGGAGGCTGGTTGCGACGTGGTGGTCTGTGACGACGGCCTGCAGCATTACCGGCTGGCGCGTGATATCGAAATCGAAGTGATCGATGCGGTGCGTCGCTATGGCAACGGGCGGCTGTTGCCGGCCGGGCCGCTGCGTGAGCCGGTGGCGCGGGCTGCACATTGCGACTTCCGTGTGGTCAACCTGGGCCAGGCCAGCGATGCGCCGGATCAGGTGGCGGAATGCGGCTTTGGCGAGTGGGCCATGCGCTTGTCGATCGAGGCGGCGCGGCCCTTGAAGGGCGGTCGCGACAAACCGTTGAAGGCGTTCGCGGGGCTGCGGGTACATGCAGTGGCCGGTATCGCCAACCCGCAGCGGTTTTTCCAGATGCTGCGCAGCCGCGATATCGGTGTGGTGCCGCATGCCTTTGCCGACCATCACCGCTATACGCCGCAGGACCTGTCGTTCGGCAGCGAACTGCCGGTGTTGATGACCGAAAAGGACGCCGTCAAATGCCAGGCCTTTGCCACGGCGTGGCATTACGCGGTGCCGTTGCAGGCCGAGTTGCCGGCGGCATTCTGCATCGCCTTGCTGGATCGTCTGGGTAAGCTGGCCCGCGCCTGATACGGGTGGGCCGCGCGTTGGAAGGAGTTGAGATGAGCGTTGTTGCTGAATTTGTGGTGGCCATTCCGGCCCGCTATGCCTCCACCCGCCTGCCCGGCAAGCCCCTGGCGCTGATCGCCGGCGAGCCGATGGTGCTGCACGTGGCGCGCCGCGCCCTGGCTGCCGGCGCCCGCGAGGTCTGGGTGGCGACCGACGATGCGCGCATCGCGCAGGCGGTGGCGGGCTTGCCCGGCATTCATGTGGCGATGACCGACCCGGCGCACGCCTCCGGTACTGATCGGCTGGCCGAATGCGCCCGCCAGGCAGGCTGGGCGGACGATGTCATCGTGGTGAACCTGCAAGGGGATGAGCCGTTCGCGCCGGCAGCCGGCATCCGTGCGGTGGCGGACATCCTCGCTGACAGCGGCGCGCCCATGTCCACCCTGGCCACGCTGGTCGAGGATGCGCCCACCTTGTTCGATCCGAATGTGGTCAAGCTGGTGCGCAGCACGCAGGGGGATGCGTTGTATTTCAGCCGCGCACCAATTCCCTGGCACCGCGATGGCTTTGCCCGCAGCCGTGACAGCCTGCCGCCGGCGCAGTGGCTGCGGCATATCGGCATCTATGGCTACCGCGCCGGCTTCCTGCAGACGTTCGCAGCCATGCCGCCCGGCAATCTTGAACAGATCGAGTCGCTGGAGCAGCTGCGGGTACTGGAGGCGGGCTACCGGATTGCCGTGGGAATGTCGCCCGCGCCATTTCCGCCGGGTATCGATACCCCGGAAGACCTGCTGCGCGCCGACGTGCAGATGCGGGCAGCGCCTTGAAATTGCTGGTGGTCTGCCTGGGCAACATCTGCCGCTCGCCGATGGGAGAGGGTGCCTTGCGGGCACGGATCGCCGAGGCAGGGCTGGATGGCTGGGTGCAGGTCGACTCGGCTGGCACCTCCGGTCATTGGCACGCCGGGCGCGGCCCCGACCCTCGAGCTGTTGCCTGCGCGCACGGCCATGGCGCGGATATTTCCGGCCAGCGCGCGCGCCAGCTGCTGGCCGAGGATTTCGAGGAATACGATCTGATTCTGTGTGCGGACGGCGCGAACCTGCGTGACGCCCAGGCATTGGCGCCTGCGGGCTTGGCCACGCGGGCGGTGCTGTGGCTGCCGTGGGCTGGCATCACCGGCAGTGACGTGATTCCGGACCCCTATTACGGTGATGTGAAAGATTTCGAGCACAGCTGGGCACTGATCGATGCTGCGGCCCAGGTCACGGTGCGGCGCCTGTCGCGACGCGAGGACTCCGGCATAATCCCAGCATGAACGAAACCCGCGTATTGGAACTGCCCACTTCCGCCATCTGGCTCAACGCAGCGCCGGTGAGCCTGCAGGATTTGCGTGGGCGTCCGCTGGTACTGGCCTTCGTCAACGGTGCATCGGTGTGGTGCATGCAGCGCCTGGCCGATGTCAGGCGCTGGCAGGCACGCAACCCGGGCCGGGTACAGTTGCTGGTGGTGCAGGTGCCGCGATTCGAGTTCGAGCGCGAGCCGCAGCATGCCTTGAAGCTGTTGCGTCGGCAGGGCGTAAGTGCGCCCATCGTGCTGGATGCGCAGTGGGATGCATGGCGGCGGTTTGACGTGCAGTCCTGGCCGACCTTGGTGATGCTGGATGGTTACGGCCAGGAGCGCGAGCGGCTGGTAGGCGCGTCCGGTGACCTGGAGCGCGCCTTGAACAGCCTTAGCGAAGGCGTGTCGCGGCCGCTGGATGACGACGGCGACGGTATCCGCGAAATCAATGCCGAACCGCGCCTGCCGTTGCTGTTTCCGGCCGGGCTGGTAGCCACCGCCGACCGCTTGTACGTGGCCGACACCGGCCATCATCGAATTCTGGAATGCACCCATGCCGGCCGCGTGCTGCGCCAGTTCGGTCTGGGCAGTGCCGACCTGATCAATGGCGGGCTTGGCGAGGCCGCCTTCAATCGCCCGCAGGGCCTGACCTTGGTGCGCGAGATCCTGTATGTGGCCGATACCGGCAACCATGCCCTGCGCAGCATCAACCTGATCAGCGGGCAGGTGGATACCTTGTGCGGTAACGGCCGCGCGGGCGACCCGCGCGCCGGGGTGCTGGCGCAGCCGTGGGACAGCCCACTCAATCATCCGGCCGCGGTGGCGGTGGCTGACAATCAGATCCATATCGCCATGGCCGGCGACAACCATATTTGGAGCTACGACCTGGGCAGCCGCGAGCTGCGTTGGCGGGCGGGCGCCGGCGCGGTGGAAGTGCGTGATGGCAGTGGCCATCTGGCGGCATTCGCGCAGCCCAGCAGCCTGGTTGCCGTCCAGCAGACCCTGTATGTCTGCGATTCGCTTGGCTCTGCAATCCGCTCGGTGCAGTTGCGCGGTGATCTCGTGCAGACGCTGGTCGGGCAGGGCCCGTGGGAATCGGGCAATGTCGACGGGCCGCGCCTGCGTGCGCGCCTGCAATATCCCCTGGCATTGGCGATGGGGCCGGATTCGCCGCTGCTGTGGATCGCAGATGCGGGTAACGGCTCGCTGCGTACCTTGCGCCTGGGCGGCGGCGATCTGTCTACCGTCAATCTGCCGCGTCGCCTGCATGGCCCGGCCGCATTGGCAGTGGCGGCGGGTGCCATCTGGATCGCCGAGGCCGACGCGCATGCCGTGCTGCGGTTTGATCCGCTCAGTGGCGAATTGAGTGAAGTGCCGATAGAAGGATGACCGACGTAGTCGCCAATGAGTTCGATGGCAAGGCGTTTGCCGCGGCGTTGAGTACTGCGCCCGGTGTGTACCGGATGTACGCCGCTGACGATACCTTGCTGTATGTGGGCAAGGCCGGTGCGCTGCGCAAGCGCGTCGGCAGTTATTTCAACGGCTCGCCGAAGAGCCGGCGCATCATGATGATGCTGTCGCAGGTGGCGCGGATGGACGCCACGGTTACCCGTACCGAGGCCGAAGCGCTGCTGCTGGAAAACCAGCTGATCAAGTCGCTGAACCCGCGCTACAACGTGTCGCTGCGCGACGACAAAACCTATCCGCAGGTGTTGCTGACCCGTGAGCAATGGCCGCGCATCGCCCTGCATCGGGGGCCGCGTGCAGTGCCTGGGCGGTACTACGGGCCGTATCCCGGTGTCGGCGCGGTACGCGAAACGCTGAACCTGATGCACAAGCTGTTCAAGCTGCGCAGCTGCGAAGACAGCGTGTTTCGCAACCGCTCGCGGCCCTGTCTGCAATATCAGATCGGCCGTTGCAGCGGCCCCTGCGTGGAGCTGGTGCCGCAGGCCGAGTACGACGAGTCGGTGCGGCGTGCGGCGATGTTCCTGGAAGGCAAGAGTGACCAGCTTGCCGCTGAACTGATGCAGGCCATGCAGCAGGCCAGCGACACACTGGACTTCGAGCGTGCCGCGCGGCTGCGCGATCTGGTGGCCTCGCTGCGCAGCATGCAGAACCGCCAGTATGTGGACGGGCGCGCCGCCGATCTGGACGTGCTGGCCTGCGCGTCCCAGGGCGCCAGCGCCTGCGTGATGTTGCTGGCGTTCCGTGACGGCCGCAATCTGGGTACGCGCGCGTTCTTCCCGCGTACCAATGGCGAAGACAGCGCCGAGGAAGTTCTGGCCGCGTTTGTCTCGCAGTACTACGTCGAGCATGAGCCGCCGGCTGAAGTGCTGCTGGATCGGCAGATTCCGGATGCGGAGATGATCGAGGCCGCACTCAGTGCCTCGGCCGAGCGCAAGGTGGCGTTGAAATGGAACGTGCGCGGCGAACGCGCGGGTTATGTGGAACTGGCCAGCCGCAACGCGCAGATCACCCTCGTGGCCGAGATGGACAGCGTTGGCGCGCAGCACGCGCGCAGCGAAGCGGTGCGCGAGCTGCTGGGCCTGGCCGAGCCGGTCAAGCGCGTGGAGTGCTTCGATATCAGCCACACCATGGGCGAAGCCACGGTGGCCTCGTGCGTGGTGTTTGATGCGGCCGGCCCGGTACGCGCGCAGTACCGGCGCTACAACATCAGTGGCATTGAGCCGGGCGACGATTACGCCGCCATGCGCCAGGCCATCGACCGGCGCTTCCGCCGTGCGGTGGAGGAGGGCGGGGTGCTGCCGGACGTGCTGCTGATCGACGGCGGTGCCGGGCAGCTTGCACAGGCCCAGGCGGCGCTGGCGGACCTGGGCGTGGAAGGCGTGACCCTGGTCGGCGTTGCCAAGGGGGTGGAGCGTCGCGCCGGTCACGAGGCGCTGGTGCTGCCCGATGGCCGCGAACTGCGTCCCGGCGCGGCCTCGCCGGCGTTGCAGTTCATTCAGCAGGTGCGGGACGAGGCCCACCGCTTTGCCATCACCGGCCACCGTGGGCGCCGTCAGAAGGCGCGCATGACCAGCAAACTGGAAGATATTCCCGGTATCGGGCCCCGCCGGCGCGCGAGCCTGCTCAAGCATTTCGGCGGAATTGCCGGCCTCAAGGCGGCAGGTGAGGCGGAAATCGCCCGCGTGGAAGGCATCAATGCCGCCCTCGCCGCACGTATCTACGCTAACCTTCATGGTCTGTCGGTGCCTGATCCGGCGGCGGAGTAATGTTGTAATGAAATTGACCATCCCCACCTGGCTGACGCTGCTGCGGATCATGATGATCCCGGTGCTGGTGCTGGTGTTCTACCTGCCCTACGCCTGGACGAACTTCGCCTCGGCGGCCATTTTTGGCCTGGCGGCAATCACCGACTGGCTGGATGGCTGGGTGGCGCGGCGGTACGAGCTGCATTCGGCGTTCGGTGCGTTCCTGGATCCGGTGGCGGACAAGCTGATGGTGGCGGTGGCCTTGTTTCTGATCGTGCAGGGGCATCCAACACCCTGGATGGCGTTCTGGGCAGCGGTGATTGTTGGCCGCGAAATCGCGGTGTCGGCGCTGCGCGAATGGATGGCCGAAATCGGCCAGCGTGCCAAGGTGCGGGTGGCGATGATCGGCAAGGTCAAGACCACCGCGCAGATGGTGGCGCTGCTGTGCCTGTTGTACTCGGTGTCACCCAACACCTCGTTCAAAACCATCTGGATGGGTGAGCCTGTTTTCCATATAGGTGACTGGATGCTGGCCATCGCCGCCTTGCTGACGCTGGTGTCTGCGCTGCAGTATCTGCGCGCGGCCTGGCCGAGCTTGCGCGAGGACGAAAAAGCCGCCCGGAACGGTGCAGTCAAAAAGTGAACAGGCTGTTGACACTGCTGCCAATGCATGTAGAATTTCGCCTCCCAAGCGGGAATAGCTCAGTTGGTAGAGCGCAACCTTGCCAAGGTTGAGGTCGCGAGTTCGAGTCTCGTTTCCCGCTCCAGTTTCAAGCGTCAGTCCATGTTTTTTGTGGGTTGGTGAGTAAATAGATGTAGCAAGCCTGCGGGAATAGCTCAGTTGGTAGAGCGCAACCTTGCCAAGGTTGAGGTCGCGAGTTCGAGTCTCGTTTCCCGCTCCAGTCTTGCAACACATCTTCGAATGCTGGTTGTCCGCTTGGCGGCTGTCACATTCAATCCGCGGGAATAGCTCAGTTGGTAGAGCGCAACCTTGCCAAGGTTGAGGTCGCGAGTTCGAGTCTCGTTTCCCGCTCCAGATAATGACCTGCAGATTCCATGTGATATCTGCAGGTAGACAAAGGCCCCTTACGGGGCCTTTTTGTTGCCCGTGGTTTTTGTCTTCAGCCAGCTGCTGCCGATGCCGGCAGCAGTGGCAGTGCGTAGCGCCGCTCAGCGCGCGCCGTGCGCCGCGGGCTCCGCTGCGGAGCTGTTGGCCGCTGCACTCCATGCGCGCAGCCCGACCACGGCCAGGCCGAGGAAGAACACATACAGCGCGGCCGTCACATGCAGTGACTTGAACATGTACGCACCCACGTACACCACGTCGACCACGATCCACAGCCACCAGGTGGCGGTGTGGCGGCGTGCCTGCCACCACTGCGCGACCAGACTCAGGCCGGTCAGCATCGCGTCCAGCCATGGCAGTGAGGCATCGGTGAAACGGTGCATGCCGGCGCCCAGGGCGACACCAACGAGCAGGCCGATACCGAGGTCACGCAGCATCTTGCTGCGCGACAGGGGCACGATGCGCACGCTGCCTTCATCGGCGGCGTGCCGGCGCCAGTTGATCCAGCCATACACCAGGAAGCCGGCGAAGGCGGCCTGCAGCAAGCTGTCCGAGTAGAGCTTGGCCTCGATGAACACCAGCGCGTACAGCACCACCGACACCAGGCCGACTGGCCACGCAATCATGCGCCGCTGTGCCATCAGCCACACGCCGAGAATGCTGCACAGCGCGGCCGACCATTCGAGCATGGCGCTGCTCACAGCGCGAAGCTCACCGATACGCGGGCCTGCCGTGGTGCGCCGGGGAACAGGTAGTAGTCGCCCAGGCTGCTGCCGGTGTCACGCCAGTAGAAACGGTTGAAGACGTTGTCCACCGACAGGTTCCAGTTCACTGCGTGGCCCTGCAGCTGGTGCTGGAAGCGCAGGCCGGCATCGAACACGCTGTAGCTGGGCGCACGCACGGCGCCATCAGCACGCGCGGTATTGGCTGAGGCGTAACGCCAGCCGCCGGTCAGGTCCAGACCTTCGATGAAGGGCAGGGCATAGCTCAGGTGCACGCTGCCGCGCAGCTTGGGTACGTTGACCAGCTGGTGGCCCTGGTAGCTGGGCGTGCCGGTATCGCGTGCGCGCGCCTGCAGCACGCTGGCACTGGCAATGATCTGCAATGCATCGGTGAGCTGGCCGTTGGCAGTCAGTTCCAGGCCGATGTGGGCCTGCTTGCCCTCTTCAACGAAGGTGTAGCCGACATCGCTGCTGTCCGGCTTTGCGTACTGATAGGGCTGGGTGGTGCGGAACAATGCCGCGCCCAGGCTCAGCTGTTCGCTGCTGGCGTACTTGACGCCGACTTCGAGCTGGCGCGATTGCACTGCAGGCAGGAAGGTGTCGGCATTCGACGTCCAGAACGGCGCCTCCTGGCCCAGGGAGATGCCTTCGACATAGCTGGCGTAGGCATTGAGACTGTCGCTGGCTTTCCACAGCACGGCGGTCTGCGGCAGGAAGCGCGACAGGCGGCTGCGGCGCTGCGGGTTGCCGCGCTTGTCGTAGGCGCGTTCGTCCAGGCGCACGTAACGGCCGCCGGCCAGCCACTGCCAGTCTTCATTGAGCTGGATGCGGTCCAGTGCGAAAACCGCAGTCTGGCGGCTGTCCAGGCGGCGTGCCGATGCACCGGGCTGCAGTGGCGAGGGCTCGAATACCGGCAATTGTTGGTCGTGGATATTGACCGTGCCGACGTATTCGTTGACGTTGCGGCGCTTGTCCACGGTGCGGCGGAACTGGTCTGCACCCACGGTCAGCTGATGGCCGAGGCTGCCGGTGTCAAAGCTGCCGCGCAGTTCGGCGAGCAGTTCCTGGTTGCGGCGGGTATCGTCCGGGCTGCGGTAGTCGTAGATGTCGTAGTCGCCATTGGGTGCGAAGTAGTTGCCTGGCACGCTGCCATCGGCGCATTGCGCAGCGTAGTAGCAGCCGTAGGCGAAGGCGACGTTGTCGTCGATTACCGTGCGGCTGTGGCTGAGCGCAACGCGTGATTGCCAGTTGGCATTGAAATCGTAGGTGTGCAACGCGGTGATGTTGGTGCTGGCGATGCCTACCGGCTGCTGCCACGGCTGGTAGCCGAGCATGTGCTCGCGGTCCACGCCGGTCGGCAACGTACTGCCCCCTAGCAGTTGGTAGCCGGATGCCGAGCGCTGCGCGCTGGTCTGATAGTTGGCGTCCACTTCAAGTTTGGCGCGTTCGCTGATCAGCCAATCAGTCGCCAGTGCATAGAAGTTGCGGCGGCCATCGGCATGTTCGATGTAGGACGTGCTGTCATCCCAGGCCGCGTTGAAGCGCAGGCCGAAGCGCGGCGTCAGCCAGTGGCCGACGTCGATGGCCGCGTAGCGCGAACCTTCGGCATCGCTGCCGAGGGTGAGGGTGCGCACTTCCGCCGGTCGCTTGCCGACGTAGTTGATGATGCCACCCGGCGCCATCACGCCGGCGGCGAGGCCGGCCTCACCCTTGAGGATTTCCACCGACTGCAGGTTTTCCAATGCCAGGCGCTGTTCGCCGGCAATGGACATGCCGTTGAAGCGGTAGCCGGTGGCGGTATCCAGCGCGAAGCCGCGGATGGCGATGTTCTGGTAGTAACCCACCGGCGCGTAGGCATCGCCGAGCGAGGCATCGTTGCTGGCCAGCTCGGACAATGAGCGGATCTGCTGGTGGTCGAGCAGGTCGCGGTCCAGCACGTTCATCGAGGCTGGCGTGCTTTTCCAGTCGCCGCTGCCGAAGCTGTTGACGCGGGAGGTGTCCGCTTCCGGCTGGCGAGCCTGCACGCGTACGGCGGCCAGTTCGGTCGGGGAGTGTTCGACGGGCGCATCAAGGCCGGTGTCGCTGGCATACAGCGGCAGGGCGGTGCTCAGGGCGAGGGACAACAGCGTGGGGCGCAGGCAGCGGTTCATTCGATTCGTCTTCAGACACCAAGGGAGACGAAGCGAAGGCGCGCATGCGCAGCGCCAATGACGGCGCTACGACTGCTGCTCAAAGCTCCCTACGCCGGTGCAAACCGGATCAGGTTCCAAGGGACTCTCTCAGCCTGGCATTCCAGGCACCCCCGCTTCAGGAGGGCATTTCACTACAAATGCGAATGATTTGCGAGCCGGCTTGCTTCAGGCTGCGTCGTGCAGGGCATGCAGCAGGGCCTGGCCGGGGGTACTGCCGAACCATTGCGGGTGGCCGAGCATGAACGGTTGCCAGGCGACATCGGCGTTGGCGGTCGAGCCGGTGATGCCTTCGAAATACTCCACTTCGGACAGTGCGAAGTCGAAATGCACCATAGGGAGCAGGTCGGCCAGCAGGTGCACGCGCTCGGCTGATAACGGCAATACCTCGCGGTAACCTTCAAGCAGGGCCAGTGCGATATCGATGCGCACCGCGTCGTTGCCACGCTCCAGTTCCAGCCAGGCAACTGCGTTGCGTTCGATGGCAGTGGCTAGGTCGAACAGGGCGCTGGTGGGCGAGGCCAGGCCGAAATCCAGTACCGTGCTGACGCCGCTGACGCCGCTGACGGCGTGGTCGGAGCTCCACAGCAGGTTGGAGACATGCCAGTCGTTATGGGCCCACAGCCGCGGCTCGGTGCGCAAACGCTCGGCCAAACCTGTATGCCACGGCATGACGCTGCGCTGCAATTGCTGTTCCCACGGGATGCGGGCGAGATAACGCGCCAGCCCGGGGCGGGTGTGCAGGTCGGCCTTGAGGGCGGCGATCGGATCTTCGGCACGGATCAGATCGTCACGGGCGACCAATAGATGAGTACTGCGTTGCGGTGCGTGGTAACCGGCCGAGGCGCGGTGCAGGGTGGCCAGCATGCGGCCGGCCGCGCGCGCGCGTTCGATATCGGTCAACAAGGTCCACGACGGGGCATCGCGGTAAAGGTCCAATCCCTCGCCGATGGCGTGCAGCTCGTACGTCCAGTCGCCGTGCTCGATGGCGCTGCGGCCATCCTGCGCGTGCAGCAGGGCGACAACCGGCACGCCGTGGGCGGCCAGGTGCTGGATGAAGCGGTGTTCCTCCTGCAGGGAGGCGGCGCTGCGCACCCGCCGATGGTGGCGTTTGATGAACAGCTTGTTGCCGGCGCTCTGCACGATGGCCGCCGCCGACATCGGCCGCGGGCTGTGCCAGAGCAGCTGGGTGCCCGCGTGTAGCTGCGGGTAGTGACCCTGCAGCCAGGCGAGCTCGGCCAAGCCGATGGCGGGCCAGTCAGCGGCCACTTCATCGTTGTTCAGGCCTTGCACGCGATGCGGTTGCTGGGTCATCAGGACAGGCTGGGGCAGGGGATGCGAGGGAGGCGCGATGGTACGTCAGTTGCAGCGGCCAGCAAAAAGCCAGTCCCCTCACCGCAACGCAAAAGAGAGTCAGCACCAATGTAGTGCCGAGCCATGCTCGGCAAGGGCCTTACCCGTACAGCGCCCAATCCACCCAGCCCCTTCAGCCCAGCAGCCTCCGCATCCAGCACTCTTCACCCACAATGTGAAAGAAATTGTTAAAAGCGCTGGCGCATACCCGCTGAAGTCTGTAATATGCGCGGCACACCACGCGGGAATAGCTCAGTTGGTAGAGCGCAACCTTGCCAAGGTTGAGGTCGCGAGTTCGAGTCTCGTTTCCCGCTCCAAATCTGAAAGGGCCCCCGCAGCGGGGTCTTTTCATGTCGAGGTGGTGTATCGCTTCGACGATGCAAGTTGTTTGGCCTGGTAGCAGAGTGGTTATGCAGCGGATTGCAAATCCGCGTACGCCGGTTCGATTCCGACCCAGGCCTCCATGAGGTACGCACTAAAGCCCTGAGAAATCAGGGCTTTTTTGTTTCCTGCGATTTCTCACAGGTCGAAGGGAACCCGCGGTTTAAGGCTGGAATATTCCTTCTGCCACGCGTTTGCGGGTGGCAGGGCCTGATGCGGGGTGCGTGGTGCAGGATGCTGGGCGGCTGTGAGCAGGCAAAGCCTGCTGTCAGTTGCCGGTGCGCGCGCTGATCTCATCTTCAAGGTGCGCGAATGCGCGCCACTCGATTGCCTGCAGCTGCGCGCGCTGTGCGGGCGGCAATCCGCTGCTCAACATCGCTGCGCCGAAGTCGCTCAATATGGCCTCGCCGTTGGCCGGGTTCCAAAGGACGTTGTGGGCGTACAGGTCGCCATGCAGGACGCCGTGTGCATGCAGGTGGGTGAGTGCCTCGCGGATGCAGCCCAGCAGGCGTTCGGCGATGGTGCGCGTGAAACGGGTATCCGTTGCGTAGACATCGCGCGTGCAGCTGGCAAGGCTGGGTGGTCCGGCCAGGTTGACGTAGGTTGCTGGCAGCAGCGGCATCGCCACTGCCAGACGACCTTGCGGGTGCCCTTCAACCACGGCCAGTGGCGTCAAGAGGTTCGGGTGCCCGGCGGCCGCGAGGCCGGCGGCCAGTTCTGATTGCGGCGTGCCATCACTGGTGAATGCCGCCTTGAAGACCTTGACGGCAATCAGCTCACCGCTGCGTTTGCGTGTGGCGCGATGGATGTGGCCGCTTGCGCCTTCGCCGAGCAGCGCACCGATCTCCAGGTCGTCATAGTTGATGGCGTGGTGATGCGCATCCGCCAGCGCAATTTGCTCAGCATCGGCGGTGAGTGGATTGCCGGCCAACGCCGGCCATGCCAGCTTCGGCAGCGCAAGCAGCGGTGCTGGAATTGCACTGAACTGGTTGCTGGCAATGCGCAGCAGCTCCAGTGCCTTGCAACCGTTCAGATCGGGCAGGCCAGTGAGTTGGTTGCAGGAAAGCATCAGCTTCTGCAGGCGCGGGCGCTGGCCAAGAGCAGTTGGGAGCTCGCTGAGCTGGTTGTCGGTGAGGATCAGCCAGCGCAGCTGCGGCGGGAGGCTGTGCTCGGGGACATGGCTAATCGCGCAGGCCTTGAAGCCGATCATTTCCAGCTGCGCGCACTTGCCAAGCGCGGCAGGCAATTGCGTAAACGGATTGTTGGAGCAGAACAGGATGCGCAGCTTGTGCAACCGCTGCAGGTCATCGGGCAAATGGGTGAGCTGGTTGCCGGAGAGGTCCAGCACTTCCAACGTCTCGGCCAGGGCAAACAGTGACTGCGGGAACTCGGTCAGGCCCTGGTTGACCAGGCGGATGGTTTGGGCGCCGGCCAGCGAGCCGTCTTTCAGATCTTCAAGGGTATGCATGCATCGCCAGTGTAATGGCTCCTGCACAGGACTTTTGCAAGAGCGGGGAAGCAAGCAGTCCGTCAGCGCAGGGCTTTTGTGGGAGCGGCGTAAGCCGCGAAGCGGGCTCATGAGCAGATTGCATGGACGCCAAGGGTTCCAGCAATGCCAGCCTCGCCGCTTATGCCGCTCCTGCAAGGCTGGCAGCGGTGAATGCCGCCAGCGCGATGCACAGCAGCGCGATGCCGGCGAACGCCAGTGGCTTGATGTGTATTCCGGATCTGGCGACATCGCCATCGTTTGCCGGGCGGGCGCGGCGGATCAGGTCCAGTGGGTAATGGTTGGCGGCCATCGCGTCGTCGCAGGCATCCATGCAGTTGCCGCATTCGATGCAGCTGCTGGAGCGGCCATTGCGGATATCCAGACCGATCGGGCACGCCGCAACACAGGCGCCGCAATCGACGCAGTCGCCCAGATGCGCCGCGCTGAACTTGGGCATGGCGCCGGCAATGGCCGGGTGGGCGGCGCGGAAGACGTAGTCCGCCGCGGTGGTGGCGTCCAGCAGGCCGCGCGAGCGGTGCAATACGCTGGCATTGTCAGCGGGGCGTGGCCCGCGGGGTTCACCGCGCGGGGCGTTGTACTGGATTGCGGGAGTGCGTGTGTCGCTGATCAAGCCCTGTACGCGGCTGTAAGGGCACAGGTAGCTGCAGACCTGCTCGTGCAGATAGACCACGTTTGCCCAGGTTGCCAGGCCGTAGAAGCTGATCCAGAACCACTCCCAGCCACTGAGCGAGAGCGTGAGCATCCCGTTGACCAAGTCCGCGATGGGGGTGAAATAGCCAACGAAGCTGATCCCGGTCCATAACGCGATGCCCGCCCACAACGCATGCCTGAGCGGCGGCCCCAGCGGTGTCAGCCGGCCGTTGAACGTGGTCAGGGCGGTCAATTTGCGGAACAGCCGGGTCAGCACCGTTTGTGGGCAGGCGTAGGTGCACCACAGGCGGCCGTACAGGCTGGTTACCAAGGCCAGCAGGGCCAGTGCCGCCAACGCCAGCCACAACAGTGGCAGCGATCGTTCCGGCTGCATCGACACGCCGGCAAACTGGAACTGGCGGGCGTCGATATCGAACAGCAGCCAGGGTTTGCCGTTCCAATGCAGCCAGGGCAGCCCGTAGAACGCGCCCAGCATGGCGGTGGTGGTGAGCTGGCGGATGCTGTCGCGGCTGCGGACCGGGCTGGCGCTGGCCTCGCCGATGCTGCGCACCGGCCTCATTCGAAGCATTCCTCCGGCTCGCGCGCCGGGCGCAGCAGAAGCGCCGTCACCCCGCAGGCGCACAGGGTGCCTGCCCAGAACATGAAAAAGCCCAGCGAATAACCCAGTTCTCGGCTGATGGCATGCGCCGGAAAGCTGATCTGCTGCAGCTGGAGCGGGTCGATGAAGGCGAAGAACACCGCCGACATCACCGCTGCGGTGAAGAAGCTGGGCCACGCCACGGCGCCCAGCAGTTGGATCATTGGTAGTACGCGGCGGCTGTCTTGTATCGCGGGGTCGGTCATCGTGGATTCCCGGAGGCCTCATGGCGGAGGAATAGAATTGGGCCGGCAGCGGTGCGCTTGTTCGGCACAGCTGGCAACCCGGTGTGCAAGGCTAGGGGTTGCACGGAGCGGCGTCGTTGATCCTGATCAAGCAGGGCAGGGCGGCGTGATTGGTTCGAGATTGGTTTACGGAAGGCGGCGGAGGTGTGTGGTGCGGGCAGGACCGGATGTATGCAGCGAGCAGGAAGTGGAGCTTCTCGTGCGGCGTTTCTATGCGCGGGTGCGCGAGGATGCGCTGCTCGGGCCGATCTTCGAGGTGCGTGTGCACGATTGGGAGGAGCACCTGCGCCAGCTGGTGGATTTCTGGTCCGCGCTGCTGCGCGGCACCTCTCGTTTCAAGGGCGCGCCGATGCCCAAGCACCTGGCCATTCCGGGGCTGGAATGGCCGCTGTTCGAGCGTTGGCTGGCGCTGTTCAGCCAGGCCACGGCGGAGTTGGGCAACCCGCCGATGCAGGCCCTGGCCGATGAGGCGGCTGCACGGGTGGCCGGCGCTATCTGGCGGCGCTATCACACGCCGTCGTTCCCGATTCTGTAACCGCTCGGGCACCGGCAGCGCTCCCGGTCCGGCGCACGAATCGTCTGAATTGATCCAACGCAAGGCGGCTGCGGGGCGCTGCGGGCAAGCTGGTGCCATGAACATGCCGCTGCCGACGACCTCCAACGCCCTGGGCTGGACCTTCGATGCCGACCTGCTGCGCCGGCATGATCGGCCGGGGCCGCGCTATACCTCCTATCCCACGGCGCCGCACTTCCACGATGGCTATGGGCAGGCGCAGTTCTGCGCGGCGGTGGCGCGCAGCAACGCGGTTGGCCGGCCGTTGTCGCTGTACGTGCATGTGCCCTATTGCAGCAGCCCGTGCTTCTATTGCGGCTGCAACCGGGTGATCAGCCGTGATCGCAGCAAGGGCGAACGCTATGTTGATCAATTGCTGGTCGAAGCCGACTGGCTGGCACCGCTGTTCGCCCGCGAGCGCGAGGTGGTGCAGCTGCACCTGGGTGGTGGCACCCCGAATTTCCTGTCTCCCGAGCAACTGCGCCGGCTGATGGATGGCCTGCAGCGGCTGTTCAATTTCAGCCAGGGCAGCGCGCGTGATTTTTCCATCGAACTCGATCCGCGCTCGGTCAGCGTTGACGATATCGCGGTGCTGGCCGAGCTGGGCTTCAATCGTGCCAGCCTGGGTGTGCAGGATTTCGACCCGGCCGTGCAGCAGGCGATCAATCGCGTGCAGGCGGTGGACGAGACGATGGCCATCATCCAGGCCTGCCGCGACAACGGCATGCGTTCGGTCAACGTGGATCTGATCTACGGCTTGCCGTTGCAGACGCTGAGCGGCTTCGGCCGCACGCTGGATACGGTAATCGACGCGCGCCCTGACCGTCTGGCCATCTATGGCTATGCGCACCTGCCGCACATGTTCAAGGCACAACGGCAGATCCAGGACCGTGATCTGCCTGATCCGGAGCAGAAACTGGCATTGCTGGGGCTGGCGGTGGAGCGGCTGTCGGCTGCCGGCTATCAGTACATCGGCATGGATCACTTCGCGCTGCCGGAAGAGGATTTGTCGCAGGCGCAACGCGCCGGCAGCCTGCATCGTAATTTCATGGGCTATACCACCCACGCAGACAGCGATCTGCTGGGGCTGGGGGTCAGTGCCATCAGTCATATCGACAGCAGCTACAGCCAGAATCCGCGCGATCTCAAAGAATGGGAGGCCAGGATCGCCGAAGGCGGCGTGCCGGTCTGGCGTGGCTTGGAACTGGACTGCGATGACATGTTGCGCGCCGAGCTCATCCAGCAGCTGATGTGCCACGGCAGGGTGGATGGTCATGCCCTGGCGCGCCGCCATGGGGTGGATTTCGACCTCTATTTCGCCGAGGAGCTG
Source organism: Stenotrophomonas nitritireducens (assembly GCF_001700965.1). NCBI lineage: Bacteria > Pseudomonadati > Pseudomonadota > Gammaproteobacteria > Lysobacterales > Lysobacteraceae > Stenotrophomonas > Stenotrophomonas nitritireducens. The sequence continues at coordinate 4,014,285 of NZ_CP016756.1, forward strand.
GTCGCGCTGCGGCACCTGCAGGACGATGGCCTGGCCAGTTACAACGAAGGCGTGGTCGCCGCGACCGAGCAGGGGCGGCCCTTGCTGCGGCTTATAGCGATGTGTTTTGACCGTTATCTGAAGGCCGCGCAGCAGCCTGCACGCTACTCGCGGGCGATTGGCTGAGATCGGAATGGCGGCTGGCTCGGAGCCGTCGCCCATCTTCGCGGTTCACAATTGGGCCGCAATCAGGCACGCTATCGCGATGCCCGGATGGCGAAACTGGTAGACGCATCGGACTTAAAATCCGCCGGCCGCAAGGCCTTGCCGGTTCGATTCCGGCTCCGGGCACCATCGCAGCACAAGGGTTTCAGCCAGAAGGCAGTCACTGCCGAAGACTTGCTGCTTCCCAGAATTTGACGAGATCTTGGAGGATTTCTGGTGCCCCCGTATGCGGGCCCTGCAGAAGGAAGTTGGCTTCTCTATGCCACTGCCCAGTGCTGTACTTCTGCAGGATGCTCCCTTCGATCTTGGTGCAACCCATGTGCCACTGGGTAAAGAACGTCATCTCTATGTTTTCATCGAACAGTTCTTCCAACTGCACATGCATGCGCGACGCTTGGATACGGGCGTAGATGCGTGCCACGCCTTGATCAGGCCCCTCGAAGTATTGGAAGAACCTACTGCCATCGTAGAGGAGTACCCCGGTTACGCCCGCCAGCTGGTTGTGAGCGCGAGCGTCAACAAGAAGTCTGTCGATGTCCTCGGTGTGGAGGCCTCCGGCAGCGGTGCTTACATAGGCGATAGCGCGGTACGGCATGGAGGGCTGATTGTGCTGAAGGCGTCATCCAGATTCTCATGGCCGGCGCGGGCTGTATACGATTCGTTTGCAGCGGTGGCTGCTTGACGAACTGCGCGCCATCTCGTCGACTATCGACGCCTCGCAGACGGTCCGGGGAGATGATGATGCTCCAGGCCGTTGTTCGCGGATTCCGGTCGGCCGCAGAGACACCGGTGCCGCGCTCGCTAGCTGTGCAGCTTTTGTGCAGTCGATGTGGGAAAATGGCCCGGTTTAGTCGACTTGCGTCCCAATTGGATCAATCAGTTAGGGTTGCCTGTGTGACTTGAAATCCGCCGGCCGCTTCGATTCCGGCGCCAGGCACCAGTTTGCAACCTCAAGGGATGGCATGAGCGCCGAGATCACCGCAGCGGCTGCGCCGCAGATCGCCATTATCGGCCTGGGCTATGTTGGCCTGCCCTTGGCTGTCGAGTTCGGCAAGACGCTCGATACCCTGGGTTATGACATTGATACCGCCCGCGTTGCCGAACTCCAGGCCGGGCACGACCATACGCTGGAACTGGACGATGCCGAACTGCGCGCGGCGGTGCATGTGCGCTATACCTCGGCTGCGGCTGAACTGGCCGCGCGCAATGTTTTCATCGTCACCGTGCCGACCCCGATCGATGCTTATGAGCAGCCGGATCTGGCACCGCTGCGCAGCGCGACGGCGTTGATTGCCAGCGTGCTCAAGCGCGGTGACCTGGTGATCTACGAATCCACCGTGTATCCGGGCACGACCGAAGAGGTCTGCGTGCCGTTGCTGGAACAGGGCTCGGGGCTGCGCTTCAACCATGATTTCTACTGCGGCTACAGCCCGGAGCGGATCAATCCGGGCGACCGCCAGCGGCGCCTTCCGGATATCAAGAAGATCACCTCCGGCTCCACCCCCGAGGCGGCGGCGCTGGTGGATGGCCTGTATCGGCGCATCATTACCGCCGGTACCTGGCCGGCGTCATCGCTGCGTGTGGCCGAGGCTGCCAAGGTGGTGGAGAACATCCAGCGCGACGTGAACATCGCCTTGGTCAACGAGCTGGCGCTGATCTTCGACAAACTCGGCATCGATACCCTGGATGTGCTGGAAGCGGCGGGTACCAAGTGGAATTTTCTGCCGTTCCGGCCCGGGATGGTGGGCGGCCATTGCATTGGCGTTGACCCGTATTACCTGCTGCACAAATCCGAAAGCGTGGGTTACCACCCGGATCTGATCCATACCGCGCGGCAAGTGAACAACCGGGTGGTGGCGCATGTTGTCACCCGCGTGCGCGGCCTGCTTGAGGATAAAAACAAATCACTGCAGAACGCGCGTGTTCTGGTGCTGGGCGTGACGTTCAAGGAGGATTGCCCGGACCTGCGCAACAGCCGTGGCCTGGACCTTGTACAGATGCTGGCCGCGGCCGGTGCCAAGGTCGACGCCTATGACCCCTGGGCCGATCCGCGCAATGCGCACGACTTGGGCGGCGTGTCGCTGGTCGACGCGCCGCAGCAGGGTAGTTACGACGCAGTGGTGCTGGCCGTGGCGCACCAGCAGTTCCGGGCTCTCAATGCCGCGCAGATCCGTGCCCTGGGTGTGCCGGACATGGTGGTCTATGACGTGAAATCGGCCTGGCCGAGGCAAGTGGTGGACGACCGGTTGTAGAATCCGGCATCCGTGTAGGTCGAGGACGGTAATGCATCGTTATCTGGTTTATGTGCTGGCACTGATCCTGCTGCCAGTATCGCTGGCACTGGCTACCCATTGGCCTGCGTGGTACTGGGGCGTGGGCCTGTTCGGACTGATGGCCTTGCTCGGCACCTGGGACGTGCTGCAGCGGCGCAGTGTATTGCGACGCAACTATCCGGTGCTGGCGCATTTCCGCTACGGCTTCGAATCGATCGGCCCGGAGATCCGCCAGTACTTCGTGCAGAGCGATCTTGAAGACGTGCCGTTCTCGCGCCAGCAGCGGCAGCTGATCTATCAGCGTTCGCGCAACGAAATGGACGTGGTGCCGTTCGGCACGCTGCGCAGTGCCTATGCGGTGGACTACGAATGGATCAATCATTCGCTGGCACCCACCACCATTGCGCACCACGATTTCCGTGTGGTGATTGGTGCCGAATGCGCAAAGCCCTATTCGGCCAGCGTGTTCAACATCTCGGCGATGAGCTTTGGTTCCCTGTCGGCCAATGCGATCCGCGCGCTGAACAAGGGCGCGAAGCTGGGCGGCTTCTGCCACGACACCGGCGAAGGCTCGATCTCGCCGTATCACCGCGAAAATGGCGGTGATCTGGTCTGGGAAATCGGCTCGGGCTATTTCGGCTGCCGCGATGACAACGGCCGTTTCAGTGAAGAGCGCTTCGTCGCGAACGCCAGTTCCGATCAGGTCAAGATGATCGAGATCAAGCTCTCGCAGGGTGCCAAGCCCGGCCACGGCGGCGTATTGCCGGCGGCCAAGGTCAGCGCCGAAATCTCCGCAACCCGTGGCGTGCCGATGGGCGTGGATTGCGTCTCGCCGTCCAAGCATTCGGCCTTCTCCACGCCGATTGAACTGCTGCAGTTCGTTGTGCGCCTGCGTGAGCTGTCCGGTGGCAAGCCGGTCGGCTTCAAGCTGGCCATCGGCCATCCGTGGGAATGGTTCGGTATCGCCAAGGCGATGCTGGAAACCGGGATGATGCCGGACTACATCGTGGTCGACGGTGCCGAAGGTGGCACCGGCGCTGCGCCCGCCGAGTTCATCGATCACGTAGGCGTGCCGATGAATGAAGCGTTGATCCTGGTGCACAACACGCTGGTTGGACTTGGGCTGCGTGACCGCATCCGCCTGGGTGCGGCCGGCAAGGTGACCACGGCGTTTGATATCGCCCGCACCATCGCCCTGGGCGCTGACTGGTGCAATGCCGGGCGTGGCTACATGTTCGCGCTGGGCTGCATCCAGTCGCTCAGCTGCCACAACGACAAATGCCCGACCGGTATCGCCACCCAGGACCCGAGCCGCTGGCGCCATCTGGAACCGGTGGACAAGGGCCAGCGCGTGTTCAATTACCACCAGAACACCATGCGCGCGCTGCGCGATCTGCTCGGCGCAGCCGGCCTGCACGATACGTCCGAGCTGGGCCCAGAGCACATCCTGCGGCGTGTATCGCCGGTGGAGATCCGTTCGCTGGCCAGCCTGTATCGCTATCTGGCACCGGGCGAGCTGTTGAAGAAGGTGCCCGAGCACACCGTGTTCCGCGAATACTGGGCCGAAGCACGCAGTGATTCGTTCACGCCGCCGGCGCGTATCGCGGCGCTGCGCACCAGCAAGATGTGCTGATCACAGCCGTTGTGGGAGCGGCGTAAGCCGCGAAGCCGGGAATAATGAGGGACCGGCTTTTCCGCAATCTGATTGATTGCCAGTGTCGCGGCGTACGACCATGGGTCGGCACTACCGGAGCCAGCGCTCCACGCCTTCGGCGGCGCGCTGGCCGCTGGCATAGCAGGCGGTCAGCAGGTAGCCGCCGGTAGGGGCTTCCCAGTCCAGCATTTCGCCGGCGCAGAACACGCCCGGTTGCGCCTTGAGCATCAGGCCATCGTCCAGCGCTTCCAGGCGAACACCGCCAGCGGTGCTGATGGTTTCGGCCATGGGGCGCGGGCGCAACAGCGACAGCGGAAGGCGCTTGAGTGTACGTGCCACCGCGGCAAGGTCGCTGCCGGCATCCTTGCCCAGCACTTCAAACAGCAAGCCGGCCTTGGCTGCGTCCAGGCCGGCGGCCCGGCGCAGATGCTCGCCGAAGCTGCGGCCCTTGCGGTCGCGCCCAAGGTCGGCGAGCAGGCGCGCTTCATCGCGGCCCGGTACCAGATCCAGTCCTAGGGTCACCGCACCATCGCGATTCAGGGTCTCGCGCAGGTCGGCGGCCAGCGCATAGATCAGGCTGCCTTCAATGCCGTACTGGCTCACCACACATTCGCCCTGCAGCGCTTGTGCCTGCCCCTGCAGGTCGGTCCAGTGCGCGATGACCGGTTTGAGTGGTGCACCGGCATGGCGGCTGCTGAAGTGCGGTGTCCAATCGATATCGAAGCCGCAGTTGGCGGGCTGTAACGGCGCGGTATCAACGCCGCGTTGTTGCAGCACGGGCATCCAGCTGCCATCGGAGCCCAGTTCCGGCCAGCTGCCGCCGCCCACGGCCAGCACCGTGGCATCGGCGTGCACGCTGATCTCGCCTTCGGCGGTGGCCATGCGCAGGCCGCCGTCTTCGCTCCAGCCCAGCCAACGGTGCTGCACGTGGAAGCGCACACCCTGTTCCTTCAAACGGCGTACCCATCCGCGCAGCAGCGGTGCGGCCTTGCGGTCCACCGGGAATACCCGGCCGGAACTGCCGACATAGGTTTCCACGCCCAGCTCCGCTGCCCAGCGGCGCAGGGCGTCGGCATCAAAGCCATCCAGCCATGTGGCGACCTCGGCCTGGCGTTCCCGGTAACGGCTGTCGAACAGCGGCCGCGGATCGGAATGGGTGAGGTTGAGCCCACCTTTGCCCGCGATCAGGAACTTGCGCCCGGGCGAGCCCTTGGCCTCGTACAGGTTGACCTTCAGCCCGCTCGCGCGCAGGCGTTCGGCGGCGAACAGGCCGGCCGGGCCGCCGCCGATGACGGCAACGGTTTTATCAGCGAGCTTTGACATCGAGCAGTTCTACATCGAAGACCAGCGAGGAGCCGGCCGGGATCGGGCCGACGCCGCGATTGCCATAGCCGTATTCGGCGGGAATCATCAGCGTGCGCTTGCCGCCAACCTTCATGCCAGCCACACCTTCGTCCCAGCCGCGGATGACCTGCTTGTCACCAAGGTTGAAGCTGAACGGTTCGCCGCGATCCACCGAGCTGTCGAACTTCTCGCCGTGCTTGTCGGCGCTGCGCTCGTCGTAGATCCAGCCGGTGTAATGCACCGTCACCTTGCTGCCGGGCACGGCTTCGGCGCCAGTGCCGGGCTGGGTATCGATGTGTTCGAACTTGGCAATCGTGCCGCCCGGCGGCGGGCCAGGCGGGGTGCAGCCGGCGGCCAGCAGGGACAGCAGCAGCGGGATGAACAGACGACGCATGGCGCGCTCCGTTGAAATGGGCGTGCAGGGTAGCGCATCGTCGCCGGGTATCATGGCGGCATGGCCAAACTGCTGCTCAATCTACGTAATGTCGGCGACGACGAAAGCTTCGAGGTCGGGCAGCTGCTCGACCGCAATGGCATCGCCTGGTACCGCACCGAAGCCAGCCCCTGGGGTATTTCCAGTGGCGGCATCTGGCTGCGCGACAACGACGACCAACCCCGCGCGAAGGCCTTGATGGCGACCTATCAGGCTGAACGTGGGCAGCGTGTGCGCGATGAGCGGCAGGCAGCATTGCGCGATGGCACGGCTGAAACCTTTGGCTCGATGCTGCGGCAGCGCCCGGGCTTCGTGATCGCGGTATTGCTGGGCATGCTGGTGGCTGCGGCGCTGGTATTGCTGCCGTTTTTCCTGCTGCGAGGCTGACAGGGCGGCAGCGAAGCTGCTTTGCGCCCAGCCTTTGCCGAAGACGTTGCTCCCTCCCTTGCGCCGCAGGCGGAGGGGAGGGCTGGGGAGGGGTAAGCGGTTGCTCCCTCCCTTTGCCGAAGGCAAGGGGAGGGTTGGGGAGGGGTAAGTTTTTGTCGCCTTTCACGCGCTACCAGCTTCGCGGCTTACGCCGCTCCCACAGCTCCTACAGTCGCTAGTCCCTTTGCAGCACAACGCTGCGCGGGCCGTCGTTTAAACTATGCGCATGATCGTCAATACCGCTGCCTATCTTTTCGTTCCGCTCGCCGATGCCGAAGCGTTGACTGCCACCCTGCATGAGCGCGCCAAGGCGCTGGAGTTGCGGGGCACCATCCTGATCGCCGAAGAAGGCATCAACCTGTTCCTGGCCGGCAGTGCCGAGGGCATCGAGGATTTCTACCGCCAGCTCAAGGCCGATGCGCGTTTCGCAGACATGCGCATTAAGTACAGCCACAGCCAGATGCAGCCGTTCGCGCGGCTCAAGGCCAAGTTCAAGTCCGAGATCATCAGCTTCCGCCGTGATGACGGCCAGCCGCTGGATTACCCGCGCGCGCCCAGCGTGGCCCCGGCCACCGTGCAGCGCTGGTTGCGGCAGGGCCATGATGACGAGGGCAAGCGGGTGGTGATGCTGGACACCCGCAACTGGCAGGAATTCGCGCACGGTACGTTCGCAGGTGCCTTGACCCTGCCAATCGCCAAGTTCACCGACCTGCCGGCCGCGCTGGAGCCGCACCGCGAGGCGCTGGCCGATGCGACCGTGGTCAGCTTCTGCACCGGCGGCATCCGCTGTGAAAAGGCCGCGCTGTGGATGCAGAACGATGGCATGCACAACGTGCTGCAGCTGGAAGGCGGCATCCTCGGCTACTTCGAGGAAGTGGGCGGCGAGGGCTATGACGGCCGCTGCTTCGTGTTCGATGAACGGGTGGCGCTGGACGCGCAGCTGCAGCCGCTGGTGGACCGCCAGGACGAGCTGCCGGGCTGAATCCGGGAGGCCGCAGGGTCTGGAAAACAGTGTCCCGGCAGAAACCGCGCTGACTGGATGGAGAATGCGGGGACAAGCCCCATGTCATTTGCATCGTCCATGGAGACCGCAGAATGATCCCCCTTTCCATCCTTGACCTGGCCCCGGTCTGCGAGGGTTCGACCCCGCGGCAGGCATTCGCCAACATGCTGGAGCTGGCCCAGCACGCAGACCGTTGGGGCTATCACCGGTATTGGCTGGCCGAGCACCACAACATGCCCGGCATCGCCAGCGCCGCCACCGCGGTGCTGATCGGGCATGTGGCTGGGGCGACGTCGCGCATCCGTGTGGGGTCAGGCGGGGTGATGCTGCCGAATCATTCGCCGCTGCAGGTGGCCGAGCAGTTCGGCACGCTGGCCTCGCTGTATCCGGATCGCATCGACCTGGGCCTGGGCCGCGCACCTGGCACCGACCAGCCGACCGCGCGTGCGCTGCGCCGCTATTTCGACAGCGCCGACCAGTTCCCGCAGGACGTCGCCGAACTGCTGCATTACTTCGCACCGGTGCAGCCGGGGCAGACGGTGCAGGCAGTGCCCGGCGGCGGCATTCCGGTGCCGGTATGGCTGTTGGGCTCAAGCCTGTTCAGTGCGCGTCTGGCAGCCCAGATGGGCCTGCCGTTTGCGTTTGCCTCGCACTTCGCCCCGGACGCGATGGATGAGGCGCTGGCCTTGTATCGCCGCGACTTCCGTCCTTCCGAGCATCTGCAGCAGCCATACGCGATTCTCGCTTTGAACGTGGTGGCCAGTGATTCTGAGGCTGAATCCAAGCGGCTGTTCACCAGCCAGCAGCAGGCATTCGTCAATCTGCGGCGCGGCACGCCGGGGCTGATTCCTGCGCCGGTGGATGACATCGAAGCGTTCT